>NZ_JBIWIU010000007.1:0-381638 GCF_044764755.1 Streptomyces sp. NPDC093600
TTTGGCACGCTGTTGAGTTCTCAAGGAACGGACGCTTCCTTCGTACTCACCCTCTCGGGCTTTCCTCCGGGCTTTTCCCTTCGGTCTTTCGTGTTTCCAGCTTAGCAGATCCGTTTTCCGTTTCCGCCACCCGCTGGAGCGGGCTGCCGGTCCGTTCTTCGCTTTCGCGTTTCCCTTTCCGGCGGTTCCGACTCTATCAGATCCTTTCGGGCCTGATTCCCAGTCAGCGGGGTTTGTCTTCCCGGCTGTTGGGCCGTTCCGACGCTCAAACTCTAGCGGATTCCCCTTGCGACTCATAATCGAGTCTTTCGAAATGAATTCCGGCATGCCGAAATTCGTCCCGGTCGGGAGATCGTGCTGAGTTGAGGAGCCGCATGAGCGGCGGGAGTGGCTGTCGCAGAACCGTTCCGGCCCCGTGACAACTCGGAGAACACTACGGATACGGCCGGGGCGTGTCAACCCCGCCCCAGGCGTGCCACGGACGGCCTCCTCAGTCGAGGTCGGTCAGCCTGCCGCCCGCGTCCGGCTGGGTGTGCTCGACCCGCCTGAGCAGGCGGATCAGCATCTCGCCGAGGAGGCCGCGCTCCTCGCTCGACAGGTCCTGGAGCAGCTCCTCCTCGAAGTCCGTCGCCATCCGCATCGCCTCGAGCCACTTCGAACGGCCCTCGTCCGTGAGCTCCACGATCACCCGGACGCGGTTGTTCTCGTCGCGGTCGCGCGTGACCAGGCCCTCGCCCGCCATGCGGTCGATGCGGTGGGTCATCGCGGCCGGCGTGAGACCGAGGCGCTTGGCCAGCTCTCCGGGGCCCAGGCGGTAGGGGGCGCCGGAGAGGACGAGGGTCTTGAGGACCTCCCACTCGGCGTTGCTGATGCCGAGGTCGGCGACCTGGCGGCCGTACGCGACGTTCATCCGGCGGTTCAGCCGGCCCAGGGCGGAGACGACCTTCTCGACCTGGGGGTCGAGGTCGCGGTACTCGCGCTGGTAGGCGGCGATCTGCTCGTCGAGGCTCGGCTCCTGCAGGGGCTGCGGGCCGGACTGCTCGGGGGTGTCGGACATGCGGGGAGTATCCCACGGTCGACGTTGGCGTTGAAGTCCTTCGATGTGTACAGTTAAGTATCGAACTTTAGTATTGAAGTCTTCAGGGTTCAGGCGTACAGAGCTGAACTCGCGACCGAAGTGGGTGAGTGTGACCAAGGCGATGGGTGCAGCGATGCGCCGAATCCAGGCAGGCAGCGCGCTGAGCGCGTTCGGGCTCGGCTTCACCGTTCCGTACCTCTATGTGTACGTCGCTCAGGTGCGGGATCTGGGCGCGACCACGGCGGGCATCGTGCTCGCCGTCTTCGCCATGGCCGCACTTGTCGTCCTTCCCTTCAGCGGGCGCGCCATCGACCGGCGCGGTCCCGTCCCCGTCCTGCTGGTCGCCGCCGTGCTGGCCTCTCTCGGCTCCCTCGGCATGGGGCTGTCGGGGAGCGTGGCCGCGGTCGTGGGGTCGGCGGCGCTGCTGGGTGCCGGTACGGCCGTGATGCAGCCGGCGCTGGCGACGATGATCGTCTGGTGCTCGGAGCCGGCCGGCCGGACCCGGTCCTTCGCCACGCAGTTCTTTCTGCAGAACCTCGGACTCGGCGTCGGTGGTCTGATAGGCGGGCAGCTCGTCGACGAGAGCCGGCCCGGCAGCTTCCTTCTTCTCTTCTCGATCGAGGCGGTGATGTTCCTCGTCCTCGCGGGAATCGTGCTGACCGTGCGGATGCCGGGCTCCCCCGCCCTCCAGACCGACCGGCCGGCCCCCTCCAAGGGCGGGGGTGTGCGGGCGCTGCTGGGGCACAAGGCCATGGTGCGGCTGTGCGTCCTGGGCTTCGTGCTGTTCTTCGCCTGCTACGGGCAGTTCGAGTCGGGCCTCGCGGCGTACGGGACCGAGGCGGCCGGCATCGAGCCGTCGACGCTCGGGATGGCGCTCGCCGCCAACACGGCGGTCATCGTCCTCGCCCAGTTCGTGGTGCTGAGGTTCGTCGAGCACCGCAGGCGGACCCGGGTGATCGCGGCCGTCGGTCTGATCTGGGCCGTGGCGTGGCTCATCGCCGGGTACGCCGGCCTCGGGCACGGCAGCCGGACCATGGCGACCGCGGCGTTCATCTCCACGTACGCCCTCTTCGGGCTCGGGGAGGCGATGCTGTCGCCGACCGTGGCGCCCCTGGTGGCCGACCTGGCGCCGGAGTCGATGGTCGGGCAGTACAACTCGGCGTTCGCTCTGGTCAAGCAGCTGGCGCTGGCGGTCGGTCCGGCCGTGGGCGGGCCCATGGGGGCCGCGCTGCACGGGCCGTACATCGTGACCTTCGTGCTCTTCTCGCTCGGGATCACGTTCCTGGCGGTGCGCCTCGGCAAGCAGCTCACTCCGGTGCAGAACCAGCCGTCGCTCGCGGCCACGACCTCACGGATCGTCGCGCGGCACCAGCCGGAGAAGCAGACCGCCACCGCCTGAGCCCCGACCCGCCGGGCAGGGCCGTATCCGCCCTGCCGGGCCGGCTCAGTCCGGCAGGGCGAACTCGCACCAGACCGCCTTGCCGCCCCCTGGCGTACGGCGGCTTCCCCAGGACGAGGCGATCGTGGCGATGATCGAGATCCCGCGGCCCGCCTCGTCCTCCGACTCCGCCCTGCGGCGGCGCGGCAGATGGTCGTCGCCGTCGGTGACCTCGATGATGAGCCGGCGGTCGGTGCGGCGGAGCCTGAGGCGCATGGGCGGGGTGCCGTGCTTGAGGGAGTTCGCGACCAGCTCGCTGGTGGCGAGCACACCGAGATCGCGCAGTTCGACCGGGAAGCGCCAGCTGGCGAGAACCCCCGACGCGAAGGCACGCGCGCGTGGCGCGGCCTCCACACCGCCCAGGAGCTCCAGGGCGGCGTTGTGGAAGAGCTCGGCGTCGGCTCCCTTGCGGGCGGGATGCTGGACGACCAGCACCGCCACGTCGTCGTCGTGGTCGGCGGTGACGCCGAGCGAGCGCAGCAGCCGGTCGCAGACCACCTGCGGGGTGCCGGTGGCGCCGGACAGGGCGCGCTCCAGGGCGGCGACGCCCTCGTCGATGTCCTCGCGGCGGCGTTCGACCAGCCCATCGGTGTAGAGGACGGCCGTGGAGCCGGGGGGCAGGGCGATCGTGCCCGAGGTGTGCAGCCAGCCGCCGGTGCCGAGCGGGGGCCCGGTGGGGTCCTCGGCGCGGCGCACCGAGCCGTCCTCGTCCCTGACGAGAATCGGGAGGTGACCGGCGGAGGCGTAGACGAGCCGGCCCTCGTTGGGGTCGTGGACGGCGTAGACGCAGGTGGCGATCTGGCTGGCGTCGATCTCGGCGGCGAGGCCGTCGAGGAGCTGGAGCACTTCGTGCGGGGGCAGGTCGAGGCGGGCGTAGGCGCGTACGGCCGTGCGGAGCTGGCCCATGACGGCGGCGGCGCGCACCCCGCGTCCCATCACGTCGCCGATGACGAGGGCGGTCCTGCCGGCGCCGAGGGTGATGACGTCGTACCAGTCGCCGCCGACGGCCGCGTCGGTGCCGCCGGGCTGGTACGTGGCCGCGATCCGCAGGTCGTCGGGCTGCTCCAGCTCCTGCGGGAGCAGCGAGCGCTGGAGGGTGACGGCGGTTTCGCGGTGCCGGCGCTCGCTGGCGCGCAGCCGCTCGGCGGCCTCGGCGTGGTCGGTGACGTCGGCCGCGTGCACGAGGACGCCGCCGCCTTCGAGGCGCGAGGACCCTACGGGCAGGCAGGTGACCGTGTACGAGCCACCGTCCTTGGTCTTGCGGGACTTGACCGTACGGGGCTTGCCGCTGCGCAGGACCTGGTCCATCAGCGGCAGCAGCCCGAGTTCGTGCGCCTCGGGGCAGGCGTCGGCGACCGTGGCCCCGGCGGGACGGGGGCCGAAGGCGGCGGCGTAGGCGTCGTTGACGTACGCGATGCGGTGCTCGGGGCCGTGCGCGAGCGCGACCAGGCCGGGGAGCCGGCCGATCACCTCCCGTACGGAGAAGTCCTCCAGGGCGGGGACGCCGTCGGACTCGTCGGGGAGGTGCTCCAGCTGCGGCCCGTACTCACCGCGGGCCGCGGGCACGGAGCCCTCGGTCCCCCGCGCGGCCATGCGGCGCTGCGTGCCGGGGAGCCGGGCGCTCCAACGGGTGAAGTTCACGGATCTGTATGCCTCGTGGTGTCGTCGGCCGTGCTGAGTCACTCTGTGCAGGTGTGAGCCCACCTATGGTCACACGTCCAGTGTGACCGAGCGCACTGACATCGGTGTCAGCCCGGTTCGGGGCCTTCCTTGGGGGGCGGGGGTGCGGCGGCGAGTTCGAACTCGGCGCGGGGGTGTTCCAGCGAGCCGAGCGAGACGATCTCGCGTTTGAACAGGCCGGACAGGGTCCACTCGGCCAGGACGCGGGCCTTGCGGTTGAAGGTGGGGACGCGGCTGAGGTGGTACGCCCGGTGCATGAACCAGGCGGGATAGCCCTTGAGTTTACGGCCGTAGACGTGCGCGACGCCCTTGTGGAGGCCGAGGGAGGCGACGGAGCCCGCGTACTTGTGGGCGTACTCCTTGAGCGGCTGTCCGCGCAGGGAGGCGGTGATGTTCTCGGCGAGGACCTTGGTCTGGCGCACGGCGTGCTGGGCGTTGGGGGCGCATTCCCGGCCGGGCTCGTCCGCGGTGATGTCGGGCACGGCGGCGGCGTCACCGGCCGCCCAGGCGTGCTCGACGCCGTCGACGGTCAGCCTCGCCGTGCACTTGAGCCGGCCGCGTCCGTTGAGGGGCAGGTCGGTGGCGGCGAGGACCGGCGCCGGTTTGACACCGGCCGTCCACACGACGGTACGGGTGGGGATGCGGCTGCCGTCGCTGAGGACGGCCACGCGGTCCTCGCAGGACTCGAGCCGGGTGTCGAGCCGTACGTCGATGTTGCGGGCGCGCAGCTCGCGGACCGCGTACTTCCCCATCTCCTCGCCGACTTCGGGCAGGATCCGGTGGGTCGCCTCGACGAGGACCCATTTCAGGTCCTCGGGCTTGATGTTGTGGTAGTACCGCGCGGTGTAGCGGGCCATGTCCTCCAGCTCGGCGAGGGCCTCCACGCCCGCGTAGCCGCCCCCGACGAAGACGAAGGTGAGTGCGGCGTCGCGCAGGCCGGGGTCGCGGGTGGAGGAGGCGATGTCCATCTGCTCGATGACGTGGTTGCGCAGCCCGATGGCCTCCTCGACGGTCTTGAAGCCGATGGCGTACTCGGCGAGGCCGGGGACGGGCAGGGTGCGGGAGATCGAGCCGGGCGCGATGACGAGTTCGTCGTACGTGAGCTGGATGTTGCCGGTGCCCTCCTCCTCGGTGGCGAGGGTGGAGAGCGTCGCCGTCCGCTTGGCGTGGTCGACGGCGTGGACCTCGCCGATGAGGATCCGGCACCTGTCGAGGACGCGGCGCAGCGGGACGACCACGTGGCGCGGGGAGATCGAGCCGGCCGCCGCCTCGGGCAGGAACGGCTGGTACGTCATGTACGGATCGGGTGTGACCACGACGATCTCGACGGCACCGCTTCTGAGCTCGGCCTTGAGCTGCCGCTGCAGGCGCAGCGCGGTGTACATCCCGACGTAGCCACCGCCGACAACGAGAATGCGCACAGGTTCGGTCACTGTCCCATGACGCAACGCCGTCCGGGGTTTGTCCACAGGCCCGGCAAATTGTGTGACCGCGGAAGTGCGGGGGCGCGGGGTGGCGCGCGGGGTGGGTACAACGGAAAGCACCCAGGTCAGGGCGGGCGCGGGGGGTCGGGTCCGGGGTCGGAATCGGGAGAGTTCCGGTCCTTGCTCCGATCGGGGGGCGCACCGTGCGGAACTCCCCCTTCTGAATTGACCCGGACTCAACTATGTTCGTATGTCGTCGGGCATCGGACCGCCGCGCGTAGACCGAGTGCGGAGGCGTCCGATTCCCGTGTCAGGGCGGGGAGTCTCCGGGGGGAGACATCATGAGCGGGGGAACGCTTATGCACATGCAGGATTCGTACGGCCACGCCGTTGCCACGGCGGCGGCGGACGGCCGGAGCGACGGGCGTACGAGCGCGTCGACGGGATCGTCGGTGATCGGCCGGGCCGCTCCGCTGCGCGTGGACGCGCAGCGCAATCTGGAACACGTCCTGCGCGCCGCGCGCGAGGTGTTCGGGGAGCTCGGCTACGGAGCGCCGATGGAGGACGTGGCGCGTCGCGCCCGGGTCGGGGTGGGTACGGTCTACCGCCGCTTCCCGAGCAAGGACGTGCTGGTGCGCCGCATAGCCGAGGAGGAGACCGCCCGGCTGACCGAGCAGGCGCGGACGGCCCTGGGGCAGGAGGACGAGCCGTGGTCGGCGCTCTCCCGGTTCCTGCGGACCTCGGTGGCCTCGGGAGCGGGGCGGCTGTTGCCTCCGCAGGTGCTGCGGGTGGGCGTGGACGAGGGAGCGGCCGTCGACGCGCTGCCGTCGGCGCCGACGTCGGTGGACCGGTCGTCGGACGACGAGGCGCGGGTACCGCACCAGCGGGGCTTCGCGGAGCGGACGGCGGCCCGGGTGGTCGCGCGCGTAGTGCCGATGGACGAGCAGGACAACCCCGGTGCGGCGGAACTCCTTGAGGTCGTCGGGCGCCTGGTGGACCGGGCACGGGAAGCCGGTGAGCTGCGGGCGGACGTCACCGTGGCGGACGTCCTGCTCGTCATAGCCACGGCGGCGCCCGCTCTGCCGGACGCGGCGCAGCAGGCGGCGGCCTCGACCCGGCTCCTGGACATCCTGCTGGAGGGCCTGCGGTCGCGGTAGGGAGGGTGGCGGCGGGTCAGGGCCGGGCAGGCCCTGGGCCGCCCGGGGCGCCCCTGGGGTGACGGCCGCTCACGCCCGCCTGTTCGACGGTTCCGGAACCGTCGAGCATGGCACGAACGAGTGAGCGGTTACGCCCGGATACAGGAAGTCTCCCCGGACGAGTGGTAAGTGGACGCGTCGGTTCAGGGCGCCTCCGCGCTGTGGCACGCTTGCCCGGTGTTCGGGTCTGGGCGTGCGTACGGGGGCTTCCGCGATGAGCGGTGACGGACGGGGTGACGGACGGGACGAGCCGCTGGGTGAAGGCGGCGCCACGGAGACCGGCGACGCTCCGGGAGCCGTCGGCTCCGGATACGGCGGCCAGGGAAACAGCGGCCCGGAATACGGCGGCCCGGGGTACGGCAGCCCACCCTCCTGGCAGGTGCCGAGCCAGGGCGGACCGGGTGGCTCGTCGCTCACGTCTCCCGGTCCGGCCGGTCAGACGCCTGTGGGCGCCGAGCCGGGTGTGCCGCAACAGCGCGAGCGCGGGGCTGGCGGGGCCGAAGCGGACCGTGCGGACGAGGACGGCGCGGACGACGGCGTACTGCCGCCGCCGGTCGAACTCCCGCCGTCCGACGGCGACCTGATCCAGTGGATGCGGGACGGCGATGACAGCGCGTACGAAGAGCTGTTCCGCCGGCACTCCGAAGCCGTGCGGCGCTACGCCAGGACGTGCTGCCGGGACGCGCACACCGCCGACGACCTGACGGCGGAGGTGTTCGCCCGCACGCTCCAGGCGGTACGCCGCGGGGCCGGGCCGCAGCAGGCCGTACGCGCCTATCTGCTGACCACGGTCCGACGGGTGGCCGCGAACTGGACGAGGACGCAGAGGCGCGAGCACCTGGTCGAGGACTTCGCCGTGTTCGCGTCGCAGGCCGCACGCGGCGCCGAGGTCTCCGACCAGGACACGCTCGATCTCGGCGCCGACGTCCGGGCCATGCACGAGGCCGAGCAGTCCCTGGCCATGCAGGCGTTCCGTTCGCTGCCCGAACGCTGGCAGGCCGTGCTCTGGCACACCACCGTCGAGGAGGAGTCCCCGAGCGAGGTCGCGCCGCTCTTCGGGCTGACCGCCAACGCCACCGCCGTCCTGGCCAGCCGTGCCCGCGAGGGCCTGAAGCAGGCCTACCTCCAGGCCCATGTCAGCCAGTCCCTCACCTCCGGCGGGGACTGCGCCCGCTACGCCGACCGGCTCGGCGCCTATGCGCGCGGCGGGCTGCGGATGCGGGCCGAGCGGGGGCTGCGCAAGCACCTGGACGAGTGCGCCAAGTGCCGGCTCGCGGCCGGTGAGCTGGCGCACGTCAACGCCGGTATCCCCGCGCTGCTTCCGATCGCCGTCATCGGCTGGTTCGCCGCCGGGTACTCGCTCAAGGCCGCGGGCGTGGTGGCCGGCGGAGCGGCCGGGGCCGCCGGAGCCGGAGCGGCCGCCGCCGCCACGGGAGCCGGTTCGACGGGCACTGCAGGGGCGTCGTCCGCCGCCGTCGCCGAGGGACTCGGCGCACCCGCGAAGGCCGGGCTCGCGGCCGCGGTGGCCGTCGCCGCGGCCGCCGGCCTGGTGTGGGCGCTGTCCGGCGACCCCCAGCCGGTCGCGAAACCCGAACCGTCCCCGCCCGCCGTCGCCCCCGTCGTACCGCCGGAACCGACCCCTCCGCCGAAGCCGAGGCCCACGCCGCCTCCCGTCCCCACGGCCGAGCCCGCCCCGCCCCCGCGTCCGACGCCGAGCCGGACGGTGAAGCCCCGGCCCGAGCCGGCTCCGAAGGCGACGACGCCCTCGCCGAAGCCCAGCCCGTCGAGGACCGCGCCCAAGCCGACGCCCGCGCCTCCGGCCGTCTACCGGGTCAGCCGGCTCGACTACGGCATCGCCGGCGACGGCACCAAGCCCGAGGTGCGGCTGGAGGAGAGCAGCCCGATGTGGCAGCGCGACGGAATGTCGATGGGCGGCAAGCGGTACGGACACGGCGTGACGGTGCAGGCGCCGTCCTCCCTCACCATCGACCTCAACCGGCGGTGCACCAGCTACGACGCGCTCGTGGGCATCGACGACATGAGCGCGCCCCTCGGTGTCGGCGGCGTCCGCTTCTCCGTCTACGGGGACGGCGGACGGCTGTGGCGGTCCCCCGTGATCGAACCGGGCGATCCACCGGTACCGGTGCACGTCGGGATCGCCGGACACGAGACGCTCCGCCTTGTGGTCGAACCGCACACGCCGTTCGGCCGGGTCGCGGTCGCGGACTGGGCCCAGTCCCAGATCACCTGCACGTGAGGCCCGCCCCCGGATCGCCTGCGTGTGAGGCTCGCGCGCTGGGCCGGAGCCGCCAGCACACCGGTCACGTAGGTGTACGGGAAGGAGCCGAGCCCGCCACGTACGCCTCCACCTGCGTCAGGACGGCCTCGACGTCGAGCGCGGCGCCGGAGGCGTACGCCTCGGCGTAACCGTCCTCGCCCAGGGCCTCCCGCGCGCGAGCCGTGAGCGCCTCGGCCTCCCGAGCCTCCGGGACGGAGCGGACCAGCGCGCCCCGCCAGGTGTCGGCCGCCGCCAGGGCCCGGACGGCGAGGGCCGGTGCGCCGCAGCGGGAGAGCGTGATCGCCACGCACTCCGCCAGGGCGGCGATGACGAAGTCGGCGCACTGCGCCTCCCGTGCCGTGCGCAGCGCCGCCACCGCGTCCGCGACGGCCTCGGTGCCGCCGCCCTCGTCCGCCCGGATCCGGGCGTCGAGCCCGCTCAGTACCACCGCGAAATGGGGCGGCGGGGCGCCCGTCGTCACCGCCCGGCGCGCCTCGTCCAACCGGGCGCGAGCGCCCGGGACATCACCTCGGTGCAGGGCGATCAAGGCGCGCATGGTCCCGATGTACGTCCGGGCGTCGTTGACGTGGGAGCGCTCGGCCTCATGGCACGCCTCGTCCAGGCCCTTCTCGGCGGCCTCCATGTCGCCCGCGCGGAACGCGATCTCGGCGAGGCGCGCGATCAGGAAGGGCGCCTCGGCGTGGGCGCCGACCTCACGGGCGAGCTGCAGCGCCTCCTCGTACGCCTCGCCGGCCTCCGCGTGCCGGCCGCGCAGCATGTTCGCCTCCGCCGCGGCGCTCGCGACCTGTGCCCGCATCCAGCGGTCGCCGACCCGGCGGGAGAGGGCGCGCAGCTCGGCCAGGTCCTCGTCGATGCCGGTCATGCCGCCGGGCATGTCGACCGCCATGTGCGTACGGAACATCAGGCTGACACCGATCTCCCACTCGCCGCCGTGGCGGCGGCAGTGCGCGACGGAGGCGTCCAGCATCGCGCGGACGACGTCCGGCTTCTCGGTGAGATAGGCCGTGAACGGCCAGAGCAGACCGGGGAACCGGGCCGACTCGGGGCCGGGATGGTCGGCGAAGGCGGCGCGCACCCGCCGGACGAGGGCGGCGAGTTCGGGGTCGTCGCTGAATTCGCCGACCGTATGGCTCTCCACGGCGAGGAAGAAGCGCAGCATGTGCAGCCGCATGCGGGGCCAGTGGCGCGGGTCGGCGGGATCGTCCGGGTCGGTGCCGAGCCGGAGCGCGCGCTCGGCCCAGGCCAGGCCCTCGGGGCGGTAGTTGCGCAGCCACCAGAACCAGCCCATGGCGAGGACCAGGCGGTGGGCGGACGGCTCGTCGGCGGCGGTGAGGACCGTGCGGTGGAGGGCGGCGCGGATGTTGTCGAGGTCGGTCTCGATCCGCCGGATCCAGGGGAGCTGCTCGCCGGAGCGCAGCCGGGGTTCGGCCTCCTCGACGAGCGCGGTGTAGTGGGCGGTGTGAGCGGCCTCGGCGGCGGCGAGCAGGCCCGGGGTCTCGGCGGCGCGCTCGCTCGCGTACTCGTGGATGGTCTCCAGGAGGCGGTAGCGCATCTCGCCGTCGTCGGTGGGGGCGGCGACGACCAGGGACTTGTCGACCAGCGCGCCGAGGGCGTCGGCCGCGTGGGCGGCTCCGAGGGCCTCGGCGGCGGGGAGGTCCCAGCCGCCGGCGAAGACGGACACCTGGCGGAGCAGCGTGCGCTCGTCGGGTTCGAGGAGGTCCCAGGACCAGTCGACGACGGCGCGGAGGGTCTGCTGGCGGGGCAGGACGGTCCGGCTGCCGGAGGTGAGGAGAGCGAATCGGTCGTCGAGCCGGTCGGCGATCTGGCGCGGGGTGAGCAGCCGCAGGCGGGCGGCGGCCAGTTCGATGGCGAGAGGGAGGCCGTCCAGGCGGCGGCAGATCTCGTCGACGGCGTCCAGGTCGGCGTCGGGCCGGAAGTCCGGGCGTACGGCGCGGGCGCGTTCGGCGAAGAGGAGGTGGGCCGGGTGCGGTGGCAGGGGTTCGACGGGCCGGACGGTCTCGCCGGGGACTCCGAGGGGTTCGCGGCTGGTGGCGAGGATGCGCAGCCGGGGGCAGTGGGTGAGCAGGGTTTCGGCGAGTGCGGCGGCCGCGTCGATGACGTGCTCGCAGTTGTCGAGGACGAGGAGGAGGGGGCGGTGGGCGAGGTGCTCGACGAGACGGGCGGTGGGGTCGTCCTGGAGGGGCTGGCCGTCGCGGGTGATCAGGTTGGTCTCGCGGAGGCCGAGGGCGGAGAGGACCGCGCCGGGTACGGCGTCGGGGTCGTCGAGCGGGGCGAGCTCCGCGAGCCATGCGCCGGAGGCGGGGGTTCCGCCGGTACTGCCGAAGCCGCCGGTATCGCCGGTGCGGGTGGCGGCGGTGCGGGCGGTGCGGGCGATGTCGCTGGTGCCGCCGGTGCGGGTGGCGGCGGGGGCGGCCTCCGCCGCGAACCACGCGCCCGAGCCGCCGGTGCCGGATCCGCCGTTGCCACCGGTCCGCGTGGCCGCGAGGGCGGCCTCCTCCGCCAGGCGGGTCTTGCCGGAGCCGCCGGGGCCGGTGAGGGTGACGAGGCGCGAGCGGGTGAGGTCGGCGCGGATGGCGGCCAGTTCGGGTTCGCGGCCGACGAAGGAAGTGAGCCGGGGCCGGATGTTGCCCGGGTCCCGGGGTTCCGGGGGCGCCTGGAGCAGTTCCCGGTGGAGGGCGAGCAGTTCGGGACCCGGGTCGGCGCCGAGGCCGTCGGCGAGGGCGCGGCGGGCGTCCTCGAAGGCGGCGAGGGCGTCGGCCTGCCGGCCCTCGTCGCGCAGGGCGCGGACGAGTTGGGCGCGGAAGCCTTCGTCGTACGGGTGGGCTGTGGTGAGCGCGGACAGCTCCGGTACGAGTCCGTCCAGGGCGCCGCGCCTGAGGTCGGCCTCGACGCGCCGGCGCAGGGCGGCGAGCCGCTGTGCTTCGGGGCGCACGCGCGCGTGCTCGGGCAGATCGGCGAGCGCGGGGCCGCGGAAGAGGGCGAGGGCGCCGCGCAGGAGTTCGGCCGCGGCGTCGGGATCACCGGCGTCGAGGCGGGCGGCGGCCTCTCGGTCCCGCCGTTCGAAGACGTACAGGTCGATGTCGTCGGGGCGGGCGACGAGCCGGTAGCCGACGCCGGGCGCCGACGCGACGGCGTCCCGCCCGATCGCGCGACGGAGGCGTCCGACGAGGGCCTGGAGGGCGGCGGGGGCATCGTGCGGAGGTTCGTCCCCGTAGATGTCATCGACGAGTTCGGTGACGGAGGCGGGCCGTCCGGCGCGCAGAGCGAGCGCGGCGAGAAGCGCGCGCAGCCGCACTCCGCCGAGGGGGAGGGGGGTGCCGTGGGGGTCGAGGGCCTGGGTGGAGCCGAGGATGAGGTACCGCACCGGGTCATTGTCCCTGGCGGGTGCGGTCGGCGCCTGGGGGTTTACCCGCTCAGAATTCGGAGGTGTCGAGCTCGAAGTCGAGGGGATACGGGAGTCGAACCCTCGTCCCCAGCTTGTGGATGGCGGTGTGCGCGTATTCGTCGCCCTGGACCTCCGAGTGGACGACGGCCTCGCCGCTCGCGCGGTCGATCAGGAGGTAGAGGGGGATTCCGGCGCGGGCGTAGCCGCGGATCTTCTGGACCCGGTCACGGTCGGCGGTGGAGGCGGACGTGACCTCGGCCACGAGGAGGACGGGAGCGGGGGAGTGCCACTCCTGCTGGTCGTCGAAGCTGCCCTTGGGTGCGATGACCAGGTCGGGAATGGTGTAGCCCGTGTCCGAGGCGCCCGGCAGGTACAGGCCGATACCGGTGTAGCGGCCGGTGGCCTTGTCATGGTCCCGGAACTGTCCACTGAGTTCCGACACGATCTCCTCATGCTGCCCATTGGCCGGTGGCACCACGTAGATCTCCCCTTCGATCAGCTCCACGCGCCAGCCCTCGGGAGCCACCGCACTGAACAGCTGGAAGGTCTGCTCGACGCTCGCGCCCTCATGGTCGGGCTCGACGTCGTCGGGAGACTCATCTCCCGGGACCGGCAGCGGCATCGCCATGACGGACCTCCTTCGCTCGGTGCGACGCTCCCAGCCTAGGTCCGCCGCCTCAGAGGGATTCGGAAGACGTTCACTCGAACGAGCGTGCTGTCACGTTTCGCCGCCCCGGCCGGCCCTCACGCCGGCAGTGACCGGCGGGACGCCGGGATCAGGGGCCCCGGAACCGCCCGCTGCCGTGGTGCCGCCGTGCCCGTCCAGCAGGTGCCGCGGCGGGACAGGAGGCGGCGGAGCCAGAGTTCGGTGGAGACGAGGTCGGCGAGGCCGTCCAGCGGGACCGGTTCGCCGTCGGCGGCCGCGCGCAGGGCCTTGCGGACCACGCGGGCCTCGATCAGGCCCGCGTCCGCCAGGAGGGGGGCGTCGAAGAGGGCCAGCAGGTCCGGGAGCGCCGCGCGCAGGCCGGTGCGCGCGGCGGCGGCCGGGACCGCCGGGTTCGGGGCGCCCCAGCCGGGCGGCAGGTCGTGGATGCCCGCGCCGGCCAGGACGGTGCGCAGGACGGTGGCCCGGGCGCCCGGCTGGACCCGCAGCGACTCGGGGAGGTCGCGGCAGGCCCGTACCACCTGGTTGTCGAGGAAGGGGGCGTGGAGCCGCTGACCGCGGATCTCGGCCGCCTGTTCCAGGACCCGGTGGTCGGCCGCGGCCCGCGCGAGCGCCGCACGCGCGCGTGCCTCCCCCGGTCGCTGCACCGACGTCGGCAGCGTCGCCGCCCGGTTCAGGCGAACCGATACTTCAGCGAGGGCCTCGCCCGTCAGCCAGCGCGCCGCAGGGCCGGGGCGCGACCAGGCCAGGGCGGAGAGGGACGCCTCCAGCGGGCCGAACGCACCCGCCGCCGTGCGGTTCGCCTCCAGGAGCCCCGTCGCCGCCGCCTCGAGGCCGGTGCGGTAGGGGGTACGGGCCAGCCGGCGCGCCGCCCGGTACACCGTCAGCGGTACGAGGAGCGAGCCCGCCGACGTGCCCGTCGCCTTCGCGAGCGCCGCCACCGGACGCACAAGGGAGCGGCGCCGCCGGTCCATCAACAGGTCGGCCAGCCGGGCCGGATGGGCGTCCAGGACCTGCCGGGCGCCCAGGCCCGTGAAGTGGTCCGCGCTGCCGCCCGTGAGGCGTCGGCGGTGCCTGCCGGCGACGACGAGGGAGGGGCCGGGCTCGTCGGTCAGCGGACCCTCCAGCTCCGCGTACGGCAGCGCCTCCTCGCCCGCCGCGACGACCACATGGTGCAGCCGCGGATTCGCCGCGATCACCCGGGCCCGCTCCAGCTCCTCCTCGCGGTGGGCACCGGCCCGGGTCGCCAGATCGTTGAAGGTGACGGCGAGCAGCCGCTCCCCCGCGCCCGTGCCGTGGCCCAGGATCGTCCCCGGCACGCCCGGGAGCCCGGCGGCCAGCAGGGCGAGCGTCCCGGAAGCACTGCCTCCGGACAGATCCGCTCCGATGCCGGGCGCCGGTCCGCCGCCCCGGGCGGCCCGCCGCTCCGCGGGCCCCATGCCGGGGACGGGCCCGGGGTCCGGCAGCGGCGTCTCCGGCGCGTGGCGGGGCGCGGTGAGCCGGGCCCGTACGGCGTCGACCAGCGCGTCCCGTACCCCCTCCACCGCCCGCCCCGGCTCGACCTGCGGCGCCGCGACGGCGAGCGAGGCCACCGGTTCGTAGCCGGTGATCTCGCGCGACCCCTCGCGCAGGATCAGCGCGTGGCCGGGCGGCACCCGCTTCACGCCCTCGTACGGTGTGGAGTCGCGCAGCGCCTCCGGTGTCTCGGGGCAGGCCAGCAGCGCGGCGAGATGGCCGATGTCGAGCTGGGCCTCGATGAGGTCGGCCAGCGGCAGCGCGGCGGTCGCGTACGCGGTGCCGTTGGCCCATGGGGTGTGGAACACGGGCCGCGCGCCCGCCAGATCGCCGGTGACGGTGACACGGCGGCCGACCTGGACGACGACGGTGTAGCTGCCCGCCCACGCCGTGAGGTGGCGCAGGGCGCCACCGCGCGCGGCGAAGAGGCCGCTCCTCAGCTCCTCGTCGCTCGCGGCGCAACACCCCAGGACGGCGAGGCGGCTGTGCGTGTCAACGCCGACGACGCGGATCTCGTCGGGGCGCCAGTCACCGACCGCCCACAGCGGATCGGGGTCGCCCCACAGGAGTTGTGCGCCCACGGGATGCACCGTGCGCCCCTCGGACGCGCTGGCCCCCACCGCTCCCGCCGTACCGAAGCTCGCGGCGACACTGCTCCAGCCCACCAGCCATCGCATCGGCGCCTCCACGTCGGTTCAGTGGAGGAACATGCTGCCACGACAAGGGCGCACAGGACGGGCTCGGGAGCAAGGCACGCGAAAGGCGAATGGGCCGCTGGCATTGGCCAGTTGCGCACCGTCGTCATTCGGCCATTCTGTACGGGGCTTCGGGGCCTCGGGGGCGCCGGCAGTCCGGGAGGCGCCCTACGCCTCCCGGAGCCGTCCGCCGCCCGCGGGGAGGGGGCGACGGTATCCCCCAGCCCACCGGTCCACAGCCGGATGGGCCGACCCACGCAGCACTCATGGAAGCGCTCCCCCTCCGGCCGGGCGAGAGCGCACGGGCGGGCGCACGGCCACACCACCGGAGCACGCTCCCCGGCGCCGCCCCCGGCCCCGCCGTCCCCGACCGTTCCCGGCGGACCGCCCCTCCCCCGTCGATTCACACAACAATCCCGCCATAGGGAACACCGCCCCTTAACGGTAGGGATGCGGCGAACTACGCTGTGTTTACGAATGCCGCACGCCTATGCCCGGCGTCGTGGCGGCCGTCTGGGTGGTCGAGGGGTGGCGTCATGTCCAGGGAGCAACGCGGGCCGAACGAAAAGCTCGGCACGGTTCTCGCCCTCGCGGGAATCAGCAACGCCGGCCTCGCCCGGCGCGTCAACGACCTCGGGGCGCAGCGGGGGCTGACGCTCCGTTACGACAAGACGTCGGTGGCGCGGTGGGTGTCGAAGGGCATGGTGCCGCAGGGCGCCGCGCCGCATCTGATCGCGGCGGCGATCGGCCAGAAGCTCGGCCGGCCGGTGCCGCTGCACGAGATAGGCCTCGCCGACGCCGACCCGGCGCCCGAGGTGGGGCTCGCCTTCCCCCGTGACGTGGGCGAGGCGGTCCGCTCGGCCACCGAGCTGTACCGGCTGGATCTCGCCGGTCGACGGGCCGGAGGTGGCGGGATCTGGCAGTCGCTGGCCGGATCCTTCGCGGTCAGCGCCTACGCGACCCCCGCCTCCCGGTGGCTGATCACACCCGCCGACTCCTCCGTGGAGCGGCTGCCGCACCGTCCCGCCGCCGGGCCCGAGGGGCCGGCCGACGGGCCGGAGACCGGCCTCCACGCGCGCGTGGGCCACAGCGACGTCGCCAAGCTCCGCGAGGCCGCGGAGGACGCGCGCCGCTGGGACTCGAAGTACGGGGGCGGCGACTGGCGTTCCTCCATGGTCCCGGAGTGCTTACGCGTCGACGCCGCACCGCTGCTGCTCGGCTCGTACTCCGACGAGGTCGGACGGGCCCTGTTCGGCGCCACGGCGGAGCTGACCCGGCTGGCCGGCTGGATGGCCTTCGACACCGGTCAGCAGGAGGCCGCCCAGCGCTACTACATCCAGGCGCTGCGCCTCGCGCGCGCCGCCGCCGACGTGCCGCTCGGCGGCTATGTCCTCGCCTCGATGTCGCTGCAGGCCACCTACCGGGGCTTCGCCGACGAGGGCGTGGACCTCGCCCAGGCCGCCCTGGAGCGCAACCGCGGGCTCGCCACGGCCCGCACCATGTCCTTCTTCCGGCTCGTCGAGGCGCGGGCGCACGCCAAGGCGAACGACGGCGCGGCGGCCGCGGCCGCGCTCAAGGCGGCCGAGGGCTGGCTTGAGCGCTCGCGGGAGGGCGACGCCGACCCGTCCTGGCTCGGCTTCTACTCGTACGACCGGTTCTGCGCCGACGCCGCCGAGTGCTACCGCGACCTGAAGGCGCCGCGCCAGGTGCGCCGCTTCACCGAGCAGGCGCTCTCCCGGCCGACGGAGGAGTACGTCCGTTCGCACGGGCTGCGGCTCGTGGTGTCGGCGGTGGCCGAGCTGGAGTCGGGCAATCTGGACGCGGCCTGCGCGGCGGGCACGCGCGCGGTGGAGGTGGCGGGCCGGATCTCGTCCGCCCGGACCACCGAGTACGTACGCGATCTGCTGCACCGGCTCGAACCGTACGGGGACGAGCCCCGGGTCATGGAGCTGCGGGAGCGGGCCCGGCCGCTCCTGATGGCTCCGGCGTGAGCCTGGCGGAGTCCGGCGTGGGTCCGGCGTGAATCCGGCCTGAGCCCGGCCTGGGCCCGGCGTGACGCGTGTCCCACCGGGTTTAGCGGCTTTGTCAGTGGGCCAGTGCACTATCGGGGTGGGAGGTGGTGCGGGTGTCCGTGCGGGACGTGGACTGCGACGTGCTCGTCGTCGGCGGCGGAATCGTCGGCCTGGCGACGGCGTACGCCCTGACGCGCGCCGCGCCCGGCACCCGGGTCACCGTCCTGGAGAAGGAGCACGGCCCGGCCCGCCACCAGACGGGGCGCAACAGCGGTGTGATCCACAGCGGGATCTACTACCGCCCGGGGTCCCTGAAGGCACGGTTCGCGGTCGCGGGCGCAGCCGAGATGGTCAAGTTCTGCGCGGAGTACGACCTTCCGTACGAGGTCACGGGCAAGCTCATCGTCGCCACCGACCGCGAGGAGCTGCCGCGGCTGCACGCGCTCGTGCAGCGCGGCCGGGAGAACGGCATTCCGGTGCGGGAGCTCGGGCCGGCGCAGATCACCGAGTACGAGCCCCGAGTGCGGGGCCTCGCGGCGATCCACGTCGGCACCACGGGGATCTGTGACTACGGCGCGGTGGCGGCGCGGCTCGCCGAGGCGTCCGGGGCCCGGATCCTGTACGGCGCGGAGGTCACGGCGGTCGACCGGCGGCCGTGGGGTGTGGCCGTCCGCACGGCGGCCGGCGCCGTGCTGCGGGGCCGGGTCCTGGTGAACTGCGCGGGGCTCCACTGCGACCGGGTGGCCCGGCTCGCCGGCGACGACCCGGGCATGCGGATCGTCCCCTTCCGCGGTGAGTACTACGAACTGGCGGACGCGTCGCTCGTCCGCGGCCTGGTGTATCCGGTTCCCGACCCGGCGTTCCCCTTCCTCGGGGTGCACCTGACGCGGGGCATCGACGGTGGCGTGCATGTCGGGCCGAACGCGGTGCCCGCCCTGGCCCGGGAGGGATACGGCTGGTCGGTCGTCCGGCCGGGGGACCTCGCGGGGACGCTGGCGTGGCCGGGGTCATGGGCGATCGCCCGGGAGCACTGGCGGTACGGAGCCGGTGAGCTGCGGCGTTCCCTGTCGAAGCGGGCCTTCACGGAGGCGGTGCGCAGACTGTTGCCGATCGTGGAGGAGCGCGACCTGCGGCGTGCCGCGGCGGGCGTGCGCGCACAGGCGGTACTGCGGGACGGCACCCTGGTCGACGACTTCCTGATCAAGGAGGCCTCGCGGACGGTGCACGTCCTGAACGCGCCTTCGCCGGCCGCGACGGCGTCCCTCCCGATCGGCCGAGAGGTGGCGGCAAGGGCACTGTCGATGTTGTAGCCGCCCCCGGTCATGGGGGCATGCCTCTTCGCCGGACAGGGCCTCAGCCCCCGGCCCCGTAGAATTGCCGCATTGTGTCTGAGTCCCGTGAAAACGTTCCGCAGTCCCTCGCCGAGCCCGTCGTCGCGCGGCGGGGCAGCCGGATGTTCGCCGCCGGTGAGGGGCCCCTGCCCGATCCCGCCGGATCGCACCACGAGCGGCGTATCCGCAGCTTCCAGCCCCGGCGCAGCCGCGTCACCGCGGGGCAGGCCGAGGCGATGCTCAAGCGCTGGCCCGACTGGGGCCTGGACATCGACGGCAAGCGGGTCCTCGACCTGAAGGAGATGTTCGGCGGGCTTCCCGTCGTCCTGGAGATCGGCTTCGGAATGGGCGAGGCCACCGCGCAGATGGCCGCCGCCGACCCCGGCACCGGCATCCTCGCCGTGGACGTCCACACCCCCGGGCAGGGCAACCTCCTCGGTCTCGCCGACCGCAACGGGCTCGAGAACGTCCGGGTCGCCAACGGTGACGCGATCATCCTGCTGCGCGAGATGCTCGCCCCCGACGCCCTCGACGGGTGCCGCGTCTACTTCCCGGACCCCTGGCCCAAGAAGCGCCACCACAAGCGGCGCCTCATCCAGCCGGAGTTCCTCACGCTCCTCGCGACCCGGATGAAGCCCGGGGCCGTCCTGCACTGCGCCACGGACTGGGAGGAGTACGCCGAGCAGATGCTGGAGGTGCTCTCCGCGCATCCCGACTTCGCGAACACCCAGCCCGACGGCGGCTACGCCCCCCGCCCCGCGTTCCGCCCCCTCACCCGCTTCGAAGGACAGGGCTTGGACAAGGGCCACGTCGTGCACGACCTGCTTTTCCGCAGGAAGTAGGGCCGCTTTTCCACAGGCCTGGTTCTCCACAGGGAGCAGGACTGCTTCTCCGCAGGGCTGCTTTTCCACAGGGGCTGCTTTTCCACAGGAAGTAGAACTCCCGCGCAGGCTGTCGGTGGGTCTGGTTAGGGTCGCTTACGTGTCGAACCCCGCCCCCGCCCCCGTTCCCGCCCGGGAAACCGAGGAGCCGGCCTTCCCCGGCGTCCCCGGTCGTGCCCAGTGGCGCTACCGGCCCCGGCGCGCCTTCTGGCGCGGCAAGGCGGTCCGGGCCGTCGCCGTGATCACGGTGCTCGCGCTCTGCGCCCTGGTGATCCTGGCGCTGGTGCGGGACCAGACAGGCACCGAGGGGTTCCTGGTCGGACTCGGCCTGGCCGTGCTGCCCGTGCCGCTCCTCATGGCCGCGTTCCGCTGGCTCGACCGCGTGGAGCCCGGCCCCTGGAAGATCCTGCTCTTCTCCTTCGCCTGGGGCGCCTTCGCCGCCGCGCTCGTCGCGATCCTCGCCAACTCCTTCGCGGTCCGCTGGATCGCCACCGCGACCGCCGACCCGGCGTCCGCGGACACCCTCGGCGCCACCGCCGTCGCGCCCGTGGTCGAGGAGAGCGCGAAGGCCGCCGCCATCCTGCTGGTCTTCCTCTTCCGCAGACGGGACTTCACCGGCCTCCTCGACGGAGTCGTCGTCGCCGGCTTCACCGCCACCGGCTTCGCCTTCACCGAGAACATCCTCTATCTCGGCAACGCCTTCGGCGAGGACCAGGAGTTCGGCGGCTCGGGCCTCGGCTCCGTGACCGCCGGAACGTTCTTCGTACGGATCGTGATGTCGCCGTTCGCGCATCCGCTCTTCACCGTGCTCACCGGACTCGGCTTCGGCCTCGCCGCCCTCGCCGCCCGCCGCCGGCGCGTCCGCCGGATCCTGCTGCCGCTGACCGGCCTGGTCCTCGCCATGGGCACGCACGCCCTGTGGAACGGCTCGGCCGTCTTCGGACCGTGGGGCTTCTTCCTGGTGTACGGCATGTTCATGGTGCCGGTCTTCGGGCTGCTGACCTGGCTGGCGATATGGAGCCGGCAGAAGGAGCTGCGCACCATATCCGGGCAGCTCCCGGCGTACGCGGCGGCCGGCTGGCTGTCCCCCGCCGAACCGCTCGCGCTCTCCTCCATGCGGGCCCGCTCGGTGGCCCGCGACTTCGCCGCCCGTACGTACGGCAAGCCGGCGGCGCAGGCGGTCGGGGAGTACGAGGCGTTCGCGACCAGCCTCGCCTTTCTGCGCGCCCGGGCCGAGCGGGGGACGGCGGAGGAGGACTTCACCGCCCGCGAGCAGGAGCTGCTGCACCACCTCTGGCAGCGCAAGGCGGTCGCCTCTCCCGCGCTGACGTACGCGGCGCGGGCCACCGGCCGGGTGTGGGCGCCGCCGCAGTACCTCGACTACGGCGGCTACAACCCGTACCGGAGCTGACCGGCACCGGTCAGAGGTTCAGGCCCTTGCCGCGCAGCCAGGCCGACGGGTCCACGCCGGAGCCGCCCGCGGTGTGGACCTCCAGGTGGAGGTGGGGGCCGGTGACGTTGCCGGTCGCGCCCACGCGGCCGATGGTCTCGCCGGTGCCCACGGACTGCCCCGCGCCGACCGTCATGGACGACAGGTGGCAGTACCAGACCTCCGTACCGTCCGCCAGTTCCAGGACGATCCGGTAGCCGTACGAGCCCGACCAGCCGGCGGACTTGATGGTGCCGCCGTGGACGGCCTTGACCGGAGTGCCGGTGGGGGCCGCGAGGTCGAGGCCGGTGTGGTAGCCGGAGGACCACATCGAGCCGGACTCACCGAAGGTGGAGGTGATGGTGTACGAGGAGGTCGGCAGGGCGTAACTGGCGGCGAGCTTGGCCAGGCGCTCGGCCTCGGCCTTCGCCGCGGCCTCCTCCTCGGCCTTCTTCTTCGCCTCGGCGGCCGCCTTCTCGGCGGCGCTCGCCTTGGCGGCGGCCTCTTCGGCGGCCTTCTCGGCTGCCGCCTTCTCCGCCGCGGCCTTCTCGGCGGCGTCGGCGGACACCTGCTGCTGCTCGGCCTGCTGGAGGATGCGGGCGCGCAGCGCCTCGCCGGCGTCGGCGGTGGACGCGGTGGCCGAGGCGTCCGTGCCCCCGCTGCCCTCGGCGTCCAGGGCGAGGGTGGCGGTGAGCGGCAGGGGGTTGTTCGTACCGGAGCCCGAGCCGTCCCCACCGTCGGTCCCGCCGTTCGCGCCGTCCCCGTCGTTCGCGTCGGCGATCAGCTGGCCGACGCCGGGCAGCGCGGAGGCGTCCGGGAGGCCGAGGTCGGGAAGGGATATGGAGACGGCGGGCTTCTCCTGCGCGGTGGCCAGGCCGCCCGCGCCGACGGCGGCGATGACACCGACGCCCAGGACGGTGGAGGAACGGGCGAAGTTGGAGCGCTGCTTGACGACGCGATGACGGCCGCCGGCGCCGGATCGCGCCTGCTGACGGAGCGAGTCCTCGGTGGGATTCCACTCCTCCCACGCGCCTGTCCCGGGGTCCGCCCCGGGGGCACCCGAGGCACCGAACGCGTCGAAGGGGGCTTCGGGGGCAGGGGTGTTGGACGCCACGAAGGCGCGCTCCTTTCCTTCCTTCTCGCCTACCGGGTTAGCTGACGGGTTCGGAGCAGGAAGGTCTCCTACGGGCATCTCGCACGGATGCGAGGCTGCCCGATTCACCCCAATTGGTGGTTCCCCGGTTCCTTTTCAGGATTCGGCGCGTGCGCACGGTGCCGTCTCTTGCGACGGCTGGGACGACCGCGCTGCGTTATCGAACGTTAATAGACAGAGGGTCCTGATTCCAAGCCGTTCCGGTTGATCATTAGCGAGATTGCGGGAGAATGGCCCGACTTGACCCTGCTTCAGTAAACGCCCGGCGAACGACGCGAACCTGACGGTGTGTCAATTGTTATCGGAGTGGCACCTTGTGACTACGGATGGTCACGGCACCACGGGCATCGTCCGCCGCCGCTCCGGCTGCCCCCGCGTCGGGCGGCTCACGGCCAGCAGCGCCATGTCGTCCGTCGTCCCGCCCCCGGTGTAGCGCCGCACATCGTCGACGAGCGCGTCCAGGAGCGCCTCCGGCCCCGGGAAGATCCGCCCGGCGAGCCGCTCGGCGGGATCGTAGAAGGCTCCTGTGGCGTCACGCGCCTCGGAGAGCCCGTCGGTGTACAGCAGCAGCGTGGCGCCCGGCGGGTACGGCGCCTCGTCGGCCCGGTCCGGCCACGCGGCCAGCTCGCCCAGACCGAGCGGCAGCGCCGGCTCGCTCGGCGCCAGCAGGGTCAGCTTCCCGTCCGCGTGGAGCAGCAGCGGCTCGGGGTGCCCGCGGTTCACCACCCGTACGAGACCGCTGCCGCGCGGGATCTCGGCCAGTACGGCGGTGGTGAACCCCTCGGCGGCGTCCAGACCGGTCCGCCGGGTGCCCTCGCGGGCCAGCGCCCGCTCCAGCCGCTGGGCGACGCCCTCCAGCGTCGACTCCTGCTCGGCCGCCTCGCGGAAGGCGCCGATGACGACGGCGACGGCCTCGACCGCGTCGAGCCCCTTGCCCCGTACGTCGCCGACCACGAGCCGTACCCCGTAGGGCGTGTCCTGGACCGCGAACAGATCACCGCCGATGAACGCGTCCGCCTGCGCGGCCTCGTAGCGAGCGGCGACCTGCAGCCCGCCGATCCGCTCGGCGGGCGTCGGCAGCACCGCCTTCTGCGCC
Organism: Streptomyces sp. NPDC093600; assembly: GCF_044764755.1. Lineage (NCBI taxonomy): Bacteria > Bacillati > Actinomycetota > Actinomycetes > Kitasatosporales > Streptomycetaceae > Streptomyces > Streptomyces sp. NPDC093600. The sequence continues at coordinate 23,298 of NZ_JBIWIU010000007.1, forward strand.
GTCTCCGCGATCACCCGGGCCGACGCCAGCCGCTCACCGCTGCGCCGCACGACGCGGTTGATCAGCAGGGCGAGGGCGGAGACCGTGATGACGGTCAGGGTCTCGGTGAGCGCCGGGACGTCGGTGAGGGTGTCGTTGTAGACGTGCAGCCCGACGCTGACGAGGACGGCGGCGATCCCGGTGAGCAGGGTCGTCAGCATCGAGAAGAACGGGGCCGCGATGAGCGGGGCGGCCGAGAACATCGGGGCGGCGGTGAAGGCGGGCGGGGTGGACAGGTCGAAGACGGCCCCTCCCGCGATGATCAGCGGGGGCAGGGCGCGGATGAACCGGCGCGCGCGCTCCCCGCGCGGGCGCGGCCGGGGGGAGGACCCGCTCCCCACCGCTTGCTGCCCCACCTGTGCTCTCCTGCCCGGTCCGTACACGGCGACGGACGGTACCGCGCCCTTCCCAGCGTGGCGGGAGCCGCGCCGGGCGGCGACCCCCGCTCCGCCGACCGGGGTACGGGCCCGTGCCTCCCTGCCCGTGCCCGCGGGCACGGAAGCACGAGCCCGCGGGGCCCGGGCGCGGCCCCCCGTAGTCAGGCCGTCGCCGCGAGCCGTCCTCCCTGGGCCAGCGCCCCCACCGCCACCGCGCAGACGAGACCGACCCCGCACAACACCAGCCAGGGCGTGGCCGACCGGCCCGTCAGGTCGAGCAGCGCCCCGGTCCCCAGGTTCCCGAGCGTGATGCCGACCCCGCAGACGGTGTTGTAGAGGCCGTAGTGCGTCGCCACCCACCGCCCGCCCGACAGGGCGACGACCGTGTCCATCTCGTACGGGTAGAGGATCGCGTTCGCGAGCGCCAGGACCGCCGCGCACAGCAGTAGCCCCACCACCCCGCGCGCCGCCACCGGCAGCAGGAAGGCCGCGCCCATCAGTCCGAGCCCGAGGACCAGGCACCGCTCGCGCGTCAGCCGGCGCTTGCACCAGGCGGTGATCCGCAACTGGCCCGCCAGGGCGACGAGCGCCGAGACGACGAACAGCGCGGTCGTGACCCCCGTACTGTCCGCGGCCAGCGGCAGCGCGAGATAGACCTGGAAGGACAGGACGTACGAGCCCGTCATCGCGAGCGAGAAGAGCCAGAAGGTCCGGTTGGCGAGCACCGTACGGAACTGGCCGCCCTCCCCGGCGACCGGCTCGGCCGCCGCCTCCCGTACGCGTACCGGCAGATGGCGCAGCTGCACCACCGTCAGCGCGGCGAACAGCACCGCCGCCACCACGCACGTCAGCCGGAAGGAGACGCCGGTCAGCGCCACCCCCACCAGCGGCCCGAGCAGGATCCCGGCCTGGTAGTACGTGTTGAACAGGGCGAACGCCTCCACGCGCCGCTCCCCCGCCTCGGCCGCCAGATAGGCCCGTACGGCCGGGTTGAACAACGCTCCCGCCAGGCCCGTCGCCACCGAGGCGGCGATCAGCACGGGCAGCGACTGGGCGAAGGCGAGCGCGCCGAAGCCGGCCGTCCGCAGGGCGCAGCCGGCGACGATCAGCGGCTTGAAACCGAGCCGGTCGGCGAGGGCGCCGCCGATCAGGAACATGCCCTGCTGGGAGAGGTTGCGGACGCCGAGGACGAGACCGACCGACCAGGCCGCCATGCCGAGCCCGTCCGCGAGATGCGCGGCGAGGTACGGCATCAGCATGTAGAAGCCGAGGTTGATGGTGAGCTGGTTGAGGAAGAGGAGGCGCGCGGCGGGCTCGAAGGTACGGCTCTGCTTCCAGATCCCGCCCTCGGCGGCGGCGGTCGTAATGGGTGTCGTACTCATCGGACCCGCCCCGAGGGCGTCGGCCGCTCCAGCACCCGGCGGGTCCAGCCGGTGACGGGCACGCCGCTCTCGTACGCCGCCGGCTCCTCCCGTACGGGGGCGTCGAACAGCCCGTGGGCCGCGCAGAACTCGTCGCTGAACACCGAGTCGAAGTACCGCTGCGGTCCGTCCGGGAAGACGGCCGCGATCCGGGTGCCGCGCGGCCGGGTCCGGGCCAGCCACCCCGCCACGAGCGCCACGGCGCCCACGCTCCAGCCGCCGGTGGCGAACTGACGGGCCGCGAGCCGGCGGGCCGCACGCACCGCGTCCTCGGGGCCCACCCAGTGGATCTCGTCGAAGGCGCCGTGGTCGACGTTGCCCGGGTGGATGGAGGACCCGAGCCCGCGCATCAGCCGCTCGCCCGCCGGAAGGCCGAAGACGGTGGAGTGGACGGAGTCCACGCCGACCAGTTCGAGGGCGGGGCTGCTGGTGGCGCGCAGCGCGCGCGAGATACCGGCCGAGTGGCCGCCCGTACCCACCGCGCAGACGAGGACGTCGATCCGGTCGAGCTGCTGGGAGAGTTCGGCGGCGAGTCCGGCGTACGCCTCGGGATTGTCGGGATTGCCGTACTGGTCGGGCCACCAGGCTCCGTCGAGCGTGGTGAGGAGCTCGGCGACGCGGTCCATCCGGGCCTGCTGCCAGCCGCCGTGCGCACGCGGCTCGGGGACGACATGGACCTGGGCGCCGTGCGCGACGAGCATCCGCTCGACGATCGGTTCCAGACCGGGGTCGGTGACGACGTGGACGGGGTGGCCGTGCAGCACACCCGCGAGGGCGAGGCCGAGGCCGAGGGTGCCCGAGGTGGACTCGACGATCGGCGCACCGGGCCGCAACGCGCCCCGGCGGCGGGCCTGCTCGACCATGTGGAGGGCGGCACGGTCCTTGATGCCGCCGAAGTTGAAGCCTTCGAGCTTGGCCCAGTAGCCGTCGTCCATCCACAGCACGGGGGTGTGGCCGACGGTCTGATCGGCTACGGAAGGTGCGACGCGGGCGATGGAGGCGCTGGGGAGGGAGGCGCTGGGCAGGGAGGCGCCGGGCAGCAGTTTGCTCATGATGGGTACGTCCTTGAGGTGGTACGCGGAGGGAACCTGGTCACGCGAGGGCGAGACCCGGCTCAGTTCCGGTCCACTCCGAGGGCGAGCAGCAGACTTCCCGGCTCGGGGCCGGGCCCCGCCCTGCCCCGGACACAGCGCGCGTGCGGGTCGGCGGGGACCGCGTCCCGTGAGAGGCGTACGGCTCCCCCGGCGTCCGGCACCGCGAGCTGCGAGGCGGCTGCGGTCTGCGCCGGCAGATGGACGTCGAAGGACCACGCCTCGCCGTTCCGCTCGCAGCCGTGCGGCAGGGCGGGCGCGGGGGCGGAAGCGACGGTTCCGGTGCCGGCGGCGGTGGCGGTTCGGTCGGCGAGGGGCAACACGTGACCGTGCGTCCCGTGACAGACACCGGCGATCAGCGCGACGAGGGCGAGGAGCAGCAGGACGGCGGGCACCCGCCGTCCCACCGCCGCTCGTACGTCCGTCACATCGCGATCACGCATGGTGCGCGCGACACTACGGCGGGTACTCGCGCCTGGGCAAAGGGACAGGCGCGGTTTTGGCCACCGTTTACTCCCGGAGCTTCCGTTACAGGTTGCGCTCCGCGTAGACCTCCATCGCGTCCCGGACGAGGATCGCCGTGCCCTCGCCGTGCTTGTCGTAGTTGGCGGTGAAGCGCGGGTCGTCGACGTACAGCCGGCCGAGGCCGATCACGTACTCCTTCGACGGTGTCGTGGTCGTCGACAGCCACTCGATGTGGCGGCGCGTGATCGCCTGGACCTCGTCGCTGTCGGCGGCCAGGCCGTCCCGCGCCGCCCGGGCGAAGTCACGGGCGATGCCGGCCTGCCGGTCCATGAACGCCCGCTTCTCCTCGGCGCCGAGCGAGCGCCACCAGCGGTCGCCCTTCTCGTACGCCTCCCGGCCCCAGCGCTCGGTGACCTCCGCCTCGTACCGCGCGTGGTCGAACCCGTCGAACACTTCCTCGGCCATCAGCTCTTCTCCCTTCTCGGTCTTGTGGAGAGTGGTCCGCACCGACTCGATCTGCCGGCCGATGCGCTCCCGCTCCTGCTCCAGCAGGGCGAGATGGGTCCGCAGGGCGGCGGACGTGTCGCGCTGGCCTTCGAGGACCTCGGCGATGGCGGACAGCGAGAGCCCGAGCTCGCGCAGCAGCAGGATGCGCTGCAGCCGCACGAGTGCCGCCTGGTCGTAGTACCGGTAACCGTTGGCGCCGATCCGGCTGGGCTCCAGCAGTCCGCGCTCGCCGTAGTGCCTGAGCGTGCGGCTGGTGGTGCCGGCCTTCCTGGCGATCTCCTGGATCGACCACTCCATGCCGAGAACGCTAAATCTTGACGTCGCGTAAAGGTCAAGCGGCGGAAAAGGGCCGCGCCGGAAACGCGCCGGAGGCACCCCGGGACACGACGAAAGCCCGGATCCATTCACTGGATCCGGGCCTTCGTTGCTACTGAGTAGCGGGGACAGGATTTGAACCTGCGACCTCTGGGTTATGAGCCCAGCGAGCTACCGAGCTGCTCCACCCCGCGTCGGTGAATATGACCTTACGGCATGGGCAGCGGATTCGGAAATCCGTTTCCTCAGCAGCCGCAGTCCTCGGCGTCGACGGGGGCCGTCAGCGGGTCCGCGTCCTTCTTCCCGGCGCCTTCCCACGTCTCGTACGCGAAGCCCTCGCGCACCCAGTACTCGAAGCCGCCGAGCATCTCCTTGACCTGGTAGCCGAGCTGGGCGAGGGCGAGCGCGGCGCGCGCGCCGCCGTTGCAGCCGGGGCCCCAGCAGTACGTGACCACGGGCACGGACTTGTCGAGCAGCCGCTCGGCCTGCTCGGGTATGAGGGCGGTCGGCAGATGGATCGCGCCGGGGATGTGGCCCTGGTCCCAGGAGGCCGTGGAGCGCGAGTCGAGAACGACGAAGCCGGGGTCCCCGCCGTCGGCGAGAGCGGCGGCGACGTCGGACACGTCGGCGTGGAAGGCGAGCCCCGCGGCGAAATAGGCGGCCGCCGCGGCGGGCGAGGCGGGCGGGGTGCGAAGTACCGAATTGACCTGCGTCGTTGTCGTCATGCCTGAAAATCTACGGTCGGAGATCGACGCGTTGAAGTGGCAATTCCCGGTGACCGCGCGGATCGGCAGGGGAAAACGGCGAGTTCACCGGGGCGCGGCGTGGATCTCACTCATCGGCCGACTCCGCGCCCCGGTCCGCCATGGAACGGTCGCGTGAGGCAGGTGGACTAGCCGTGCTTCTCCAAAAAGGCGAGCACCCGCTGGACGAGCAGCCCGGCCGCCGTCTCGTCGTACGACGGCAGGCCGCTGTCGGCGAACAGATGCCGATCGCCCGCGTAGAGGAAAAGCTCCGCGTCCTCCGCATCCGCCACAAGGGCGCGGGCGGCGTCGAGGTCGCCCTCACCGGCGAAGAACTCGTCCGCGTCCATTCCATGGATCTGTACGGGGACGTCGGCCGGCCATGCCGTACCGAACTCACCGACGGGCACACACGCGCTGACCAACACGGCTCCGGCCGCGCCGGGCCGCGTCTGGGCCAACTTCTGGGCGGGCAGCACCCCGAGCGAGAACCCCACGTACACCAGCCCCTTGGGCAGCCCCTCGGCAGCCCGCACCCCGCGCTCGACGATCGCCCCGAAACCGACCTCTTGGGCGTACCCGGCGCCGTCTTCAAGACTGTCGAACGTCCGTCCCTCGTACAGATCGGGCACATGCACCACATGCCCACCCCGCCGCACCTCTTCGGCGAAGCCACGCACACCGTCCGTCAGCCCCTGCGCGTGATGGAACACCAACACCTCGGCCATGACCACCCTCTCCGGCCCGACCACGCCGGCACGGACCACTGCGATCCTCGCGCAGCCCACTGACAACGGCCGCCGCGGCGCAGGCACATGGGCCGGTCAACTCACGCTCATGCCCCGGTCCGGCCACCGGTCGCGTTCCTCGCGCAGCGCGTTGATCTTCCGGGAAGCCTTGACGAACGAGTAGTCCGCCCGGCCGTCGTCGGCGGACGACGTGCGGGATTCCTTGTCCATGGTCAGGTGCCGTGTAAATCTGTCCGGATCATCCCCGAACTCGTAGCGGACCAGCTCCCCGTCCTCGGAGATCTTCCGGAAGTAGACGAGCGCGGCCACTACCACTCACCCTCAAAGCCTTCCCGCTTGTTCAGCGGTACGAGGAGGACATGATCCGCTCACGCGTCGCTCACGCACGCGCCCCGGAATGACGGAGCGCCCCGACCAGCCGAAACCGGTAGGGGCGCTCCGTAGCAGGCCAGGAGGCTTCTCCTGGCCCGCCTTCGGTAGGCCGTGTGGGACTCGAACCCACAACCAACGGATTAAAAGTCCGCTGCTCTGCCAATTGAGCTAACGGCCCTCGGCACAAGGGCACCCCCGCAGCATAGCCGGATCAGGCCCCGCAGCCGATCGGGTATCGGCAGTGGCGGGTCCTGGCGCACCGGGTGTGCGCCAGGACCCGGGGGTCAGCCGGTGTAGAAGCCCGCGATGTCCGCGATCAGGTCGACGGAGCCGGCGTGGTTGTAGAAGGTCACCTTGCCGTCGACGACCGGTACGACCACCAGGTTCGGCACCGTCTGGCCGGCGACGAAGTTCAGGTTCGACGCGCTCGTCCGCGACGTGCCCGACGGGTACACCGACACGAAGCTGGTCGCCGTCGCGTTCGTCGCCGTCACGTTCAGGACCACCGCCGAGACGCCGGACGCCGGCACCCCGCCCGCGCCCGCGACCTGGAGTGTCGTGGTCCGGCGGGCGTCCAGGCGGGACCGCGGTACGCCGAGGCCGCTGCGGGTGTCCATCAGCCGGGTCGGCGTCATCGGCTTGTACTCGGCCCCGGCGCCGCCCGTCACGTAGTACCCGGCGACATCGGCCAGCAGATCGACGGAGCCGGCGTGGTTGTAGAAGCTCACCTTGCCGTCGACGACCGGCACGACCACCAGGTTCGGCACCGTCTGACCGGCGACGAAGTTCAGGTTCGACGCGCTCGTCCGCCGCGTACCCGACGGGTACACCGACACGAAGCTCGCCGCCGTCGGGCTCGTCGCCGTCACGTTCAGGACGACGGCGCTGATCCCCGGCCTGCCGACCGGCAGGGTCACCGTCGCGCCCGGACCGACCTTCGCCTTCGGGACACCGAGACCGCTGCGGGTGTCCATCAGCCGGGCCGGTGTCACCGGTTCGTACGTGGAGCCGTCGCCGCCACCGGTGTAGTACCCGGCGACATCGGCCAGCAGGTCCACCGAGCCGGCGTGGTTGTAGAAGCTCACCTTGCCGTCGACGACCGGCACGACCACCAGGTTCGGCACCGTCTGACCGGCGACGAAGTTCAGGTTCGACGCGCTCGTCCGCGACGTGCCCGACGGGTACACCGACACGAAGCTCGCCGCCGTCGCGTTCGTCGCCGTCACGTTCAGGACGACGGCGCTGATGCCCGGCTCGCGGACCGGCAGGGTCACCGTCCGGCCCGGACCGACCTTCGCCTTCGGCACGCCCACACCGCTCCGGGTGTCCATCAGCCGGACCGGTGTGACCGGCTTGAAGGTGCCGTACGCCGAGGAGAGACCCCCGCTCAGCAGCAGCGCACCGCGCTGCTCGACCACCGTGCCCACGCCGTCGGCGGGCCGCGCCGTCAGCGACCAGGTGTAGGCGCCGTTCGTGACCGGCTTTCCGCTGTCGTCCTTGCCGTCCCAGGCGGCGGTGAGCAGACCGCGCGCCTCTCCGCCGGACAGGGTGCGGGCGACGGCGCCCGTGGCCTTGTGCGTCAGCGTGAGGGTCCAGGACGCGGCGGGCTTGGACAGCCACCAGCGCCCCGACCAGGAGGCGGCCGCGGCGTCGAACGCGGCCGGGGTGTCCGCGTCGATCACGGCGAGGGCGGAGGCGGGTACGCCGGACGGGACGACGTGGACGGCGCCCTCGGCGTCGGCGTACGCGAGCGGTCCGCCGAAGCGGTCGACGGTCCAGCCCCTGCCGGGCCCGGCCAGGCCGGGCGTGCCGATCTGCCGGGTGGTCGCGGCCCCGCGCACGTCGGTGGTGTAGAGCTCGCCGCCCTTCTGCCAGACGACATGGCCGTCGCCCAGGAGGGCACCCTGATGGGCGGGGAGCGGCGTGGACGTCCGGGTCTCCGTGTCGTACACGCCGGAGGACTCGGGGCCGCACTCCCAGTACAGCGAGGTGCCGGTCGCCTGGAGCGCGCCGATCGAACAGTCGGCGACCTTGGCCGACCCGAGGGCCCGGCCGGTGCGCACGTCCACGGCGCTGACCGTGTCCACCGCTCCGCCCAGGGGGCCCGAAGCGGTCCACAGGGTGCTGCCCGCGAGCGCGAACGGAGCGTTCACTGCTCCGGTACGGACGTTCCCGCCGTTGTCCAGGTCGAAGACCCGGACCCGGCCGTCCTCGGTCCGCGCGGCGGCGTAGCGGCCGGACACGCGCAGGGTGTCCGGGCCCGTGCTGATCCGCTGCTCGGTGACCGTCCTGGCCGGCAGCGAACCGCCGGCGTCCACGACGGCGAGGCCGTTGCCGTCCTTCTTACGGAAGACGACCCGGCCGTCCCCGGTCGCGAAGGTCTCGGGGCATTCGGCCGCCGTGAGGCAGCCGCCGGGGAACTGCGCGGGGTCGGCGCCCCGGTCCGTACGCTCTGCGGCCTCCAGGGCCCCGGCGACCGTCAGGTCGGTGGAACGCAGCCGGGCCTCGGGACCGTCGAGGGTGGGCACGCGGTCGACCGTGGTCAACCGGCCCTGTCCCAGTGCGAGTCCGGTGACGGCCGTCCGTACGGGCGGTGCGTCCGCGACCTTCGTGATGTCCAGCCCACCGGCCGCCCCCGGCCGGAGCGCGTAGACGCCCGGCCCCGTCCCCTCACCCGTCTCGGCGCGGCCGATGAGCAGGGAACCGTCGGCCTTGAAGCGGGGCATGGCGGTGGCCCGCTCGAAGACCACACGCTCGGGGCCGCCGGTGAACGGCACGGCGAGGACGCGCCACTCCAGCTCGGCGTAGCGGGGCTTCTCGGAGAGCGGCCTGGCGATCAGGACCTGGTCGCCGACGGTGCCGAGCAGCTGCCCGTCCTCCGCGCCGGCGACGGTGAGTTCGCGGGCCGGCTGCCGGAGGTCATCCGTCTGCCAGACCGTCAGGCGGCCGCTGTCGTGCCACTGGGTGACGTGGCCACCACCGGCCACGGTCCGGTACGGCACGTCGTCGAGCCGCGTGCCCGTCCGCGATCCGTCCCGGGCGAGCCGGTCCACGAACGTGAGGTCGCCGTACTGGACGGCGAGGTACAGCCCGTTCCTGTCGGAGGCCAGGACGTTGACGTAGTCCGCGCCGGACAGCGGAACCGTCCGGTCGGCGAGCTGCCCGTCCTTCCAGGTGAGCACGTGGAGGGCGGTCGTCTTCCCTCCCGCGCTCTCCTTGGTCACCACGGCGTCCCCGAAGACGCTGAAAAGGGTCTGATCGGCGGGAATCGTGACGGTCCGCTCCGAGCCGTCCCGCATGTCGCGCTGGAGGACGCTCCTCCAGTCGCCGACGAAGGCGACGATGTCGGAGTCCGTGCCGTAGACGGTCTTGTAGCCGGCCGGCACGGGGACGGGCTTCGTGGTCCCGTCGGCGTACGAGGTCCAGTGGAAGCCGCTGTTCATCCAGCCGGACAGATAGCCCGTCTCGCCGGCCTGTTGCAGGACGGACGCGTTCGGGTCCCCCACCGTCGGGGCGGGGATGGTCAGGGCGTCCCGCGGCGCCTCGGCCGCGACCGCGGTGACGGTGGTGAGTGGTGCGAGTCCGGCGGTGATGCCGACGGCCACGGCCGCGGCGATCGCGTTCCGGACCGGCGTAAGACGTCTCAAGATCAGCTTCTCCCCGAAGGCCGCTCGTCGGGCACGGAGGAAGCCTGACCGTCCCCCCGGCTCGACGCCCGCGGCCAACGCGCCCCCCGCGCAAGTGTGTTCGACACTAACAGGGGCGAACCATCTCCGCGCGCCATTTTCTAACGCGTTCAAAACGACGAAGGCCCGCATCACACCGGCGAGGTGTGATGCGGGCCTTCGGCCTTGGCTCAATCAGCCGTTGCGCTTCCAGCGCGGCTTGTCGTCACGGCGCCCGAAGGAGCCGGTGTTCGTGCCGGTGTTGGAGCCGGTGCCGCGGTGCTCGCCGCCGCGGTGGTCGTCACGACGGCCGTACGGGCGGTCGCCGCCCGAGCGGAAGCCGCCGGCGGGGCGGTCGTCGCGACGGTCGCGGTTGAACGGACGGTCGCTGCCGCGGTGGCCGCCCGAGGGACGGTCGTCACGACGGTCGAAGGAACGGCCGCCACGGTCGTCGCGGTTGAAGCCACCGGACGGGCGGTCGTCGCGGCGGAAGCCACCCGACGGGCGGTCGTTGTCCCGACGGAAGCCACCGGACGGACGGTCGTCGCGGCGGAAACCACCCGACGGACGGTCGTTGTCCCGACGGAAACCACCGCGGTCGCCACCACGGTCACCGCGGTCGTCGCGGTTGAAGCCGCCCGAGGGACGGTCGTCGCGGCGGAAGCCACCGGACGGACGGTCGTTGTCCCGACGGAAGCCACCGGACGGACGGTCGTCGCGGCGGAAACCACCCGACGGACGGTCGTTGTCACGACGGTCGTCACGACGGAAACCACCGGACGGACGGTCGTTGTCACGACGGAAGCCACCACGGTCGCCACCGCGGTCGCCGCCACGGTCACGGCGCTCGTAGTTGCCCCGCTCGTCGCGGAACGCCGGGCGCTCCTCACGACGGTCCTCGCGGCGCTCCTCGGCCACCTGAGCGGCCGTCACCGCCGCGATCTCGGCCTCGGCGGCCTCGGTCACCTCGGCGACCGCGGCCTCCGGGTCCTCGCCCCGCTCGCGCGCGGAACGGGCGACCAGACGGTCGGCCTCCTCGCGGAGCTCGGCGGCCCGGCGCGTCAGGCGCTCCAGCTGCTTGGTGAGCTCGGCGACCTCACGCTCGGCCTGCTTGGCCGCGTTGTTCGCGGAGTCGGCCTGGACCTCGGTGAGCGAACGCGCACCAGTGATCTCGGCGACCTCCGGGTCGAACGCGCCGACGCCCTGCACGATGTGGCGCGTGGCGTCGACGCCCGCGTCCTCCATCAGCCGGAAGATCTGGCGGCGCTGGTGCGGCAGCGACAGGGAGACCACGACACCGGACTTGCCGGCCCGCGCGGTACGGCCCGAGCGGTGCAGGTAGTCCTTGTGGTCACCGGCCGGGTCCACGTTCAGGACCAGGTCGATGCCGTCGACGTGGATGCCGCGGGCGGCGACGTCGGTCGCGACGAGCGCGTTGACGTAACCCTTCTTGAAGTCCTCGAGGACCCGGGTGCGTGCGCCCTGCGTCATGCCGCCGTGCAGCGCGTCCGCCTTCACGCCGGACTCGATGAGCTGCTCGGCGATGCGGTCGGCACCCAGCTGGGTACGGACGAAGATGATCGTGCGGCCCTTGCGGGCGGCGATCGCGGCCGTGACCGGCGCCTTGTCCTTCGGCTTCACGACGAGAACGTGGTGCGTCATGGTCGAGACGTTGCCCTGGGCGCTGTCGACCTCGTGGCTGACCGGGTTCTTCAGGTAGCGCTTGACCAGCGTGCCGATCTCGTTCTCCATGGTGGCGGAGAAGAGCATGCGCTGGCCGCCCTCGGGGATCTGGTCGAACAGCTCGGTGACCTCGGGCAGGAAGCCCAGGTCCGACATCTGGTCGGCCTCGTCGAGGACCGCGACCTGGACGTTCTCCAGGGAGCAGGCGCCGCGGTTGATGATGTCGCGCAGTCGGCCCGGGGTGGCGACGAGGACGTCGACGCCGCGCTCCAGGGCGTAGATCTGGTTGCCCATCGACGTACCGCCGCAGACGACCTTGATCTTCAGGCCGAGCACGTCACCGTACGGCTGGAGGGCGTCCGCGACCTGCATCGCGAGCTCGCGGGTCGGGGTGAGGATGACCGCGCGGGGCTTCTTCTTCTCGGTGTGGCCGCCGGCCAGCTGCGCCAGCGTCGGCAGACCGAAGGAGAGGGTCTTGCCGGAGCCGGTACGGCCACGGCCGAGGATGTCCTTGCCGGCCAGGGCGTCCGGGATGGTCGCGGCCTGGATCGGGAAGGGGCTGGTCACACCGTTCTGCGCGAGCTTGCGCACAACGCCCTCGGGCAGGCCCAGGTCGGCGAAGGTGATCGTCGGCTCGGAGGACTCAGCCGCCTCGGCAGCCTCGGCGGCCACCTCGACGACAGCCTCTACGGCGTCGACGATCTCGTCGTTCTCGGGCAGGACGGCGTGGTCAGGACTGAAAATGGACATGCGAAATGCGAAACCTTCCGGAGTCTCGGCACGCGCCCGTCAACTCCGTGAATTCGCAAATCGACCGCCTCAATGCGGTCAGCCACGGCTAGGGAGAGTACGCGCCACACGGCGCTCTTCTGTTTCGGCGCCGGGCAATGGGATCAAACGATCTATAACCATACGCACCCTCCCCGCCTCATTGCAAACCGGCCTCCGTCACACCGGCGCGACCTGCGGCGATGCCTCTGGTTCCGAGTGTCCGCCGGGCGCGTCGGCCGCCCTCATGGCGCCCATGTGCGTGTCCGCGCCGGGCGTCGAGGTCGGCTGGTCGGACGGCTCCGCGGTCGGCTCCTGAGTGGGGTCCGGGGTCGCGGACGGCTCCTGCGTCGGAGCCGACGACGGCTCCGCCGGGGGCGTGGTCTCCTCGGCCGGCGCACTCGGCTCTCCGGCCCCACCGGACCCGCCCGCCCCACCGGGCTCGGCCGGCGGCTTCGGCGCGCCGCCCGGCCCCGGCGGCGCGCCCGCCGGAGGCTTCCCGGAGGCCGAGGGCGATCCGCTCGGGACCGGCGACTCCTCACCGGCGCCGTCCGCGTCCGGTCCGCCCTCTCCGGCCCCCTCGCGCCCCGCACCGCCGGGCCCGCCCGGACCCCCGACACCGCGCTCGACCTCGGCCGCCACGCCCTGCTTCCCCGCGGACTTGCCGGGTGCGGGCTTCGCACCCTCGTCACTCACACTCATACAGCCGCTCAGACCGGCACAGGCGGCGACCGCCAGCGCGGTGGCGGCCCATCTCACACGGGTGGGCAAATGGCGCACGGAGGGCACCTCCAGGAGACATCGGGCGGAAACGGGAACGCGAAGGGGACGCGTCTCGCTGCCCAACTCCCTTGGCACCACAAGGGACACGCCCGCGGCCGCCCCGGCCGCTCCGCCCCTCAAGGAGCGGAGGCGTCAGCCGTCGGCCGCACCAGCGCCCGTTCGGCTTCGTCAGCCGTAGCCCAGCGCGTGCAGTCGCTCGTCGTCGATGCCGAAGTGGTGGGCGATCTCGTGCACGACCGTGATCTCGGTCTCCGCCACCACGTCCTCGCGCGACTCGCACATCCGCAGCGTCGGCCCCCGGTAGATCGTGATCCGGTCCGGCAGCACCCCGGCGTACCACTCGCCGCGGTCCGTCAGCGGTGTCCCCTCGTAGAGCCCGAGCAGCTCGGGGTCGTCCGGAGAGGGTTCCTCCTCCACGAACACCGCGACGTTGTCCATCAGCCGCGTCAGCTCCGGCGGGATCCGGTCCAGGGCCTCGGCGACAAGCTCCTCGAACTCCTCGCGCGTCATCTCCAGCACCCGCCCATTGTCGCCCCACACGAAACCGTTTTGGCGATAGCCGCCGGCATCCCATATGCTTCTCACGTCCCCGACGCGCTGCGAAGCGCGCAGGTGAGCCTCTAGCCCTCATCGTCTAGTGGCCCAGGACGCCGCCCTTTCAAGGCGGTAGCACGGGTTCGAATCCCGTTGGGGGCACGCTACATCCTGTGCGAGACTAGATCTCGCACATCGCAAGGTCCTGTGGAGCAGTTGGTTAGCTCGCCACCCTGTCAAGGTGGAGGTCGCGGGTTCAAGTCCCGTCAGGATCGCTGAGGTCAGAAATGATCTCGTGGCTGGGTAGCTCAGTTGGTACGAGCGATCGCCTGAAAAGCGATAGGTCGCCGGTTCGACCCCGGCCCCAGCCACAAAGAGAAGGCCCCGTTCGAAAGAGCGGGGCCTTTTTCGTATGCGTAGACCCCTCCGCTCGTACCCGAGCACCACCCCTGCGCCCGTACCCGAGCACCACCCGTACGCGCCGGGGCGCCCCGCCCCGCGGAGCCGGGCGCCCCCGCCCCTCACCCCTCCTGGCGCCGCCTCACGCGCCGTCCACGGACGGCGAGCACCAGCGCCACGACCGCGACCAGCGCCACCATCAGCGCCCAGTCCGGCACCGCGCGGCCCACCGCCGCCACCCGCTCCTCCACCGCGAACGAGTCGTCCACCGACAGCAGCCCCGGCAGGGCGGTCGTGCCGTCGAAGACCAGGAAGAGCGTGCCGAGCAGCACGAAGAAGAGGCCCGAAAGCAGCGAGGTCGAGTGCAGCTCGAAGCGGCCGACCCGGAGCGGCCGGCCGCGCAGCCAGCGCCGCCGGCCCAGCTCGTACCGCTCCCAGAGCAGCGCCAGCAGGAACAGCGGCACCGCCATGCCCAGCGCGTACACCGCGAGCAGCAGCCCGCCGTACGCCGGGCTGCCGCTCAGCGCCGCCACCGTCAGCACACTGCCGAGGATGGGGCCCGCGCAGAACCCGGCCAGCCCGTAGACCAGGCCCAGGGCGTAGACGGAGACCGCCGTCGTGGGGCGGATCCGGCCGCTGACCTCGGCGATACGGCGGGAGGCGAAGCCCATGCCGAGGATCTGGAGCACCCCGAGAACGATGATCAGCCAGCCGCCGAGGGCCACCAGGAGATCCCGGTGGCCGTAGAACAGCCGTCCGGCGAAGGATCCGGCCGCGCCGAGCGGGACGAGGGTGGTGGCCAGGCCCGCGTAGAAAACACCGGTACGGGCCAGCAGCCGGCTCGTCGAGTCGATCGAGTACGCGAAGAACGCCGGGAGCAGCAGGGCGCTGCACGGGCTCAGCAGGGCGAGGAGGCCGCCGAGGAGGGCGGCCAGATAGCCGATGTCCGAGCTCACCGCGGGCCGCCCGAAGCCGACGGACCCGTCTTCTCCGAGGGACCCGTCTTCTCCGGCTGACCCGGCCGCGCGCTCTTCGTCGGCTTGGCCGTCTTCGCCGTCTTCGCCGCCGCGTCGATCGCCTGCGTGAACGCCTCCATCGGCTGCGCGCCCGCGATCGGCCGGCCGTTGATCAGGAACGACGGCGTCGAGGTGGCGCCCAGGGAGTACGCCTGCTCCTGGTCCTTGCTCACCGCCGCGCGCGCGGCCTCGCTGTCCGCGTCCCGGGTGAACCTCGCCAGGTCCCCGACGCCCGCCTCCTCCGCGAGGGCGGCGAGCCGGTCCTTGCCGAAGCCCTTCTCCTTGGCCCCCTCGGCGTACGCGGCCCGGTGGAACTCCCAGAACCTGCCCTGCTGCCCCGCCGCCCACGAGGCGCGGGCCGCCGCCTCCGACTCCTCACCGAAGATCGGGAAGTTCCGCCACTCGATGCGAAGGGTGCCGTTGTCGACGTACCTCTTCACCAGCTCGGGCTCGGTGTCGCGGGCGAACTTCCCGCAGTAGCCGCACTTGAAGTCGGCGTACTCGATCAGGACGACGGGCGCGTCGGCCCGCCCGAGGGCCAGCTTGTCGGAGGCGTCGCGGCGGGCGTACGCCTCCAGCTCCGGGTAGACGCCGGCGGACGGGTCGGCGGAGACCTCGGCGGCGGAGGACGACCCGGCCGAACCCCCGGACGAGGGCTTGGTCGCGGTGTACGAGACCAGACCGAGCAGCGCGGCGGCGACCGCCACACCGGCCACGATCACCACCGGCTTGGACGCGGACCGGGATGAGGACGCGGCCTTGGACTTGGGCCGAACCTTGGACTTGGGCATGGAGAAACGCTCCTGAACTGGGAGAAAGAGGACGGACGGCGACAGCGGCCGGCCCTCTACACGCGCAGGATCGACAACTCCATCGGTGACGGCGGTACGAGCTCCGGCGGCTCCGGACCCGGCAGCAGGTCCCGTATGTCCTGGTCTCCGCCGAAGGCTCCCTCGGCCGGACGCTCGGCCGCGAGTACGGGCAGCAGCTCGCCGAACCCGTTCGGGCGCGGCGGGGTCGCGGGCCGGGCGGCTCCGTCGGACGTGTGCCCCTGATCGCACCCCGGGGACGGGGCCCCGGCGTCCACGACCACCGCCGTGCTCGGCGCCCCAGCGCTCGCCACCACGCTGCTCGCCACCGCCGGGGTCGTGCCGCAGACCAGCAGCCCGAGCAGCACGCCCACGACCGCGGCGAACGCCGCCGGCGCGCGAAGGGTGCGGGACATCGGGAAGCCTCTCGGGTGGACTGCCCGAAATGGTACGGGCGCGGGCGGGAGCCCCGGTAAATCGGTTCGCCGGTTCTCGGCCGCAGGTGCGATCCTGGATTCCGTATGTCTACTTCCTTCGCCGCCCTCCAGTCCGTCCTGGCCGAGGTCTCGCTGCGGGACGCCCACCGGCTCGGCCGCCGTCTCGAGGGCGCCCGCCGCATCCGCAAGCCCGAGGCCCGTGAGGCCGTCCTGGACGAGATCGCCGCCGAGGCCGGCAAGGCCAAGGAGCGCGTCGACGGGCGTGCCGCCCGCGTGCCCGCGGTCACGTACCCCGAGCAGCTGCCCGTCTCGCAGAAGAAGGACACGATCCTGGAGGCGATACGTGACCACCAGGTCGTGATCGTCGCCGGTGAGACGGGTTCCGGAAAGACGACCCAGATCCCCAAGATCTGTCTGGAACTGGGCCGGGGCGTCCGGGGCATGATCGGCCACACCCAGCCGCGCAGGATCGCCGCGCGCACCGTGGCCGAGCGGGTCGCGGAGGAGCTGAAGACCCCTCTCGGGGAGGCGGTCGGCTGGAAGGTCCGCTTCACCGACCAGGTGAACCCCGACGCGACCTTCGTGAAGCTGATGACGGACGGCATCCTGCTCGCCGAGATCCAGACGGACCGCGAGCTGCGCGCCTACGACACGATCATCATCGACGAGGCCCACGAGCGGTCCCTCAACATCGACTTCCTGCTCGGCTATCTTGCCCAGCTGCTGCCCAAGCGCCCCGACCTCAAGGTCGTGATCACCTCCGCGACCATCGACCCCGAGCGCTTCTCCCGCCACTTCGGCGACGCGCCGATCGTCGAGGTCAGCGGCCGGACGTACCCGGTCGAGGTCCGCTACCGCCCCCTGCTCGAAGAAGGCCCCGAGGACGCAGCGGAGTCCGACCGCGACCAGATCACCGCGATCTGCGACGCCGTCGACGAGCTCCAGGCCGAGGGACCGGGCGACATCCTCGTCTTCCTCTCCGGCGAGCGCGAGATCCGCGACACGGCGGACGCGCTGATCAAGAAGCAGCTACGGAACACCGAGGTCCTCCCCCTCTACGCCCGCCTCTCGCACGCCGAGCAGCACCGCGTCTTCCAGGCGCACACCGGCCGCCGGATCGTCCTCGCCACCAACGTCGCCGAGACGTCCCTGACCGTCCCCGGCATCAAGTACGTGATCGATCCGGGCACCGCCCGCATCTCCCGCTACTCCCACCGCACCAAGGTCCAGCGGCTGCCGATCGAGCCGGTCTCGCAGGCCAGCGCCAACCAGCGCAAGGGCCGCTGCGGCCGTACGTCCGACGGCATCTGCATCCGGCTCTACTCCGAGGACGACTTCCTCTCCCGGCCCGAGTTCACGGACGCGGAGATCCTCCGTACGAACCTGGCCTCCGTCATCCTCCAGATGACCGCGGCCGGACTCGGCGAGATCGAGAAGTTCCCCTTCATCGATCCGCCGGACCACCGCAACATCCGCGACGGCGTCCAGCTCCTCCAGGAGCTCGGGGCGATCGACCCGGCCGAGAAGGACCCGAAGAAGCGGCTGACCCAGCAGGGCCGGAAGCTCTCCCAGCTGCCCGTCGACCCGCGCCTGGCCCGGATGGTCCTTGAGGCGGAGCGGAACGGCTGCGTACGCGAGGTCATGGTGATCGCGGCCGCGCTCTCCATCCAGGACCCGCGCGAGCGCCCGGCCGAGAAGCAGGCCCAGGCCGACCAGCAGCACGCCCGCTTCAAGGACGAGACGAGCGACTTCCTCGCCTACCTCAACCTCTGGCGCTACATCCGCGAGCAGCAGAAGGAGCGCGGCTCGTCCTCCTTCCGCCGGATGTGCAAGCAGGAGTACCTCAACTTCCTGCGCATCCGTGAGTGGCAGGACATCTACGCACAGCTGCGCACGGTCGCCAAGCAGATGGGCATCCACGTCAACGACGAGGACGCGCCCGAGCAGTCCGTCCACGTCTCGCTCCTCGCGGGGCTCCTGTCCCACATCGGGATGAAGGACGTGAAGGAAGGCGCCAAGAACGAGTACCTGGGCGCCCGAGGCGCCAAGTTCGCGGTCTTCCCCGGCTCGGCGCTCTTCAAGAAGCCCCCGCGGTTCATCATGTCCGCCGAGCTGGTGGAGACCTCGCGGCTGTGGGCCCGGGTCAACGCGAAGATCGAGCCGGAGTGGATCGAGCCGCTCGCCCAGCACCTGATCAAGAAGACGTACAGCGAACCGCACTGGGAGAAGGACCAGGCGGCGGTCATGGCGATCGAGAAGGTCACGCTCTACGGCGTGCCGATCGTCACCGACCGCAAGGTGAACTACGGCAGGATCGACCCCGAGACCTCCCGCGACCTGTTCATCCGCAACGCGCTGGTCGAGGGCGACTGGCGCACGCACCACAAGTTCTTCGCCGACAACCGCAGACTCCTCACCGAGGTCGAGGAGTTGGAGCACCGTGCCCGGCGCCGGGACATCCTCGTCGACGACGAGACGCTGTTCGACTTCTACGACCGGCGGGTGCCCGAACACGTCGTGTCCGGCGCGCACTTCGACTCCTGGTGGAAGCAGAAGCGCCGCGAGGAACCGGAGTTCCTCGACTTCGAGCGCGAGATGCTCATCAACGAGAAGGCCGCCGGGGTCACCAAGGACGACTATCCGGACTCCTGGCGGCAGGGGCCGCTGAAGTTCCGGGTGACGTACCAGTTCGAGCCGGGCGCGGACGCGGACGGCGTCACGGTGCACATCCCGCTCCACGTCCTCAACCAGGTCACGGACGAGGGCTTCGACTGGCAGATCCCGGGTCTGCGGGAAGAGGTCGTCACGGAGCTGATCCGGTCCCTCCCCAAACCGATCCGCCGCAACTACGTCCCCGCGCCCAACTTCGCGGCCCGCTTCCTGGACAGCGCCGTGCCCCTCCAGGAGCCGCTGCCCGTCACCCTCGCGCGCGAGCTGCAGCGGATGGTGGGCGTCCCGGTCACGGCGGAGGACTTCGACCTCGGCCGCGTCCCCGACCACCTGAAGATCACCTTCCGGATCGTCGACGAGCGGCGCCGCAAGCTGGCCGAGAGCAAGGACCTGGAGGCCCTCAAGCTCCAGCTGCGCCCGAAGGCCCGCCAGGCCCTCTCCAAGGCCGCCGCGGCGGCCACGGCCGGTCCCGACGGCTCGGGGCAGTCCCTGGAGCGCACAGGGCTCACGGAGTGGACGATCGGCACGCTCACCAAGGTCTTCGAGACCCGACGGGCCGGCCAGCCGGTCAAGGCGTACCCGGCGCTCGTGGACGCGGGCGAGACCGTCTCCGTACGCCTCTTCGACACGGAGGCGGAGCAGGAGCAGGCGATGTGGCGGGGGACGCGGAAGCTGATCCTGCTGAACATTCCGGTGAACCCGGCGAAGTTCGCCTCCGACAAGCTCACCAACCAGCAGAAGCTGGCGCTGTCCCGGAACCCGCACGGCTCGATCCAGGCGCTCTTCGACGACTGCGCGACCGCGGCTGCGGACAAGCTGATCGCCGACCACGGCGGTCCGGTCTGGGACGAGGAGTCCTTCCGGAAGCTGTACGACAAGGTCCGCGCGGACCTCGTCGACACGACGGTACGGACGGTGGACCAGGTCCAGCAGATCCTGGCGGCCTGGCAGGCGTGCGAGCGGCGGCTGAAGTCCACGAACAGCCTGGCGCTGATCAACAACCTGGCGGACGTGCGCGAGCAGCTGGCGTGGCTGGTGCCGGCGGGCTTCGTCACGAAGACGGGCCTGCGGCGGCTGCCGGACCTGATGCGCTATCTGGTGGCGGTGGACCGGCGGCTGCAGCAGATGCCGACAGGGGTCCAGCGGGACACCACGCGCATGGAGAAGGTCCAGGAGATGCTGGACGAGTACGCGTGGCTGCTCGAACAGCTCCCGAAGGGGCGTCCGGTGCCCAAGGAGGTCACCGACATCCGCTGGATGATCGAGGAGCTCCGGGTCAGCTACTTCGCACACGCGCTGGGCACGGCGTACCCCGTCTCGGACAAGCGGATCGTGAAGGCGATCGACGCCGCGGCGCCGTAGCGGGGCCCCCGCCGGGCGCTGGTTCGACCTGACCCTCTGACCTGCTGTACAGTCTCTCTCGCAGCCCAAGCAGTACGGAGCTGCGAGCAAGGTCCTGTGGAGCAGTTTGGAGTGCTCGCCACCCTGTCAAGGTGGAGGCCGCGGGTTCAAATCCCGTCAGGACCGCGTGAACGAAGGCCCGCACCGCAAGGTGCGGGCCTTCGTCGTGCGCCCGGAGCACCCCGGAGGCCGCGCCCTGCGGCGGAGCCGCACATCGGACACAGCAAATCCCGTCA
The DNA here is from genome assembly GCF_044764755.1 of Streptomyces sp. NPDC093600. NCBI lineage: Bacteria > Bacillati > Actinomycetota > Actinomycetes > Kitasatosporales > Streptomycetaceae > Streptomyces > Streptomyces sp. NPDC093600. The sequence continues at coordinate 43,778 of NZ_JBIWIU010000007.1, forward strand.
GGACCGCGTGAACGAAGGCCCGCACCGCAAGGTGCGGGCCTTCGTCGTGCGCCCGCATGCGGACGGTGAAACCGTGTCCCGCGTCTTGACGGAGTCACGTGCCCGCGGGTACCCCGGACATCAGGGAATCGGGGGCCCACACCGGAGGTGGCGCGCATGGCCGCGGCGTCCGCAGCACGTGAGTCGAGACACGAGACACGCGCGCTGCTGCGCGCCCATCTGGCGGCCGCGTCCCGCTACGGACACGTCACGCGCCACTGCCCCGTCTGCCATCGCCTCCTGCGGCTCGCCATGGCCGCCCCGGACGACCACGACGGCCAGGAGCCCGCGCCGGACGCCGAGGACGAAAGTCCCACCGGCCCAGGAACGAGGGCGGGTTGAGTGCCCCTCAGGGAGTGGCAGGCTATTCCTTGGCAAGACCTCGAACGTGTGACGGGTGTCACCGAACGAGTTTCATAAACCCCTTCGCTTACACCCTCCCTACACCCACCCGATTTAATATGTGCAATTGCACCACCCCAGAAGCTCCAGTCCCGGGCATAAAAAAGATCGCGCTGGACCCGGCGGAGTCCAGCGCGATCAGTGACCAAGAGCCTGTTGGGGCAGGCGGCGGTCGGCAGAGCTAGGGGTGGGCGATCCAGGTTGGGGGACCCGGAAATGCCCGGTGAAGCGGGGTGTTGCGCGTACCTCAGGCCTCGCTGCGCTGCTGCGGAATACCCGCCAGCAGAGCGCGGACCTCAGCCTCGCGGTACCGGCGGTGTCCACCCAGCGTGCGGATGGACGTGAGCTTGCCGGCCTTCGCCCAACGGGTCACCGTCTTCGGGTCGACACGGAACATCGTGGCAACCTCGGCGGGGGTCAGCAGCGGCTCGGCATCAGGGGTGCGAGCGGTCATGAGCGGCCTCCTCGGGAGAACCGAACCTTCTCGGTTCTTTCCTCTAAATTCTGCACCTTGACCCGCGTTGCCCGAAATGGCAGACGCGGGCCGAGTCGGTTATAGGACGAACGGCTTGTCCTCGGCACTACAACTACACCATCCGTCCAGCCACGTCGGCCAAACCGATGGAATTGCCCTCGCAGGTGTTCATCAGCGGCGGAAGTCGATGGACCATGCCATAACGGACAGTCACGCCACTGTGACGATCAGTCACAGAGCGATCAGGAGTCCTCAGACCCCCCATAGAGTGCAATGCTGAGCGTTCCGCCCAAACTTGGACGGAAGGAACCCTCCCCGGACTCCTTGTCCTATTTTGGCACGAGGGTGGGTGATGGGCGCAAGGGCGCGGTAAGTGCTGTCCGTCACGCTTGAGCCAAAGGCCCGGATCGGGACCTACGTCCCGACAACCCACCGTGCTTAAAGATCATTTACATCAGGCGGACGTGTCTTGTCGATGATCAATTGGCGAACCGCAGGTTCCGGATCACCCGCCACCGCTCCGCCAGCCGCCCGTACGCCCCGCTCACGCCCTCGTCGTCGCCGTCCCGCAGCGCCGCGATCCCCTCGGCCACATCGGCCGCCGACCGGTCGTCCGCGAGCCGCTCCGTCGGCACCAGATGCACCAGACCGCCGTAGTCCAGCTCCACCAGCGAGCGCGGATGGAACTCCTCCAGCCACCGGCCCACGTCGACCAGGCCCTCGGTCAGCGGCCCCTCGTCGGCCGACTCGCGCAGCGTCCGCAGCGCCCGCGCCAGCCGGCGCCGCGCCTGCACCATCGGCGTCCGGTACCGAAGGACCGGCGGCTTGGCCGCCCCGCTCGCCGGCCCCGGCTCCCCCGGCACGTACTCCCGCTCCTCGTCCGCGAAGAGCGTGAACCAGCGCACCGGCACCTGCCAGACCGCCGTGCGGATCCACGGCCGCGCGTCCGGGTTCCGCTCCAGCCAGCGCTCGTGGTCCGCCGCCGCCTGCCCGCGCACCACCGGCGGCACCATCGCGTCCAGCACCACTCCGGGCACCTCAGGCCCCCGCGCCAGCTCCTGGAGCGCCAGCCAGCCCCTCAGCCGGGTCTGCCAGGGACAGACCACGACCACCCCGTCCACGTACGCCACGAAGGCGTCCCGGCTCTCGTGGACCGGCACCGGGACCGGCGGGGTCGGCGCCAGGTCCGCGAGCGAGCGGCGCAGTTCGTCCTGCGCCGTGGGCGTCTCCACCCGGCGCGCGTACCGCGCCCAGTTGCTCCGCTCCGGCTCGGGGAACGCCGCCAGCGGCTCGTACACCCGCAGATAGGACGCGTACGGAACGAGGACCGAGGAAGCGACCGACATGTCGCAAATCCTTCCACGGAGGTACTCCGCGAGGGGGTGATCCTCAGCACTGGGGCCGATCTACGCGCGCGTAGGACTTACTCTCTTGCCGAACCGGTCCTCCCCACCCGCAGGAGGGCCCACCCATCGCCGCTTCTTACTTGGGAGTCACCACCGTGACCGATGTGACCGGCGTTCCTGTCGTCCCCGCTGACGTGCTGCACACCCTGTTCCACTCGGAGCAGGGGGGCCACGAGCAAGTCGTGCTCTGCCAGGACCGCGCCTCCGGCCTCAAGGCCGTCATCGCCATCCACTCCACCGCCCTGGGCCCCGCCCTCGGCGGCACCCGGTTCTACCCGTACGCCACCGAGGCGGAGGCCGTCGCCGACGCGCTCAACCTCTCCCGCGGGATGTCGTACAAGAACGCCATGGCCGGTCTCGACCACGGCGGCGGCAAGGCCGTGATCATCGGTGACCCCGAGAGGATCAAGACGGAGGAGCTGCTGCTCGCCTACGGGCGCATGGCGGCCTCCCTCGGCGGCCGGTACGTCACCGCCTGCGACGTCGGCACCTACGTGGCCGACATGGACGTCGTGGCCCGCACCAACCGGTGGACCACCGGCCGCTCCCCCGAGAACGGCGGCGCCGGCGACTCCTCGGTCCTCACCGCCTTCGGCGTCTTCCAGGGCATGCGCGCCTCCGCGCAGAGCCTGTGGGGCGACCCGACCCTGCGCGGCCGCAAGGTCGGCGTCGCGGGCGTCGGCAAGGTCGGCCACTACCTCGTCGAGCACCTCCTCGAGGACGGCGCCGAGGTCGTGATCACGGACGTCCGCGAGGCGTCGATCCGCCGGATCACCGACAAGTTCCCGCAGGTCACCGTCGTCCCGGACACCGACGCGCTGATCCGCGTCGAGGGCCTGGACGTCTACGCCCCCTGCGCGCTCGGCGGCGCCCTGAACGACGACACCGTGCCCGTCCTCACCGCGAAGATCGTCTGCGGCGCGGCCAACAACCAGCTCGCGCACCCCGGTGTCGAGAAGGACCTCTCGGACCGCGGGATCCTCTACGCGCCCGACTACGTCGTCAATGCCGGTGGCGTGATCCAGGTCGCCGACGAGCTGAACGGCTTCGACTTCGACCGCTGCAAGGCGAAGGCGTCGAAGATCTTCGACACCACGCTGGCGATATTCGCACGTGCGAAGGAGGACGGCATTCCGCCGGCCGCCGCCGCCGACCGGATCGCCGAGCAGCGCATGGCGGAGGCGCGCCGCGGCTGATTCTTGACAGGGCCGGCCCGCCGGGCGCTCTTTGGACTTTCATCCAGAGCGAGACATGACTCACGCCGGTCGGCGGGTCGGCCCTCGAGAAGAGGTTAAAATCGCGATTGACCAGCGAGGACAGGGCACCTCTATGGTTCTGTACCGGGGCATGTGATGCGGACGGCGTACCGTATGGCCACGGAAGCAGGTACCGTTGAAGCCCTACGGACCGGTCTCTCCCTGGAGAGTCCGTTCCGAACCATGAACGCGTGTCAAGACTCTGGGGCCGTCGAGCCCCGTCACCGAGGGGGTCGAGCCATGGGGCGCGGCCGGGCAAAGGCCAAGCAGACGAAGGTCGCCCGCCAGCTGAAGTACAGCAGCGGCGGGACTGACCTGTCGCGTCTGGCCAGCGAGCTGGGCGCTTCGACTTCGAGCCAGCCGCCGAATGGCGAGCCGTTCGAGGACGACGACGACGAAGACGACCCGTACGCGCAGTACGCGGATCTCTACAACACGGACGACGAGGACGAGGACGACGAGTCCGGTCCCGACGCGTCGTCCCGGCGTCGCGCTTGACCTCTTAAACAAGAGCGCTGCTCATACGGAAACCCGGTCCAGGGAAACCAGGACCGGGTTTCTGTGCTGCCCGGCTCACCGCGATTCTGTGCTGCCCCGCTCGGGGAAACGGTACGGGCGGCCCGGAGTCGCCTCCGGGCCGCCCGTGTCCGTACCGCTTCCGTGCGGGACGGTCCTACTTCGCGTAGTCGCCGACCAGCTCCGCGCCCGTCGTGTGGTCACCGCGCTCGGTGATCTCGCCCGCGACCCACGCCTCGACCCCGCGGTCCTCCAGGGTGGCCAGGGCCACCTCCACGGACTCGGCCGGGACGACGGCCATCATGCCGACGCCCATGTTCAGGGTCTTCTCCAGCTCCAGGCGCTCCACCTGACCGGCCTTGCCGACCAGGTCGAAGATCGCTCCGGGGGCCCAGGTCGAGCGGTCGACCGTGGCGCGCAGCCCGTCCGGGATGACCCGGGCCAGATTCGCGGCGAGGCCACCCCCGGTGATGTGGCTGAAGGCGTGCACCTCGGCCGTCCGGGTGAGAGCCAGGCAGTCCAGGGAGTAGATCTTGGTCGGCTCCAGCAGCTCCTCGCCCAGGGTCCGGCCCAGCTCGTCGACCCGCTGGTCCAGGGTCATGCCGGCGCGGTCGAAGAGCACGTGGCGAACGAGCGAGTACCCGTTGGAGTGAAGGCCGGACGATGCCATCGCGATGACGGCGTCACCCGTACGGATGCGGTCCGGGCCGAGCAGCCGGTCCGCCTCGACCACGCCCGTACCGGCGCCGGCGACATCGAAGTCGTCCGGGCCCAGCAGGCCGGGGTGCTCGGCGGTCTCGCCGCCGACCAGGGCGCAGCCGGCCAGGACGCAGCCCTCGGCGATGCCCTTGACGATGGCGGCGACCCGCTCGGGGTGGACCTTGCCGACGCAGATGTAGTCGGTCATGAAGAGCGGCTCGGCTCCGCAGACGACGATGTCGTCCATGACCATCGCGACCAGGTCGTGGCCGATCGTGTCGTACACGCCGAGCCGGCGGGCGATGTCCACCTTCGTGCCGACACCGTCGGTGGCGGAGGCGAGCAGCGGACGCTCGTAGCGCTTGAGGGCGGAGGCGTCGAAGAGGCCGGCGAAACCGCCGAGACCGCCCAGGCCCGCGACCTCGGCGCGCTGCGTCTTCTTCACCCACTCCTTCATCAGCTCGACGGCGCGGTCGCCCGCTTCGATGTCGACGCCCGCGGCTGCGTAGCTGGCACCAGTGGTCTCAGTCATGTGGCTGAAGAACTTTCGTGTCGTACTGCGGGTGTGCAGCGGGGTCTTACGGGCGACGCAGCGCGTCGGCGGCCGCGGTGGCGGCGGGGCCGGCGGCCAGCTCGGTCTCCAGGAGCTGCTTGCCGAGCAGCTCGGGGTCCGGAAGCTCCATCGGGTACTCGCCGTCGAAGCAGGCCCGGCAGAGGTTCGGCTTCTGGATGGTGGTCGCCTCGATCATCCCGTCAAGGGAGATGTACGAGAGGGAGTCCGCGCCGAGCGACGTGCCGATCTCCTCGACCGACATGCCGTTGGCGATCAGCTCCGCGCGGGTCGCGAAGTCGATGCCGAAGAAGCACGGCCACTTCACCGGCGGGGAGGAGATCCGGATGTGGACCTCGGCGGCGCCCGCCTCGCGGAGCATCCGGACGAGGGCGCGCTGGGTGTTGCCGCGGACGATCGAGTCGTCGACGACGACGAGCTTCTTCCCCTTGATGACTTCCTTCAGGGGGTTCAGCTTCAGCCGGATGCCCAGCTGGCGGATGGTCTGGGAGGGCTGGATGAAGGTGCGGCCCACATAGGCGTTCTTCACCAGGCCCGCGCCGAAGGGGATACCGCTGGCCTCCGCGTAACCGATGGCGGCCGGAGTACCGGATTCCGGCGTCGCTATGACGAGATCCGCCTCGACCGGCGCCTCCTTGGCGAGGCGGCGGCCCATCTCCACGCGGGAGAGGTAGACGTTCCGTCCGGCGATGTCGGTGTCGGGACGGGCCAGGTACACGTACTCGAAGACACAGCCCTTGGGCTTCGCTTCCGCGAATCGAGAGGTGCGGATGCCGTTCTCGTCGATCGCGATCATCTCGCCCGGCTCGACCTCGCGGACGTAGGCGGCGCCGCAGATGTCGAGGGCGGCGGACTCGGAGGCGACGACCCAGCCGCGCTCGAGGCGGCCGAGGACCAGCGGGCGGATGCCCTGCGGGTCACGGGCGGCGTAGAGCGTGTGCTCGTCCATGAAGACGAGGGAGAAGGCGCCCCGGACCTCGGGCAGGACCTTGGCGGCCGCCTGCTCGACGGTGAGGGGTTTGCCGTCCTCGTCCGCCTGGCCCGCGAGGAGCGCGGTGACCAGGTCGGTGTCGTTGGTGGCGGCGACCTGAGTGGCGCGGCCCTCCCGCTTGGGGAGGTCGGCGACCATCTCGGCGAGCTGCGCCGTGTTCACCAGGTTGCCGTTGTGGCCGAGCGCGATGGAGCCGTGGGCGGTCGCCCGGAACGTCGGCTGCGCGTTCTCCCACACGGAGGCACCGGTGGTCGAGTAGCGGGCGTGACCGACCGCGATATGACCTTGGAGGGAACCGAGAGAGGTCTCGTCGAAGACCTGGGACACAAGGCCCATGTCCTTGAAGACGAGGATCTGGGAGCCGTTGCTGACCGCGATTCCCGCGGATTCCTGGCCCCGATGCTGGAGGGCGTAGAGCCCGAAGTACGTGAGCTTTGCGACCTCTTCACCCGGGGCCCAGACACCGAAGACGCCGCAAGCGTCCTGGGGGCCCTTCTCGCCGGGAAGCAGATCGTGATTGAGTCGACCGTCACCACGTGGCACGTCTCCGAGTGTAGGCGAGTCCGGCCGCTGGTCCGAAGTGGGGAAATTCGGGACCCCTCGGAGTGGTGTGATCCTACGAGCTGATCCGCGGGCCCGCTCCGAAGCGGCCGCGAGGCCCCGGAGCCCAAGGGGGAGACGGGTCGAGGGGCCCGGCGGCAGGGGTGAGCGGAGGTCGCTACTCACCGGTAGGGACGGGCTCGGGGGCCTGGGGGTGTGACGGACCTCGCACGCGAAGACGCTCCCTAGGGCTTCGCGGTCGCCCCGAGGCCCGCGCCGTCCGGGGCGGAGAGGGTGAGGGCGCGGTGGCGCAGCTCGTACGTCGCCGTGCCGCCGAAGACCTTGTACAGCTCCGTCTCCAGCTTCATCTGCGGGCCCGTGCACATCATGCGGGTGGTGGCGATCTCGCCGAAGTCGATCGTCCTGCCGGTGATCTTCGCGGTGGTGGAGAAGTTGTTGCACCCGAGGTTGCCGCTGACCTTGCCGTTCTTGTCGATGGTGAAGTGGGCCTTGCCCTCGCTGCCCTTGGGCGGGGAGGCGGCGGTGTCGCCGGAGAGCAGAGAGGTGACGTTCCAGGTGGTGCCGTTCAGCGGGGCGGCCGGCTCGGAGGTCAGGGCGAGGACGGTCCTGCCGTCGGGCGCGGTGAGGGTGAGCCGGTCCCCGTCCAGCTTCGCCTTGAGGGTGCCGGAGAACGCCTTGTGCAGGGTGGTCTCGAAGGACTGCAGCTCGGCGGGGCAGCCCATCTCGGTGGTCTCCCCTGTCGAGACGGTGAGGGTGTCGCCCTTGACGGCGACGGCGGCCCCGAAGTGGTTGCAGCCGCTGTTGCCCTTGGCGCGGCCGTTCTTCTCGATCTCGACATGGGCTCCGGCGGGTGCCTGTGTCTTCTTCCCGGCGACGGTCACGCTCTCGAAGGCCCAGTGGACGCCGGTGACGGGCACGTCCGGGGCGACCGTGTCGGCTCCCGGGTCCGTCCCGGCCTTCTCGGTGCCGCACGCGGCGAGGGCGAGGAGCGAGGCCAGGGCGGCGACGGTGGTGGCTGCGGTGGTGCGCGGCTTCTGCATGGAGATGGGACGGGCGGACGGGAGGTCCGGTTCCGTCAGCCCAGGACCGGCAGGAGGCCCGAGAGATCGGCCCGCTCTCCGCTCGCGCTGACCTGGGCCGCCGCCAGGGCCTCGGCCCAGTCGACGCGACCGGTGGCCAGACGGATCCAGGTGAGGGGGTCCGTCTCCACGACGTTGGGCGGGGTGCCACGGGTGTGCCGCGGTCCCTGGACGCACTGGACCACGGCGAAGGGCGGGACCCGCACCTCGACCGCGCCGCCCGGGGCCTTCACGGCGAGCGCGTCGGCGAGCAGACGCGTACAGGCGGCCAGGGCCTGCCGGTCGTACGGGACAGCGAGTCCGGTCGCCGCGTTCAGGTCGTCGGTGTGCACGACGAGTTCGACGGTGCGGGTCACCAGGAAGTCGGCCAGCCGCATCGCCCCGAACCGGGTCGGGACGAGCCGGTCGTCCGAGGCGCCCGCGATCCGCTCCTCGTAGAGCGCCGCCGCCCGGTCGTAAAGGCCCGGCAGGTCGCCGGTCTCGATCGCCCGGGTGTCCTCGTCGATCGTCGCGGCCTGCGTCGCGGTCACCGCGGGCCAGTCGAGCAGCGCCAGTTCCTGTCGCGCCGGTTCGGGCTCGCCGAGCTTCCGGGCGAGCGAGCCGACGGCCATGGTCATGTGCGCGGCCAACTCCCGTACGGTCCACTCCCCCAGCCGGGTCGGCCCGTCCAGCTGCTCGGGCGTGAGGCCGGCCACCGCCTCCCGTACGTTCCGGAACTGCGCGAGGACGGCGGCCCGGGTCTTGGCGGAGTCGTAGCTGCGGGTGCGCTTCTTGGCCGGTGGCATGCGGGCGAGGGTAGTCGGAGACTTGGGAGGAGGGAGGGCCGGGAGGACACCCACACGTACGAGAGGGGTCGAGCAGCCATGGCCGAGCACCCTGACAGCGCGCTGGTCCGCAAGGGCTTCGAGGCGTGGAACCGGGGAGACATGGAGACCGTCGCCTCCCTGATGACGGCGGACTGCACCCACCACGCGCCCGGTGAGAGCCAGGTCTCCGGTCACTTCAAGGGCCGGGACAACATCATCGGCATGTACGGTCAGATGTTCGAGCTCACCGGCGGGAAGATGCGGGTCGAGCTGGACGGGATCTACGTCGACGGCCGCGGCCACGCCGTCGCCGCGAACAAGTTCTTCGCCGAGCGCGGCGACCGGGGCATCGAGATGAAGGGCGCCCTCGTCTTCACCATCGTCGGCGGGAAGATCAGCGACATCGACGAGTGCGTCGAGGACATCGACCAGTCGGACGCCTTCTGGGGCAAGGCGGAGTAGAGACCGCGAGCCGCCGGACCCGTGAGCGCGGACAGCCCCCGTCCGAGGAGGACGGGGGCTGCCTCACGTACGACGGCACGTACGAGCCTACGAGCGGGTCAGGCCAGCAGAGCCGGGATCGTCGCCTCGTGCGCCGTACGCAGCTCGCTCAGCGCGATGCTGAACTCACCCTGTACGTCGATCTCGTCGCCGTCCACGACACCGATCCGGGTCGCGGGCAGGCCCCGCGCCCCGCACATGTCGGTGAAGCGGAGCTCCTCGCTGCGCGGGACGGCCACGACCGCGCGGCCCGCCGACTCGCTGAAGAGGAAGGTGAAGGCGTCCAGGCCGTCCGGGACGACCAGCCGCGCGCCCGTCCCGCCACGCAGGCAGGACTCGACGACCGCCTGGATCAGGCCGCCGTCGGACAGGTCGTGCGCCGCGTCGATCATGCCGTCGCGGGAGGCCGAGATCAGGATCTCGCCGAGCAGCTTCTCCCGGTCGAGGTCCACGGCCGGCGGCAGACCGCCGAGGTGCTGGTGGATCACCTCGGACCAGGCCGAGCCACCGAACTCCTCACGCGTGTCGCCGAGCAGGTAGAGGAGCTGGCCCTCTTCCGCGAAGGCGATCGGCGTACGGCGGTTGACGTCGTCGATCACACCGAGCACGGCCACGACCGGCGTCGGGTGGATGGCGGTCTCACCGGTCTGGTTGTACAGCGACACATTGCCGCCGGTGACCGGGGTGCCCAGCTGGAGGCAGCCGTCCGCGAGACCACGGGTGGCCTCGGCGAACTGCCACATCACGGCCGGGTCCTCGGGCGAACCGAAGTTCAGGCAGTCCGAGATGGCGAGCGGCTTGGCGCCGGAGGCGGCGACGTTGCGGTACGCCTCCGCCAGCGCGAGCTGCGCGCCCGTGTACGGGTCGAGCTTGGCGTACCGGCCGTTGCCGTCGGTCGCCATGGCCACGCCGAGGTTGGTCTCGGCGTCGATCCGGACCATGCCCGCGTCCTCGGGCTGCGCGAGGACGGTGTTGCCCTGCACGAAGCGGTCGTACTGGTCCGTGATCCAGGACTTCGACGCCTGGTTCGGCGAGGAGACCAGCTTCAGGACCTGGTCCTTCAGCTCCGCACCGCTCTCCGGCCGGGGCAGCTTGTTCGCGTCGTCGGCCTGGAGCGCGTCCTGCCACTCCGGACGGGCGTACGGCCGGTGGTAGACCGGGCCCTCGTGCGCGACCGTGCGCGGCGGTACGTCGACGATCTGCTCGCCGTGCCAGAAGATCTCCAGCCGCTCGCCCTCGGTCACCTCACCGATGACGACGGCGATGACGTCCCACTTCTCGCAGATCTCCAGGAAGCGGTCGACGTGCTCGGGCTCGACGATCGCGCACATGCGCTCCTGCGACTCGCTCATGAGGATCTCCTCGGGCGAGAGGGTCGCGTCGCGCAGGTGGACCCGGTCGAGCTCGACGCGCATGCCACCGGAACCGGCGCTCGCGAGCTCGCTCGTCGCGCAGGAGAGTCCGGCGCCACCCAGGTCCTGGATGCCGGCGACCAGCTTCTCCTTGAAGATCTCCAGGGTGCACTCGATGAGGAGCTTCTCCTGGAAGGGGTCGCCGACCTGGACGGCGGGGCGCTTGGTCGGCTTCGTGTCGTCGAAGGTCTCCGAGGCGAGGACCGAGACACCGCCGATGCCGTCGCCGCCGGTACGGGCGCCGTAGAGGATCACCTTGTTGCCGGGCCCTGAGGCCTTGGCCAGGTGGATGTCCTCGTGCTTCATCACGCCGATGCAGCCGGCGTTGACCAGCGGGTTGCCCTGGTAGCACGCGTCGAAGACGACCTCGCCGCCGATGTTCGGCAGGCCCAGGCAGTTGCCGTAGCCGCCGATGCCGGCCACGACGCCGGGCAGCACGCGCTTGGTGTCGGGGTGGTCGGCCGCGCCGAAGCGCAGCGGGTCGACGACCGCGACCGGGCGGGCGCCCATGGCGAGGATGTCGCGGACGATGCCGCCGACGCCGGTCGCCGCGCCCTGGTAGGGCTCGATGTACGAGGGGTGGTTGTGCGACTCGACCTTGAAGGTGACGGCGTACCCCTGGCCGACGTCGACGACGCCCGCGTTCTCGCCGATGCCGACGAGCATGGCGTCGTTGTCCGGGGTCTTCTCGCCGAACTGCTTCAGATGGACCTTGCTGCTCTTGTACGAGCAGTGCTCGGACCACATGACGGAGTACATGGCGAGCTCGGCGCCGGTGGGACGGCGGCCGAGGATCTCGCGGATGCGCGCGTACTCGTCCTCCTTGAGGCCGAGCTCCTTCCAGGGCTGCTCGACGTCAGGCGTCTCGGTCGCGTGCTTGACGGTGTCCAGAGTCATGCGTTGACCAGCTTCTTCAGGATCGAGGTGAAGAATCCGAGCCCGTCGGTACGGCCCGTGCCCACCAGCGGCTCGACGGCGTGCTCCGGGTGCGGCATGAGGCCGACCACGTTGCCCGCGGCGTTGGTGATGCCCGCGATGTCGCGGAGCGAGCCGTTGGGGTTCATGTCCAGGTAGCGGAAGGCGACCCGCCCCTCGGCCTCCAGCTCGTCCAGCACGCGCTCGTCGGCGACGTACCGGCCGTCCATGTTCTTGAGCGGAACCTGGATCTCCTGGCCGTGTTCGTAGTCCGCGGTCCAGGCGGTGTCCGCGTTCTCCACCCGCAGCTTCTGGTCGCGGCAGATGAAGTGCAGGTGGTTGTTGCGCAGCATCGCGCCCGGCAGCAGATGGGCCTCGGTGAGGATCTGGAAGCCGTTGCAGATACCGAGGACGGGCATGCCCGCCTTCGCCTGGTCGATGATCGTCCCCATGACCGGCGAGAAGCGGGAGATGGCTCCGGCCCGCAGATAGTCGCCGTAGGAGAAGCCGCCGGCCAGGACCACGGCGTCGACCTGCTTGAGGTCCTTGTCGCGGTGCCAGAGCGAGACGGGCTCGGCGCCCGCCAGGCGGACGGCGCGCAGTGCGTCCTGATCGTCGAGCGTTCCGGGGAACGTGACGACGCCGATGCGTGTGGTCACGACCGAACCTCGGCGGGAACCTCGGACTCGGCCGTCTCGACCTTGACGACGAAGTCCTCGATCACGGTGTTGGCAAGGAAGGTTTCGGCCATCTCATGGATGCGGGCGAGGGCGGCGTCGTCGACCGGTCCCTCCACCTCCAACTCGAAGCGCTTCCCCTGGCGGACGTCGGCGATCCCGGCGAAACCGAGGCGGGGCAGTGCACGCTGCACCGCCTGTCCCTGCGGGTCGAGGATCTCCGGCTTGAGCATGACGTCGACTACGACGCGTGCCACTGGCACTCCCGGTGGTGTGTTGCGTGGGCGGTTCCCTCAGCGTACCTGCCTCCAAATTCTACGCGGGTAGAAGACTGGAGGACCCTACAAACGCCACCACGGATCCGCACGAAAAATTCAAGTGAAATATCGCGTCGCCCATTGCGGCGGGACACGCGGATGCAATTGGCTGGGCTTCACAATGCGACACCTACCGCTGTACAAAGGAATACAGAGGAAAGCAGCATTACCCCGGGATAGCCGTAAAGACGGTATCGCCCCACGTCAGAGGCGTCACGCACGCCGACACGACACGGCGGACCGCACGAAAGGACCGATATCCGTGGCTCAGCGTGTAGTGGTCACCCTCTTCGACGACATCGACGGCGGAGAAGCGGCGGAAACGGTTGCGTTCGGCCTGGACGGGAAGATGTACGAGATCGACCTGAATCCCGCCAATGCAGAGAAACTGCGCAAGGCCCTGGCTCCGTACCTCGCCGCGGGCCGGAAGCAGACCGGCAGGCCCGCGGCCGGCCGCGGTGGCGGACCCGGCACGCCTACCGGCGGTTCGTACAAGCACACCACGCTCGCCCCCGACCCCGCGGCGGTCCGCGCCTGGGCGCAGTCCAACAAGATGGACGTGCCCGCCCGCGGCCGGATCCCGAAGCGGGTCTACGAGGCGTTCCGCGAGGCCAGTTGACCCCCACCCCTGACGGGGCACCAGCTACCGAGTTGCACGACACCCCTGGTGATCGGCTAGAGTCTGGAGCACGCCGAGGGGCGAGGCCGCAGGGCCGGACCTCACGCAGCGTGCGGGTGTAGTTCAGTAGTAGAACATCCCCCTTCCAGGGGGAAGGCGCAGTGTGCAATTCCTGTCACCCGCTCTGCATCGCATTACCGTCCACTCAGGTGGATCAGGTAGAGTGGTGCTCGCACCGCCCAGTGAGAGCTGAGCGGCAGCAATGCGGACGTGGCTCAGTTGGTAGAGCATCACCTTGCCAAGGTGAGGGTCGCGAGTTCGAATCTCGTCGTCCGCTCCATACGAAGAAGCCCCCGGTCGAACAGACCGGGGGCTTCTTCGTGCTTACAGGCTCCGTGTCACCGACCTCGTGTCACCGGCTCCGCAGAGCGCCCCTGACATTTGTCACGTCCAGCGATGACACCGCGCACTGCCGACCGCCTCCGCCCGGCGGAAAGCTGAAGCCATGACCAACGTGATCGAGGCCGAGGACCTCCGCCGGACCTACTCCGGCGGCTTCGCGGCCGTCAACGGGATCTCCCTCGCCGTCCCCCAGGGTGAGATCTTCGCCCTCCTCGGGACCAACGGGGCGGGCAAGACCTCCACCGTCGAGCTCCTGGAGGGCCTCGCCGCCCCCAGCGGCGGGACCGTCCGCGTCCTCGGCCACGACCCCTACCGGCAGCGGGCCGCCGTCCGCCCCCGGATCGGGGTGATGCTCCAGGAGGGCGGCTTCCCCTCCGACCTCACGGTGACCGAAACCGTACGGATGTGGGCCGGCTGCACCAGCGGCGCACGGCCCACCGCCGAAGCTCTGGACATGGTCGGCCTCGGCGCTCGCGGAGAGGTGCGGATCAAGCAGCTCTCCGGCGGCGAACGGCGGCGTCTCGACCTGGCGCTCGCCCTCCTCGGCCGCCCCGAGGTCCTCTTCCTCGACGAACCGACCACCGGCCTGGACGCCGAGGGCCGGCGTGACACCTGGCGACTGGTGCGGGCGCTGCGGGACGGCGGGACGACCGTGCTCCTGACCACGCACTACCTGGAGGAGGCCGAGTCCCTGGCCGACCGGCTCGCGATCATGCACCAGGGCCGGATCGTCCTCTCCGGCACCCCGGCGGAGGTCACCGCCGCCCGCCCCGCCCGCATCCGCTTCGTCCTCCCCGAGGGCATCCCGGCCGCCAGGATGCCGCTCGGCCTGAAGGCCGCGGCCGAGGGCCGGCGGGTGGAGATCCGTACGTACGAACTCCAGGACGCGCTCGGCGAACTGCTGGCCTGGGCGCGCGAGGCCGGCGTACGGCTGGAAGGGCTCGACGCCCGCTCGGCCTCGCTGGAGGAGGCGTTCCTGGAGATCGCCTCCCGCGCCGACGGGTCCCGTACCGCTGATTCCCGTACCGCCGAACCCGTCACGACCAGCCCGGAAGGTGCCCGATGAACGCCACCGTCACCCGGCTCACCGCTCTCGGGCGGGCCGAGCTCACCCTCCTCGGACGGAACAAGAACAACCTCTTCATCGCCCTCCTGATGCCCCTGCTGATGATCTTCGTGCTGCGCTCCTCGGTCTCGCAGATGGGCACCGACGAGCTGCCCAGGGGAGTCGCCGGAGCCACCCTCGTCGGCGGCACCGGCATGGTCCTGATCCTCGTGGTCTACATGGGCCTGGTCTCCGCCTACGTCGCCCGCCGCGAGGAGCTGGTCCTCAAGCGGCTGCGCACCGGCGAGGCGAGCGACCCGGAGATCCTCGCCGGCGCCGCGCTCCCCTCCGCCGCCATCGCGCTCGCCCAGTGCGCCGTACTGGCCGTCGGCGGTGTCACCGTCCTCGACCTGCCCGCCCCCGAGCGGCCGGAGCTGCTGGCGCTCGGCCTCCTCGCCGGCATACCGCTGCTCGCCGTTCTGGCCGCCGCGACCACCGTCATCACCCGCAACGTCGAGAGCGCGGGGCTGACCACCCTGCCGTTCTTCCTCGTCTCGGCCCTGGGCTCCGGGATGATGGTGCCCCGCGAGGTGCTGCCCGAGGTCGTCGCCGACGTCTGCGAACTGCTGCCGCTCAGCGGGGTGATGGAGTTCGTCCGGGCCGGCTGGTTCGGCGCCGAGAGCACCGGTGACCTGGTCACCGCCGCCGTCACCACACTGGCCTGGGGCATGATCACCGTGTTCGCTGTCCAGCGGTGGTTCCGCTGGGAACCGCGACGCTAGAAGCACGCTGGAAGGACGGGGGGCGGGCGGGTGTCCAGACTGACCGGATGGTGGGTCGGCCGCAGCAACGCGGCCAAGGTCGAGCTGTACACACGGTGGTCCTTCCACTTCTTCGCCCTGATCGAGATCACCTCCATCGGCGGCGTACCGCTCGCTCAGGCCGACCGCGCCCCCCTCGGCCTGCCGCTCGGGCTCGGCCTCGTCCTGCTGGTCTGCGCCCACGCCGTCCTGACCGCCGTGCTCTCCTCCCGCGCCCTCGACTGGGCCCTCGACCGCCGCGAGCGGCCGGTCCGGCTCGCGGCGGCCCTCGTGGCCCTGACCTCGGTCGGTGCCCTGACCCTCATCGCGCTGCGCGCCACAGGGGTCCTCGCCGACGGGGCGATCGCCGCGAGCGTCGTCACCGGCACGGTCACCTTCAGCCTCGGCAGCCTCGTCCTCTGCATGAACCGGGTCCGGCACATGCTGTACGTGGCACCGCTCGCCGCCTTCGCGACGGGCGGCGCCGTCGCGGCGATGGGTGTCGGACTGGGGGAGGCGATCGGTTACGCGGTGGGCATCCTGCTCGCCGGCGGCGGGCTCGTCGCCGCTTGCGGGTTCTCCGGCTGGCTGATGAGGACGGTGTGGGAGCTGGAACGGTCGAAGGAGCTGAAGGCACGCCTCGCCGTCGCCGAGGAGCGGCTGCGCTTCGGGCGCGACCTGCACGACGTCATGGGCCGCAACCTGTCGGTGATCGCGCTCAAGAGCGAGCTCGCCGTCCAGCTCGCCCGGCGCGGACGCCCGGAGGCCGTGGACCAGATGATCGAGGTGCAGCGGATCGCCCAGGAGTCGCAGCGGGAGGTACGGGACGTGGTGCGCGGCTACCGGGAGGCGGACCTGCGGGTCGAGCTGGAAGGAGCGCGCGGTGTCCTGACCGCCGCCGGGATCACCTGCGCCATGGACTCGACCGACCTGGAACTGCCCTCCGAGGTGCGGTCGGCGCTCGGCTGGGTGGTCCGTGAGGCCACGACGAACGTACTGCGGCACGGCGACCCGTCGCGCTGCGTGATCTCCCTGCGGGGGAAGGACGGTGCGGTGCTGCTGACCGTGGAGAACGACGGCGTACGGGAGGTGCCGGGGGCCCGGGCCGGCGGCTCGGGTCTTGCGGGGCTGCGCGAACGGCTCTCGGCGGTGGCCGGGACCCTGGAGGCGGGCCCGGCCGGCGGAGGCACGTTCCGGGTGACGGCGCGGGTGCCTCTGCCCGTACAGCGTCGCGTTCGCGGGCCTGTACGTGTGCCGGTCGAGGGGGAGGCGCTGTGACCGTACGCGTGCTGCTCGCCGACGACGAGCATCTGATCCGGGGCGCGCTCGCCGCCCTGCTCGGTCTTGAGGACGACCTCGTGGTCGTCGCCCAGGCCGCCACCGGCCCCGAGGCCCTCGCCATGGCCCGCGCCCACCGGCCCGATGTCGCGGTCCTCGATCTGGAGATGCCCGGTGCCGACGGTGTGAAGGTCGCCACATCCCTGCGCGAGGAGCTGCCGGAGTGCCGGACCATGATCGTGACCGGTCACGGGCGCCCCGGACACCTCAAGCGGGCGCTCGCCGCCGGGGTGCGGGGCTTCGTGCCCAAGACCGTCAGCGCCCAGCGGCTGGCCGAGATCATCCGCACCGTCCACGCCGGAAGCCGTTATGTGGACCCGGAGTTGGCGGCCGACGCGATCTCCGCCGGGGACTCGCCGCTGACCGCGCGGGAGGCCGAGGTCCTGGAGTTGGCGGCGGACGGGGCCCCGGTCGCGGAGATCGCCGAGCGCGCCTCCCTCTCCCCCGGGACGGTCCGGAACTACCTCTCCTCGGCCGCGACGAAGCTCGGTGCCGAGAACCGGCACACGGCGGTACGTCTCGCGCGGGAGAAAGGTTGGGTATAGTTGGCTCCGCGCTACGGCGCATGCGGACGTGGCTCAGTTGGTAGAGCATCACCTTGCCAAGGTGAGGGTCGCGAGTTCGAATCTCGTCGTCCGCTCCACAGGAAGAAGCCCCCGGTCGATCCGACCGGGGGCTTCTTCGTGCTCCGGCGCCTGTGGCCTCAGTGCCAGGTGTGGCCGGTCAGCAGCTCGTACGCCTCCACGTACTTGGCGCGCGTGGCGTCCACGATCTCCTGCGGGAGCGCGGGCGGCGGCTGCTCGCTCTTGCGGTCCCAGCCGGAGGCCGGGGAGGTCAGCCAGTCGCGGACGAACTGCTTGTCGTACGAGGGCTGGGCGTGGCCCGGCTCCCAGTCGGCGGCCGGCCAGAAGCGCGAGGAGTCCGGGGTCAGCACCTCGTCGGCGATGACCAGCCTGTCGCCGTCCGGGGTGGACGCGAAGCCGAACTCGAACTTGGTGTCGGCGAGGATGATCCCGCGCTCGCGGGCGATGTCCCGGGCCCTGCTGTACACGGCGAGGGTCGCCTGGCGCAGCATGGCGGCGGTCTCCGCACCGACCTGGCGGGCCACCTCCTCGTAGCTCACGTTCTCGTCGTGCTCGCCGACGGCGGCCTTGGTGGCGGGGGTGAAGATCGGGGCGGGCAGCTCGGAGCCGTCGCTCAGGCCCTCGGGGAGGGCGAGGCCGCAGACCGTACGGGACTCGTTGTACTCGACGAGGCCGGAGCCGGTCAGATAGCCGCGCGCCACGCACTCGACCGGGACCATCCGGAGGGACTGGCAGACGAGGGTGCGGCCCTCCCAGTCGGCGGGGGCGCCGGCGGGCAGGTCGGTGGAGAGGACGTGGTTGGGGACCAGGTCGGTCAGCTGATCGAACCACCAGAGCGAGAGCTGGGTGAGGACCCGGCCCTTGTCGGGGATCTCGGTGGGCAGGACCCAGTCGTACGCGGACATGCGGTCGCTGGCCACCATGACGAGGTCGCCGGCCTCGTTCTGGTAGAGGTCACGCACCTTGCCCGTGTGGAGGTGGGTCAGGCCCGGGACCTGAACAGGCTCGGGCTTTTCTACGAATCCGGACACGGTTCCTCCGCGTAGGTTGATCCAGGAGCGATTCGATTCTCTCGCACCGGGACGCGGGGAGGGCGGGCGGGCCGCCCCTGAGTGTCCGGCCCCGTGGTCAGTCCCGCTTGCAGATGCGGTCGAGGAGGTTCGCGGTGGCGCGCTGGACGCGCGGGTCGACATGGCCGGGCCGGTCCAGGGCCGGCGACCAGGCGAACGTGCCGGAGGCGAAGACCCAGGCACCGGACGGGGCCCGGTAGAGGGAGGTCTCCTGGTGGCGCAGGGCGCCCTCGCTGTCCTGGTAGGGCGAGTGCGCCAGGAGGATCCGGCCCTCGTGCTCGGGCAGCGCGGTGCGCGGGAAGTAGCGGTCGGCCTCTCCGGCGACCAGGCCCGGGATCTCGTCGCCGTCGCCGGCGCCGGTCGCCTCCCAGAGCCAGTGGTCCGCGTTCCGTACGACCAGGGGGTGCGGCTCGGGAACCCTTCCCGCGTACTGGATGCCGAGCAGCTGCTGCTCCGGGCGGTCGATCTCGCGCCACAGCGCGGGCCGGCCGGGGCCGCGGCGCTTGCGGCAGGTAAGGAGCCGGTCGGGGACGCCGGACGGCGAGGGGCCCAGCTCCACCTGCCAGTACATGGTGTTGGCGGAGAGGAAGACCAGCGACGTGCCCTGCTCGCGGGCGAGCTCCACCGTCCTGCGCATGGGGACGGACCAGTACTCGTCGTGGCCGGGGAAGACCAGGCCGCGGTAGCGCGTGGGGTCGACGCGGCCGGCGTGCAGATCGCGGGTCTCGGCGTACGCGAGGTCGTAGCCGTACCGCTCGGCCCAGCGGATGAAGTCGTAGGCGTGGCCGACGTGCAGGGGGAGTCCGGCACCGGCGTAGGGGCGGTCGAAGGAGACGGTGATCGCCGCGTCCTCCTCGCCGAGGAGCCGGCCCTGCTCGTCCCACGCGTGGTAGAGGCTGGCCCCGGTGCGCCCGTCCTCCGGGTACAGGTTGTACGCCTGCCAGGTCACGTCCGGGAGGACGAGGAGGAGGTCGGCGGGGTGGTTGTCCCGGACGGTGAAGGGGATGTGCGAGCGGTAGCCGTCGGCCGTGGTCAGCACGGCGACATACGCGCCGATCGCCCAGAGGGACGGGATCTGCAGCCGCCAGGACTGCCACCAGTGGTGACAGGAGACGGTCCGGTCGGCGGTGAGCGGGGCCGGCTGGACGATCCCGGAGAGACGCGGGCTGGTGGTGACCTTGGTGGCGCCCTCGCCGGCGTAATGACCGATTCGGTAGATGTCGACCGAGAACTGTTGCGGCGGGTCCACCGTGATGTGGAAATCGATCGCCTCGCCGGGAGCGACCGCGCCACTGGACGTGAAGCCCTTGATCTGGCTGCTCACGTCGTCGGCCGTGCGAGGGCCGCCGCTGCCGCCGCGCGCCAGGGTGTCGTCGGCGTACCAGGGGACGACCTGGCCCGTGTCGTCGAAATAGTTCTCCGACCCGCGCAGCCAGGGCAGGGGGCCCTGTCCGAACGGGTCCGTGACGGCGTGGGCGAGCGCGCCCGATTCCCACCGCCTGATCTGCTCCGCCCCCATATCGCGCCCCTCCCTCGACTCCCCCGCGTCACGTCTGTCATGTGCTGCTGTCAGTGCCGGTCCCCAGCACATCACATAACGCACGCACTCCGTCACCGTTCGTCGCGAATTGACGTGAACGGAAGGCGGTCTTCCGGTCGTCGGCCGGGGGAGCAGGGCTCAGACGAGGCGGACGGGCTTCTCCGGACGGACGCCGGTCTCGGTGAGCCAGGCGCGCAGGGGTTCGGGGTCGCCGTCCTCGACGAGGGCCATGACGCGCGCCGGCAGGTCGGTGCTGCGCGCGCCGCCGACGAGGAGCGCGGGCCCGTCGAGCCAATCCAGGCCGGGGGTGGCACCCGCCGTGTCGACGGCGGCGCAGCAGACCATCGCGGTCACGTGGTCCGCCAGCAGGTCGCGCCCGGTCCGGGGCGGCTGCAGCGGGAAGAGCGGCAGCTGGTCGGCTCCGGCCGTCCCCAGAGCCGCGGCGGCGTGCGGCCCGGGCGCGGTGGCGGGGACGGGCCTGGCGGCCTCCTCGCGGGCGACATGGGCGGTCAGCGCGGCGGCGAGGGAGTCCGCGGCGGGGGTGGGCTCGGCCACGGCATCGGCGGCGGGGGCGTCGGGATCGGGTTCGGCCGGCGCCTCGGGCTCGGCGTCACCGGGCCTGGCCTCGGCGTCGGCGAGGTGGGGGTCGCTCGGGGGCGGGGCAGGGGCGGCCTGGGCCGGTGCGGGGTCCGGGAGGCGGTCTGCGGGCGCGGCGTCCGCCGCCTCGGGGCGCGGGGGCCTCGCGAGGTGGGACATCACGCGGGTGAGGGTGGGGCCGTCGGCCGTCGTCGGGTGGCCGGCCGAGCCCGAGGGCAGGACGCCCAGTTCGTCGAGGACCTCGTGGAGGCGGGCCGCGTCCATGCGCCATTTACGGTCCACCACCTCCTCCGGGTACTGGTTCCAGTCCACCGGGGACCAGTCCGGGCCGGCCTCCGCCGGGCCGCCGTGGAAGAGCCGGGCGGCGAGCAGCGAGGCCGCCTCGTCGACCGCGCCGGGCTCCTCCAGCAGGTCGCAGGCCGGGCGCTCACCGAGCCGGGTGGCGAAGCCCTCGGCGAGCCGGTCGCGGCGGGAGAGCTCCGTGAGGGCGGCGACCACGCCCACGTCGAGGCTGGACGGCCAGCGGCCCATCCGCCAGGCCGGCAGCGCCACGCGCGTGAGGAGCCGGTCCCAGCCCGCGTAGGCGAGGCCGACCTGCTCCTGGGCGACGATCCGGATGCCGTAGTCCACCGCCTGGGCCCGTTCGGAGCCCGCCGCGGCGACCCCGCGCTCCATCTCGGCGGCATGCCCCCGGCAGCTGCGCAGCAGGACCCGGGCGACCCGCCCGACCCCGTGGGCGCCGAGTCGGCGGACCGGGTCGAGACCGGGGCTGCGGGGCGAGGCGACGGCGGCGTCCAGGCCCTGCACGAAGCGGCGGGCCGCGGCTATGTCGGGGTGCGCGGCCGGGGCCGTACCGGCGACGACGGGGGCGAGGACCGCCCGCAGTTCGCCGACGCGCATCCACCACAGGAAGGGCGAGCCGATGACCAGGACGGGCGCGTCGGAGGAGCGTCGCAGCCCGGGCGTACGGCCGTGCGCCGGGTGCGTACGGTCCTCCAGCCAGCTGTCGCAGTCCGGGGTCAGGGCTATCGCGGAGGGTGCGGGGACGTCGAGCCGGTCGGCCAGGTCCCGGACCATCCGGTAGAGATCGGGGGCGGCGGACTCCGCGAGCTCCACGGTCGGGGTGACGGCGGGCCTGGCCCGCGCGACGACGAGCGCGACGGCCGCGGCGGCGAGGATGACGACCAGGGCGAGGACGGTCACCACCCAGCGGGCCGCGTCCCAGCCGGCGCCCGTGAGATGGCCGGTGACGCCCCCCGCGTACAGGATCACGGCCGCGGCGGCGGGGAGCAGCGCGACGGCGAGTGCCCTGCCGCGGACGCGGAGCACGGCGAGGGCCCGGATGCGCGCGGCGCGCGCACCCATCTCCTCGCCGACAACGGAACCGGTACCGGACACGCCGTACATCACCCCCTCCTGCCCTCGACGGGACTGCCTGTGGCGGTGTTGCTCACTCCCCCACTGTGGCACCCGCCACTGACATCGCAATGCCGGTGGGCCAAGTGCCGGAACGCCTCCGCCGCACCCTAGTTGGGGGTTCGGCGGGCGTCATCCGGATGGCTCAGCCGTCACTCGATGGAATGGCTTTGGGCAAAGGTGGTGACGCGCAGGCGTGCTTAGGGGTTCACTCCCCGGCCGCCACGCGCGCGATGTCCGTACGGTGCTGGGAGCCGTCCAGACGGACGCGGCCGACCGCCGTGTACGCCCGTCGGCGGGCCTCCGCCAGGTCCTTGCCGGTCGCCGTGACCGAGAGGACTCGGCCACCGTCGCTCACGATCGCGTCGCCGTCCCGCTTCGTCCCGGCGTGCAGGACGTACGCGTGCGGAGCGTCCTGTGCCGCGACCTCGTCGAGGCCCTCGATCGCGTCGCCCGTACGGGGGGTTCCGGGGTAGTTGCGCGAGGCGATGACCACCGTGACGGCGGCTTCGTCGCGCCAGGTGAGCGGGGGCTCGTTCTCGAGGGTGCCGTTGGCGGCGTTCAGCAGGACGCCCGCCAGCGGGGTCTTCAGACGGGCGAGGACCACCTGCGTCTCCGGGTCGCCGAAGCGGGCGTTGAACTCGATGACCCGTACGCCCCGGCCGGTGATGGCCAGACCCGCGTACAGCAGGCCCTGGAACGGCGTGCCGCGGCGGCGCAGCTCGTCCACCGTGGGCTGCAGGACGGTGGCCATGACCTCGTCGACCAGCTTGGGGTCCGCCCAGGGCAGCGGGGAGTACGCGCCCATGCCGCCGGTGTTCGGGCCCTCGTCGCCGTCGAGCGCGCGCTTGAAGTCCTGCGCGGGGGTGAGGGGGAGGACGGTGACGCCGTCGGTGATCGCGAAGAGGGAGACCTCGGGGCCGTCGAGGTACTCCTCGATGACCACGCGGTCGCAGGAGAGCGCGTGCGCGCGGGCCTGCTCGACGTCCTCGGTGACGACGACGCCCTTGCCGGCGGCCAGGCCGTCGTCCTTGACGACGTACGGAGCGCCGAAGGCGTCCAGCGCCGTGTCGATCTCCTCCGGGGTGGTGCAGACGTAGCTGCGGGCGGTGGGGACGTTGGCACCCGCCATGACGTCCTTGGCGAACGCCTTGGAGCCCTCAAGCAGCGCCGCCTCCTGGGACGGGCCGAAGCAGGGGACGCCGGCCGCGCGGACGGCGTCGGCGACACCGGCGACGAGCGGCGCCTCCGGGCCGACGACCACGAGATCGGCGCCGAGGCCGGTCGCGAGGCGGGCGACGGCTTCGCCGTCCAGCTGGTCGACGGGGTGCAGCTCGGCGACCTCCGCGATTCCGGCGTTGCCGGGCGCGCAGTGCAGAGCGGTGACGTCGGGATCGAGGGAGAGAGAGCGGCACAGGGCATGTTCGCGGGCGCCGCCGCCGATGACGAGGACCTTCACGCCAGCCAGGGTAGCCCGCGGGGCGGGATGCCCTTTGTGCGGGCCACCGAGCGAGACGGCCCTACTCGTTCGTGTATTCCTCCACAACCGTGGCTCCGAGCTCGCGCACGATCAGCTCGTGGCCGGAGAGCGCGGAGTCGACGAGGTCCGGATCGTCCTCCTCCGGGATGTCGTCCTCGGGCGCGACGGACCGGGGCGCGGAAGTCGCCTGCGGTGCCTGTGATGCGTGGGGCGTCTGCGGTGCGTGTGCCGCCTGTGACCCCTGCCGGCCTTGCGGTGCTTGGGGCGCCTGTACGGGGGCGGGGCCGGCGGACGGGGACGCGGAGCGGGCCTGGGGCGCGGATCCGGGACCAGGGCCCGCGGGCTGCTGGCCGGAGGCGGGGGCCGGGGCGTACTGCTGCTGCGTCGACGGGGCGGGGGGCTGCGGGGGCCGTCCGCCGCCGAAGTTGGGCGCGGCGGGCGGGGGCGAGACGCCGCCCGACGGGTCGATGATCGCCTCGATCTTCCACTGGACGTTGAACTGCTCGGCCAGCGCCTGCTTGAGCACGTCCTCGCTGCCGCTGCTCGCGAAGTTGTCACGGGCGCCGGCGTTGAGGAAGCCGAGCTGGAGGGTGGTTCCGTCGAACCCGGCGACCTGGGCGTTCTGGCTGAGCAGGATCCAGGTGAACCGGCGCCGGTTCTTGACCGCTTCGAGGATCGACGGCCACATGTTCCGCACCTGGGCGGCGCCTTGCGCCATGTCCCCGGCGGGGGCGGCCGGGGCGGCCGCCTGCGGGGTGGGCGCGGGAGCCTGGGCTGCGGGGGCGGCGGCCGGGCTGGAGGCTCCCGGCCAGGCGCCGGGGGCGGCACCCCCGGGCTTGGCGGCCCCGGGCCAGGCACCGGGACGCGGCGCGTCGACGGCGGGCTGCTCGGGGGCGGGGGCCGGGGCAGGAGCGGCCGGGGCGGGAGCGGGCTGGGCAGGAGCGGGCTGAGTGGGCGCGGGGGCCTGCGGTGGGGCGGGCGCCGGTGTCATGGCGTGGGCCTCGGGAGCGGGGACGTACCCCATCGCCGGCGCCGGCGAGCTGGTCGTGAAGACGGGCGCGGGCATCGCCGCACCACGCTCGAGCCTGTCGAGCCTGGCCTGGACCGACCTCTCGTCGTCGAAGGCGGCGGGCAGCAGCACGCGCGCGCAGATCAGCTCCAGCTGCAGCCGCGGAGACGTGGCACCGCGCATCTCGGTGAGCCCGGTGTTGACCAGGTCGGCCGCCCTGCTGAGCTCGGCGGCGCCGAAGACGGACGCCTGGGCCTGCATCCGCTCGACCACGTCCACGGGGGCGTCGATGAGCCCCTTCTCGGCGGCGTCGGGGACGGCGGCGAGGATCACCAGATCCCGCAGCCGCTCCAGCAGATCGGCGACGAAGCGCCGGGGATCGTTGCCGCCCTCGACGACCCGGTCGACGACCTCGAACGCGGCGGCCCCGTCACCGGACGCGAAGGCGTCGACGACGGAGTCGAGCAGCGACCCGTCCGTATAGCCGAGAAGAGACGTCGCCATGGCGTATGTCACACCGTCGTCCGCGGCGGCGGCCAGCAGCTGGTCCATGACGGACATCGAGTCACGCACGGACCCGGCACCGGCCCGCACGACGAGGGGCAGGACCCCGTCCTCGACGGGGATGCCCTCACGGCCGCAGACCTCGCCCAGATAGTCCCGCAGGGTGCCGGGCGGCACGAGCCGGAAGGGGTAGTGGTGCGTCCGCGACCGGATGGTCCCGATGACCTTCTCGGGCTCGGTGGTCGCGAAGATGAACTTGAGGTGCTCCGGCGGCTCCTCGACCACCTTCAGCAGGGCGTTGAAGCCCGCCGAGGTGACCATGTGCGCCTCGTCGATGATGTAGATCTTGTACCGGCTCGACGCCGGCCCGAAGAACGCCTTTTCCCGCAGGTCACGGGCGTCGTCGACGCCACCGTGGGAAGCCGCGTCGATCTCGATGACATCGATCGATCCGGGCCCGTTGCGCGCCAGGTCCCGGCAGGACTGGCACTCGCCGCAGGGGGTGGGCGTCGGCCCCTGCTCGCAGTTCAGACAGCGCGCGAGGATGCGCGCACTGGTCGTCTTGCCGCAGCCACGGGGTCCGCTGAACAGGTACGCGTGATTGACCCGGTTGTTCCGCAGGGCCTGCTGCAACGGGTCGGTGACATGCTCCTGCCCGATGACCTCGGCGAAGGACTCGGGGCGGTAGCGGCGGTACAGCGCGAGAGACGACACGTATACGAGGTTATAGGCGCCCACCGACAACCCGTCCCGTGAAGCCCGCCCCCGGCCCTCCCACCTCCGGGAACGCAAGCGCCCCCCACGCACCCGCCAGAGCCGACCTACCCTTGCTGCCTTCCGGCCCTGGGGGAGTTCAGTCAGATAGCGCCACGTGAGGGGCTGCGCCCAGGGTACCCGATTCCGGAGGCCGCTCGATCCCCCGGGACCGGTCTCGGGGGACCGTTGTGGATCACGTTCGCGAGCACCCCTCAACGTCTTGTATTGTTTGCGGCGGAGGATTCGCCTAGTGGCCTAGGGCGCACGCTTGGAAAGCGTGTTGGGGGCAACCCCTCACGAGTTCGAATCTCGTATCCTCCGCCAGTGCCTCACCGGGCACGAGAAGGCCCCGACCGGGAAACCGGCCGGGGCCTTCTGCATGCCCCCGTCTGTGTGGGGCCGATGGCCGGTGCCTTTGGATCGGCTGCTTCGGCCTTGGGGTCTACGGGTCCAGGAGGCGGGCCGATGCCTCGACGGGGGCCGGGAGGCGGCGGCGGGCGCGGAGGGCTGCGGGGAGGCGTTCGAGCATCTGGAGGAGCGCGTCGCGTGCCTCCGTGTCTCTGGGGGCGGCGGTGGCGAGGCTGCGGGTGTGGCGCAGTGCCACCGGCACCGGGCGGCGGAGCCAGGCCGTCAGGGCGGCGTTGCGGCGCTGGACCGCCGGGCGGCCGGGGCGTACGCCGCCGGTCGGTGCGTGGACGGCCATCACCTCGGGAGCGTGGCACACGTCCCACCCGTGGGCCCTCAGGTCGTAGGCCAGCAGGGTTTCCTCGCCGCCCAGGAACAGCAGCGGGCTGTAGCCGCCCGCCTCCAGGTACGCCTCACGGCGGGCCACGGCCGCGCAGGCCAGGAAGCCCAGGACCCGCGGCCCAGGCAGATCGGCGCCGTCGCCGAGCGGGGACGCCGCCAGCATGGCGTTCAGCGGGTCCGGCGCGCCGCCGGGGCCCACCCGGATCCCGGCGGCCAGCAGCCCGAGCCGCTCGTGGCGGTCCAGCAGGTCCGCGGCGCGCGTCAGCGATCCGGGCTCCCACCAGGAGTCGTCGTCGCTGAACGCCACATACGGCGTACGGGCGTGCCGTACCCCGACCGTGCGCCCCGGGGCGCCCAGATTGAGGCCGGGGGCCAGGACCGTGACCGCCGGCCACAGCCGCTCGACGGCTTCCCCGGTGCCGTCGGTCGACGCGTTGTCCACGACGATCACCGGCGGACGCTCGGGCATGCCGTCCAGGCGGTCGAGGGTCCGCAGCAGCTGGTCACGGCGGTTGTGGGTGATGACGACCACGGTGGTCCTCGGGTCGGCGGTCACGGCAGGGCTCCCTCCGTCGCTGAACGGGCCGGGGCCGACCCGATTGAGCCGCCGGGGCCGGAGGGTCCCAGAGCACGCCATCCGGCCCGGATCCCCACGACAGCCGTGGGGCTCCCCCCTTCACTCCTCGGTCGTCCTCCTCCTGGTTGTCCGGCGCTCGTCATCCTCCTTGTCGGCCTCGACCCCGGTCAGGGGCTCACCGCTGCCGGTGCCCGCCCGCTGGTACCCCTCCCGGGCGCCGGCGGTGCCCGGTACGACGCGTTCCTGTGCCTGGCGCTCCGAACCCGAGCCGGCTCCCGGTTGCTCCTCGTCGCGCGCCCGCGCGAACCGGTCCTTGCCCGGGCCGGCGTCGGCGGCGTCCGGCGTGTGCTCGCTCATGTCGTGTCCTTCCGCCTCACGTGTGCGTCCGGAGCGCGGCTGCCCGAGGAGAGGAGTCCGGAAACGGCCGGGCGGACCGCCGGGCGCATGGGCCGCGTGCGGCAGGGAAGGCGCCCGGTGGAATGCGATGACCGGAGGTGACCATGCCAGGACGAGAGGAGCTTCCCTCGACGCTGGAGCGCTCGCCCGAGGAGGCGCAGCGCACCTGGATCAAGGCCCATGACTCGGCCGTGGAGCAGTACGGGGAGGGCGAACGGGCCCACCGGGTCGCCTTCAGCGCGCTCAAGCACACGTACGAGAAGGTCGGCGACCACTGGGAGCGCAAGGAGCACGGGCGCAAGGGCCCGTCCGACCCGCGTGCCGCGACGCCCCGGGAGCGGCCGGCCCGCAGTGGTGAGGGCGTCGACGAGAGCGCCACCAAGCAGCATCTGTACGACCTGGCCCAGCGTCTGGACATCAGCGGCCGTTCCCGGATGAGCAGGTCCGAGCTGCTGGAGGCGATCCGTAAGGAGAACCGGTCACGGACGCGCGAGGCCCGCTCCCGGTAGACGGTAGACCAGACCCGCAGACCCGCAGACCCGTAGACCCGTAGACCCGTAGACCCGTAGACCCGTAGAGCGGGAGAGAGCGGGAGAGAGCGGGAGAGCGGTGATCCGCCCCTCCCGCCCCGGCCTCACTCCCCCGCGTCGTCCGCGAGCACCACCAGCGTCTGGTCCGCCGCCACCAGGTCGTCGAGCGCGCACCTGACCTCGGCCACCACTCCCGTGAACGGGGCCAGGATGCGGTTCTCCATCTTCATCGCCTCGACGATCGCCAGAACCGCCCCCTCCTCGACCCTGTCCCCCACCGCACACGTCACGCCGACGACCGAGCCCGGCATGGTCGTCTTCACCTCGTTGCCGGCGCTCTCCGCGTCCGCGTGGGCGTACGTCGGAAGGGAGAGCACCGTGCGGTAGCCGTCGACGTTGATCTCGAAACCGTCGGCCGTCCGCGTGCCCGACCAGACGCTGTCGCCCACCCTGCCGCGGAAGAGACCGTTCTGGCCGGTGACGTCGACGGTGAACGGCTGCCCCTCCACCCGGCAGCGCACCCCGGACAGGCCCAGACCGAGGAGCGTGGCCCGCAGCTCGCGCCGGCCGTCGCGCACCACCACCACGCCCAGGGGCGCGGCCGGGTCCAGGGCGCCCCGGTCGAGCGCACCGGCGGAGCCGTGCCAGGGCGAGGCCGGGGCCAGGGTCGGCGACGGCACCTCCATCGCCGCGGCGCACGCGGCGGCCCGGCAGCTCCGGTCGACCCGGCCGCGCTCGGCCACCATGCCGTTGACCAGGTGGGTGTCCAGTCGCCCGGCGACGACCCGCGGTTCGCTCAGCAGGTCACCGAGGAAGCCGAGATTGGTCGTCAGCCCCATCACGGCCGTGGCGCGGACCGCGTCCGTGAGGGTGCGCAGCGCGGCCCCCCGGTCCGGCCCGTGGGCCACCAGCTTGGCGATCATCGGGTCGTAGAAGGAGGAGACCTCGCCGGCCCGGTCGAAGGCCGCCTCGACCCGTACGCCGTCGGGCCACTCCACCCGGTCCGCACGGCCCGGCGCCGGGCGGAAGGACTCGTCCGGGTCCTCGGCGTACACCCGGCACTCGATCGCGTGGCCGGTCGCGGTGATCTCGTGCTGCGCCAGCGGCAGCCGCTCGCCCGCTGCGACACGCAGCTGCCACTCCACCAGGTCGACGCCGGTGATCTCCTCCGTGACCGGATGTTCCACCTGGAGGCGCGTGTTGGCCTCCAGGAAGTAGAAGCTCTCGTCGGAGTCGAGGATGTACTCGAAGGTCCCGGCGTTGACGTAGCCGAGCGCCTTCGCGCCGCGCAGGGCGGATTCCAGCAACGCGGCCCGCACATCGGCCGGGAGCCCCACGGCCGGGGCCTCCTCGACGACCTTCTGGTGCCTGCGCTGGAGCGAGCACTCCCGCTCGAAGAGGTGCACGACCTGGCCGTGGGTGTCGCCGAAGACCTGGACCTCGATGTGGCGCGGCCGGGAGACATAGCGCTCGGCGAGCAGGCGCCCGTCGCCGAAGCTGCTGCGGCCGAGCCTGACGGCCGCGGCCACCGCCTCGGCCAGGTCGTCCGGGTGGTGGACGACCTGCATGCCCTTGCCGCCGCCTCCGGCG
This sequence comes from Streptomyces sp. NPDC093600, assembly GCF_044764755.1. NCBI lineage: Bacteria > Bacillati > Actinomycetota > Actinomycetes > Kitasatosporales > Streptomycetaceae > Streptomyces > Streptomyces sp. NPDC093600. The sequence continues at coordinate 73,401 of NZ_JBIWIU010000007.1, forward strand.
ACCGGCTTGAGGATGACCGGGTAGCCGATGCGTTCCGCGTCGGCGGCGAGCTCGTCCAGTACCTCACTGGCATGCTCGGACCCGGGCAGGACCGGGACGCCGGCGGCGGCCATCAGGGTCCGCGCCGTCGCCTTGTCCCCCATGGCCGCGATGGTCTCCGCGTCCGGACCGATCAGGACGAGGCCCGCCTCCGCGACGGCGGCCGCGAACGCGGGGCTCTCGGAGAGGAATCCGTAACCGGGGTGCACGGCGTCGCATCCCGTGCGCAGCGCCGCGTCGATGAGACCGTCGATCCGGAGGTAGCTGTCGGTGGCGGGCCCGGGGCCCAGCCGGACCTGCTCGAACGCCCCCTCCAGGTGGGCGGCGGACCGGTCCGCGTCGGAGTGGACGGCCACGTACTCCACGTCGAGGCGACGGCACGTACGGGCGATCCTGCGCGCGATCTCGCCACGGTTGGCGATCAGGACTCGTTTCAGCATCTCCATCACATCCTGAACACGCCGAAGCGCGTCTCCTGCTGAGGGCCGTCGGCGGCCATGGCCAGGCAGAGGGTCAGCCACTCACGGGTGTCGGTCGGGTCCACCACGGCGTCCACCCACATGCGCGCCGCGTAGTACAGCGGGTGGGACTGGCGCTCGTAGGTGTCGATGATCGGCTGCTTGATGGCCGCCTCCTCCTCGGCGGAGAGGGTCAGGCCCTCCTTGGCGAGCTGGTCGCCGCGGATCAGTGCCATCACGGTCGCGGTCTGCTCCCCGCCCACGGCGGTCGACTTGGCGCTCGGCCACATCGCCATCATTCGCGGCCCCATCGACCGGCCGCACATGGCGAAGTTCCCGGCCCCGAAGCTGCCGCCGATCACCAGGCTGAACTTGGGCACCTTGGCGCAGGAGACGGCGTTGACCAGCTTGGCGCCGTGCTTGGCGATCCCGGCCGCCTCGTACTCGGCGCCGACCATGAACCCGTTGATGTTGTGCAGGAACAGCAGCGGGATGTCGCGCTGGACGCAGAGCTCGATGAAGTTGGCGGCCTTCTGGGCGCTCTCGGGGAACAGGACGCCGTCGTTGATCACCACGCCGACCGGGTAGCCGCCGATGTGCCCGGTGCCGCACACGATGGTCGGGCCGTACCGGCTGCGGTACTCCACGAACTCGCTGCCGTCCAGCAGCCGTGCCAGCACCTCGCGCGCCGGGATGTGCTCACGCAGGCTGGCGCTGATGATGCCGGGCAGCTCCGCCGGGTCGTACAGCGGCGGGCGCGGTTCGCGCGGCGGCGCCGACACCGCCGTCCTGCTGTTGCGGACGGCGATCTCGCGCACCAGCTCGATCGCGTGCTCGTCGTTCTCGGCGAGGTGGTCGGCGACACCGGTGGTACGGGTGTGCAGGTCCGCGCCGCCCAGCGTCTCCGCGTCCACGATCTCACCGGTCGCGGCACGCACCAGCTGCGGTCCGCCGAGGAAGATGGTGCCGTTGCCGCGGACGATCACCGCCTCGTCGCACATGGCCGGGATGTAGGCGCCACCGGCTGTGCAGGAGCCCATCACCGCGGCGATCTGCGGCAGGCCGAGGGCGGACATCTCGGCGATGTTCCGGAACATCCGCCCCAGGTGGTACTCGTCCGGGAAGAGGTCCTCCTGCAGGGGCAGGTAGATGCCGCCGGAGTCGACCAGGTAGACGCACGGGAGCCCGTTCTGCCTGGCCACCTTCTGGGCCCGCAGCTGCTTCTGCACGGTGAGCGGGAAGTACGTACCTCCCTTCACGGTCGCGTCGTTGGCGAAGACCATGGTCGGCCGCCCGCCGACCGTACCCACGCCGGTGACCAGCGCGGCGGAGGGAACGGGTTCGTCGTACACGTCGTGCGCGGCGAGCTGTCCGATCTCCAGGAACGGCGTCCCCGGGTCGAGCAGCCGCATCACCCGCTGGCGGGCGGTGAGTTTGCCGCGCTCCGCGTGTCTCCGGTGGGCCTTGTCGTTGCCGCCGGCGAGAGCGGCGGCACGCGCCTCCGCGATGATGGCGCGCTTGTCGTCGAACGCGTCGGCATTGCGGCGGAACGTTTCGGACGAGGTGTCGATGTGGGAGCGAAGGATCGTCATCGGCAGGTGCTGACTGCTCTCGGTTCAGGTGGAAGGTTTCAGCGGTCCGGCGGCGGAGGTCGCGCCGCGCCAGCGCGCGGCGGACGAGAGGTGGCGGAGGCCAGGCGGCGGACGGAGAGGTGCGGGAGGTCAGGCGGCGGAGGTCAGGCGGCTGACGGAGAGGTGGCGCGCCGGCTCACCAGGAGCAGGGCCAGCGCGCTGATGCCGGTCGCCACGGCCGCCCACACGAGGTCGACGTGCAGCCACACGGCCGCCACGGAGATGACACCGGCGATCGACTGGGCGACGAAGCCGCACAGCGCCACCGCGTAGGCGCCCTGTGCGGGGACGGCGGTCACCGCGACCGCCATGCTGCTGGGGAACAGGGCCGCCTGGCCGAAGGTCGTGGCGCAGTAGAGCGCGACGAACACGACGAGGGCGGCCGTCGTGGGCACGCCGGGCACCAGCCACAGCGCGAACATCAGCACCCCGGAGCACGTCATCACCACGGCGCCGAGCCGCATCAGCCAGGCCGAACCGACGGTGGAGACCAGCCGGTTCACCAGCATCGCTCCGGCGAAGTAGGCCAGGCCGAACAGCAGGCCCAGGTTGCCGTAGGCGGCCGCGCTGAGACCGAAGCGTTCCTGGGTCACGAACGGCGCCACCTCCTGCAGCAGGACGATGGTGGCGAACCCGAGCCCGCCCGCGACGGTCGGCAGCAGGAACTGCCGTACGCCCAGGATCCCGAGGTAGGTCCGCAGCATGCCGGTGGAGTCCCGCTTGTCCCGGCCGGGCTCCAGCGGCAGGGTCATCACTCCGATCACCGCGACGGCGCCCACCGCGGCCAGGACCGCGAAGCCGGCCCGCCAGTCCGCGTACCGGTCGATCAGACCGCCCAGGAACTGGCCGCCGCCGAGCGCCGACACGAACGCGATCGACAGCACCGACAGCCGGCGGGCGAGCGCGTCGCCGCCGCCGAGGTCCCGTACGAAGATCCGGGCGATGATGGCCGCGCCGCCGGCGCCGACGCCCTGGACGGCGCGGAGCGCCAGGAGCACGGTGACGGATTCGGTCACCACGAGCAGCACGCTGGAGCCGACGAAGAGGACCAGCGAGGCGAGCACCGCCGCACGCCGCCCGTACCGGTCGGCCGCCCGGCCCCAGAAGACCACGGGGGCGGCCGCGCCGATGACGAACAGCGACACCGACAGCGCGGCGAGACCGCGGGAGGCGTGCAGGTCGTGGGCGACGGCGGGAAGGGCGGGGAGGTAGATGGTGGTGGCCATCTGGGCCATGAACACCAGCAGGCAGCCCACGAGGAGGGTGCGGCGTTCGGGCTTGGGCGGGGCGGGGGTGCTGGTGGGGGTGGGCGTGGTGGTCGGGGGGCCCGCTTGGGGCGCCTGGGGCGCCTTGGGCTGCTCAGACATGGAGGTCCCTCAGCTCCTTGAGCTGACGGCAGAAGTCCTCGATCTCCGCCGTGGTCATGTTGGCGCGCAGCATCAGCCGCAGGCCCGCCTTGCCGCGGGCGATGACGGGGAAGAAGATCGGCGAGGCGTAGTAGCCGCGTTCCAGCAGGGACTGACCCAACCGCACCGTGACGTCCTCGGAACCGATGTCCACGAAACGGATGGGCAGCCCGTCGCCGCTCAGCGCGGTCGGCACAAGGCTGTCGAAGAGGTCGACGTTGCTCCGCAACCGCTTCTGCAGCAGGTCGAGTTCGTCGGAGCGGTGCAGCTCCGCCGAGGCCAGTACGGCTCCGAGGCCGGCGGTGTTGATCCGCTGGGACCACATCAGGGGCCCGCCGTTGCGCAGGGCCACGTCCCGGCGCTCCCGCGACCCGCGGGGCCCGAGGAAGATGGCGCCTCCGGAAGCGCCGAAGCCCTTGTTCAGTGACGTGATGATCAGCGTACGGTCGTTGATCGCGCCCATGGTCTCCAGCACCACGCCACGGCCCCGGGTGCCGACGGTGGAGATGCCGTGGGCCTCGTCGAAGAAGAGGAACAGGCCGTACTTCTCCTGCAGTCGAAGCAGTTCGGCGACGGGCGCCTGGCCGCCGGTGCTGTAGACGCCGTCCGCGACGTAGGCGACCTGCGGGTGCTTGCGGCAGAGGTCTTCGAGGGCGTCGACGTCGTTGTGGGGGATCGTGACGACTTCGGTCTCGTCGGCGACGTTCGCCTTCATGGCGTTGAGGCAGAAGTGGGCGTGCTTGTCGAACACCATCAGCGGGGGCGTCCCGCCGGTCAGCAGGCCGGAGGCGAGCAGGGGCAGGGCGGCCCAGGCGGCGGCGGCACAGGAGGCGACCGTGACGGCCTCCACGTCGAACAGCTCGGAGAGCGCGTCCTCGGCGTCCTTGAGCGCGGCGAAGCGGATGCGCATCCGGGAGGTCGAGGTGTTGAGCGCTCCCTCGGCGAGCACGGCGTCCGCGGCGGCGCGGACGATCTTCGGGTGGGTGTCGAGCCCGAGATACGAGTACGAGGACATGTTGACGAACTCGTGGCCGTCGGCGAGCGAACGGTGGCGCCCGTCCCCGAGACCGGCGGCGACGATGTCGAACATGCCGGCCTCGGTGGTGACTTCCCAGAAGTCGTGGCTGATCTTCGCCGACTTCTTGATGTTCATGAAGGTGTGCACAGCAAGGCTCCAGGGGGATGTGGCAGGGGGCGGGCGCGGGGGCGGGCGGACGCCCTGGGGGAGCGGGCCCTAGGGGAGCGGGCCCTAGGGGAGCGGGCCCTAGGCGAGCGGGCCCTAGGGGGGGCGGGCCCTAGGGGTACTCGTAGAAGCCGCGGCCCGTCTTGCGGCCGAGCAGTCCGGACTCGACCATGCGCGACAGCAGCGGTGGCGGCGCGTACAGCGGCTCGCGGAACTCGCCGTAGAGGGCCTCGGCGGCCGCGGCGACCACGTCGAGTCCGACCATGTCGCACAGGCGCAGCGGGCCCATGGGGTGGCCGCAGCCGAGTTGCATGCCCTGGTCGACGACCTCGGCGGAGGCGAAGCCGGACTCGACCATGCGCACCGCCGCGACGAGGTAGGGCACGAGCAGGGCGTTCACCACGAAGCCGCTGCGGTCACCGGACGGGATGGGCTGCTTCCCCAGCTGCTCGGCGAGGAAGACCTCGACGCGTTCGCGTACCGACTCGTCCGTGAGCAGCGTCGGCACCACCTCGACCAGCGGCATCGAGCTGACCGGATTGAAGAAGTGGATGCCGACGACGCGCCGCGGGTACGTGGCGGCGCGGGCGAGGCGCGTGATGCTGATCGCCGAGGTGGTGGAGGCCAGCACGGCGTCCTCGTCGACCACCTTGTCGAGGGTGGCGAAGAGCTCGGTCTTGAGCGCCTCGTCCTCGGGGATCGCCTCGACGACCAACTGCCTGTCGGCGAGCTCCCCGAGGTCGGTGGTGACGGAGATCCGGGCCACCGCCGCGTCCCGCTCGGCCGGGGCCAGCTTCCCCTTGGCGACACGCCGGTCCAGGGCTGCCGCGATCCGTCGCGGCGCGGAGGTCAGCGAGGCCTCCCGGGACACGGCGAGGCGAACGTCCAGACCGCTGACGGCGCAGAGTTCGGCGATCCCGGCGCCCATCGTGCCCGACCCGACGACGCCGACCCGCTCGACAGGACGAGCGGCGGCGTGGGGGGCCGGGCGGGTGGACGCCTCGGGGGCGACCTGGTCGGCGGCGGTCTCCGTGAGCGTCCCGTTCACGGCCGTACCCCCTGCGGCACGGCGGCGGCGCGGGAAGCCGGGCGGACGGTTCGGGGACCGTCGTCGAAGCGGTTTCTTTTCGTGGCCCTGCTGAATGCGCGCACCGTCGTACTCCAGAGATTCTGCGAATGAGCTCCGCCGGGCGACCCATAGCCGCCCCGGCGGATTTCGAAGAATTCCCAAGCGTTGTGCACGCTGTCAATCGGCAATTAACTGCCGGTTCCGCAATCCGGACGAAGTCACCCAGAGCGGCGGTCCGGGAAAATTTGCCGGTCCATTCCCATTGAATCCTGCGACGACCCCTGTGTATTCAGTTCATGAGCACGACCACGAAGCGCAGTTGCTGGTGCCCCGCCGGGATCAGCACCTGGGTCACCACGTCGATCACTTCAGGAGACACATGCGGGAGCCGTAGCCGGAAGGCGTGCCCGTCCCGGTTGGCGACGACGCAGTTCCGACCGCGCCAGAACGCGGCGCAGTCCGGGTCCTGGAGGAGGTCCCGGAGCAGGGCCACCAGATCGGGGTCGTCGGGGTGCTGCGCCATGGCGAACCGGACCATCGCCAGGTAGATCTGGGCATGCCGCTCCCAGTCGAGCAGCTGCTCGCGCGCCTCGTCGGACAGCAGCACCCACCGGATGAGGTTGGCGCCGGGGGCGAGGACCCATGGGAACCACTCCGCCATCGCCTGGTTGTGCCCGACGATGTTCCAGCAGCTGTCGACGAGGTAGGCGGGCCTGGGCAGCTGCCGGTCAAGCTGTGCTTGCAGGGGTGACAGATCCGGAGGGCGCCGGGAGACCGGCGGGGCGACGTACGGGGTGCCGCCGAGGGCGTAGAGATAGAGCGTGGCCCGCTCGTCGGCGTCGAGCAGCAGCACGTCCGCCAACCCGGCGAGCACCCGCCGGTCCAGCCGGGGCAGGGCGCCTCGCTCCAGGTCGCGGTACCAGCGCTCGCTCATCCCGACGCGTCCGGCGACCTCGATCTGCGGCAACGCTTTTCCGAGACCGAGCCGCTCACCGGCCCGCTGACGCCAATGGCGCAGCAATGCGCCGATTGCTGGGGGCTCTTCAAAGCGCTCGGCAGTATCCCCCGTGAGCACCATCGCCGTGTTCTCCGTTCTGTTTTGCTTTTTCGATTCGCTGACCGATGCCAAGGCGCCGCGTGTGAATTGAATCACCGCTGTGCGGCGCGCCCGTCCGACTTGGCTACTGGTCAGTAAAAGATGCTATCCCGGCCACCGTCTCGCCCCACCGATCCACCGATCCACCGATCCGTCGATGCCTACGGCCCGCCCGCCAGGCGCCCATGACGGCGGGGCCGCACCGCGGCTTTCACCGGTTCGAGCGACGCGCGGAGGAAGTGACGTTCCGCCCGCCCAGCCGCTCTGTGATCGTCGGAATACTCACCGCTACGCCCCTCTGGGCGCTCTCACTATGGAGGAAAGATGCGGAAGTTGGCGACGGTCGTGGTGGCGGCGGGGTTGTTCGTCGGGGGGATGGGGGTCGCGGTGGCGGACGGTTGGCACAAGATCCCGCCGCTGACGACCGCCGGTGTCCACTTCGCGGAGGGGAAGTACAAGTGGGAGCCCAAGGGGCAGAACCACGGAGGCCTCCACTTCAGGGGCCGGCTGAAGGACACCGCGAAGAACGACGGTCACAACGTCTACCTGGACACAAAGGTCGAGGGCTATGGCTGGAAGCGGTTCAAGGGCGTGCAGAAGAAGAGCGTCCTCCTGGACGAGGTGATCTACGACGGCGCCGTGCTGCAGACGGGTGAGGCGTGGCTCCGCGCTTGCCGAGACCGGGGTTCCCTGCGCCCGGACAACTGCTCGGACACCGTGTACTACAAGCGCTGAGTCCACTGGTTCGACGGTCTCGGAGGCCGCCGTCGCGGCCTCCGTACGCAAGGAGTTCGCCTCACGATGGACGCCATTCTCCGCGCCGAGGGCGTGGACCTCTTCTACGGGACGCACCAGGCCGTCAGTGGTGCGGACTTCGCCCTCCGATCCGGTGAAGTGGCCGCCGTCATGGGAAGCAGCGGTTCGGGCAAGTCGTCGCTGCTGTACTGCCTGGCGGGCGTGCTGGCACCGACGCGCGGCACCGTGTCCTTCGACGGGACCGCCTTCTCGACGCTCGACGACGACGCACTGAGCACTCTGCGACGAGAGCGCTTCGGCTTCGTCTTCCAGTACGGGGAGCTGCTGCCGGAGCTGACCGCCGAGGAGAACGCGGCTTTGCCCCTGCGGCTCGCCGGCCGGCGCAAGGCCCCGGCGCACGCGGCGGCCGGTGAGGTGCTGGGACGGCTCGGAATGGCCGAGTTGTCGCAACGCCGGACCTCTCAGCTCTCCGGCGGCCAGAGTCAGCGGGTGGCGGTCGCGCGGGCGCTCGTCCACCGCCCAGCTGTGATCTTCGCCGACGAGCCGACCGGCGCCCTCGACAGCGTCAACGCCGCTGCCGTACTGGACGAGTTCCTGCGGCTCGCACGGGACCAGGGGACCGCCGTCGTGATCGTCACGCACGATGCGACCGTCGCCTCGCACGCCGACTCCCAGTACACGATGGCCGACGGGGTGCTGACGCGACGGGTGGCGGCATGAACCCGTTCCTCCTGGGGCTCCGCCTGCTGTGCGGCGGCGGCCGCCAGGGCCGCGCTCGCTTCCTCCTCATGACCCTCGGCTGCTCGCTCGGCGTGGCCTGCCTCGCCGCCGTCCTCACCATTCCGGCGATCCTCTCGGCCCATGACGCACGGACCGCCGTCCGTGAGCCACAAGCAGCTGTGCGGGAAGGCTCGAGTCCTCACTCCGGCATCGTCTTCCTCACCCACGAGGACGCCTACGGATCCCAGCGCCTGCGCCGGGTGTTCCTCGCCGGCCCGGTGTCCAGCTCCTCCCCAATCCCGCCGGGGCTCGGTCGGCTGCCCGCTGCCGGTGAGGTGATCGCCTCTCCCCGTCTCCAGGAGGCGTTGGCGGACCACCCCGGTCTGGCGACTGCTGCCAGGCCGAGTGACCGGCACCATCGGACCGGAGGGGCTGACCGGCCCCGACGAGCTGTACGCCTACATCGGCAGCACACCCGACCAGCTCGCCCAGGCCCAGCCCTTGCACCGTTTCGGCGGTCGGCACCCCCGGTTCAACGCCGTGGAGGAGTCCACCCTCGACATCCTGCGCTTCACACTCGCCTGCGTGGTGTTGCTGCCCCTCGCCGTCTTCCTCTCGGTCTGTGCCCGGCTGTCCGCCGAGTCGCGGGCACGCAGGCTCGCCTCTCTGCGGCTGGTGGGGTTGAGCATCAAGGGCACCCTCCGGGTCAATGCCGCGGAGACCGTCGCGGCAGCGTGCCTCGGGGCGCTCCTGGGCGTCGGCGGGTACTTCGCCGTCAACGCGATCGTGGCCCGGATCGGACTGCCGGGCCTCCACTGGTACCCGGCCGACGGCTACCCGACCGTCTCCACCCTCGCTGTCTGCCTGCTGGCCTGCCCCGCCCTCGCCTGGTTCGTGGGCCGGCACCACGCCCGCGAGGCCGCGCTCACCCCGCTCAACGTGCGCCGCACCGCCGAGCGGAAGCCGCCCAACAAGTACGGAACGCTGCTCCTCGTACCGGGCCTCGGCGTCATCGGCGGTTACTGCGTCCTCAGCGTCCTGGGCCGCGATCCGTCGGGCGGGTCCGCCAGCTCGTTCCTCGTCCCTGGCGCCGTTCTGCTGACCGGGGCCGGACTGGTCTTCGGACTCGCCCCTGTCACTTCGTGGCTCGCACGCCGCCTCGCTCACACCGCGCGTTCCCTTCCGCTGACTCTCGCCATGCGCCGGATGGAAGTCGAGCCGGGAAGTTCTCTGCGGGTGGTCACCGGCCTCGTCCTGCTCGTCTACGCCACCTCGCTCACCCAGGGCGTCCTGGTCGAACTCAGCCAGGTCAGCCGTAACTCCTCGCCCGTTCAGACGTACCGCCTCCCGCTGACGGACCTGGCGCCCCAACAGCGGGAGAGGATGACCGAGCTGGAGCGCGTACGGACGCACGCGATCACCATGAGCTCGTGGACGCCGGACGACGGTTCCGCCGAACCGGGTATCCACGCCGCCGTCGCCACCTGTGACCAGTTCTCCGCCTTCACGAAATCGCTGACCGGTTGCGTCGACGGCAAGGTGCTCAGAGTGAGGCACTCCAACCTCACGGAGGAGCAGGGCACGAAGCCCGGTTCCTCCTACCCGTTCCTCCTGGACGACGGCCGGAAGATCACGATCGCTGTTCCGCGGGAGACGACCGTCGTCCGGAACTTCGATCTGCCCGGCATCGCCCCGGACGTGCTCATCCCCCCGTCCCGTCTCCCAGCCGGAGCCCTCCCGGCCACGGGCGACCTCAACCTCCTGAGCGCCTCCGACCCCGAAACCGTCCGCACCGTCCTCGACGGCATCGGCACCATCGCCCCCACCGCCGACGTCGAACCCGTCGGCATCGTCGTCGAGTCCCTCCAGCAGCTCACCGTCATCCGCAGCCTCCTCGCCTCCGGCATGGTCCTCGGGCTCGTCATCAGCGTCGCCGCGTTCGTCGTGTCCGTCGCCGACCGGGCCATGGAGCGGCGGAGTCAGGTCACCGCCCTCGCGCTGCTCGGGGCGCGGGCCGGGACGTTGCGGGCCGCGCAAGTGGTGCAGGTGCTGGTGCCGTTGGCGGTCGGGCTGGGGGCCGCCGTGGTCACCGGGTGGCTCGCCGAGTCGAGTTACCTGATCACCGGAGGCGGGGCGGTGCACTGGGACTGGAGCGGGCTTCCGTTGCTGGTCGGGTGCACGCTGGGCGTGCTCGTCGCCGCCGGGGCAGCTTCGCTGCCGCTCGTGCGGCGCCATGTCGATCCGGAGCACATTCGGCGCGACTGAACCGGTGGAGTCAGCCCGGACCCTGGCTCGAAACCCGGCGCGGGCGGCGGTTGGGCCACGGCGACGCGGGCTCACGCCGCCAGCGCGTGGGCCGTGCGGAGGGCGACCCGGCCCGTGAGCGCGAGGGTCGCCGCCGCCGAGAGGAGGCCGATGGCGAGGGCCGTCCACCAGAGGGCGGCCGGGCCCAGGCCGGTGTAGACGGTGACCCCCAGGGTGAGGGCGGCGAAGCGGGCGACGCCCCAGGTCCAGCCGAAGGCGCCCTGGTAGCGGCCCCGGGCATGCTCAGGCGCGAGGTTGGCGACGACCGCCGCCGCGATGCCCGCGATGGCCACCTCGCCCAGGGACCAGACGACCACCGACACCGTGTAACCCACCACGCCGTCCGCGAGGCCGGTCAGCGCCACCCCGGCGGCGATCAGCACACTGCCCGCGCACTGCACCGGCAGTTGGGGCAGGCCGGCCAGCCGCGCGGTGACGAAGGGCTGGAGCACGACCACCAGGATCGCGTTGACCGCCGCCATCGCCCCGTACACCGCCGGGGAGAGACCGCTGTCCTGGATGGCGAGCGGCAGGGCGACCTCGGTGAGGGAGTAGACGAAGAGCTGGAGGCCGAGGAGCGGCAGCAGCACGAGGGCCAGCCGGTCGCGGAACACGACGCCGTAGCCGAGTCCGCCGCCGTCCCGAGCCCCATCCCCAGTGACGTCCCGAGCGACCTCCGAGGCGGCCTCCGCCGCCCCCGCCGCCCGCTTCCCGCGCGGCGGTTCGCTCAGGCGGGTGGCGACCACGGCCGCGTAGACCAGCATGGTGGCGACGTCGACCGCGAAGAGCAGCCAGTACCCCTGCGCGGCCAGGAAGCCGCCGAGGACGCCTGCCGCCGCCGTACCGATGTTGACGCCCCAGCCGAGCAGTGCGTACGCCCGCTGGCGGCGCTCGGCGTCGACCGCGTCGGCCATGAACGCGTACGAGGCCGGCCCCACCAGCGCACCCGCCGCGCTGATCAGGAGCGCCGCGGCCGCCATCGTCCACACCCCCGGCGCCACGAACAGCGCACCCTGCGCGAGCGACGCGCCGAGGAGTCCGATCAGCATGGTGGGACGGCGGCCGATCCGGTCGGCGAGGACTCCGCCCAGCGCCGGCCCGAGCAGATGGCCCGCGCCGAGCGCGCCGAGGACGTACGAGGTCTCGGTGCCCGTGACACCGCGCGAGGCGAGGAAGAAGACGAGGAAGGGGGTGACCAGATAGCCGAGACGGTTGACGATCGTGCCGGCGAACACGGTCCAGACGGAGGACGGCAGGTCGCGGAAGGTGGAGAGCATGCGAGGAGGGTGCGGGCCGGCCGACTCGCCGGGCCAATGATTAAGCTCAGACCGAATCCATTCGCGAAACGATGCGCGGATCGATTCGACAGCGGCGGACAGTGAGGCGGAGGCGGCAGGCCATGGAATCAGCACTCATTTTCTCCGCCGCGGACCTGGCGCAGACCCGGTTCGCCGTCTCTCCCATGTGGGAGGTCGTCACCGGTTTCCGGCTGCTCCGCGACGACGCCGAGCCGCCGCTGCACCGGCGCTGGGCCGAGCAGGTACGGCCCCGGTTCGCGCAGGCCGGGCTCGACCGCGGGTGGCTGGCCGAGCTGATCCCGGCCCACGGCTATCTCGCCGACTTCCTCAACCCCACCCCCACCAGCCCCTTCCCCACCCTGGCCGGTGAACTCGACGCGATCCGTCGCACCCCGCCCGCCCAGGTCCGCGACGAGATCGACAAGCTGGCCGCCGAGCGGCCCGCCGGCCACGGGCCCTCCCCCCGGCACGCCCTGTTCCGCGAAGCCCCCCAGGCGGCTCTGGAGAAGGTCGCCGCCGAGATCGAGACCTTCTGGGAACTCGCCCTCGCCCCCTACTGGTCCCGCATCCGCCAGCTCCTCGAAGCCGATGTCTTCCACCGCGCCCGGCAGGTCGCCGAGCACGGCTCGGCGCGCGTCCTGAGCGAGCTGCACGAGACCGTACGGTGGGACGACGGCACCCTGCGCCTGGTCCGACGCCACTGCGCGCTGACCCGCGACGAGGCCGGCTCGGGGCTGCTGCTCATCCCCTCCGTGTTCGCCTGGCCGCGTGTCATGACCCGTACGGTCTCCCCCGAGCCGCCCCAACTCGCCTATCCGGCACGCGGAGTCGGCAACCTGTGGGAGCCGCGCCCCGCCGCCGCCACCGACGCGGTCGCCGCCGTCCTCGGCCGCTCGCGCACGCTGCTCCTCACCGAGCTCGACACACCGGCATCGACCACTCAACTCGCCGCGTTCTCCGGCCTTTCGGCCGCCGGGGTCTCCCAGCACCTCGTCGCCCTGCGCAACGCCGGGCTCGTCACCGCCCACCGCAACGGCCGGTCCGTGCTCTACGCCCGTACGGCGGTGGCGGACGCGCTGCTCGCACCCGCCGGGGATTCGGCCCGACCCTGACCCGGCCCTGGACTCGATCACCACGTCCCGCACCGATCACCTCGTCGCGCACCCGCTCTTGCCTTGGAGCGCGCTCCAATTCGTAGGGTGCGCGCATGCGTTATCGAGTACTCGGCGGGACCGGGATCGAAGTCAGCACGTACTGCCTCGGCACCATGATGTTCGGTGCCGTGGGCAATCCGGAGCACGACGACTGTGTACGGATCATCCACGCCGCCCTCGACCAGGGCGTCAACTTCGTGGACACCGCCGACATGTACTCCGCCGGCGAGTCCGAGGAGATCGTGGGCAAGGCGCTGCGCGACCCGCGCCGGCGGGACGACGTCGTCCTCGCCACCAAGGTGCACTTCCCGATGGGCGAGGGCCGCAACCGCAGCGGCAACTCACGCCGCTGGATCACCCGGGCCGTCGAGGAGAGCCTGCGACGGCTCGGCACCGAGTGGATCGACCTCTACCAGGTCCACCGGCCCGACCACCGTACGGACATCGAGGAGACGCTCGGCGTCCTCGGCGACCTCGTCACGCAGGGCAAGATCCGGGCGTTCGGCTGCTCCACCTTCCCCGCCGAGGAGATCGCCGAGGCGCACCACGTCGCCGAGCGGCGCGGGCTGCGCCGGTTCCGTACCGAACAGCCGCCGTACTCCCTGCTCGCGCGGGGAGTCGAGGCGTCGGTGCTGCCGGTGGCCCAGCGGTACGGGATGGGCGTGATGACCTGGAGCCCGCTGGCGTCCGGGTTCCTCAGCGGCAAGTACCGCAAGGGCCGGCCGGTCGACCTGACCAGCGGACGGGCCGCGCTCACCCCGCACCGCTTCGACCCGGCGATCCCCGGCAACGACGCGAAGCTGGAGGCCGTGGAGCGGCTGGTGGCCCTGGCGGAGGAGATCGGCTGCTCGCTGCCCCAGCTGGCGATCGCCTTCGCGGCCGCGCACCCGGCCGTCACGTCCGTGATCGTCGGCCCGAGGACGATGGAGCAGCTGGAGGGGCTGCTCAAGGGCGCCCCGCTCGTCCTCGACGACGACGTCCTGGACCGCGTCGACGAGATCGTGCCGCCGGGGACCAACCTGTACCAGCCGGACGGCGTCTGGCGCCCGCCCGCCCTGACGGATGCCTCGCTGCGGCGCCGGCCGGTGGGGGACCGCGCGGCGGGCTGAAGTAAGTACCGTTGTCAGTCCCGTGGTTCATGCTTGCGGCATGGGGTTCACCGAGAAGGGCACGCGCCGGATCGAGGCGGACGAGCGCAGGGCACGCCTGGGGGTACGGCACCGGCTGGCAGGGTCGGCACGGGCCGCGACCGTCGAGGAGGTGGCCGGGTCGCTGGTGGCCCTGCACGCCACGGACCCGGCGAGCGTCTTCCTGGCGGTGGGCGCCCGGCTGAAGGGTGAGCCGGGGGACGGGGGTGCCCCGGGGAGCGGGGGCGGCGAGGGGCCGGCCGCCGAAGGGCCCGTCGCCGGGCTGGAGCGGGCGCTGTACGAGGACCGGTCGCTGTCCCGGATGCACGGCATGCGGCACACGATCTTCGTCTTCCCCACCGCCCTCGTACCCGCCGTGCACGCCTCCACCACGCGCGATGTCGCCACCCGCGAACGCTCCTCGCTGCTCAAGGACCTGACCGCCGGCAGCGCGTACGACGCGGACTGGCTCGCCGAGACCGAGCGCCTGCTGCTCGCCGAGCTGGCGGCCCGGGGCGAGGCCACGGGCGCCGACCTCGGCAGCGCCGTCCCGCGGCTGCGGGTGCAGTACACCTACGGCGTCGGCACCCGCCAGGAGGGCCCGCAGCCCCTCTCCAGCCGTCTGCTGCGCGTGCTCGGCATGGAGGGCCGGATCGCCCGCGGCCGCCCGCAGGGCGCGTGGACCTCCAGCCGCTTCCGCTGGGCCCTCGCCCCCGACCTGCCCGACCCGACGGACGCCGATGCCCACGCCGAGCTCGTACGGGTGTGGCTCGCGGCGTCCGGGCCGGCGACCGAGGCGGACCTGAAGTGGTGGACCGGCTGGAGGGTCACCGATGTCCGCAAGGCCCTCGCGGCGATCGGCGCGCGGCCCGTGAAGCTGGCGGAGGGCACCGGTTACGTCCTGCCGGACGACCTCGATCCCGTACCGGCGCCGGAGCCCTGGGCGGCGCTGCTTCCCGCGCTCGATCCGACGGCGATGGGGTGGCAGTTCCGCGACTGGTACCTGGACCCCGCGCTCCGGCCGGCCCTGTACGACCGCAGCGGGAACGTCGGCCCGACGGTCTGGTGGAACGGCCGCGTCGTCGGCGGCTGGGCCCAGCGCCCGGACGGCGAGATCGTCTGGCGCCTGCTCGACGAGACGGCGGCGGCCGGGGGGACCGGGGACGTGGGCGAGGAGGCGCGGGCCGCGATCGCGGCCGAGGCGGCACGGCTGGCGGCCTGGGTCGGCGGCGTCCGGGTCACGCCCCGCTTCCGTACACCGCTGGAGAAGGAGTTGGCGGCGGGAACCATGGTTCCCACGGGTGGTTTCCCCGGAAAATAGGGCGTGGCTTCCGCGCGGTGTCGAGAATCGGCGCCCGGCTCCGACGTCCCCTGTGAAGGGAACGAACACCTAAGGAGCACGTCATGAAGTACCTCGTCATGGTGCAGGGCGCCCAGGCCGACTACGAGGCCATGAAGGGCAAGGGCTCCGGGCACAGCCCTGCCTGGAGCAAGCAGGATCTGCAGGCCATGTTCGCCCACATGAACGCGATCAACGACGACCTCTCCGAGTCCGGCGAGATGATCGACGGGCAGGGCCTCGTCGAACCGGCGAAGACGCGCCACGTGAGCGTGGACAAGGACGGCCGGCCCGTGATCACGGACGGCCCGTACGGCGAGACGAAGGAGGTGCTCGCCGGGTACTGGGTGCTCGACTGCGAGAGCCTGGAGAGGGTCACCGAGATCGCGGTACGCGTGGCGAAGTGCCCGGTGCCGGCCGGGTCGACGGACTATCCGGTGGTGATCCGGCAGATCGACGAGAGCGGCGGAAGCGATCTCTGAGAGGAACGTGATCGTTCGGTGAGCGACGAGCACACCGTCGAGGACCTGCTGCGCCGTCACGCGCCGCAGGTCCTCGGCGCGCTCGTCCGCCGGTACGGCCACTTCGGCGCCGCCGAGGACGCCGTACAGGAGTCGCTGCTGGCCGCCGCCCGGCAGTGGCCGGAGACCGGAGTGCCCGCCAACCCGCGCGGCTGGCTGATCCGGGTGGCCTCGCGGCGGCTGACCGACCAGCTGCGGGCGGACGAGGCGCGGGCGCGGCGGGAGGAGACGGCGGTACGGCTGGAGCCCCGGGAGGTCCGGGCGGCGCCGTCCGAGGACGACACCCTGACGCTGCTGTTCCTCTGCTGCGACCCGGTGCTGGCGCCGGCGTCCCGGGTCGCGCTGACGCTGCGCGCGGTCGGCGGCCTCACCACGGCCGAGATCGCCCGGGCCCATCTCGTACCGGAGGCGACCATCGCCCAGCGGATCAGCCGGGCGAAGAAGCGGCTGAAGGAGCACCCGTTCCGACCGCCGGGGCCCGGCGACCGGGACGCGCGACTGGCCGCCGTGCTCCAGGTCCTGTACCTGATCTTCAACGAGGGGTACACCGCCACCTCGGGCCCCGCGCTCCACCGTGCCGACCTGGCACGCGAGGCGATCCGGCTGACGCGGGCGGTGCGCCGGCTGCTGCCCCGGGAGGGCGCGGTGACGGGTCTGCTGGCGCTGATGGTCCTGACGGAGGCCCGGAGTGCTGCCCGTACGGGACCGCACGGCGAGCTGATCCCCCTCGACGAGCAGGACCGCACCCGCTGGGACGCGGCGGCGATCGCCGAGGGCACCGCCCTGGTCGAGGAGGCCCTCACCGAGGGCCCGCCCGGGCCCTACCAGCTCCAGGCGGCCATCGCGGCCCTCCACGACGAGGCCCGGCGCCCCGAGGACACGGACTGGCCGCAGATCCTGGCCCTCTACGACCTCCTGGTGACCGGCTCGGCGGACACGCCGGACTCCGCCGACCCGATGGCGGAACTCGGCCGCGCGGTCGCCGTCGCCATGGTCCACGGCCCTCAGGCCGGCCTCGACGAACTGACCCGCCTGGAAGGCCGTCTGAGGGGCCATCACCGCCTTGAGGCCGTCCGCGCCCACCTACTGGAACGCACCGGCGCCATCGAAGCCGCCCGCGCCGCCTACCGTTCGGCGGCCCGCCACACTCTCAGCCTCCCGGAACGCCACTACCTGCGCACGAAGGCCGACCGCCTGGGCCGGTGAACGTGCGGCCCGCCCGTCGTGCGGCGGCGGACTGGGCCCCGCCGGGGCGCGCCGGGGGCGGCTCAGGAGGAGGCCTCCCGGAGGCGGGCCAGGGTGGTGTCGATATCGGACCCAGGGACCTTCGCGCGGTTGTACGGGAGTTTGCCGAGGGCCACCGCCATGCCGCAGGTGTTCGTCAGCGCCGAGAAGACGAGGCCGCCCGCGATGGCCGCCGACAGCAGCTGGAACGCCGGGTGCACCCACAGGCCGAGAGCCAGGCCGGTCAGGACGAGGGACCCCGCGCCGAACCGGACCTGGCGTTCCATGGCCCACACCTCGCGCGCCGGAGCGCCCTCGGGGCGGGCCAGCTCGTGGCCGCGCGCGGCCCAGTCGTCCGTGCCGCCACTGAGAGTGAGCGCGGGCACGCCGTGTGCGGCCAGCCGGGCGCAGGCGTTCACCGAGCGGCCGCCCGACTGGCACACCATCAGCAACTCGCCCCGGCCCGCCGCCTCCTGGAGCGCCGGAACGGCGCGGTCGAGCTCGTCGAGGGGGATGTTGAGCGCGCCGGGCAGATGGCCGGAGGCGTACTCGCCGGGCGTACGGACGTCGACGACGGTCAGTTCGCGCAGCCGGTCGCGGGCCTGGTCGGCGTCGAGTGACGGGGGAGTCTTCATGGCAGGCGGCATCCTCGCGCTTCGTGGGCGGCCTCGGCCGCCCGTTCGGAACCCCCGTCGGAGCAAAGTACCCTCCGGAGGCGCCGCCCGGAGATACGCGACGGGATGCCGGGAAGCGCCGCGGTCAGTCCGTGGCGAGACCCTTCAGGCGCTTGGCGATCTTGGTGAGGCGCTCACCCTGGTACCGGGCGGCCCGCAGGACGTCCTCCTCCGGGGTGCCGTTCGCACCCGGATGCGAGGTGCCGTAGGGGTTGCCACCGGCCGCGTAGATCGCCGGGTCGGTGTAGCCGGGCGAGACGATGACCGAACCCCAGTGGTGGAAGGTGTTGTAGAGCGCGAGCAGCGTCGACTCGTTGCCGCCGTGCATGTTGTGGGCGCTGGTGAAGGCGGTGGCCGGCTTGTCGGCCATGACGCCCCGCTGCCACAGGCCGCCCGCGGTGTCGATGAACTGCTTCAGCTGCGCGGCGACGTTGCCGAACCGGGTCGGCGAGCCGAGGGCGTAGGCGTCCGCCCACTCCAGGTCGTCCAGCGTGACGGTCTCGATGTCGCCCGTGGCGTCCAGGTGGGCCCGCCAGGCCGGATTGGAGTCGATGGCGGCGTCCGGGGCGAGCTCGGGCACCCGGCGCAGACGGACCTCGGCGCCTGCCTTCTCGGCGCCTTCGGCGACGGCCTGGGCGAGCCGGTGGACGTTCCCCGTGGCCGAGTAGTAGACGACAGCAACGTTGACGGACATGGAGCCCCTCGTTCCCTCAATCGGATGACGTTCCGTTTCGCTGGACCGAGAGTAAGCGGATAACGATCCGGTTCGCAAGGGGAGGCGGGAAGAACCGGATAGCGCTCCGTTATGCTCGAGTCAGGGACCGGACCGAGGGGGCGAGGGGCGAAGGGCAGGCGGACGACGATGAGCGCGAAGACACCGGAGGAGCGGCGGCAGGAGCCGGCGCGGGAGACCCCGCCCACGCCACCCGGCACGGAAAGCCGGACGCCCGGCACGGAGAACCAGACGCCCGGCACGGGAAACCAGACGCCCGGTGCCGGAGACCTGACGTCCGGCGGCCAGGCGCCCGCCGTCCCGCCGCTCGTCCTGCTCCCCACCGCCGACCGACCCACCCCCGAGCGCGCCGACGCCGCCCGCAATCGGCGCAAGATCCTCGACGCGGCCGCCCGCATCGTCGCCGAGGTCGGCCCCGAGGCCGTCACCATGAACCAGGTCGCGCACGCCAGCGGGATCGGTGTCGGCACCGTCTACCGCCGCTTCGGCGACGTCGCCCGGCTGCTCTGGGCCCTCCTCGACGACCGGGAACGCCAGTTCCAGGAGGCGTACATGGGCGGACCGCCTCCCCTCGGCCCCGGCGCCCCCGCCGCCGAGCGGCTGTCCGCGTTCTTCGACGCGCTCATCGACCGCGTCATCGAGCAGCGCGAACTCCTCCTCGCCGCCCAGGCCGCCGCGCCCAGCGCCCGCTACACCAGCGGCGCGTACCTGGCGATGCACACCCATGTGGCCCTGCTGGTCACCCGGCTCCGGCCGGAGGCGAACGGCGCTCTCCTCGCCCACCTGCTGCTGGCGCCGTTCTCGCCGAGCCTGATGCACCACCTCACGGTGGAGCGGAACCTCTCCGCCGAAGAACTCAAGGCCGGGGTCGCCGACCTGCTCACCCTGACCGGCCCGACCCCACACTGACCGGCCCGACCCCACACTGACCGGCCCGACCCCACACTGACCGGCCCGACCCCACACTGACCGGCCCGGTCCCACCCGTTCCGATCAGCCGGCGATCGCCCCTCCCCCTCACTCCGACCGGATCAGCGCCCCCAACCCGTCCAGCACCCGGCCGAGCCCGAAGGCGTACGCGTGGTCCGGGCTGTACATCCCCTGGTACGCCACCGCCGACGCCTCCCCCACCCGCGCCGCCAGCGGGAACCGCTCCCCGTCGAACACCCGGGCCAGCAGGGGCTCGTGCGCCGCCCACCACTCCCCGTCCGACATCGCGCTCTCCCGGTCCACCGCCCGCGCGTCCAGCTCCGCCCTGGCCGCGGACTGCACGAACCCCAGGACGTACGTCAGCGCCGAGTCCATGGCCACGTCGTCGAGGCCCAGGCCCTCGAAGGCGCCGAGCTCGTGCTCGTACTTCCTCATCACCCCGGGCCCGAGCGGCGGCCGGTGGACCCGCAGTTCGGCCAGCCAGGGGTGGCGCAGATACAGCGCCCGGTTCCCGTCGGCGACCGCCGTCACGCGCGCCCGCCACGGCTCGTCCGCCGCGAAGGAGGTGCGCGGCATCCGCAGGAAGACAGTGTCCAGCATCAGATCGAGCAGCTCGGCCTTGCCGGGGACGTAGGTGTAGAGCGTCATGGGCGTCACGCCCAGCCGCTGGGCCACCGCGCGCATGGTCAGCGCGTCGAGCCCGCCCTCGTCGGCGAGGCCGATCGCCGCGTCGACGACCGCGTCGACGCTCAGCCCCGGCCGGGGCCCGCGCCGGCCCCCGGGGACAGCCGCACCGTCCCGCCACAGCAGCTCCAGGGTCCGCGCCGGATCACCCGCGCCGCTGCTCCGCTCCTTCGTCGCCATGACACCCATTCTCGCAGGTCAGAACCCACATCACTTACCTTGTACATCGTATAGAGTACCCTGTACGGAAATTCGGAGCACACGGAGAACGGGCCACCTACGGGGCCACCACCTATCGGAGGGCGCACGCATGAACACCCCCGCTTCCACGAACCAGGCGGACAGCCACCACGTCATCCAGGTCCGCGGTGCCCGCGAGAACAACCTCAAGGACGTCTCCGTCGATCTGCCCAAGCGCCGTCTGACCGTCTTCACCGGCGTCTCGGGGTCCGGAAAGTCCTCGCTGGTCTTCGGCACCATCGCCGCCGAATCCCAGCGGCTGATCAACGAGACGTACAGCGCCTTCCTCCAGTCCTTCATGCCGTCGCTGGGCCGCCCCGACGTCGACGGACTGCACAACCTCAGCGCCGCGATCGTCGTCGACCAGGAGCGGATGGGCGCCAACTCCCGCTCCACGGTGGGGACGGCGACCGACGCGTACACGATGCTGCGGATCGTCTTCAGCCGCCTCGGCACCCCGCACATCGGCACGTCCGGCGCGTTCAGCTTCAACCTGCCCGAGGGCATGTGCCCGCGCTGCGAGGGCGCCGGCCAGATCTCCGACATCGACATCGACCAGCTCGTCGACCGCGAGAAGTCCCTCAACGAGGGTGCGATCACCGTGCCCAACTTCGCCGTGGACTCCTGGTACTGGCAGATCATGGCCCACTCCGGCTTCTACGACCCCGACAAGAAGCTGAAGGACTTCACCGAGGAGGAGTGGGCGGACTTCCTCCACAAGCCGCAGGTCAAGGTGAAGGTGGGCAGCAACAACTTCACGTACGAGGGTCTGGTGGTGAAGGTCCAGCGGACCATGCTCACCAAGGACCGGGACGCCATGCAGTCCCACATCCGGGCCTTCGTCGACCGGGCCGTCGTCTTCCGCGACTGCCCGGAGTGCGGCGGCACGCGGCTGACCCGGGCCGCCCTGTCGTCGAAGATCGACGGAGTGAACATCGCGGACTGCTCGGCGATGCAGATCAGCGACCTGGCGGCGTTCATACGCGGGATCGAGGACCCGTCGGTGGCCCCCCTCCTGGCCAACCTGCGCGATCTGCTCGACTCGCTCGTCGAGATCGGCCTCGGCTATCTGAGCCTGGACCGGGCCTCCGCCACGCTCTCCGGCGGCGAGGCGCAGCGCGTGAAGATGGTGCGGCACCTCGGGTCCTCGCTCACCGACGTCACGTACGTCTTCGACGAGCCGACCACCGGTCTGCACCCGCACGACATCCAGCGGATGAACGACCTGCTGCTGCGGCTGCGCGACAAGGGCAACACGGTCCTCGTCGTCGAGCACAAGCCGGAGGTCATCGAGATCGCCGACCATGTGGTGGACCTGGGGCCGCGGGCGGGGTCGGCCGGCGGGGAGGTCTGCTACAGCGGCGACGTGGCCGGTCTGCGGGCCTCCGGCACCCTGACCGGGAACCATCTCGCGCACCGGGCGAAGCTGCGCTCCGAGGTACGCGAGCCCACCGGCTTCCTGTCCATCGAGGGCGCCTCGCAGCACAACCTCCGGGACGTGAGCGTCCAGATCCCGACCGGCGTCCTCACGGTCGTGACGGGGGTGGCAGGCTCCGGGAAGTCCTCCCTGATCCACGGGAACCTGCCGGGCCGGGAGGGCGTCGTCGTCGCCGACCAGTCCCCGATCCGCGGCTCGCGCCGCTCGAACCCGGCGACGTACACGGGTCTGCTGAACCCGGTCCGGACCGCTTTCGCCAAGGCGAACGGCGTCAAAGCGGCCCTCTTCAGCGCCAATTCGGAGGGCGCCTGCCCGAAGTGCAACGGGCTCGGGCTCGTCTACACCGACCTCGCGATGATGGCCGGTGTCGCGTCCGTCTGCGAGGAGTGCGAGGGCAAGCGCTTCACGCCGGAGGTTCTGACCTACACCCTGAACGGCCGGAACATCCACGAGGTGCTGTCGATGTCGGTCGAGGAGGCGTACGACTTCTTCACGACGGGGCAGGCGCGGACGATCCTGGGCCGGCTGAAGGACGTCGGCCTCGGCTATCTGCGCCTCGGGCAGCCGCTGAACACGCTCTCGGGCGGCGAGCGCCAGCGTCTGAAGCTGGCGATCCACATGGCCGAGAAGGGCGCGACCTATGTCCTCGACGAGCCGACGACCGGCCTGCATCTGGCGGACGTCGACCAGCTCCTCGCGCTGCTCGACCGCCTGGTCGAGGCGGGCAACACGGTCGTCGTGATCGAGCACCACCAGGCGGTCATGGCCCACGCCGACTGGCTGATCGACCTGGGTCCGGGCGCGGGTCACGACGGCGGCCGGATCGTCTTCGAGGGCACACCCTCCGAACTGGTGGAGAAGGGCGACACCCTCACCGCCCGCCATCTGCGCGCGTACGTGAGCTGAGACGCGAGCTGGGACCTGAGCTGAGCCCGCCGGCCGGGGGGCGCGCGTTGGCCCAGCGCGCCCCCTCGCACGACGAGCAGCCGGCAGGGCGGCCGGCCACCACCTCACGTAACCCCGCCGACACGGAGAGGTGACCCCGGCTCGTCCGGAAGGCAGAGCCCGCACGCGCGCGCACGGCCGTCGCGCGGGATCATCGGATCATGAACACCGAGATCCACCTCGCCCAGCAGCCGGAGGCCGACGAGCTCCTCGGCCGCAGCCCGCTCGCCGCGCTCGTCGGCATGCTGCTGGACCAGCAGGTCCCCATGGAGTGGGCGTTCTCCGGGCCGTACACCATCGCCCAGCGGCTCGGCGGGGACGATCTCGACGCGCACGAGATCGCCGCCTACGACCCCGACGCCTTCGCCGCGCTGCTCTCCGCCAAACCGGCCGTGCACCGCTACCCCGGCTCCATGGCCAAGCGGATCCAGCAGCTGTGCCAGTTTCTCGTCGACGAGTACGGCGGTGAGGCCGAGGCCGTGTGGAGGGACGCCGGGACCGGCGCGGAGCTGCTCGGCCGGCTTGTCGACCTGCCCGGGTTCGGCAAGCAGAAGGCGCAGATCTTCCTGGCCCTGCTGGGGAAGCGGTACGGCGTACGGCCCGAGGGCTGGCGGGAGGCGGCCGGGGCCTACGGCGAGGAGGGTTCGTACCGTTCGGCGGCCGACATCACCGGACCGGAGTCCCTGGCGAAGGTGCGCGCCTTCAAGCAGCAGGCGAAGGCGGCCGCAAAGGCGGCTAAAGCGACGGGTAATTGACTATTTCGGGTGGCAATCATGCTCAATGTGACAGGAATTGCGGCCGATCTGTTCCCAGAACGCACCGGAGATCGCTAACTTCCCCTCAACCCTCGTTCGCACCGGGAAGGACCTCTGTGAACGCATCCCATCGCAGAGCCGCGGCCACCCTGGCCGCAGCCGCACTCGCCACCCCGCTCCTGCTGGCAGCCGCTTCCCCCACCACCGCCGCTCCGGACCCCGGTGCCGCACCGGCCAGGGACGCCGCGAAGCTGGCGAAGAAGCTCGTCCGCGAGACCTCCGCCGACGGTGCCTACAAGCACCTGGAGATGTTCCAGGCCATAGCGGACTCGGCCGGCGGCCACCGCGCGGCCGGCTCCCTCGGGCACGACGCCTCCGCCGCGTACGTGTACCAGCAGCTCAAGAAGGCCGGCTACAACGTCTCGTACCAGAAGTTCGACTTCGACTACACCGAGACGCTGGCCGAGAAGCTCTCCGTCCTCGCGCCCACCCCGCGCGACGTCGAGATCAAGGCCATGACCTACACCAAGTCGACGCCGGTCGGCGGCATCAAGGCCGACCTGGCCGCCGTCCCGGTCGACGCCGACGGCACCTCCGGCTGCGAGCCCGCCGACTTCGCCGCGGGCACCTTCACCGGCAAGGTGGCGCTGATCAAGCGCGGCGGCTGCGCGTTCGCCGTCAAGCAGGAGAACGCCGCCGCGGCGGGCGCGGCGGGCGCCATCGTCTACAACAACACCGAGGGCGTCCTCTCCGGCACCCTCGGCGACGCGGCGGCCGGCAAGATCCCGACCGGCGGCATCACCCAGGCGGAGGGCGAGAAGCTCGCGGCCGACCTCGCCAAGGGGCCGGTCAGCCTCTCCTTCGAGATCCGCCAGCTCCAGGAGAAGCGCACCACCAACAACGTCATCGCGGAGACGAAGGGCGGCAACGCCGCCAACACCGTGATGCTCGGCGCGCACCTCGACTCCGTCTCCGCCGGCCCCGGCATCAACGACAACGGCTCGGGCTCCGCCGGCCTGCTCCAGGCCGCCGTGGAGCTCGCCGAGTCGAAGGCGAAGGTCCGCAACAAGGTCCGCTTCGCCTGGTGGTCGGCCGAGGAGAACGGCCTGCTCGGCTCCGAGCACTACGTCTCGAAGATGAGCGAGCTGGACAAGAAGGAGGTCAAGCTCTACCTCAACTTCGACATGATCGCCTCGCCGAACTACGGCCTGTTCGTGTACGACGGCGACAACTCCGACGGCGTCGGCGCGGGCCCGGGCCCGGCGGGCTCGGCCCAGCTGGAGCGTGACATCAACGCGTTCCTGGACAAGCGGGGCACGCCGCACGAGGGCACCGACTTCACGGGCCGCTCTGACTACGGCCCGTTCATCGAGATCGGCATCCCGTCCGGCGGCACGTTCACGGGTGCCGAGGGCATCAAGACGGCGACGCAGGCGGCGAAGTTCGGCGGGACGGCGGGTGTCGCGTACGACGTGAACTACCACGCGGCCGGCGACACCATCGAGAACATCAACATGACGGCCTTCGACGTCAACATCGACATCATCGCCAACGCCGTGGGCACGTACGCCCACGACATCAGCTCTCTGAAGAAGCCGGTCGTCTCCGTCCCGACGGACGGCGACGCGGGCAGCGGCGGCGGTCTGCACGACGGTCACGACCACGAGGTCACGGAGTAACCGACCAGCGGTTCCGCGGAAGGCCCGGCCCATGAGGGCCGGGCCTTTCCCTCAGCGGCAGCCGCTACCGCCTGCGCCGTGCCGTACCGAAGAGCGACCGGCTGATCTCCCGCCCCAGCTGCGTCCCGATCGACCGGGCCAGGGACGTGAAGATCCCGCTGCCCACCACCTGCCCGGCGAGCGACTCATCCCGCCGAGGCGGCGACGCCGGCGACGCCTCCCTTTCCGCGCCCGCCTTCTCTTCCGCCGCCTTCAGCGCCGCCGCCTCCGCCGACCGCTGCTCGGCCGTCAGCTTCTCGTACGCCGACTCCCGGTCCACCGCCTCCGCGTACCGCCCGTACAGAGCCGATCCCTTCACCGCCGCCTCCAGCGCGCTCGCCTCGACCGGCCCCATACGGGACTGCGGCGCCCGCAGCCGGGTCACCGCCACCGGCGTCGGCGCGCCCGTCTCGCTCAGGACGGTGATCACCGCCTCGCCCGTGCCGAGCCCGGTCAGCACCTCCTCCAGGTCGTACGCCGAGTTGGGGAAGGTCCGCACCGTCGCCTTCAGCGCCTTGGCGTCGTCCGGCGTGAACGCCCGCAGCGCGTGCTGCACCCGGTTGCCCAGCTGCGCCAGCACATCCCCCGGTACGTCCTTCGGCGTCTGGGTCACGAAGAAGACCCCGACCCCCTTCGAGCGGATCAGCCGCACGGTCTGCGTGATCGACTCCAGGAACGCCTTCGATGCGCCGTCGAAGAGCAGATGCGCCTCGTCGAAGAAGAAGACCAGCTTCGGCTTCTCCAGGTCGCCGGCCTCCGGCAGATCGTGGAAGAGGTCCGCCAGCAGCCACATCAGGAACGTCGAGAACAGCTGCGGCTTGTCCTGGACGGCCGGCAGCTCCAGGACGGACACCAGCCCGCGCCCGTCCGGCGCCGTCCGCAGGAACTCGCTCGTGTCGAACTCCGGCTCCCCGAAGAAGCCGCCCGCCCCCGTCTGCTCGAAGGCCGTGATCGCCCGCAGGATCACCCCTGCCGTCGCCGTCGACAGGCCGCCGATCCCCTTCAGCTCCGCCTTCCCGGTGTCCGACACCAGGAACGCCACCACCGCCCGCAGGTCCTTCAGATCGACGAGCTCAAGACCCTTCTGATCCGCGTAGTGGAAGATCAGGGCCAGCGACTGCTCCTGCGTCCGGTTCAGCTGCAGCACCTTCGACAGCAGCACCGGCCCGAAGCTGGTCACCGTGGCCCGCACGGGGATGCCGGGGCCGGTCCCGCCGAGCCCGTAGAACTCGCAGGGGAAGCCCCTGGCCTCCCACTCCTGCCCCACCTGCTCCGCCCGCTGCCGGATGCGCTCGCTGTCCTCCCCGGGCGCCGAGACGCCGGAGACGTCGCCCTTGATGTCGGCGAGGAAGACCGGTACGCCGTTGGCCGACAGCTGCTCGGCGATGAGCTGGAGCGTCTTCGTCTTGCCGGTGCCGGTGGCGCCGGCGACCAGGCCGTGGCGGTTGAGCATGGCCAGCGGGATGCGGATCGGCGCGTCCGAATGGCAGGCACCGCCCCAGAGCAGCGCGCCGAGCTCGAGCGCGGGGCCGGCGAACCCGTATCCCGCCGCGATATCGGCGGCCGGAGACTCTTCGCTCACGCTCATGAGAGGACCCCATTTTCCGGATTGCTACGGTCTGCGGCGGTTTGCCCCAGCATCCCACCGGGTCCGCCTGGCTGCGCCGGGAGCCGCTCGCCCGGTAGGCTTTCCGTGTGATCTTCAAGCGCATCGGTAACGGGCGGCCGTATCCCGACCACGGCCGGGAAAGCACCCGCCAGTGGGCGGACGTGGCGCCGCGCCCGGTCCGCCTCGATCAGCTGGTGACCACCAAGGGCCAGCTGGACCTGGAGACGCTGCTCGCCGAGGACTCCACCTTCTACGGCGACCTCTTCGCGCACGTCGTGAAGTGGCGCGGCGATCTCTATCTGGAGGACGGGCTGCACCGCGCGGTCCGCGCCGCCCTCCAGCAGCGGCAGGTGCTGCACGCGCGCGTCCTGGAAATGGACTGACCGGCTGACCGGCTGACAAGAGCAACGCTCACGCCGTCACTGACCCTTTCGGGGCCACTTACCGCCCATCCGGACGCGATCACATGATCATCCAGTAGGCATCATCGGCGGGCGGCATTACGCTGCGCTCATGAGCATGCTCACTCCCCCCGGTATGGGCGGAAAGTACCGCATCACGGGGGACGCGTACCCCCGCATGCGCCGCCCTCGCCGCCGGCGCAGGATCGTCCTCGCGGCGGCCGCCGCCGTGATCGTGCTCGGCGCGGCCGGCTGGGGCACGCTGCAGCTCGTCGAGGTCTTCTCGGGCGGCGCCGGCACGAGGACGGCGGCCGCGCGCGGGAACGACTGCAAGCCCGCCCCCAAGCCCACGGCCGCGCCGGTGAGTGCTCTCCCGAAACCCGCGCAGATCACCGTCAACGTCTACAACGCGACCCCGCGCAGCGGCCTCGCCAAGGCGACGGCCGACGAGCTGAAGAAGCGGGGCTTCCGGATCGGCAAGATCGGCAACGCACCGGCCGCGTACGACAAGAAGGTCCCCGGTACGGGAATCCTCCTGGGCGCCCCCGGCGCCGCCAAGGGCGCCTTCCCGGTCCTGGGCACCCAGCTGAAGGGCGCCGCGTCCAAGACGGACACACGCGCGACGGCGGATGTGGACCTGATCCTGGGCACGGCCTTCAAGAACCTGGACCCGAAGCCGACGGCGGACGCGGCCCTGGTCGCTCTGAACAAGCCCAAGGCCGCGCCCGCCGGTAAGTGCTGAGTCGCTAGTCGGCGGTGCCGTACATGCGGTCGCCCGCGTCGCCCAGGCCCGGGACGATGTAGCCGCTCTCGTTGAGGCGCTCGTCCACCGAGGCCGTCACCACGGTCACCGGCGTGCCCGCCAGCTCGCGCTCCATGATCTCGACGCCCTCGGGGGCGGCGAGCAGCACCACGGCGGTCACGTCGTCCGCACCGCGCTTGATCAGCTCCTGGATCGCCGCGACGAGCGTGCCGCCGGTCGCCAGCATCGGGTCCAGGACGTACACCTGGCGGCCCGAGAGGTCCTCCGGCATCCGCGTCGCGTAGGTCGACGCCTCCAGCGTCTCCTCGTTGCGGATCATGCCCAGGAAGCCCACCTCGGCGGTCGGCAGCAGGCGCACCATGCCGTCCAGCATGCCGAGCCCGGCGCGCAGGATCGGGACCACCAGCGGACGCGGGTACGACAGCTTCACACCGGTCGTCGGCGTGACGGGGGTCTCGATGTCGACCTGCTCGGTGCGCACGTCCCGCGTGGCCTCGTAGGCGAGCAGGGTGACCAGCTCGTCCGCCAGCCGGCGGAAGGTCGGGGAGTCCGTGCGCTTGTCGCGCAGAGTGGTGAGCTTGTGGGCGACCAGCGGGTGATCGACGACGTGGAGACGCATGACCCCAACAGTAGCCCGCACTGGCATCAACCCACGCCCTGGAGGGAAGGTGGGGGTGCACAGGAGACCCAGTCGTGGGGTGGTGCGTGGCCATGCCGAAGCCGAAAGACCCGGACAACGCCGGCGCCCCGGACGGTGACGCGGCCGGCGCCCAGCCGCCCGAGACCGACGCCGAGCGCCGTCGGCGCCGCGCCCAGTTCCTGCGCGAGCTGCACGAGGCGAAGGCGCTGCGCGACCGCGTCCAGCCGCGTCGCGCCCGGGCGGCCAGGATGCGGCAGGCCATGCGTATGCGGACGTTCCGCTGGTGAGACGTGAGACCGCGATGCCATGAGGCCCCGGCCCGAAGGACCGGGGCCTCACGGCCGACCGTACGGCGGCCGCTTGCTACGGCTACAGCCCGCCCGTGTACAGCAGCTTGTTCGGGCTGGACGGGGTGACGTTCCGCAGAACGTTCTTCGTGGAGGTCTCGTCGAGCCAGAGGCTGACGCCCGCGACCGTCGCCTCCGGGTGCGCCTGCCGGTAGAGGGCGGCGGCTCCGGCCACGTGCGGGGCGGCCATCGAGGTGCCGTCCAGGGCCACGCTGCCGCCGCCGAGCTTCGCCGAGACGATCGCCTGGCCGGGAGCGTAGAGGGTGAGGCACTCGCCCCAGTTGGAGAAGCTCGTCTCCGCGTCCGTCCGGTCAGTCGCGCCGACCGTCACCACACCGTCCGCGCCGGCCGGGGAGACGTCGCAGGCGTCGGCCGCGGAGTTGCCCGCGGCCACGACCGGCAGCACTCCCGCCGCGGCCAGGGCCTCGGCGGCGTTGTCGACGGCGTCCGACTCGGGCCCGCCGAGGGAGGCGTTCAGGACGGCCGGCTGCTTGGCGTTCTTGGCCACCCAGTCCATCCCGGCCAGGATCCCCGACCACTGGCCCCGCCCGTCGCAGCCGAGCACGCGCACGCTGATCAGGTTGACGTTGCGCGCCACCCCGTACGTCTTGCCGCCGACCGTTCCTGCGACATGGGTGCCGTGCCCCTGGCAGTCCGCTCCCGCCCGCCCGTCGCCCATGGCGTCGAAGCCGAAGGCGGCGCGGCCGCCGAACTCCTCGTGGCCGTACTCGATGCCGGTGTCGAGGATGTACGCGTTGACCCCGGTGCCGTCACCGGCCGTGGTGAAGGTGTCGTCGAGGGGGAGCGCCCGCTGGTCGATCCGGTCCAGACCCCAGGTCGCGGCCGGTGCCCGGTGCGCCCCGAAGGGCCGCGCGGGCGTGACCGCCGACACGGCGGCGTCCTCCTCCACCGCCTTGACGCCGAGGGTGCTGCGCGCGGTCTTCACCTGGAGCGGGTCCATGGTCACGGCGAACCCGTTCAGCACCTCGCTGTAGACGAACGCCGGCTTCACGTTCATCTTCTCCGCGAGCGTCCGCGCGTTCGTCCCCTTCTCCACGGTGACGATGTACTGCCCGGGGACGGCGCGGGAAGAGGTGTACAGCGGCGCGGGCTCCGGCGCGGACGGCCCGGCGGGGGCGGCGGCGGCCGGCGGTCCGGCCAGGGCGAGCACGGCGGTGACGACGGTCGCCAGGGCGAAACCCGTACGAGTGCCAATGCGAGCGCGAGTGCGAGTGCGAGTGGTCATGCCGCGCACACCATCATGCAGAAACGATTAACCCCTAGGACATCGCCACGCGGTTCACCCGGTGCCGGAAGCACAATGGAGGAACGGCGGAACGCGCTCCTCCGAAGAGGTGGATCTCCGCCCGCCGGGCGCCCCCTCCGACGCTCCGCACGCGGTCCGCCGGGGAAGGCGCCCGGGGCGCGGATCAGACTGATGCACGACGCAAGAGCCGAAGACCTCTCCTGAGGCCGCCGTTTCTGCCACGATGCCGATTGGGCGGGGCACCAGGAGCGCACCGCCGGATCGTCACACCTCTGATCAGTGGGAGAGTCACGGTGTACTTCGCCGCACTGCTCGCGCGCACCGAAGACGGGTGGGAAGCGAGCGACACAGAGCTCGACGATGTGGAGACCCTGTCGGATCTGACCGAACTCGCCCGCGAGGCCTCGGTCGACGACGACACGGTCATCGTCTTCATCGAACAGGAGGACGCCTGGTTCGGCCTCCTCCGGATCGAGGGCGAGGACGACCCTCGCATCTACGTGTCGGACGGGGCGGCCGCCCGCCGCTCCTCGTACGGGGAGATCCTCATCAAGGAACTGCTCGGCGACGACCTGGACGGGGACGCCCCCGACCTGGACGCGCTGGACCTCGACGGCACGGAGGACGGAGAACCTCTGGACCAGGAGGAGGACGAGGAGGAGGTGCCGGGCGTGGCCGTCGAGACCGTACCGGCCGCCCCGATCGGCGACCGGCTGGTCCTGGCGGACCTCGGCCTGCCGGAGAAGGAACTGCTGGCGCTGGAGAGCGACGCGCTGGCCGAGATCGCGGACGCGCTGGGCGCCGCGGAGGTGCTGGAGACCGTTCGCTAGTGACCCACGCAGGACCCGGGCACAGCCCTGAGCACGACACCGGGCACGGCCCGCCGCACGACCCCGACCCTGTCCCCGACCCCGGCCCCGGTTCTGGGCTCGGCCCCGCCCACGATCCCGTACGGGACTCGGCTCCCGATCCCGTACGGGACCCCTGGCGGGATGCCATGCGGCTGGCGCTCGCGGAAGCCGACCGGGCCGCGTCGGCCGGTGACGTACCGGTCGGCGCGGTCGTGCTCTCCCCCGACGGCTCGCTCCTCGCCACCGGGCACAACGAACGGGAGGCGACCGGCGACCCGACCGCGCACGCCGAGGTCCTGGCCCTGCGCCGGGCCGCCGCGAGAACCGGCGAGTGGCGGCTGACCGGCTGCACCCTCGTCGTGACCCTGGAGCCCTGCGTGATGTGCGCGGGCGCCCTCGTCCAGTCCCGCGTCGAGCGGGTGGTGTTCGGCGCCTTCGACGAGAAGGCGGGCGCGGCCGGTTCGCTCTGGGACCTCGTACGCGACCGCCGACTGAACCACCGCCCCGAGGTGATCTCCGGCGTGCTCGGCGAGCAGTGCGCACGGCAGCTCACGGCCTTCTTCCGTACCCGCTGAACGCCCCTCCCACCTGCGCGGGGATACGGATTTCATCGCGGGGGCACCTTTGGGCTAAGCTCTCTCTCGGTAGCGTGTCCGAGCGGCCGAAGGAGCTCGCCTCGAAAGCGAGTGTGGCGCAAGTCACCGAGGGTTCAAATCCCTCCGCTACCGCTTCGATCGAAGGGCCCGGTGCATCGCACCGGGCCCTTCGGCGTGTTCGGGCGCGGGAACGCCGAAGCCCCGAAACGCCGAAGCCCCGGGCGCGTGGGGCACGGCCGGGGCATCGGCGTTCGTCGGACGGGGGGAGCGGATCGGGGGGACAAGCCGCTCCCCCCGATGAGAACCGGTCCCGCAAGTCCTGCGCCGCGGTCGGGGGGAAGCACGCGGCACGGACCCCGCAGTGGGGGCCGGCTCCTCGCCCCGCGGACTCCTGCCAGGATCCGCCGGGCTCGACATCCATGCTGCCGCGCCGTCACCCTTCCGGGGTCCGGCAAAAGGCCTCGGTCACCGGGTCCTTGGTCCATAAAGACGGGGTGAAGGGGCTCGGTTAGACTCACGCGACTCCGCAGGGCGCAGGGAGAGCGCGGGCGGGGTGGACAGGCGGCTTGGCGGACCGGGGAGGGCGCGGCAGATGGCGCAAGCGAAGAAGATCGCGCTGTACGCGGTCGTGGTCTTCGTGCTGTACACGATCATCAATTCCCCGGCCAGGGCGGCCGATCTCGTGCAGGTAGGGTTCGAGGGCATATCGTCCGCCGCACAGGGCGTCGGCGAGTTCATGACCGAGCTCGTCAACTAGATCATCGACGAGGAGTCCCGCTGTGATCCGCCATCTGGTCCTGTTCAAGCTCAACGACGGCATCGCGAAGGACGACCCCCGCGCGGTCGCCGCGGCGGACGCCCTGCGGCCGCTGGGCGGGATCATCCCCGAGCTGACGTTCTGGGAGTGCGCCTGGAACATCACCGACCGGCCGATCGCGTACGACTTCGCCATCAACTCAGCGGTCGAGGACACCGACGCGCTCCAGCGCTACCTCGACCACCCGGCCCACCAGGCGGGTGTGGCGCTGTGGCGCGAGATCGCCACGTGGGTGATCGCGGACTACGAGTTTTAACACGTTCGAGTCTCGGCTTCCGGGCCCCCCGCCGTACTGGCGGGGGGCCTTCCGGCTTCTTTACGTACCCATTCGTCCCAACTTGCCGTCAACACGTGGTTATACGGTGCTTGCACACAGTGGACATGTCTTGTGATGCTATGACCGCTTTTGACGGATGAGTTGACCGTAGTTGACCAGCAGGACCAGCCAGAGGGGTGGCGTGCACGTGCCGGCCAGTACAGCGCCTCAAGTCCCGCCCCAGAACGAGGCGGGCGGCTCGGACACCCCGCGCCCCCGGCCACAGAGCACCCGCGGCGCCGACACCCGCGCGCTCACCCAGGTGCTCTTCGGGCAGCTCAAGACCCTGGAACCGGGCACACCGGAGCACCACCGGGTGCGCGGGGCGCTGATCGAGGCCAACCTGCCGCTCGTGCGGTACGCGGCCGCCCGCTTCCGCTCCCGCAACGAACCGATGGAGGACGTCGTCCAGGTCGGCACCATCGGCCTGATCAACGCCATCGACCGCTTCGACCCCGACCGCGGCGTCCAGTTCCCCACCTTCGCGATGCCCACCGTCGTCGGCGAGATCAAGCGCTACTTCCGGGACAACGTACGGACCGTCCACGTACCGCGCCGGCTCCATGAGCTCTGGGTGCAGGTCAACGGCGCCACCGAGGACCTGACGACCGCCCACGGCCGCTCACCCACCACCGCCGAGATCGCCGAACGGCTGAAGATCGGCGAGGACGAGGTCCTCGCCTGCATCGAGGCGGGGCGCTCCTACCACGCCACCTCCCTGGAGGCGGCCCAGGAGGGCGACGGACTGCCCGGACTGCTCGACCGGCTCGGCTACGAGGACCCGGCGCTCGCCGGGGTCGAGCACCGGGATCTCGTACGGCATCTGCTCGTACAGCTGCCCGAACGCGAGCAGCGGATCCTGATGCTCCGCTACTACAGCAATCTGACGCAGTCCCAGATCAGCCAGGAGCTCGGGGTCTCGCAGATGCATGTGTCAAGACTCCTCGCCCGGAGCTTCGCCCGATTGAGGTCCGCAAACAGGATCGAGGCGTAACCGAAACGGGTAGACCGGTTCCGAGTGGTTCCGTGCGTACTTTCCGCGCCCCAAATGCCGTACACCCCTTGTTTCCTGCGGATATCCACCTCCTCCTTGTCGACAAGTCACTACAGCGTGTTGCCGACATGTGACATTCTGCTGGAACCGCGTTTGCCGCAGCCCCTCCTCCGGTATTCAGGTGGAGGCTGCGTTCCTCCGATGGTCGTGGCCGCCGCGACCGTCCGCGACCTCAAGGGGGTGGCATGTCCGCAGAACAGGGCAGCTCGAAGGTGCTCACGCTCACGCCCGCGCAGACGCCGGTACAGGTGCAGATTCCGGAGCAGACGCCCGCGCCGAGCCAGGAGCCCGCCCCGCCGCTTGCCGTCTCGCCGGAAGCCATCGACACCCGTACGCTCTCCCGCTCGCTGTTCCTCCGGCTGCGCGCCCTGGACACCGAAGGCGCCGCCGCCGACAGCCCCGAGCGGACCTACGTCCGCGACACCCTCATCGAGCTGAACCTGCCGCTCGTCCGGTACGCCGCGGCCCGCTTCCGCTCCCGGAACGAACCGATGGAGGACATCGTCCAGGTCGGCACCATCGGCCTGATCAAGGCGATCGACCGGTTCGACTGCGAACGGGGCGTCGAGTTCCCGACGTTCGCGATGCCGACGGTCGTCGGCGAGATCAAGCGCTTCTTCCGCGACACCTCGTGGTCGGTGCGCGTTCCGCGCCGGCTGCAGGAGCTGCGGCTCGCGCTGACCAAGGCGAGCGACGAGCTCGCACAGAAGCTGGACCGTTCCCCGACCGTTCCCGAACTGGCCGCCGTACTGGGCGTGTCGGAGGAGGACGTCGTCGACGGGCTCGCCGTCGGCAACGCCTACACCGCCTCCTCGCTCGACTCCCCCTCCCCGGAGGACGAGGGCGGCGAGGGCTCGCTGGCCGACCGCCTCGGGTACGAGGACACGGCCCTGGAGGGCGTCGAGTACCGCGAGTCGCTCAAGCCGCTGCTCGCCAAACTGCCGCCCAGGGAACGGCAGATCATCATGCTCCGGTTCTTCGCCAACATGACGCAGTCGCAGATCGGCGAGGAGGTCGGCATCTCGCAGATGCACGTCTCGCGGCTGCTCACGAGGACGCTGGCGCAGCTGCGGCAGGGTCTGATCGACGACTGAAATCAGCAGAATCGCTTCCCTGCTGACGGTACGTCAGACACACTGTGCGCCATGCGGCGACAGGGGTCACTTCTGACGGTGGTCGCGCTCTGCCTCGGCGGAGCGCTGACCGCGTGCGGCAGCGGAGACGACGGCGAGGGTTACGCGGCGGTGGGCGCGGGCTCCCCGCCGAAGGGAGCGGTCCCGCCCTCCGGGAAGGTCACCCTGGTACCCCTCGACGGCCCCTCGGCCAGCGGAACGACCTCCAGTACGTCAGCGGCGTCACCGCCTCCGGCCACACCGTCGGGCGGGGGCACGCCATCCGCCCCGGCCCCCGGCATCACGCCGTCCGGAGGCCGTACGACCCCGGGGGCACCGCCGCTCCCCCGGCCGCCCGGCCCGCCCGCGGTCCGGCCCGCCGTCCCGGGCGCCACGACCGCGCCGCCGCCGGCCCCGGGGACGACCTCTCCGGCACGTCCACCAACCCCCGCGCCGACGGCGCCGACCAGGCCCAGCGCGTCCCCCACCCCGGCCGCCCCGGCCACGCTCACCCTCTCCGCGCCCGTGCTCACGGACGCCGGCACCCGGTGGTGCGAGCGCGTGACGGTCACCTTCCGCAACACCGGCGGCTCACCGGCCCGCTCGGGCACGGTCACCTTCGCCACCCACGTCATCGGCGCGCTCGGCGTCGACTGGGCCACGATCGAATCCGCCCAGCCACTGCCGGCCCCGATCGCCCCCGGAACGGCCAGGACCCGGACGTACACGGTCTGCGTGGACAGCTGGCGCGTGCCGCTCGGCATGCACGTCGACACCCGGAAGGTCACGGCCACCTGGAAGTGAGCGGGCGGCCGGTTCCTCCTGTGCGGGGGACCGATGAGTTCTCGCGGTACGCGCGGTCTTACCTCTGACACGCGCGACACCCGAGGAGACATTCATGACCGAGGCAGTCACCCGCACGCTGGACGCGGCCGGGGCCACGCTCGCCTACGACATCCGCCCCGGCGGGACCGGCGGCGACGTCCTCTTCCTGGTGGGCTCGCCCATGGACGCCACGGGGTTCACCACGCTGGCGTCGCACTTCACCGACCGGACCGTCGTCACGTACGACCCGAGGGGAGCGGGCCGCAGCCGGCGCACCGACGGCGCGGCGGAGACGACACCCGAGGAGCACGCCGACGATCTGCGGCGGGTGATCGAGGCACTCGGCGAAGGGCCGGTGGACGTCTTCGCGAGCAGCGGCGGTGCCGTCAACGCGCTCGCGCTGGTGGAGCGGCACGGGGATCTGGTGCGCACCCTCGTCGCCCATGAGCCGCCGACGGCGCAGGTCCTCCCCGACCGGGAAGCGGCGCTGGCGGTCTGCGCGGACATCCACGCGACCTACCTGCGGGACGGGGTGGGCCCGGCCATGGCGAAGTTCCTGGCGCTGACGAGCCGGAAGGGCCTGATCCCGGCGAACTGGGCTGACGAGCCCGCGCCCTCCCCCGCGGATTTCGGGCTTCCGGTCGAGGACGACGGCTCGCGCGACGATCCGCTCCTCGGCCAGAACATGCGCGGCTGCACCAGCTACCAGCCCGACTTCGCCGCTCTGCGGGCCGCGTCGACGCGGCTCGTCATCGCCGTGGGCCAGGAGTCCGAGGGCGAGTTCGCCGCCCGCTCGGGGGTCGGCGTCGCCGCCGGGATCGGTGTCGAGCCGGTGGTGTTCCCCAGCCATCACGGTGGCTTCCTGGGAGGCGAGTACGGGCAGTACGGCGCCCCGGACGAGTTCGCGAAGGCCCTGCGTCACGTACTGGAGGGCACCGGCCGCTGACCCGGCGCCGCGCCCGAGCCGCTGGGCCGCTGAGTCACTGAGCCGCTGCCGCTTTCGGGAAGGGGCGCCCGCCGGGCGCCCCGCCCCGTCCGTTCGTCAGCCCAGCGCCAGCCAGGCCACCCCCGCCAGGACCGCGAGGACCACGACCACGCCCACGATCAGGCCGACGCGCGGGCCGGACGACTGGGGAGCGGCCTGCGGACGGCCCTGCGGAGCGCCCTCGTCGACGAAGGCGCGGAACATCTGCGTGCTGCCGGAGGGGTCGTAGTTGCCCTCGGGACCGGGGCCCTGACCGTGCGGTGCATGGGGGTTGTGTGCCATGGGTGAGGACCCTAGCGAACCGGGGGTTCCGGCCCCAACCTCCGGCCCCCGCCCCGCCCGTTCCGGGCACGGTTCCCCCGCACCGCTCCCACCTTTGCCGATTCTTTAGCGCCGTTTGACCGATTTAGTTTGCCTGGAGCAACCATCCATCTCTATGGTTGCCCTAAGCAACAAGATGTGCGGGGTGCCCATGGAGACGCGACAAGACGCGCGGAACCGCCGACAGGAAACGCGGAACCGCTACGAGAACCTGGCCCGCCAGGTCGGCGCCATCGGCGCCGTGAAGCGCGGACTCTCGCGGGCCCTGCCCGCCGAGTGCCCGAGCGGCTCGGCGATCGTGCTCGCCCTCCTCCACCACCACGGCGACATGCGGATCGGCCGCGTCTCGGAGCTGATGGCCGTCGACATGTCGGTGAGCAGCCGCCATGTGGCCCACACCGTGGACCGCGGCTGGGTCGAACGGCTGCCCGACCCCGCCGACAAGCGCTCCCGCATCCTGCACCTCACCACCGCGGGCGAGTCCACGCTCGCCGATCTCGACCGGCGGGTGACCGACATGCTCGCCCGCAACCTCGCGGAGTGGTCCGACACCGACGTCGAACTGCTCACCACGCTGCTCGCCCGCCTCCGCGACTCCTTCGGGGACTGCCGGGCCCACCACGCTTGAGAACAAAGGAACTTCATGGCTACGACCACACCAGATGCCGGTGTGCGGGGCGGCCTCGCCGAGCAGGGGGAGGCCACCACCCAGGGCGGTGCCCCGATGACGCACCGCCAGATCATGGAGGCGCTCTCCGGGCTGCTGCTCGGCATGTTCGTCGCCATTCTCTCCTCGACGATCGTCTCCAACGCACTGCCGCAGATCATCACCGACCTGGGCGGCGGCCAGTCCGCCTACACCTGGGTCGTCACCGCGGCCCTGCTGTCGATGACGGCGACCACCCCCCTGTGGGGCAAGCTCGCGGACCTCTTCTCCAAGAAGCTGCTCGTCCAGACAGCCCTGGTCATCTACGTCGCGGGCTCGGTCGTCGCCGGTCTCTCGCAGAACACCGGCATGCTCATCGCCTGCCGTGTCGTCCAGGGCATAGGCGTCGGCGGCCTGACGGCCCTCTCCCAGATCATCCTGGCCGCGATGATCTCCCCGCGTGAGCGCGGACGGTACAGCGGCTACCTCGGCGCCACCTTCGCCGTCGCCACCGTCGGCGGCCCGCTGCTCGGCGGCGTCATCACCGACACCGACTGGCTCGGCTGGCGCTGGTGCTTCTACGTCGGCGTGCCCTTCGCGATCATCGCGCTCCTCGTGCTGCAGAAGACCCTGAAGCTTCCCGTGGTGAAGCGCCAGGTCAAGGTCGACTGGGCCGGCGCCGTCCTCATCAGCGCGGCCGTCTCGCTGCTGCTCGTCTGGGTGACCTTCGCGGGCGACAAGTACGACTGGATGTCCTGGCAGACGGCCGCCATGGTCGGCGGCTCGATCGTCCTCGGCGGGCTCTTCACCCTCGTCGAGGCCAGGGCGAGCGAGCCGATCATCCCGCTGCGTCTGTTCCGCAACCGCACGATCACGCTGGCCTCGCTCGCGTCGCTCTTCGTCGGTGTCGCGATGTTCGCCGGCACGGTGTTCTTCAGCCAGTACTTCCAGCTGGCCCGCAACGAGTCGCCGACGATGTCCGGCGTCCTCACCATCCCGATGATCGCCGGTCTGTTCGTCTCCTCGACCGTCTCCGGCATGGTCATCACCAAGACCGGCCGGTGGAAGGCGTGGCTGGTCAGCGGCGGCGTCCTGGTCACCGGCGGACTCGGCCTGCTCGGCACGATCCGCTACGACACGGAGTACTGGCACATCGCCGTCTTCATGGCCGTCATGGGTCTCGGCCTCGGCATGATGATGCAGAACCTGGTGCTGTGCACGCAGAACCAGGTCGCCCCGGCCGACCTCGGCTCCGCCTCCTCCATGGTCACCTTCTTCCGCTCTCTCGGCGGTGCGGTCGGCGTCTCGGCGCTCGGCGCGGTCCTGGCCAACCGGGTCACGCACTACGCCCAGGACGGCATGGCGGCCCTCGGCCCCAAGGCCGCGGGAGCCGGCCAGGGCGGTACGGGCGGCGGCATCCCGGACATGGACAAGCTGCCCGCCCCCATCCGTACCGTGATGGAGAGCGCGTACGGACACGGAGTCGCGGACGTCTTCCTCTACTCGGCGCCGTTCGCCCTGCTCGCCTTCCTCGTGACGCTGTTCATCAAGGAGGTCGCGCTCCAGAGCGCCTCGACCGGTCCGGCCGCGCCGAAGACCGCGTCCGGCGAGCCGGCGGCCCCCGCCGCGCCCGCTCCCGAGTCCAGTCCCGAGCCCGAGGTGACCGCAACGGGCCTGACGATCAGCGGCACCATCCGTACCGCCGACGGCACGGGCGTGTCCGGCGCGACGGTCACCCTGATCTCGCTGGGCGGGCGGCAGCTCGGCCGTGCGGTCGTCCGGGGCGAGGGCGGTTACGCCTTCGACGCGCCGGGCGCCGGATCGTACGTCCTGATCGCCTCCGCCGACGGCTACCAGCCCCAGGCCTCCACGGTGGTCGTGCACGACGGCCCGCTCACCCACGACGTGCTCCTGACCGGTACCAGCGGTCTCGCCGGCTCGGTGACCGCCGCCGAGAGCGGCGCACCGGTCGACGGAGCGATGGTGGTGATCACGGACGTACGGGGTGAGGTGCTGGCCACCGGGAAGACCGGTGCCGACGGCGGCTTCTCC
This sequence comes from Streptomyces sp. NPDC093600, assembly GCF_044764755.1. Taxonomy (NCBI): domain Bacteria; kingdom Bacillati; phylum Actinomycetota; class Actinomycetes; order Kitasatosporales; family Streptomycetaceae; genus Streptomyces; species Streptomyces sp. NPDC093600. Next base: position 113,445 of record NZ_JBIWIU010000007.1, read on the forward strand.
TTCGCCGAGCTGGTCCCGGGCGCGGTCACGGTCGCGGTCACCGCCTCCGGGTACCGCCCGCAGGCGATGCCGGTCGAGATCGGCGGCCAGGGCGTGACCCGGCTCGACGTGGCCCTGGCCGCCGGAGCGGTCGTCCAGGGCACGGTCCGCGCGGGGCGCGACCACCGGCCGCTGGCGGACGCGCGGGTGACCCTGGTCGACGCCGCCGGGAACGTGGCGGCGTCGGCGACGACGGACACGGACGGCGCGTACGCCTTCGCGGACCTGGACGCCGGCGAGTACACCCTCATCGCGACCGGCTACCCGCCGGTGGCGGGGCGCCTGTCCGTGACCGGTGCCGGAGTCGACGGCCACGACATCGAACTCGCCCACCCGGGCGAGTGATGGCCCGCCGCCCCGTTGTTTCTGGGAAGAGTTGAGGTACGGATGGGACTGCAGGCACAGGTACGGACCCGCGACGGGTGGCCGGTCCAGCACGCGGTGGTGACCGTGACGGACGGATCCGGCGCGCAGGTCCTGCGGGCGGCGGCGGACGCCGACGGGATCGTACGCTCGGAGCCCGCGCTGGCCCCGGGGGCGTACACGGTCGTGGTGACTGCCGTCGGCTACGCCCCGGACGCGCGCACGGCGCTCGTCGGCGGCTCGGGCCGGGCGGAGCTGGGCACGGTCGTCCTGGCCCGCGCGGGCGGGACGGAACTGCCCGAGCCGGGCGTATGGAGGCTGGACGCCGCCCACTCGTCGGTCGGGGCGGTGGCCCAGCACCTGGGGATCTCCAGCGTGCACGGCCGGTTCACGGAGTTCGGCGGCCTCATCGAGATCGCCCCGGACCCGCTCGCCTCGCGGGTGGAGGCGGTGATCGCGGCCGCGTCCGTCGACACGGGCAACGGCCTGCGGGACAAGCACCTGAGGTCCGCGGACTTCCTGGACGTCGACCGCTTCCCCGAGCTCACCTACCGCAGCACGGCTCTCCGCCCGGCCGGCCCCGACCGCTGGACCGTGGACGGCACGCTCACCCTGCGGGGCGTCACCCGCGAGGTGCCGTTGGACCTGTCCTACCTGGGTACGGGCCCGGATCCGTGGGGCGGCGTGCGGGCGGCGTTCCGCGCGGAGGCGGAGCTGCGGCGGGAGGACTTCGCGATGAACTACAACCAGGTGGTGGCGGCGGGCATCGCGGCGATCGGCACCACGCTGCGGGTGACGCTCGACATCCAGGCCGTCCGGGAGGCGTGAGCGGTCGCCGGCGGTTCGGTGTGAGTGACCGTCAGGAGGGGCGGGCCGCCATGACCTCGATGCCCGCGATCAGGATGTCGAGGGCGTAGGCGAAGTCCCGCTCCCAGATGTCGCTGACACTGCCGTGCGAGGCCCGCTCGTCGAGGAGCTCCGCCAGCGGTTCGAGCGCCTCCACGAAGTGGGGGTCGTCGCGGAAGGCCTTGATCGACTCACCGTAGAAGTCGTTCTGCGACATCCCGGCCTCCGCCGCCCGGCGCCCGAACTGCGCCTCGATCGTTCCGTAGCCGTACACGAACTGGAAGACCGCCGACATCGCGCTCGGCTGACGGCCCATCGGCAGGCCGGTGTCGCGGATCGCCTCCTGGATCTTGGAGCCGACGGCGATCGCGTTCGGGCCGATGTTCAGGTACTGGCCGGCGGACGGGGACATCCACACGTGGCGGACCAGCATCCGGCGGTAGTCCAGGGCGAGCACCCGGATACGGTCCCGCCAGTCCCCGGCGGCGTCGACCGCGTCCAGGTCGATCTCGCCGTAGACCGTGTCCACGGCGTACTCGATGATGTCGTCCTTCGTGTCCACGTACCAGTACAGGGACATGGCGGTGACGCCGAGCTCGGTCGCGAGTTTGCGCATCGAGAGCTTGGCCAGGCCCTCCTCGTCGAGCATCCGGATCGCGGCGGCGACGATCCGGTCCCGGTCGAGGCCGGCCGGGCCGCCCCCCGCGCGGGCGGCCCGCTTCTCCAGCCAGACGCTGGAACGCGCCGGGTTCTTCGCCCGGTCGGCTGCCTTCACCATCGCGTTCCTCCTCGGTCGGTGGTCGTGCCCATGCTATGCAGCGGCCGACTTCTTCTCGGACCGCTCGGCGCGGGTGAGCAGGGCCGCGGCCAGCAGACCGCCGGCGAAGACCGCGATGGCACCGACCAGCTGGCTGGTCTGCAGCCCGGAGGCGAAGGCGTCCGAGATCTGCCGCCGCTCGGCCTCGCCTCCGGCCGCCGCGAGGGCCGCCGGCAGCGAGGTCGCGGTGACGGCTACCAGCGCCGCGAACCGGGCGTTGAGCACGGCTCCGAGGACGGCGACACCGAGGCCGTTGCCCAGCTCGGCGAGGGTGCCGTTGACACCGGCGCCCACCCCCGCCTTCTCCGGCGGGATCGCGCTCATGATGGCGTTGGCCATGGCCGGGTTGGAGACGGCGAGGCCGATGCCCATCAGGACAAGGCCGAGGAGCATCCCCCAGTAGCTGCCGTCCGTGCCGCCGCCGATCAGGGCGATCGAAGCGAGCCCGCCCGCGACCAGGGTCATGCCGACCGCCACGGTGGGCGGGGTGCCGAGCTTCATGACGATCCGCGGGCCGACACCGGTGAGGTTGAGCGCGACGACGGTCAGGGCGAGCGGGGCCATCCGCAGACCCGCTTCGAGCGGCTCGTAACCGAGGACGAACTGCAGGTGCTGGGTGAGCAGGAAGAGCGAACCGCCCATGCCGAACATGACCAGGATCGCGCCGGCGACGGCGCCCACGAACTTCTGGTTGCGGAAGAAGTGCATGTCGAGCATGGGGTACGGGACGCGCAGCTCCCACACCGCGAAGGCGCCGAGGACGACGACACCGATCGCCGCGGGGATCAGCACCTCGGCGGAGGTCCAGCCGTGCTCCGGACCGGTGATGATCGCGTACACGGCGGCGGTCATGCCGATGGTGGAGAGCAGCGCGCCCATCAGGTCGGGGCGGTCGCCCTGCGGGTTCTTCGACTCCGGTACGAGCTTCAGGACGGCGATCAGGCCGACGAGCGCGACCGGGATGTTGATGAGGAAGATCATTCCCCACCAGAAGTGCTCGAGGATGACACCGCCGATCAGCGGTCCCGCGGCGAAGCCGAGCGAACCGACGGTGGCCCACAGCGCGATCGCCTTGACCCGCTCCGATTCGTCGAAGATCTGCATCACGACGGCGAGCGTGGTGGTCATGAGCAGCGCCCCGCCGACGCCCATGCCCGCGCGGGCGGCGATCAGCTGGGCGGTGGAGTCGGCCAGTCCGGCGGCGAGCGAGCCGAGGCCGAAGAGCGCGAGTCCGGCGGCGAGGAGCTTCTTGCGGCCGTAGCGGTCGGCGGCGTTGCCGGCGGTGAGCAGCAGGCCGGACTGGACGAGCGAGTACGCGTTGATCATCCACTGGATGTCGCTGGTCGAGGCGTGGAGCTCCGAGGTCAGCGACGGGATGGCGACGCTGAGCACGGTGTTGTCGAGCAGCACGGTGAGCTGGGCGAGGCAGATGACGCCCAGGATCAGCCAGCGCTGCGGGTGGCCGCCGGACGGTTTCCCGGCGGCGGGTCGGTTCTCGGCGGTCGTCGCCGTCATGGCTCCCCCTTGTACGGTGTACGGGACTCGGTCTCGTACACCGTACAAGAGCTCTCGTACGGTGTATAGGAGTTTTCTCGAACGGCCCTTCCGGCGGCTCCTCGTGAAACTTCGCCCGGTTACTTCTTCCGCGTCAGGTCGTAGAAGGTGGCGCCGTCGAGCGTGACCTCCTCGAAGGTGGCGGAGACCCAGGCGGCGATCGTGGAGTCGCCGCCCGGACCGCCCGCGCGCGTCCCGCCCTCGGCGGCTCCCGGCTCCGTGCCGCCGATGAAGTAGTGGATCTGCGCCTGGGCGACGTACTGCTTGAACCGCGCGAGGGTCGGTGACGGGTCGCTGCCGTTGAAGCCGCCGATCGCCATCACCGGCTTCCCGGTGGCGAGTTGGTAACTGGCCGCGTTCTGCGCGCCGACGGTCGCCGCCGCCCAGGTGTAGGCGTCGGCGCCCTCCAGAAGGGCGGCCTCGGCCTTCTCGCCGACTTTCGCGCCGTTGAGGAGGCCGCCCATGCCGCCGCCTCCGCGACCGCCACCGCCCGGGCCGCCGAAGCGTTCCGCACGGCCGGCGCCGTCCCCGGTACCGGTGCCGGTGGGCATGCCCTGGGCAGGAGTACCGCCGGGGCCGCCCGGAGGTCCGCCCTCGAAGGCGCGCATCCCGCCCGGCCTTCCGCCCAGGGCGCCGCCCGACGGGCCCGCCGTCACGATCGACCCCTGGTGGCCGCTGCCCAGCGTGGACAGCGTGTACGCGAACGGGCCCGCGAGCCCCGCCGCCAGGCCGAGCCCCGCGACCGCGAGACCGAGCCGCCGGTCCAGCCGCCCGGCGAGCAGCAGCCCGAGCGCCGCCACCGAGCCCCCGATCAGCACGGCCCAGCGCAGCCACGGCAGCCAGTCCGGCGTCCGGCCGAGGAGCGTCCAGCCCCACACCGCCGTCGCCCCGGCCGTCACCGCGAGGGCAGCCGAGGCGAGGAGACGCGTCCGCTCCTCCCAGAGGACGCTCGCCCCCATGCCGACGAGCGCCGCGATGTACGGAGCCAGGGCCACCGTGTAGTACTCGTGGAAGATCCCGGCCATGAAGCTGAACACGGCGACGGTCAGGAGCAGCGAACCGCCCCACACCAGGAACGCCGACCTGGCGGTGTCCGTCCGAGGCGCCTTCCAGGTGATCATCAGGCCGGCGAGGAGCAGGATCAGCGCGGCGGGCAGGAGCCAGGAGACCTGGCCGCCGACGGCGTCGTTGAACATCCGCCCGATGCCCGTCTCGCCCCAGCCGCCACCCTGACCGCCGCCGGGACCACCGCCGGGACCGCCACCGCCGCCGACACTGCCGGTCTCGTTGCCGTTGATCCGGCCGAGGCCGTTGTAGCCGAAGGTCAGCTCGAGGAAGCTGTTGCTCTGCGAGCCTCCGATGTACGGGCGGGAGGACGCGGGCCACAGTTCGACCAGGGCCACCCACCAGCCCGCCGATACCAACAACGCGACTCCGGAGAGGGCGAGTTGACCGATCCGGCGGCCGATCCCGGCCGGCGCGCACACCGCGTACACGAGCGCCAGCGGCGGCAGGATCAGGAACGCCTGGAGCGTCTTGGCGAGAAACGCGAGACCGAAGGCGGCCCCCGCCCACACCAGCCACTTCGTCCGCCCGTCCTCCAGGGCGCGGAGCACCAGATACACGGCGACCGTCATCAGCAGCGCGAGCAGCGCGTCCGGGTTGTTGAAGCGGAACATCAGCGCCGCGACGGGGGTGAGGGCCAGCACCGAGGCCGCGATCAGCCCTGCGCCCGCGCCGAACCGGCGCCGTACGGCCGCGTACAGGACGGCGACCGTCGTCACGCCCATCAGCACCTCGGGCACGAGGATCTGCCAGGAGCCGAGACCGAAGAGGCGGACGGAGAGCGCCATCGGCCAGAGCGCGGCCGGCGGCTTGTCGACGGTGATGGCGTTCGCCGCGTCGAGCGAGCCGAAGAAGAAGGCCTTCCAGCTCTCGCTGCCCGCCTGGACGGCGGCGGAGTAGAAGGAGTTGGCGTATCCGGAGGCGGACAGGTTCCAGAGATAGAGGACGCCGGTGAGGAGGAGGACCGCGAGGAACGCGGGCCGCACCCAGGGCTCGTCGTCGGCCCGCCCCCGACAGAAGCGGGCGGGGGGCGAGGCGTTCGCCTCGCCGTGGGGGACCGGTGGGGAGGGCACCTGTGCGGTGGTCATCGGAATGTCCTTGCGGAGGAGGCGGCGGTGGAGGAGGCGGTGCCGGCGTCGACGGAGTCGTTACGGCGGTCCGGGAAGACCCAGAGCCGGAAGAGCAGGAAGCGCAGGACGGTCGCGGCCAGGTTGGCCGTGATCAGCACGGCGAGCTCGGTGGAGTGGGCGGGGTCGCCGGTGGCCACGGCGAGCGCGGCCAGGGAGCCGCTGGTCAGCGCGAGGCCGATGCCGAAGACGACGAGCCCTTGGGCCTGGTGGCGTACGGCGCGGTCTCTCCCTCGTACCGCGAAGGTGAGACGCCGGTTCGCGGCCGTGTTGGCGACGGCCGACACCAGCAGGGCTCCGGCGTTGGCGAGTTGGGGGCCGGCGCCGAGCCGGAAGGCCGAGTACAGCGCCAGATAGCAGAGGGTGGACAGGACACCGACGACGCAGAAGCCGACGAGCTGCCGGGCCAGTCCCCCCGGCACACCGACGAGTTGCCTGTCCCGGGGGTCGTCCCCGAAGGGGCGGGCGAGCCGGTCGAGCGGCAGCGAGCCGGTGGCGAGGGCCCGGCCCACCCGCCATACGCCCTTCAGGTCGTCGGTCGCGGTCCGCACGATGTGGACGGTGGAGTCGGGGTCGTCGACCCAGTCCACCGGGACCTCGTGGATGCGCAGCCCGGCCCGCTCGGCGAGGACCAGCATCTCGGTGTCGAAGAACCAGCCCGTGTCCTCGACCATCGGCAGCAGACGCCGCGCGACCTCTCCCCGTATCGCCTTGAACCCGCACTGCGCGTCGGAGAACCGGGCGGCGAGCGAGCCGCGCAGGATCAGGTTGTAGGCCCGGGAGATGAACTCCCGCTTCGGCCCGCGCACCACCCGCGAGGAGCGGGCGAGCCGGGACCCGATCGCGAGGTCCGAGTGCCCGGAGATGAGGGGGGCGACGAGCGGCAGGAGCGCGTTGAGGTCGGTGGACAGGTCCGCGTCCATGTAGGCGAGGACGGGCGCGTCCGAGTGCGACCAGACGGTACGCAGCGCACGGCCGCGACCCTTCTCCTCCAGGCGTACGGATCGCACCTCGGGCAGTTCGGCGGCGAGGGCGCCCGCGACGGCCGGTGTGCTGTCGGTGGAGGCGTTGTCGGCGACGGTGATGCGGAAGCCGTAGGGGAAGGTGCGGGAGAGGTGCTCATGGAGCCGCAGCACGCACGGCTCCAGGTCCTTCTCCTCGTTGTGGACGGGAATCACCACGTCGAGGACGGGCCGCCCGGCCACACCGACGGGCAGGTGCTCCCGGGCGGGAAGGGCGCCGGACGCGGGCCCCGTTGTCGATTGGGTTCGCATGCCCCGACCCTCGCGGGGGCCGCTGTCACGGCTGTGTGATGAGCCTGTGCCCTGCCTGTGAGTCGCGGCGGGCGCCGGGGCCGTTGGAGCGGGGCCCGTGGTCGTCGCGGCCGGGCAGCCGGACGGTGAAGACGGTCCGGCCGGGAACGCTGTCGACCCTCACCTCGCCGCCGTGCGCGAGGACGACGGCCCGGACGATGGCCAGACCGAGCCCCGTGCTCCCCGCCTGGTCACCCGCCGGGCGGGAGCGTGAGGCGTCACCACGGGCGAACCGCTCGAAGACGTGGGGGAGGAGCGCGGCGGGGACTCCGGGCCCGTCGTCCTCGACCTCGACGAGGACGCCACCACCACCGCCGTCGTCACCGCGCACGCGTGCGGTGACGGTGGTGCCGGGCGGGGTATGGGTCCGGGCGTTGGCGAGGAGGTTGACCAGGACCTGGTGCAGACGTGCGCCGTCCGCCCGTATCTCGACCGCCTCCTCGGGCAGTTCGAGACGCCAGTGGTGGCCGGGCCCGGCGGCACGGGCGTCGCTGAGGGCGTCCACGACCAGCGGGGCGAGATCCGTTTCCTCGTACGAGAGCGGGCGTCCGGCGTCCAGCCGGGCGAGCAGCAGCAGATCCTCCACCAGGCCCGTCATCCGGGTCGCCTCGGACTCGATCCGCCCGAGCGCGTGCCGCGTGTCGGGCCCGCACTTCTCACCACCGCGCCGGGTCAGCTCCGCGTACCCCCGGATGGAGGCCAGCGGGGTGCGCAGCTCGTGGCTCGCGTCGGCGACGAACTGCCGTACCCGTGTCTCGCTCCGCTGGCGGGCGTGGAGCGCGGAGTGGACGTGGTCGAGCATGCGGTTGATGGCCGCGCCGACCTGTCCGACCTCGGTCCGCGGGTCGGCCTCGGCGTCCGGCACGCGCTGGGGCAGGGCCACCTCTCCGCTGTGCAGGGGCAGTTCGGAGACCTGGGTGGCGGTCGCGGCGACCCGCCGCAGCGGCCGCAGCGCGATCCCGACCATCGCCCCGCCGGCGAGCGAGGCGGCGACGAGCCCGGCGCCGGTGACGCTGACCTCGACGAGGATCAGCGTGGAGAGGGCGTCCTCGACCTCGCCGAGCGGAAGCCCGACGAGATAGTCCCCGCGTTCCCCGGTGGCGTACTGGACGCGATAGGCGTCGTCCAGGCCCGGCAGCTCCACGGTGTGCGGCTCGCCGTCGCGCGGGACGGCGGCGAGCGCGGCGCGCTGGGCACCGCCCAGGTCGCGGACGCTGTACATCGGCCCGTACGCGCCCTGCCGCGGCGGGTCGGAGACCCCGGCCTTCCCCAGCTCGCCGTCGACGACCACGGCGCCGAGCGTGCCGAGCGGGGAGCCGGGGCCGATGACGAAGCCGAGCGGATCGTGCGAGCCGCCACCGGGCAGGCCGCCGGGCCCACCGGCAGCGGTGATCGGCGGCCCGGCGGCCCGATTGGCGACGTTCCGCAGCTGGGCGTCGGCCTGGTCGTGGAGATAGGACCGGAACGCGACCGTCGTCACGGTCCCGATCACGGCGGCGACGACGGCGATCAGGGCGACGGCGGAGACGACCAGCCGCGTACGGAGGGACCACGGGACGACGAGTCGCGTACGGAACGACCACCGGACAGCCGGTCGGGTACGGCGGGACCGCGGGACGCCCGGCCGCGTACGAAGCGTCCGGGGGCCGCCCGGCCGCCGGGCACGAAGGGACGCCGGCCGCAGCCCACGGAATCCGTGCACCCGGGCTACTCCCCCGGCTTGATCAGATACCCGGCCCCGCGCCGCGTGTGGATCATCGGGCTGCGCCCGGCGTCGATCTTCCGCCGGAGGTAGGAGATGTACAGCTCGACGACGTTCGCCTGGCCGCCGAAGTCGTACGACCAGACCCGGTCGAGGATCTGCGCCTTGCTGAGGACGCGGCGCGGGTTGCGCATGAGGTAGCGCAGCAGCTCGAACTCGGTGGCGGTGAGATGGATCGACTCACCGCCGCGGGTGACCTCGTGGCTGTCCTCGTCGAGGGTGAGGTCACCGACCACGAGCATCGACTCGCTGCGCGCCTGCGCGGCCCCGGAGCGCCGGATGAGCCCGCGCAGCCGCGCCACGACCTCCTCCAGGCTGAACGGCTTGGTGACGTAGTCGTCGCCTCCCGCCGTGAGCCCGGCGATCCGGTCCTCGACGGCGTCCCTGGCGGTCAGGAAGAGCACCGGCACCTCGGGCAGCTCCCGCCGCAGACCGCCGAGGACGGTGAGCCCGTCCATGTCGGGCAGCATCATGTCCAGGATCACCACGTCGGGCCGGAACTCCCGCGCCGTGCGCAGGGCCCCGGCTCCGTCGGCGGCGCTGTGCACCTGCCAGCCCTCGTACCGCAGGGCCATGGAGAGGAGCTCGGCGAGCGACGCCTCGTCGTCGACGACGAGGACACGGACGGCGGAGCCGTCGGGCCGGAGCATGTCGGTGCGCCGTTGAGGCGTGGTCGCGGTCATGCTTCCACGCTGGCCGGAGGTGCTGAAAGCTCCCTTTCGCTTCCCTGTGAATTCCCTGAGAACGGGGGGAGAGCCGACAGGCGAACGGGCGACGGGCTACGCGAGGCCGAAGGCCCCCGCCGCGTTGTCGTGCACGACCCCGCGCAGCCAGTCGTCGCCGAGCCCGAGCCGTTCGAGGGCGTGGAGCTGGTGGACGTACGGATAGGGGATGTTCGGGAAGTCGGAACCGAGGAGGATCCGGTGGCCCAGGGCCCGCAGCCGCGGCAGCTCGTCGGCGGGGAAGGGCGCGAGGCGTTCGCTGAAGTCGGTGAAGGCCATGGTGGTGTCGAGGAGGACGTCCTCGTACCGCTCGGCGAGATCGAGGAAGTCGGCGTACTCCGGCATGCCCATGTGCGCGACGACCAGCCGCAGGCGGGGATGGCGGGCGAGCAGCCGCCCGACGGGCCCGGGGCCGGTGAACTTCCCGGGGGCGGGACCGGAGCCGCAGTGGATCACGACGGGTACGCGTGCGTCGGCGATCGCTCCCCAGCTGTCGTCGAGCAGGTCGTGGTTGGGGTCGAAGCCGCCGACCTGGAGGTGCACTTTGAGGACGCGGGCGCCGGACGCGAGGGCGTGATCCACGTAGCCGGTGGCCTCCGGCTCGGGGTAGAGGGTGGCGGTGTGCAGGCAGTCGGGGGTACGGGCGGCGAAGTCGGCGGCCCAGCCGTTGAGCCACCGGGCCATGCCGGCCTTGTGGGGGTAGAGCATCGAGGTGAAGGCGCGGACGCCGAAGCCGCGCAGGATGTCGACCCGGCGGTCCTCCTCCTCGCGGTAGGTGATCGGCCACTCCAGGCCGGTGAGGGGGCCGACGGCGTCGAAGTAGGCCCAGACCTTGTCGAGGACGTTCTGGGGCATGAAGTGGGTGTGGACGTCGACGAGCCCGGGAAGCCCGAGGGCCGCGGCGAACGCCCGGGGTCCGTCGTCGCCGAGCCCGTCGCGCGTGAGCCGGCCGTTCCCGAGGCCGCCCTGCCCGGCGCGGTCGTCACCGGGCCCGCCCTCCCCGAGGAGCCCCTCCCCGCAGCCGCCCTCCCCAGAGCCGTCCATGCCGAGGAGCCCCTCCCCCCGGTCATCCCCCCGGTCATCCCCTGTCAAAGCCGTAGCTCCGCTCCACCTTGGCGACATGGACGCTGTAGCTCTCGTACCAGTGCTCGCGCCCGTGGCGCTGGGCCGCCTGGTGCTCGGCGTTGCGGCGCCAGGCGTCGAGGCCTTCGGTGTCGCGGAAGTACGCGACGGTGATGCCGATGCCGCCGGGGCTGCGGGCGGAGTCGCTGCCGAGGAAGCCCGGTACGTCCTGGACGAGTTCGTTCATGCGGGCGGCGGTCTCGGCGTACCCCTCGGGGCTGCCGGGGAGCACGGACGTGAAGACGACGGTGTAGTAAGGCGGTTCGAGGCCCGCCACCAGGCGCTGGGTCATGTGGATCACCCTGGGCCGGGGGAGGCGGGTGTGTCCATACGGGCCGCCGGAAGGGATCCAAGTCTTTACGGAGGCGGGGCCACGGTCAGAACAGCTCGGGCTGGTCCGGCGGTACGGGTCCGGCCTCGGCGACCGGCACGGTGACGGGTGCGCCGGGGTCGGCCGAGACGATGCCCCAGCCGCTCATGAGCCGGGTGTCGAGGGCGAGGCAGCGCCCCTGGGAATCCAGAAGGTGCAGGTCGGGCCCGGCGGCGGCGAGGAGGCGGCCGGCGACGGCACCGCCCGCGACGAGTTCGGTGACGGTTCCGGAGAGGGGCGGTAGGCCATGGAGGTGGAAGGCGTCGGCGTGGTCGTGCACATGGAGCCCGAGCGGCTCCAGCGTCTCGGCCCAGCCGGGCAGGGCGACGGCCCGCCGGTACAGCTCCTCGATCTGCCGGGCGCGCTCAGGGGCGGGAGGCAGGTCGTGCCGTACGCCCCGCTTCCGCGCGTACGGGATCCGGTCCGGCACCTTCAGGGCGTGGCGAAGGAGCTCCTCGGTCCGCCGGGCGGCCATGAGCGGCCCGCGTCCGAGCCAGCTGAAGGCGACGGCCCCCTGCTCCAGGAGCCGGGCGTCGTCGCGGGCCTCGGCCGTGATGCCGACCTTGGTCATGCCGGGCCCGAACCAGGCGAGGTAGACGCGGTACGGCCGGGGATCGTCCGCGATCGTGTCCGCGGCCACCGAACGCAGCCGGTCGAGCCGCGCGCACTCGGCGCACTGGCCGCCGGTGGCGCGCCCGGGGACGGTCGCGCCGAGCGGGCAGGGGTTGCCGCGGGCGCCGGGGCAGAGCCGGCGGTCGACGGCCTGGAAGCCGATCAGCTGCCCGTACTCAAGGCCGGACACACGCCCGCCCACCCAGCGCAGCCCCGGTGCTCCCCCGCTCCACCGCATTCCGGCGCACCGCCACACCATGTGCGCCCTCCCCTGCCGTCGGCCGTCCGGCTGCCAGTGTGCACCGGGCGGGGCGGTCCGGGGGGACGGGCCCCTGCCGGTCTGCACTGGGCCGGAGGGTCCGGCGGGACGGGCCCTGCGTGCGTCTGGACCGCACCCGGCGGTCCGCCGCTCCCGCCGAACGGGCACGTCACCCCGTCCGGACGGGACCTCACTCCGGCAGCAGGTAGATCCGGGTCCCGTCCGGTGCGGTGCCGGTCTGCCGGATGCAGCCGCGCGCCACGAGCAAGGCCACGCAGTCCCGCACCCGCTCGATGTCGAGTCCGGTCCGCCGCGCGATCTCCTCCAGCCGGTACCGGGCCCCACCCCGTACGAGCGCGGGCGCGAGGTAGGCGGCGACGGCGTGCGCGTCCCCGGTGAGGGGGTGGTGGTCGGCCTGCCAGGAGGCGAGGAGTTCCTCCGGGGTCGGGGCGTGGCCGGTGCGCTGGGCGGGGACGGCGAGCCGTTCGAGGGAGTCGGCGATGCGGGAGAGGTTCCGGTTCGCGTCCCAGAGCAGCGCGTTCTGCTCGGCCTGCCGGGCGAACTCCGCTTCCAGCCGCAGGTTCCGCTTCTCGAGCCGGACGATGATGTCGACGACCTCTCGCGGCATGAGGTAGCCGGCGTGTACGGGGGAGGGTTCGAGCGCGTAGGCCCCATCGCGCTGGACGGTGGCGACGACGTCGGCGACCCAGGCCTTGAAGGGCGCGGAGTCGGGCTTGGTACAGGCGTTGACGAGCTGGATGAGCCCGTGCAGATCCACCACCTTCATGGACTTCTGGAGGCCGTGACCCGCGATCTTGCGGGCGACGTCCGGTCCGAGGACACCGCGTGCGAGTTCACCGAGCACCTGTTGGCGCTCTGCGGCCACATGCGCGATTACTGCCTGCCGGGTGTTGACGTACCCCAGCCGCTTCGCGGCGTCGACCGCCGGGAACCAGTGGGTCCCGTCCGGCATCGTCAGCCTCCGCAAGCGTGCGCCCGTCGCCGCGAAGACGAAGTCGTCGACATCGATCGCGTCCTTCTGCCCGAGCTGCTCGTCCATCGAGCCTCACCTCCAGAAGCGACGCTAGGCCGATGGCATATTCAACTGACATGGGATTCCAGGCGCGTTCACCCGAAAGAAGAAGGCCCCTCGGAAACCGGGGGCCTCGCTCCACACCGGGAGGCGCGGACTACCGCGCCACGAACTGGGTCAGGATCGCCTGCACCTCGTAGATGTCCACGCCCTTGGTGAAGGTCTTCTGGATCGGCATGGAGTTGCCCGAGATCCATATCTTCAGCTCGGCGTCGAGGTCGAAGGTGCCGGCGGTCTCGACGGAGAAGTGCGTGATGCTCCGGTACGGGATCGAGTGGTACTCCACCTTCTTACCGGTGATGCCCTGCTTGTCGACGAGCACGAGCCGCCGGTCGGTGAAGAAGATCGTGTCGCGGATCAACAAGTATGCGGCGTGGATCTGCTCCCCCTGCCCGAGCAGCCGCGCGTAGTCCTGCTGAGCCTGCGCCGGATTGATCGCGTGCGCGTTCCCGAACAGCGCCATGTGGAACCCCCCAAGAAAAGACGACAAAAGGATCTTCCGACTCTATCCCGCCCATGCGGCCACCCTCACGCCCCAGCCAGCCTTCGCACCGTCCGGCCACAACGCGAGAGGCCCCGGACTCTCGTCCGGGGCCTCTCGTCTGCTGTGCACTCGGCAGGATTCGAACCTGCAACCTTCTGATCCGTAGTCAGATGCTCTATCCGTTAAGCTACGAGTGCTTGTGCTTCCCGGCTTTTTTTCTTGCCGGTCGGCGTTGCGGGAACAACATTACATGACCTGCGCCGTAGCGCGAAATCCATTAGCCGGACCCCCTCTGACCTGCGGAAACGTCATTCCGGGGTCTCATCGTGTCCCCCAGGAGAGTGACCGGCGCCCGGCGCGAGGAGTGGGCGCGGGGCGGTCGAGCACGGCGCGCGGGAGGGGTCGGGACGGCGCCCGGAACGGGCGAAGCCCCGGCCGTGGGGCCGGGGCTTCGGGTGGGGCGGAGGCGGAGGGATTTGAACCCTCGATGGGCTTTAAGACCCAAACCGCATTAGCAGTGCGGCGCCATAGACCGGACTAGGCGACGCCTCCATGCACCCCGCGCGGGCGCGAGTGGTGCGTGCAGATGATGACACAGGCGGGCCTCGTGCCACCAATCGCTTCTCACCGTACTAGCCCCCCGGGGCCGAGAGCAAAGCCCGTCGGCTCCTCACATGGGCCACTCCCGCTTGCGCAACGAACGGCCGTACGGAGCGTTAGAGAAGACGGGCCACGAGTCCGTATCCCGTCCGCATCTCTCCACCCTCGCCGTCCTGGAGTTCGTATGCTGCGTCGCCTCGTCCTCGCGACCGTCACCACCGCCGTCGCGACCCTCGCCACCGCCACCACCGCGACCACCGCCGGCGCGATCGTCCCCCTCGGGCACGGGCCGCTGCCGCCCCTGTCCCTGCTCGCCCCGGCCGACACCCTCACCGTGACCGTCGAGAAGAGCGGTCACCGCCAGGCCGACGGTACGTTCCGGCTCGAGTGCGGCGCCAAGGCCGGCGGCGACCACCCCGCCGCGCAGAACGCCTGCCGGCGGCTCGACCAGCTCGCGCGGGAACGCAAGGACCCGTTCCGGCCGGTCGGCGGGGATCAGTTCTGCACCCAGATGTACGGCGGCGCCGCCGTCGCGCACATCAAGGGCACCTGGCAGGGCCGCAGCATCGACGCCCGCTTCTCCCGGGCCAACGGATGCGAGATCGACCGCTGGGAGAACCTGGAGCCCGTACTGCCCCGCGTGCGCGGATGACCTGGCGGATGTCGTGGCGGATGTCGTGAGGAAGACGTTCGGATCTTGCCGGGGGCACGAGACCTCGCCCCCCTCCCTCCGAGCCTGCCCTTAGACTCCTTCAGTGACAGGCTGCGGCCCTAGGGGCAAGATGGGGCCGGCCAGCCGCCGGGCAAGGTGCAGTGGGTCAGGGAGGAAGCGTCGTCGTGAGCAGCAGGCCATCCCGAGGCGCTGCTCGCCTCGCAGCCATACTTGACGCCCTCCCCGACGGCCTCGTGCTCGTCAACTGCAACGGCACGGTCGTCAACGCCAACACCATCGCCCTCGGCATGTTCGAGACCCCCGGCACCGCGCTCGTCGGGCGCGGGCTGCTCGATCTGCTGCCCGGTTTCGACTCCCGGCTGATCCCCGGCTCCATGCGGCGCCCCGAGGGCACCGACGAGCAGGGCCGCACCAAGCCGACCCGGATGATCGCCCGCCGCACCGACGGCAGCGAGTTCGCCGTCGAGGTGACCAGCGCCAGCCTGGAGGACGGCCGCGAGGCCTACGACTCGTACAGCGGCTACACCGGCGACGAGCTGCTCATGCTCGTCGTACGCGATCTCACCGGCACCCTCGACACCGAGGCCGAACTCGCCCGCTCACAGCGCCAGACCGAGATGATCCTGCGCGCCGCCGCCGAGGGTGTCGTCGGTACGGACACCGAGGGGCGGGTCGTCCTCGTCAACCCCGCCGCCGCGCAGATCCTCGGCTTCCGGGCCAGCGATCTCGGCGGCAAGGAGCTGCACCCGCTGATCCTGCACTCGCGGCCGGACGGCGAGCCGTTCCCGTACGAGGAGTCGCCGCTCGCGGACACGCTCAAGTCGGGCCGCAAGCACCGGGTGCGGGGGCAGGTGCTGTGGGCGAAGAACGGTTCGCAGGTGCCGGTCGACCTGACCACCGCACCCGTACGGGACGGGGACCAGCTCGTCGGCGCGGTGATGACCTTCACCGACCGCCGGCCGTACCAGCAGCTCCTCGACGAGCACGCCGCCGAGCTCGCCGAGCTCACGGAGCGGCACGCGTCCGAGCTCGCCGACCGCACCGAGCGGCACGCCGCCGAGGTGGAGCGGCAGAAGGAGCGGTACGAGGAGCTGGCCGCCCGGCACGAACAGCTGACGGCCGTCCTCGGGGAGTCGCTGCGCGGGCCCCTGGAGGAGCTGCGCACGGAGCTCTCCACGCTCGCCGCCGACGACGCCGGGCAGCTGTGGCCCGAGGCCAACCAGCTGCTGCACCATCTGGCCGCCGGGTACGCCCGGATGACCACCCTCGTCGACAACGTCCTGGGCTACCAGCGCCTGGACTCCGGGGTGGAGACCCTGGACAAGAGCGTGGTGCTGCTCGACTCGGCCGTGAGCGCCGGCGTCGACGGGGCCGTGGAGCTCATCGGGCCGGGCCGCGTCCAGTTCGCCGTGCACGCGCCGCCGATCGAGGCGGAGGTGGACGCGGGGCGCCTCGCGACCGCGCTCGCGCATCTCGTCGCGGACGTGGCCGGCGTCGACTCGACCGGCAAGGCCCGGGTGGTACCGGGGGCCGGATACGCCGACTCGACGATCGTGGTGGCGGCCGCGCAGCGCGGTGACGTCGTACGGATCGAGGTACGCGGGCCGTACGCCGGTGGCGACCCGGTCCACCAGCCCATCGTGCGCGGGATCGTGGCGGCGCACGGCGGTGTGGTGCAGACGCACGAGGTGCCCGGGATGAGCGGCAGCGCGTACGTCCTGGAGGTTCCGCTCGGCAGCGGGAGGGGGACGGTCGCTCCGCCGCCCGCCGCGGAACTGGAGCGGAGGCCCCGTCCCGAGGCCGGGCCGGGGCCCCAGGGAGCGCAACCAGGGGGACAGCTCGCGCTGCCCGCGCAGGCCTCGGAGACCCACGGAGGCGGCCGGCGGCGAGCCCGGCGGGCGTCGACCGACGCCTTCCTGGAGACCTCGGTGGCGGCGGAGGACGGTCTCGTTCCGGGATCCGGTTCCGTTCCGGGATCCGGTTCCGTTCCGGGCACCGGCGGTGCCGCTGGGGGTGCCGGGCCGACGGGTCGCCGGCGTGGTCGTACGGAGACGGCGGACGCACCGGCCGCCGCCGAGCTGATCCCGGCCCAGAGCGCGGGCACGGGTGCGGGTGCGGAGTCCGGGGCCACCGGGCGTCGTCGCGGCCGTCCCGCCGAGGGCTCGGTGGTGACCGCCGCCGAAGGCGCGCAGGGCCGTGCCGCGCTCGGGGACACCGTTCCCCCTCAGGGCGTCCCCGCCGATGCACCCGCCCTGGCGAGGGCTCTGCCCGCCGTCGCGAGCCCGGATGAGACCCCGCAGGGCCAGCCCAGCGGGCGCCGGCGGCGGGCGCTCGCGGCCGCGCAGGAGCGGGCGGCGGCGGCCGCCACCGGGCCGCGTACGCCGTTCGCGCTCCCCCCGGCGGACGCGGACCGCGACCCGGCACAGGCACCGGCACCCGCACCGGCCGCACCGGGCCCGCTCCCCGTGAGCGACGAGGGGCGGCACGACGCCGTTCCGTCCCGGCCGGGCACCGTTCAGCCGTCCCCGCAGCACCACCCGCAGACCCACCCGCAGCCCGAGCCGACCGGTCGGCGCCGGGGGGCCCAGGACACGTCGGCCGGGATTCCGGGCACCGCCCCGCAGGAGACCCGGGCCGCCACCGGCTCCGCGCCGCTGCCTCCGACCGCGCAGCCGCTGCCGTCCGAGGCGGCCGGGCAGCAGGAACGCGTGCAGCAGGAACGGGCGCAGCAGGGTCAGGCACCGAAGGACGGGACGCAGGGCGGGCGGGCGTTCAGTGTCCGGACGCTCGGTCAGGGTGTCCCGTTCGCCCAGCAGATCGCGGCCCAGCAGAGCCAACAGAACCAGCAAGGTCCGCAGAGCCAGCAAGGCCCGCAGAGCCAGCCGATCCCCCAGCCTCAGCCCCAGCCTCAGCCGATCCCGCAGCACCAGCCGGCCCCGCAGAGCGCTCACAGCCCGAGCGGCGGGACGCCCGTCAGCGGTGTGACCGGCACGAACGGCATCCCCGCGTCCAACGGCTCCGGGCGGCGGCGCAGGCTCGCCACCCCGCCCGAGGGCGACCGGCCGGTGGCCACCCCCTCGGAACCGGTGGCCAAGCCGCACCCGCAGCAGGCCACCCCCGCGCCCAAGCTCGCTCCCCCCGCCCCCGAGGGCCGCGCCTACGCCATAGGGGCACCTGCCGAGGGCGCCGCCGAGGGCCCGGAACCGCTCGACGGTCCCGGCGGTGCGGTGGAGGTCGCGAACAGGCCGCTTCCGCAGCCCGTGGACGACGAGCTGCCCCCGGAGCCGCTGGACAATCCCCGCCGGCTGCTCGTCTGGCCCGCGCCGGACGTCGCCACGCAGCAGGCCCTGAGCGACCGCGGCTACCGCCCCGTGATCGTGCACTCCCGCGAGGAGGTCGACGCCCAGATCGCCGCCTTCCCGGCCGCGCTCTTCGTCGACCCGCTGACCGGGCCGATCACCCGTACCGCGCTCCAGTCGCTGCGCCAGGCCGCCGTCGCCGCCGAGGTCCCGGTGCTGCTCGCGGCCGGTCTCGGGCAGGCCACCCGCGAGGCGGCGTACGGCGCCGACCCGGCCGTACTCCTGAAGGCGCTGGCGCCCCGCGACAGCGAGCAGCACCCGTCCCGCGTGCTGCTGATCGAGGAGCACGAGGAGATCGCGCAGGCGCTCGCCGCCACCCTGGAGCGGCGTGGGATGCAGGTGGCGCGGGCCGCGACCGACACGGAGGCGGTCGCGCTGGCCACCCAGACGCGGCCGAACCTCGTGGTGATGGACCTGATGCAGGTGCGCCGCCGCCGGGCCGGGATCATCGACTGGCTGCGTGCGAACGGGCAGTTGAACCACACCCCGCTCGTCGTCTACACCTCGGCCGGTCTCGACGAGGCCGAGCTGCCGAAGCTGTCGTCCGGCGAGACGGTCCTCTTCCTGGCCGAGCGCTCCACCAGCACCGAGGTGCAGGCACGGATCGTGGACCTGCTGGCGAAGATCGGAACGAACTAGGACCAGGCCAGGGCCTGTCCGGCGGATCAGCACCCACATCCGCCGGACAGGCCCGAGGACGAACAGCCGTACGTCCGCCCTACAGCTGGGTCACGTCCAGCTCGCCCTCCGCGTACTGCCTGCGGATCACCTTCTTGTCGAACTTCCCCACGCTCGTCTTCGGCACCGCCGGCACGATCGCCCAGCGCTCCGGCAGCTGCCACTTGGCGATGCCGCCCTCGGTGGCGAGGAAGGACTTCAGCGTCGCGTAGTCGGCCGTCGAACCCTCCTTGAGGACGACGGTCGCGAGCGGCCGCTCACCCCACCTCTCGTCCGGCACGGCGACGACGGCGGCCTCGGCGACCTCCGGGTGCGCCATGATCGCGTTCTCCAGCTCGACGCTCGAGATCCATTCGCCACCGGACTTGATGACGTCCTTGGCGCGGTCGGTGAGCGTGAGGTAGCCGTCCGGGCTGATGACGCCGACGTCTCCGGTCTTCAGCCAGCCGTCCTCGCTGAACTTGTCGGCCGGGCGGATCGGTTCGCCGTCGATCCCACCGAAGTACGAGCCCGCGATCCAGGTGCCACGGACCTCCAGCTCGCCGGCCGACTCGCCGTCCCAGGGCAGGTGTTCACCGCCGGGGCCGACGAGCCGGGCCTCGACGCCGGCCGGGAAACGGCCCTGGGTGACGCGGTACGGCCACTCCTCCTCCCCGGTGAGACCGGCCGGCGGGTGGGCCATGGTGCCGAGCGGGGAGGTCTCCGTCATGCCCCAGGCGTGACAGAGGCGGACGCCGAGCTTGTCGTACGCCTCCATGAGGGAGGGCGGGCAGGCCGCGCCGCCGATGGTGACCTGGCGCATGGAGGAGAGGTCGCGCGGGTTGGCGGTGACCTCGGCGAGGAGGCCCTGCCAGATGGTGGGGACGGCGGCGGCGTGGCTGGGCCTCTCCCGCTCGATCATGTCGGCGAGCGGGGCCGGCTGGAGGAAGCGGTCCGGCATGAGCATGTTGATGCCGGTCATGAAGGTGGCGTGCGGCAGGCCCCAGGCGTTGACGTGGAACTGCGGGACGACGACGAGGGTCGTGTCCCTGTCCGTCAGGCCCATCGACTCGGCCATGTTCACCTGCATGGAGTGCAGGTAGATCGAGCGGTGGGAGTAGACGACGCCCTTCGGGTCGCCGGTGGTGCCGGAGGTGTAGCACATGGCGGCCGCCGAACGCTCGTCCAGCTCGGGCCAGTCGAAGGTGGTCGGGCGGCCGGCGATCAGCTCCTCGTAGTCGTGCACGCGGGGCGCCACTCCGTCGAGGACGGAACGGTCGCCGGGGCCCGAGACCACGATGTGCTCGATGGTCGGCAGGTGCGGCAGCAGCGGCGCGAGGAGGGGCAGCAGCGAGCCGTTGACCAGCACGACGCGGTCGGCGGCGTGGTTGACGATCCAGACGAGCTGCTCGGGGGGAAGCCGCAGGTTGAGGGTGTGGAGCACCGCGCCCATCGACGGGATCGCGAAGTACGCCTCGACGTGCTCGGCGTTGTTCCACATGAGGGTCGCGACCCGCTGGTCGCCGGTGACTCCGAGCTCGTCGCGCAGGGCGTTGGCCAGCTGGGTCGCGCGTGCCCCCGTCTCCGCGAACGTGCGGCGCTGCGGCTCGGGCTCGCCGGTCCAGGTGGTGATCAGGGACTTCCCGTGGATCGTCATCCCGTGCTTCAGGATGCGGGTCACGGTCAGCTGTACGTCCTGCATGGTGCTCAGCACGGCGTCCTCCCGGTGGGCGCTACGTGGCAGTAAGGGTGTGCAGATTCTGCGCACGTACCGCGCGGTATGTCACTACCCGGGAGTACGGAAATGCCGTTGATCGCCGACGCCGGCGAGGCGGCGGCACACGTGGTCAGCGGACCGGGGCCAGCTCCGGGTCCTCGCGCAGCTTCCCGAGCGCCCTCGACACCGCGCTCTTCACCGTACCGATCGACACCCCGAGCACCTCGGCCGTCTGGGCCTCGCTGAGGTCTTCGTAGTATCGCAGGACGACCATCGCCCGCTGCCGCTCGGGGAGCTTCATCACCGCTCGCCACATGGCGTCGTGCAGGACCTGCCGCTCGGCGGGGTCGGACTCCGGCGGACCGGCCGGCTCCGGCAGCTCGTCGCAGCTGAACTCGTCGACCTTGCGCTTGCGCCACTGGGACGTACGGGTGTTCAGCAGCGCACGGCGTACGTAGCCGTCCAGGGCGCGGTGGTCCTCGATCCGCTCCCAGGCGACGAAGGTCTTGGCCAGCGCGGTCTGCAGCAGGTCCTCGGCGTCCGACGGGTTCGCGGTCAGCGAGCGCGCGGTGCGCAGCAGTACGGGCCCGCGAGCCCGTACGTACGACGAGAAGGACGGGTAGCCGATGGTCACGGCGGCCCCCAGGGCGGCCGTGGAGGCGCCGGCGCAGACGGGGCCAGAGGGTGGCGGAGTCATGACTACACGCTAGAAGCGGGGACGATCCCCGGGATCGGCCCCAGGTCCCGACCCGCACTCCGCCTCAGGTTGTAGGGGGGAGGACGGCTGGACCTCCTGAAGGTGGAGTCGGGGGTGGGGGACGGGCTCAGGGTCGGTGGCGGGGGCGGGGGGGCGTGTCAGGGGCGGCTGTCAGGAGGCGGGCAGGACGTGGGCGACCGGCGCGTCGGTCGAGTTGCGGTCGATCACCAGCCGGGCGCCGCCGTACGACTCCGCGACATTGCCCGCGTACTGGTGGATCCGCCCGTACTCCCGCCAGGCCGTGGACGGCAGCACCGGCTCCGTGTACAGCGCCGGCGCACCGGACCAGCGCGCGAACCACAGCACCGCCGGAAGGTCTTCGGCCCCGGCCTGCCGCGCCTGCTCCATATGGCGGACGCCGGAGTCGGCGCTGCTGTAGAAGCCGGGCAGGTAGCCCTGGCGGCGGACCTCCCGATTCCAGGCACGGACGAAGAGCAAGGTGGTCGCGGTACAGGAGGTGTCGGTGAGCCGATAGGCCTCCATGTCGAGATAGAGCGGACTCGACGGACCGATCCCCAGCGCCCGGGCCGCCTCCACGGCCTCACCGGCCTCCTGGGTGCCCTGGAGCCAGGGAGTGGAACCGATCGGGACGTCCTTCTTGTCCTCGGCGAAGACGCAGGGCGCCTGCGAGCCGACGAAGAGCGGGAGCAGCCGCCAGCCCATCGCGTGCACCGAGGAGACCCAGGACGGGGTGAGGTGCCGCTGGGTGAGGCAGCCTCGGCCCCGGCCTCCGAAGTAGATGCCGACGGCCTGGTACGGGGAGGCGCGCCAGGCCTCCATGACGGCGAGGGAGGGCGCCTCACAGGTGTCGAAGGCCCGGCCGAGGAAGCGCTGGTACGAAGGGTCGGCCGGGGGTGCGAGGGCCGGGGCGGGGGCCGGCGCGTCGGCGCGGGCGGGTGGGGCTGGGGGCGCTTCTGGGGGCGCGGGTGCCGTGGCCGGGGCAGCGAGCGCCGCGGCGGTGAGCGCGGCCGCCACGGCGGGGCCGAGGACCCGTGCCCGTACGGACCGGTGGTGAGGCCGGGTCACGTTCAGGGAGCTTTCCATGGGGCGAGTGAAGTGCCACTCGCCCGGCCCGGCCACCGCTCGGGCCGTCGCCTCAGCCGTCCGTGCCCAGGATCAACCCGGACGTGGGAACCCCGGTGCCCGCCGTGACCAGTGTCCTGGCCACGCCGGGCACCTGGTTCACGGACGTACCGCGCACCTGCCGTACCCCCTCGGCGATGCCGTTCATCCCGTGCAGATACGCCTCACCCAGCTGTCCTCCGTGCGTGTTCAGCGGCAGCGCGTCCGCCGCCACGAAGTCCGCCGCCTCCCCCCGCCCGCAGAACCCGAACTCCTCCAGCTGCATCAGTACGAAGGGAGTGAAGTGGTCGTAGAGGATGCCGACGTCGATGTCGCCCGGGCCGATCCCCGAGCTCCGCCACAGCTGCCGTGCCACCACGCCCATCTCCGGGAGCCCGGTCAGGTCGTCGCGGTAGAAGCTGGTCATCGCCTCCTGGGCGCGTCCGGCGCCCTGGGCGGCGGCGACGATCGACGCGGGCGGATGCCGCAGGTCGCGGGCCCGCTCGGCGGAGGTGACGACGATCGCCTGTCCGCCGTCGGTCTCCTGACAGCAGTCGAGCAGGCGGAGCGGCTCCACGATCCACCGCGAGGCGGCGTGGTCGGCGAGGGTGATCGGCTGCCCGTAGAAGTACGCGGCGGGGTTGCGGGCCGCGTGCCGGCGGTCGGTGACGGCGACATGGCCGAAGGCCTTCGGGGTCAGGCCGTAGGTGTGGAGATAGCGCTGGGCGGTCATGGCGACCCACGAGGCGGGGGTGAGCAGCCCGAAGGGAAGCTGCCAGCCCAGCGCGGCGCCCTCGGCCGAGGGCTCGCGCCGTTGGACACCGGAGCCGAAGCGGCGGCCCGACCGTTCGTTGAACGCGCGGTAGCAGACGACGACTTCGGCGACGCCGGTGGCGACGGCGAGGGCGGCCTGCTGGACGGTGGCGCAGGCGGCTCCGCCGCCGTAGTGGACGCGGGAGAAGAACGACAGCTCGCCGATACCGGCCGCTTGGGCGACGGTGATCTCGGGGCTGGTGTCCATCGTGAACGTGACGAGGCCGTCGACGTCGTCGGCGGTGAGACCGGCGTCGTCGAGGGCCGTGTGCACGGCCTCGACGGCGAGCTTCAGCTCGCTGCGGCCGGAGTCCTTGGAGAACTCGGTCGCACCGATCCCGGCGATGGCGGCGCGGCCGCCGAGCGTGTCGGCCCTGCGGATGCTCATGGCGCCCCCCTCCCGGCGCGCTCGGGCAGGGTCACGGTCACCGTGCCGGTGACGTGGTGGCCGAGACGGTTGGCGCCCACGACCCGTACCCGGACCGTGGGACCGTCGACCTCCGTGACCGTGCCGGTCAAGGTCATGGTGTCGCCGGGGTGGTTGGGGGCGCCGAGCCGTATCGCCACCTTGCGGAGGACGGCGCCGGGGCCGAAGTGGTCGGTGATGTACCGGCCCACCAGGCCGTTGGTCGTCAGGATGTTCATGAAGATGTCCGGGGAGCCCTTCTCCCTCGCGAGCTCCGCGTCGTGGTGCACGTCCTGGTAGTCGCGTGAGGCGACGGCTCCGGCGACGATCAGGGTGCGGGTGATGGGGATGTCGAGCGGCGGAAGCTCGTCACCGGCGTTCATGACAGGGCTCCGTCCGCGGGCTGGTCGGCGTGCGCGAGCGGACCCCGGTTCGCGAGCGCGTCTCGGTTCGGGGTCAGGCCCCGGTTCGCGATCACTTTCCCGAGTTCGGCGAGGAGTTCGGTGCCGCAGCCGAGGTACGCGTCGAGCTGCCTGCCCCAGAGGAAGTGCCGGTGGACGGGGTGGTCGAGATCGGCCCCCATGCCCCCGTGCAGATGCTGCCCGGTATGGACGACCCGCTTTCCGGCCTCCGAGGCCCACCAGGCGGCCGTGAGAGCCTGCTCCGCCGCCGGCAGGCCCTGGTCATGGCGCCAGGCCGCCTCGTACGCGGTGACCCGGATCGCCTCGGTGTCCATATGGGCGTCGGCGGCCCGGAGCTGCACCGCCTGGCGGGTGGCGAGGGGCCGCCCGAACTGCTCGCGTACGGAGGTGTGGGCGACGGCCCGGGCGAGCGACCCGGCGCAGACCCCGGCCTGGAGCCCGGCGAAGGCGATCCGGGCCATGGCCAGCACGTCCTCGTAGGCCCCGACGCCCTCCATCCGCCGCTCGCCTGGGGCACTGCCCTTGTGCTCGCCTCGGACACCACCGATCCGCTCGCCTCGGGCGCCGTCGAGGACGAGCCGCCCGGCGGCCCAGGGGGCGGTGAGTTCGACGGGCGTCACGGACGCCTCCGCCGTGGGCACCCACCAGAGCGCGTGCTCCTCGTCCGGTACGAGGACGTGGGTGGCGTCCCTGAGCCAGGGCACCCAGTCCACCGTTCCCGCGAGAAACCCGTCCCCGTCGACCCGTACCGCCCCCGCGCCCGCGCCCGTCCCGGGGAAGGCCCCGGTCACCACCGTCGTACCGTCCCGCAGCCCGGGCAGCAGCCGGGCCCGCTGTTCTTCCGTACCGTGCCGGGCGACGGTGAGGAGCCCGTACACACAGCTCGCCGTGAACGGCACCTGAGCGGTCGTCCGCCCCTGTTCCTCGGCCAGCAGGACCAGTCCGAGCAGTCCGGTCTCCTCGACGGCTCCCGGCAGCCCGGCCGCGCACAGGGCCTTCCAGAGTCCGGCGTCCGAATCCGTGCCGGCGTCCCTGAGCCGTTCGTGCGTGGCGAGATCGCCGAAGATCCACGCCGCGAGCTCCACGGCCGCGGTCTGCTCCTCCGTGGGAGTGAAGTCCATGTCAGAACTCGCCCCCCTCCGCCGCGGCCCGGAAGACGGGCAGCTCCAGCTCCTCGTCCACGCGGAGGAACTCCAACCGGACCGGCATCCCGATCCGGACCTTGTCGTGGGGCACCCCGACGACGTTGCTGACCATCCGGACGCCCTCGGCCAGTTCGACGAGACCGACGGCGTACGGGGGGTCGAAGGCGGGAAAGGGCGGGTGGTGCATCACCACGTACGAGAAGACGGTGCCGGACCCGCTCGCCTCGACGGCGTGCCACTCCTGCGAGCCGCAGGCGTTGCATCCGGGCAGCCAGGGAAAGCGCGGCCTCGCACAGGCCGCGCACCGCTGGATGAGCAGCCGATGGGCTGCGACGCCCTCCCAGAACCCGGCGTTGTCCCGGTTGATCACGGGTCGCGGCCGCTTTACAGGGGTTCTCTTCGCCGCCGGGGCGTACTTGAGGATGCGGAAGCGGTGGGTGCCGGCGAGTTCGCCGTCCGCCCGTACGTCCATGCGGGTCGTGACGAAGTGCCCGGTCCCGAGCTTGGTGGTCTTGCGCTCCGACACCGACTCGATCACGGCGTCGAAGGTGACCACGTGACCGGGCTTCAGGGGCCGGAGATACTCCTGCTCGCAGTCGGTGGCGACGACCGAGGTGTATCCGGCACCGTCGAGGAGGGCGAGCAGCTCGTCGTAGGCCTCGGAGCGGCCGGTGCGTCCGGGGCGGCCGGTGTGCCCGGAGAGGCCGCCCATCGTCCACGCCTGCAGCATGGTGGGTGGCGCGACGGCGTCCGGCCCTCTGTACGCCGGGTTGGTGTCGCCCATGGCCTCGCACCAGTGCCGGATCATGGGCGCGTTGACGGGGTCCTTGCCGACGCCCGAGGCGACGGCGACCCGCCCCTCGTACGCCTTCAACCGCTCCTGAAGGCCCTCGGCCTCCGCGACCCCCGCCGCCTCCTCGGCCTCCGCGATCTGGCTGACGTACGCGACCGACCCCACCGGCCCGGTCTTCTCCGTCCTGCTCACGGGCGCCCACCGCCCCTCGGCGCACGCCCCATGCCGAGTCGGGTCGTGGCCACGATCTCGCGCTGCACCTCGCTCACCCCTCCACCGAAGGTGTTGATCTGTGCGGCGCGGTTCATCCGCTCCAGCTCACCGCCGTCGAACTCGCCCGGCGACCCCGCCCTGACCAGTGCCGCTCCGCCGGCGATCTCCTGGCACATCCGGTACACCTCGACCGCCGATTCGGTTCCCGCGAACTTCACTCCGCTCGCGTCGCCCGGCGAGAGCCGACCGGCCCCGACGTCAGCCACGAGTCGCCAGTTGAGCAGGCGTGTCGCGGCCAGCCGGGCGTGGGCTTCGGCGGCCCGGATCCGTACCCACGGCTCGTCGATGCGGCGCCGGCCGGTCACCGGTTCGGGTGTACGCGCGCGGCGGAGGGCGGCCTCGTAGAAGTCCTCGGCCTGCATGCCGATGGCGGCGAGGGCGACCCGTTCGTGGTTGAGCTGGTTGGTGATCAGCCCCCAACCGGCGTTCTCGGCGCCGACCAGGTTTCCGGCGGGCACGCGGACGCCGTCGTAGTAGGTCGCGGTCGTCGTCAGCCCGCCGACGGTCTCGATCGGGGTCCAGGAGAAGCCGGGGGCGTGAGTGGGGACGAGGACGATGGAGATGCCCTGGTGCCTGGGGGCCTCGGGGTCGGTGCGGCAGGCGAGCCAGATCCAGTCGGCGTTCTGGGCGTTGGAGGTGAAGACCTTCTGCCCGTCGATCAGCCAGGAGCCCCCGTCCCGTACGGCCTTCGTACGCAGCGAGGCCAGATCGGTGCCGGCCTCGGGCTCGCTGTACCCGATGGCGAAGACGGTCTCCCCGCGCAGGATGCCGGGCAGGAGGGCGGCCTTCTGCTCCTCGGTGCCGTACTTCATGAGGGTCGGGCCGACGGTGTTGAGCGTGACCATGGAGACGGGCGCGCCGGCCCGATAGGCCTCGTCGAAGAAGACGAACTGCTCGTCGGGGCCCCGGCCCTGCCCCCCGTACTCCTCGGGCCAGCCGAGACCGAGCATGCCGTCACCGCCGATCCGGCGCAGGAGCCGCCGCTGGGCGACGGTGTCGGTGGAGGGCGGCGGACCGTCGGGCATCACATCGCGGAAGTACGCACGAAGCTCGGCGCGCAGCCGCAGCTGCCGCTCGGTCGGGGCGAGATGCACGGCGACGGCCTCCCGGATCGACGAGATTTCTGACTGTCCGTCAGATCCACGACTCCTGTCAAGGCCGCGAACGCCACCCCGGACGCCCGGGCTCGGCCGCCACCCGTAACGTGTACCGGCTCACCCCCGGCACAGCCGACCCCGCCCCACCGCTCTGCCTCCGCGCCCTCCTGATCCTGCTCGCGACCCCGCACCACCCCCTCCATACACGCGAAGGGCGGGCCCCGGAATCCGGAGCCCGCCCTTTGACCTGCTCATTCTCTGACCTGCTGCGGTGGGTGTGGGATTTGAACCCACGGTGACATCGCTGCCACGACGGTTTTCAAGACCGTTCCCTTAGGCCGCTCGGGCAACCCACCCCGCGCCAGACCCGTAAGGGTCGGCGCGGGGGACAGCCTAGCCGGTCAGTTGTCGCCCGTGCGTTCGCCGAGGGTGACCGTGGTCGTCGCCGTCTTGCCGTCGCGCTCGTAGGTGACCTTCACCGAGTCGCCCGGCTTGTGGGTCCAGATCTCGCTGATCAGCGTCGGGCCGCTGTCGATCTGGCGGTCGCCGAAGCCCGTGATCACGTCGCCCGCCTTCAGGCCCGCCTTCGCCGCCGGGCCGTTCGGGGTGATCGGCGGCGTGCCGCCCGCGCCCTGGTCCGCGATGGTCGCGCCCTCGCCCTCTTCGGTCATGTTCACCGTCGCGCCGATCACCGGGTAGACCGGCTTCCCCGTCTTGATCAGCTGCTCGGCCACGTTCTTGGCCTGGTTGACCGGGATCGCGAAGCCGAGGCCGATCGAGCCCGCCTGGGACTGGCCGAAGCCGTTGCCGGTCGACTGGATCGCCGAGTTGATGCCGATCACCGCGCCGCTCGCGTCGAGCAGCGGGCCGCCGGAGTTGCCCGGGTTGATCGAGGCGTCGGTCTGCAGGGCGCTCATGTACGAGTTCTTGCCGCTGGACCCGTCGCCCGAGGCGACCGGGCGGTTCTTGGCGCTGATGATGCCGGTGGTGACCGTGTTCGACAGCCCGAAGGGCGCGCCGATCGCGATCGTCGAGTCGCCGACCGCCACCGCGTCGGAGTTGCCGAGCGGCAGCGGAGTCAGGCCCTCCGGCGCCGACTTGAGCTTCAGGACGGCCACGTCGTAACCCTCGGCCCGGCCGACCACCTCGGCGTCGTACGTCTTCCCATTGGAGAAGGTGGCCGAGAGCGTGCCGCCACCCTCCGCCGCGGAGGCCACCACGTGGTTGTTGGTGACGATGTGGCCTTCCTTGTCGTAGACGAAGCCGGTGCCCGTGCCGCCCTCGCCCTCGCCGGCGCCCGACTTCGCCTGGATGGTCACGACGCTCGGCAGCGCCTTGCCGGCCACGGCCGCGACCGTGCCCGGGTCGCGCTTGAAGGAGGCCGGGGAGTCGCCCACGGACACCGTGGTCGAGCTCGTGCCGCTCTCCCCGCGCTCCGCCGCCCAGTAGCCGACGCCGCCGCCGACACCGCCGGCCACGAGGGCGGCCGCCAGGACCGCCGCGACGAGGCCGCCCGTCCGCTTGCGCGGGCTCGCCGGCGGCGGCGGGACGGGCGCGCCCCAGACCGGTGCGGCCGGCGGGGGCGGGGACCAGCCGCCCGCGTGCCCCGACGCCTGCTCGGCCGCCGGCGCGTGCGCGGCCGCCCCGGCCGGAACGTCGGCCGGGGGTGTCACAGGCAGCGGCGCCGCGGCGGGCTCGGACCGGGGGGAGTGTCCGGGCGCCGCCTCCGGCACCGCTGCCGGCTGGGGTGCGTCCACCGTCGACGCAGGCGGTACGGGAGGGGCAGGAGGCGTGGGAGGGGCGGGAGGGGCGGACGGGGCAGTCGGGTCCGCCGGAACCGCCGTGCCCTCGTTCTCGGTGCTCACAGCTCTCTCCTCGTGTACTGCGCGGGTGGATGAAATGCGGACTCTGTGTGCGAACAGCTTTTCCCACAGGGTGTCAGGCCACTGTAAGCCGGAGCTGTGCGTCCGCACGTCTTTCTTTATTTACGGACAGAACGGACTCGATCCCGTACGACCGCGCCGCCAATGGCACCATGTCGCGGTGACCCACGCACGGCAGCACACGAACCGCGGCCCCGTCCAGGTGGTCGCCCACCGCGGAGCCTCCGACGACGCCCCGGAACACACCCTCGCCGCTTATGTGAAAGCCATCGAGGACGGAGCCGACGCCCTCGAGTGCGATGTCCGCCTCACCGCCGACGGCCACCTCGTCTGCGTCCACGACCGGCGCGTCAACCGCACCTCCAACGGTCGCGGCGCCGTCTCCGCCCTGGAGCTCGCCGACCTCGCCGCCCTCGACTTCGGCGTCTGGAAGGGCCGCGAGGAGGCGGGCGAGAGCCCGGACTGGAAGGACCCGGGCCTCACCTCCGTACTCACCCTGGAACGGCTCCTCGAGCTGGTCTCCGACGCCGGGCGGCGCGTCGAGCTGGCCATCGAGACCAAGCACCCCACCCGCTGGGCGGGCCAGGTGGAGGAGCGGCTGATCCAGCTGCTGCAGCGGTTCGGCCTCGCCGCGCCGCCGGCCCCGGAGGAATCCCCCGTACGCGTCATGAGCTTCTCGGCCCGCTCACTGCTCCGGATCGCGGCCGCGGCACCCCACCTGCCCACCGTCTCCCTGACCCAGTTCCTCACTCCCCGGCTGCGCGACGGACGCCTGCCCGCGGGCGCCCGGATCGCCGGGCCGTCGATCCGGATCGTCCGCCACCACCCCACCGTGATCATGCGGCTCCAGAAGGCCGGACACCAGGTCCACGTCTGGACGGTCGACGATCCGGAGGACGTCGAGCTGTGCGAGCGGCTCGGTGTCGACGCGATCATCACCAACCGGCCGAAACAGGTCCTGTCCCAATTGGGACGCCTTTAATCCCTTATTGAGACGCCTTCAACCCCTTTCCCTCCCGTATCGCGGCTTACAGGGAGTGCACCGGCGCGTTCGGTCCGTACGCGATCGTCACGAGTGCGTCACCGCACGCGTATCGGCCGGTTTCCGGTCCAGTCCATTGGGGCATCCACACCGTGGCGTGGGGCAAAGGAGGTCTCGGGGGTGGCGTTGGTGGTGGCACAGGAGGTGCCCACGTCGTCGAGCATGGCCGTACCCCATGGCCCTGCGGGCGTGGGTGAGGCGCGACACCGTATGCGGGAGCAGTTGCACCGCAGCGGCATGTCCGAATCGGTCGTCGACGACGCGGTACTGATCCTTTCCGAACTGCTCAGCAACGCCTGCCGGCACGGCAGGCCGCTGGGCCGGGCAGAGATGGGCGACGGGGACGTCCGTGCGGCCTGGCACATCGACGCGACGGGCGGTCTGACGGTCGAGGTGACGGACGGCGGTGGTCCCACACGACCCGTTCCGTCGACGCCCTCGGTCACCGCGCGCGGCGGCCGTGGGCTGAACATCATCAGCGCGCTCGCCCGGGACTGGGGCGTACGGGACAGCGCGACGGGCGAGGTCACGGTCTGGGTGGTCGTCACCGAAGGCCACCGCCGCGAGGACTTCGCGGCGAGGGTGGGCGGCGGCTCCGGCTTCGACTTCCTGGACGCGTACGACGACCTGGACTGACCGCCGGGACGGTACGGGCGACGATCCCGGGTGATCGGGCAGCGGCACGGGCGGTACGGACGATCAGCCGGCCGGCCGCACGGGCGGCGCGTACGACGAGCCCGGGTGATCGGGCAGCCGCGCATACGCCCCGCCGGGCCCCCGCGGGAGCCCAGCGTGCGGACCGGACTTGCCGCCTGAGCCCCGTGGCACGTTCGGGCGGCTAGGCTCGCCCGACACAGAGCCGTGCAGCGCGCACCGCGCTGCACCACCGCCCTGCACCACCGCACTGCCGCTATCGGGAGAAAGCCACACCATGGCCAAGAAGCGCCCCCAGACGAAGGCCGCCACAGCACAGGTCACGAACGGGGAGATCCCGGTCGTCGGCGCACGCGAACCGTGCCCGTGCGGCTCGGGCCGCCGCTACAAGGCGTGTCACGGCCGGGCCGCCGCGCACGCCGTGACCGAGCTGGTCCAGCGCCCCTTCGAGGGCCTGCCCGGCGAGTGCGACTGGGTCGCGCTGCGCGAGCTGGTGCCCGCCGCCACCGTCCCGCTCACGCTGAAGGACGGGCTGCCCGACGGCGTACCGTCCGTGACGCTCGCGACCGTGCTGCCGATGGCGTGGCCGGCGCTGCGCCGCGACGACGGCTCCGTGCTCCTCGCGCTGCAGAACGACTCCGCCTCCGGCGACCTCGCCCGCGATCTCGCGGACACGCTCCAGCGCGCCCTGGAGGCGGAGCCCGGCACCCCGGTCACCCCCCGTCGCGTGCCGGCCGAGGGCCCCCGCCTGCAGGATCTGCTCGACCCGAACGGCGATTTTGCGCCGGTCGTGCACTCGGGCTTCGAATTCTGGATTCCGGAATCCGCGGAGAACTCCAACCCCGAGGTCGCGGCCTCCCTGGAGCGCGCCAACGCCGCCGCGATCCCCACGGTGAAGCTGACCGGTGTGGAATCCGCGTACTGGTGCGAGACCCCGGAGAAGAACCACCTGCGCTGGGTCATGCCGCACCCCGAGGAGAAGCTCCTCGACGCGCTCGCCAGGCTGCACGCGGCCGGTACGTCCTCGCTGGGCGACGACACCCGCCTGGTCGGCTCCTTCCGGGCCCACGGCCTGATGGTTCCCGTCTGGGACCTGCCGACGACGATGGGCGCCGAGGAGTGCGAGAAGCCGGCCGCCGAATTCGCCGAGCGGCTGGCCGCGGCGCTGGCCTCGGACGCCCCGCTCACGCCCGAGGAGCGTCGGGCCCGCGGTGGCCTGACCAACCGCCAGGTCACTCTCAGCTGACGCCCGGGGTGGCGGTGGTGACTGACAGACCGACCAGTCGGTGACTTCGGCCACAACTCTCCGCAGAGGCCGGGAAAAATACCTGTCCGAATTACCGAGATCGAATTTGCGAACAGCAGATCTCTTGTTACGGTTCTAGAAGCCCGGTCGCTGGTGCATCCCCCGTCGCCAGCGACCGGGCCTTCTCATGCCCGCATCGGGCTCCCGGCCCGGATCAACTCCCGCTCGGCCCGGCTCAACTCGCGGTCGACCCGGCTCAACCCCCGATCGGTCCGCCTCAACTCCCGGTCGAGCCAGCCGGGTTGCTCCCGGAGCGCAGAAGCAGCGGCGCACTCCCGCCCTCCCCCGCTCCCGCGAATTCCGCGACGGCCGAATAGGCCGAAGCCGCTCCCCGGCCACGCTCCTTCGGCGTCTCGCACGCCCCCGGTTCGTCCTGTGCCGTGATCGAGCAACGCACTTGTACGGTCCGTCCGCCGGGCCCCATCAGGGTGAGGATGGATTCGAGCTCCCGGCCGGTGGCATTGCGGTAGTACGTACGCCCCCAGATGTCGGGCCCCTCGGCCATGACACAGGTCTGCGCCTCGATCCCGTCCGGAGAGGTGAGTTCGGGGCCGCAGCGCGAGGCGCGCGCGGGCGGCTGAGCGGGCGCCGGTGACGAAGGTGACGCGGACGCGGGAACCGGTCCCCCGACTCCCAGGCCGGTGCCCCACAGCAGGCCGCCGTCGGCACCGCCGCCTTCGTGCGCCGCGTCCGCCGCCTTCGCGTCGTCGGAGGGGCCCGGACCGGCCGCGGGTCCCGCGAGGGCGCCCAGTGGCAGGAGCGTGGCGCACACCACGGCGGCCCCCAGCCCGATCATGCGGAGATTCATGGGACCCACCTGCCCGGCTGGCTGCGACTCGTGAACGGTGGGCCGAAGATATCGGCGGATGACGGGCGCACCGCACGCCGCGCGCCCGTTTGCGTGCAAGTAGGCCCGGCTCGCACCCGTACGGGTGACAGAAACGGCCCCGACAACCCGCGGTTGCCGAGGCCGGTGCCCGTACGGGCTCGGCCGACGCGCGCGTACGCCACGCACCCCGGCCCGAATCGGATCAATAGGCGAACCTGCTGCCGATCAGTAGGCGAGCCTGCTTCCGCCGCCCGGCGCTCCCGTGCTCGCCTCCACCAGGGCGTCGACCACCGCCTCCACATCCGGCAGCCAGGGCCGGGCGGAGCCGGCCAGCGGCGCGCGTTCCCAGCGCACCTGGCCCGTGCCCGCGACCGACGGCGGCAGCAGGAGATAGCCGCCCTCGCCGTGGAAACGCAGCGAACTGGGCACGCTGTCCTTCGCGTAGAGGAGTTCGCCCAGCCGCTCAAGGCTGTACGGGGCGACCATCAGCGACCATCGTGTCGGGGTGGCGAGCACCGGGCCGAGCCGCATGCCCATCGCGTCGAGCGCGACCAGGGCCCGCGCCCCCGCCACGGCCGGCAGGCTCACCGCGCACGGCGCGCCCCCGCCGGTCGCCAGGAGGATCGGCGCGTCCGGCCGCCGCGTCCACCACCAGCGGACCATGCGCTCGTCCGTGGTCGCCGCGAGCAGTCCCGGGTCGAAGGGGTGCGCGCCGGGCACCACGCACTCGGGGTCCGGGCAGGCGCAGCCCGCCCCTCCCGACCCACGGGCCGCGGCCCGCGTCGTCGCCTTCAGCCCCACGCCGGGCAGTACGGGCCAGTCCCACTCGAGAGCGCAGGTGAGCGCCGCGTCGAGCTGGGCGGTCCTCTCCTTGCGCCGGAACCGGAGCCTGCGTCGCCTTCCGAGGATCTCGCGCATGTGCGCTCGTTCCTTTCCGTTGAACGCCGAATCCACATCACACCACGTGCAGATCAGTTCACTGTGCGTATCAGCGCGTACAAGGTCGGCGGTTCGCCGCCCCGTGCCGATGGGGCGGGACGGACCGAGCCGCAGCTCGTCATCCACTCGGGCCACTCGAAACACGTTCCCCGCCACTCGGGGATCGGTGCGGCCTGCGGCGATGAAGACGCCCGGGCTCCGCGTCAGGTTCCGGAGCAGCGTCAACTGCCCCTGACTGTCACCGTTTACGTACCCAGCACGCTCGGGATGACGCGCTTTCAAACGTCGCCAGTCGACCGCGAAAGGTGCACACCGAGGGCAATTTTCGGCCAACTTCCCTCGCACTTCAACCCTTCTGCAGAACCCCATAGACACCACAAGTCCCGTGGGGACAATGCTGGACATCGCTCCTCTTGTGCGTGTACATGTGGATGCATGGATAGCGGCGCAGAATGACATGGGGGTTTGCGATGCTATTGCGCGAAACGCACCAGTCGGAAAGCCGACTGCAGTGAGCGCCCCTCACCTGCCGAAAGTGGCTGGAATCGATTCAGCGGTTCCCTCTCCCACGCACACTGCGACGCCCCTCCCGGGCGTGCCCGCCGCGCCCCTCCCGCCCGGCGCGCTGATCCAGGACCGGCTCGCCGGCTGGGTCTCCGACCTCACCACCCTCCATGAACTCACCGAGCGCCTGGTCAGGACCGGTTCGCTCGACGACGCGCTGCACGAACTGCTCAGCGCCGGAGCCAGCCTCGTCGGCGCGCGCCGCGGCATGGCGGTCCTCGAACCCGCCGACGGACTCGGCCCGGCCACCACCGTCGGCTTCGGCCTCGCCCACGCCGACCTCGGCACCATCGAGACCGTGCCGCGCAGCGCCACCTCCTTCGGACGCATCCTCGAAGGCCTCCCCGATCCGGTCGCGATCCCCGGCCCCGTCGCCGTCCCCGACCTGCTCGGCGAGGCCGAGCTCGACCCCCGCCACCGCGAGGTCGCCGCCCGCCTGGGCTACGCCGCCAGTTACGCCCTTCCGCTGGCCACCGAGGCCGCCGGAAGACTCGGTGCCGTCGTCTGGCTGTACGACGAACCCGCCGAACCCTCCGAACGCCGGCGCCATCTCGTCGGGCTCTACGGCCGGTACGCCACCGAACACCTCGCCCGCCTGCTGGAGCTGGAGCGCGCCCGGGTCCAGGTCGCCACCGTCGCCGAGGAGCTGCTCCCCAGCCGCCTCCCCCGCGTCCCCGGCGTCCAGCTCGCCGCCCGCCACCGCACCGGCCCCCAGGGCGGCGGCGACTGGTACGACGCGCTCCCGCTGCCCGAGGGCGCCCTCGGACTCGCCGTCGGCTCCGTCTCCGGAACCGGGCCCAGCGCGCTCGCCGCCATGGGACGACTGCGGGCCTCCCTGCGCGCGTACGCCGTCATGGAAGGGGAGGACCCCGTCGCCGTCCTCTCCGACCTGGAACTCCTCCTCCGGCTGACCGAACCGGCCCGCTCGGCGACCGCGCTCTTCGCCTACTGCGAGCCCAAGCAGCGCAAGATCGTGCTGGCGGGCGCCGGGCACACCCCGCCGCTGATCATCGGGGACCACCGCACCGAGTTCGTCGAGACCTCCCTGTCGGCGCCGCTCGGCATGCTCGCCTGCTGGGAGGCGCCCAGCGTCGAGCTCGTCCCCGCACCGGGAGAAACGGTGCTGCTCTACACCGACGGACTTCTCCGCCGCACCGGCGACCCCATCGACCGCGCCTTCGCCCGGCTGCACGCCGCCGCCGTGAGCGTCCCGAAGGCGGACCGGACCGACCCGGCCGCCGTCGCCGACCACGTCCTGCGCACGATGCTGCCCGACGGGCTCGGCGACACCGCCGACGGAGAGGACGTGGTCCTGCTCGCCGCCCGCTTCGAGTGAGCGGTACACGACACACCGGTCACCCCGCCGACCACCCCGCCGGCCACCTCGTCGGCCAGGGGACTTACGGCCCTGGGGCCCTCTTCCGTACGACCGTACGATGGTGAAGGTTCAGTGTCGTACCAAGAGGAGGCAGACCCGTGGCCGAGGAGCTCACCCCGGAGACCCCGGAAGCTGAGTTGGATCTCGCTGCTGACGACGCAGCGGACGAAGAGCCGATCAAGCAGCGCAAGAACGGCCTGTACCAGGGCGTCTCCGACGAGCTGGCCGAGAACATGAAGTCCGGCTGGGCCGACACCGAGCTGCACGGCCTGGAGCCGATCGCGCAGGCCGAGCACACCGCGGCCCGCCGCGCCGCGCTGTCCGCGCGCTTCCCCGGCGAGCGGCTGGTGATCCCCGCGGGCAACCTCAAGACCCGCTCGAACGACACCGAGTACAGCTTCCGCGCCTCCACCGAGTACGCCTACCTCACCGGTGACCAGACGCAGGACGGCGTTCTGGTGCTCGAGCCGACGAAGGACGGCCACCGGGCGACGATCTACCTGCTGCCGCGCTCGAACCGTGAGAACGGCGAGTT
This sequence comes from Streptomyces sp. NPDC093600, assembly GCF_044764755.1. Lineage (NCBI taxonomy): Bacteria > Bacillati > Actinomycetota > Actinomycetes > Kitasatosporales > Streptomycetaceae > Streptomyces > Streptomyces sp. NPDC093600. The sequence goes on from NZ_JBIWIU010000007.1 coordinate 149,897, forward strand.
CTGGCTCGACGGCCAGGGCGAGCTGTGGGTCGGCCGCCGCCACTCCCTGACCGAGGCCGAGCAGCTGCTCGGCCTCCCCGCCAAGGACGTGCGCGAGCTGGCCGCCGCCCTCAAGGAGGCCACCGGTCCGGTCCGCGTGGTCCGCGGCCACGACGCCGCCATCGAGGCCGCCCTCACGGACAAGGTCACCGCCGAGCGCGACGAGGAGCTGCGGGTCTACCTCTCCGAGGCGCGGCTGGTCAAGGACGAGTTCGAGATCGCCGAGCTGCGGAAGGCCTGCGACGCCACCGCCCGCGGTTTCGAGGACGTCGTCAAGGTCCTCGACAAGGCCGAGGCGACCAGCGAGCGCTACATCGAAGGCACGTTCTTCCTCCGCGCCCGCGTCGAGGGCAACGACATCGGCTACGGCTCCATCTGCGCCGCCGGCCCGCACGCCACCACCCTGCACTGGGTCCGCAACGACGGCCCGGTCCGCTCCGGCGAGCTGCTGCTGCTCGACGCCGGCGTGGAGACCAACGAGCTCTACACCGCCGACGTGACCCGCACGCTGCCGATCAACGGCCGGTACACCGAGCTGCAGCGCAAGATCTACGACGCCGTGTACGAAGCGCAGGAGGCGGGCATCGCCGCGGTCAAGCCCGGCGCCGCCTACCGCGACTTCCACGACGCCGCCCAGCGGGTGCTCGCCGAGAAGCTCGTCGAGTGGGGTCTGATCGAGGGCCCGGTCGAGCGCGTCCTGGAGCTCGGCCTCCAGCGCCGCTGGACCCTGCACGGCACCGGTCACATGCTCGGCATGGACGTCCACGACTGCGCCGCCGCGCGCACCGAGGCGTACGTCGACACGACGCTGGAGCCGGGCATGTGCCTGACCGTCGAGCCGGGTCTGTACTTCCAGGCCGACGACCTGACCGTGCCGGAGGAGTACCGCGGCATCGGCGTCCGGATCGAGGACGACATCCTCGTCACGGAGGACGGCAACCGGAACCTCTCCGACTCGCTGCCGCGCCAGGCCGACGAGGTCGAGGCGTGGATGGCCGGCCTGAAGGGCTGACCCAGCGCCGCCTCGAGCATGAGAAAGCCCCCGCCGATCCGCGTGCCGATACCGGCGGGGGCTTTCTCGCGCCCGCGATCCCGCTCGTATGTACGCGGGTCAGCGCAGGTCGGTGCAGGTCAGCGCAGATCAGCGGGGGTCAGGTCGGCGCGGGTCAGGTCAGCGCCAGCGGGGCGTCCGCCCGCCACTTCACGATCTTGTCGAAGCTGACCACGGCCCCGCCCCGGCCCGTTCGGTTGCCGAAGTGGACATGGTCGGCCAGCTCCTCGATCAGCCGCAGCCCGCGGCCGTTCTCGCCGTCCGGGGCCGCCCGCTGGACCGTCGCGGGCCTGCCACCCGGAAACCCGGGACCCGAGTCGGCCACCTCGATACGGCAGGTCTCGCCGTCCAGATAGGCGGTGACCCGGTACGCCTCCGAAGCGTCGCCCGTGGCCTGGTCGCCCCCGTGCTCGACGGCGTTGGCGCAGGCCTCGGTCAGCGCGACCGACAGCTCGTAGGAGATGTCCGGGTCGACGCCCGCCGTCTCCATCGTGCCGAGGAGAAGCCGCCTGGCGAGCGGAACGCTCGCAGCCTCGCGCCGCAGATGGAGAGACCACCAGATGCTCATGCTCCAGCCTCCCGGCCGCGGCTCGACATTACCGATACGTATTGCCTCGCTCTGCCGTCCGTAAGCCCTCCGGGAGCACAACAGCCCTCATTCGGCGGATGCACTCAAACCACGCGCCGGTGTATGTCGGCGCGAAGTCGCCCCAAGTATGATCTTCCGGACCTGCCGCATGGAGGCAGGGGCCCTGGTGCGATGATGGGGCCGCCATGTCTGCCCCCACGCTCGGACCCCAGCTGCTGCGGGCCGCGGTGTTCGCCGCGGTCTGTGTCGTGCTGTCCGGCCTGGGCCACGCCCTCGCCGCCTGCGCGGGTATCGCCCTGTGGAGCGTGCTCGCCGGGTTCCTGGGGGTGTTCGCGAGCATTCTGCTCTTCGCGGGGCGGGAACGCTCGCTGCCGTTCATCGTCGGCGCGCTGACCGTCGGACAGCTCGGGCTGCACACCCTGTTCGGGCTCGGGCAGCGACCTCTCGCGCCCGGGGCGGGCGCCTCGCCCGGCCGCGGCCTCGGCCTCGGCCCGGAGGCGAACGACGCGCTCATCCGCATGGCCGCCAAGCTGGTCTGCGGCGCGGGTGCCGCCTCCCTCAGCCCGGCCGACGCGAGCCGGATCATCACCGACGCGGGCCTCGACCCGGCCGCCGCGGGCGGGCACCTCCACCCCGCCGGCCACTTGGCCGCCGGCGCTCCGCAGAGCGCCGAGCTGCTGCCGAACCCGCCCATGGTGATCGGTCACCTCCTGGCCGCGCTCGCCACCGGCTGGCTGCTGCGCCGAGGCGACCTCGCCCTGCGCCGGCTCGTGCTGCTCTCCGCGCAGGGCGCGACCGGGCTCGCCGAGGCCGCCCTCGTCCAGTCGCTGCGCGCCGCGCTCGCTCTCGTACGGGCGATGCTCGCCGGCCTTCCCGGGGTCCCGGCGGGCGTGCCGCGCCGCCCCGTCCGTACCGCGGCCGACGACCCGCCGCCGGTGGCGGAGGCACTCCAGCACACGGTGATCCGGCGCGGCCCGCCGGCCGCCGCCTGCGTCCTCGCAGCCTGACGCGGACCGCTCGAAGGGAGCGGGTCCGCGGTCGCCCACGCACGCACGACCGGTCGAGGCCGTCGGCGCGCCGGGCGGCGCTCACCTTCTCCTCAGAGCTGGAGTGTCCTCCCATGAACGTTTCCCGTCTCGCCGTCGCCGGCGGCATCGCCCTCTCCTCCGTCGCCCTGCTCTCCGGCACCGCCTTCGCGCACGTCAGCGTGCAGCCCCAGGGCGAGGCCGCGAAGGGCGGCTACGCGACCGTCAACGTCAAGGTCCCCAACGAGCGCGACAACGCCTCCACCGTCAAGGTCGAGATCAACTTCCCGACCGACCACCCCCTCGCCTCCGTCATGCCGCAGCCGGTGCCGGGCTGGAAGGCCGAGGTCACCAAGGCCAAGCTCGCCAAGCCGCTGGAGCTGCACGGCAAGAAGATCAACGAGGCCGTCTCGAAGGTCACCTGGACCGCCGACGGCTCGAAGATCGGGCCCGGCCAGTTCCAGCAGTTCCCGCTCTCCCTCGGACAGCTGCCGGAGACCACCGACCGGCTCGTCCTCAAGGCCATCCAGACCTACGACAACAACGAGGTCGTCCGCTGGATCGAGGAGCCCAAGGAGGGCGCGGCCGAACCGCAGAACCCGGCCCCCGTACTGAAGCTCTCCGCCGCGTCGGACGACCACCACGGCGGCGCGGCCACCGGCGACAAGGCCGAGGAGCAGACCGGCGAGAAGGCCGGTGACGAGGCCGAGGGCGGCTCGGCCGGTCACGGCGACAAGGCCGGCGCCACCGGCCACACCGAGACCGCCTCCGCCGGTTCCAGCGACAACGTCGCGCGGGTCCTCGGCGTCGTCGGCATCCTCATCGGCATCGCGGGAGTGGCCTTCGGCGTGCTCGCCGGACGCCGCCGCTCGGCCTGACGACCCGGCCCGAGCCCTTCCCGAGAGAGAACTCCATGTCTGTCCAGAAGAACGACGAACAAGCCCGGCCCAGCCGACGCGCCCCCCTGATCGTCGCCGTGGCCGCCGCCGTCGCGGCCCTCGGCGTGACGGCCGTCGTCAGCCTGTCCGGTGACAACACCACGAGCACCGGCGTCGGCCCCGTCGCCGACGTCTCCAGCGACACCGACACCACCAAGGCGGCCACCGTCCTCGACCGCCCGTTCGCCAAGCCCGACCTCGTCCTCACCGACACCCAGGGCAAGAAGTACGACCTGCGCGAGCGGACCAAGGGCAAGCCGACCCTGATCTACTTCGGCTACACCCACTGCCCCGACGTCTGTCCGCTGACGATGAGCAACATCGCCATCGCCAAGAAGCAGCTCCCCAAGGCCGACCAGGAGAAACTCCAGGTCGTCTTCGTCACCACCGACCCCGAGCGGGACACCGCGGCCGAGCTCGCCAAGTGGCTGCCGGCCGCCGGCGACCCCTCCTTCACCGGCCTCACCGGTGACTTCTCCACCATCCAGGCGGGCGCCCGCCAGATCGGCATCGGCATCGACCCGCCGAAGAAGGAGAAGGACGGCTCGGTCGTCTCCATGCACGGAGCCCAGGTGATCGCGTTCTCGCCCACGACCGACCAGGGCTACGTCCTGTACGGCGAGGACACCACCGTCGACGAATACGCCAAGGACCTGCCGAAGCTCATCAAGGGGGAGAACCCGTGAACCGCCGCACCACCCGCACTACCGGCACCACCCGCACCACCCGCACCACCGTCCTTCTCGCCGCCATAGCGCTCGCCTCCGGGGCGGCGCTGACCGGGTGTTCGTCCGACGGCTCCGCCGACGAGCCCCGGCTGAAGGTCAGCGGCGCCTTCATGCCCCAGCCCGTGATGGACATGGCCGGCGGCTTCCTGACCATCGAGAACGACAGCGACACCGCGGACAAGCTCACCTCCGTCACCAGCCCCCTCTCGGACGACGTCGAGATCCACGAGACGAAGGACCAGAAGATGCGGGAGGTGAAGTCCTTCGACATCCCCGCCAAGGGAGAGCTGAAGCTCGTACGCGGCGGCAACCACATCATGTTCATGAACATCAAGCAGAAGCCGAAGCAGGGCGAGAAGGTCAGCATCGAGCTGCACTTCGAGAAGTCGGGCCCCATCAAGGTCGACCTCCCCGTCGAGGCCGCCACCCACAACCCGAAGCAGCACTGAGCCAGTCGAGGGACTGACACACATGCCAGCCACCGCCCCGCGCCTCGGAACCGCCCTGACCCGGCTGCTGCTCGTCGTGGCCGCACTTCTGGGTGCCCTGCTCGCCGGTGCCGCCCCCGCGTCCGCGCACGCCGCGCTCACGGGCAGCGACCCGAGGGACGGGGCGGTGGTCGCCACCGCCCCCAAGGACGTCAACCTCACCTTCTCCGAACAGGTCGCCATGAGCGCCGACTCGATCCGGGTCCTCGACCCGTCGGGAAAGCGCGTCGACACCGGCGAGATCCGCGACCTGTGCAGCGGATCGATCGTCCGGTACGGCGTGGGGCTCCGCTCCGGCCTGCCCGAAGGCACCTACACCGTGGCCTGGCAGACCGTCTCCGCCGACAGCCACCCCATCGCCGGCGCCTTCACCTTCTCCATCGGCGCCCCGTCGCAGACCTCCGTCGCCCTCCCCGACCGGGAGGCCGGTGGCGGACTCGTCGGCGCGCTGTACGGCATCGCGCGCTACCTCGCGTACGCCGGTTTCACCGTCCTCGTCGGCGGCGGCGCCTTCGTCCTCGCCTGCTGGCCGCGCGGCGCGAGCGCCCGGCCGGTCCAACGGCTCGTGGTCCGGGGCTGGCTGACCCTCACCGCGGCCACCCTCGCCATGCTGCTGCTCCGCAACCCGTACACCGGATCGGGAGAGCTCGCCGACGCCTTCGACCTCGGCGGCCTCAAGGCGGTCCTGGAGACAAAGACGGGCGCGGCGCTGATCTCCCGGCTGATGCTCCTCGGCGCGGCGGCGCTCTTCGTGGCCGTGCTGTTCGGGGCGTACACGAAGCGGACCGACGAGAAGGAGAAGAAGGACCTCACCTTCGGACTCGCGATCGGCGGCACGGTGGTGGCGGCCGGCATCGCCGGTACGTGGGCACTCGCCGAACACGCCTCCACCGGTCTCCAGCCGGGTGTCGCCATGCCCGTCGACATCCTGCACCTGCTCGCGGTGGCGGCCTGGCTCGGCGGCCTCGTGACCCTGCTCGTCGCGCTGTACCGGGCCCCCGGGATCGAACGGGCCGCCGTGGAGCGCTTCTCCGCCATCGCCTTCGGCGCGGTGCTCGTCCTGGCGGCGACCGGGCTGTACCAGTCCTGGCGGCAGGTCGGCTCCTGGTCCGCGCTGACCGGCACCTCGTACGGAAAGCTCCTGCTGGTCAAGATCGGACTCGTCGCCGTGCTCGTCGGCATCGCCTGGGTCTCGCGCCGCTGGACCCGGCGACTCGGCGCACCGGCAGGGACCGAGGCGGTCACGGAGGGTGCGGAGGCTGAAGAAGCCGAGAAGGCCGAGGCGGTCGCGGAAGCCGAAGAAGCCGAGAAGGCCGTCGAGACCGAGGCGGTCGCGGAAGCCGAAGAAGCCGAGAAGGCCGTCGAGACCGAGGCGGTCGCGGAAGCCGAGGAAGCCGAGGAGACCGAGGCCGCCGGGGCTGCCGTGCGGGCGGAAGCCGTCGATCCCGAGCGCGCCGCGCAGCTCGCCCGGCAGCGAGCCGCCGTCGCCACCGCCCGCCGCAAGCGGGACCGGGACGCCGACCCCGAGCGCGCCGGACTCCGGCGCTCCGTACTGACCGAGGCCGCCGTCGCCGTGGTGCTTCTCGCCGTGACGACCGTACTGACCTCGACCGAGCCCGCACGTACGGAGGAAGAGGCCGGCCGGTCCTCCGCCACCGGCTCGACCGCCGTACCCGACCGGCCCGTCGACATCCGTCTCCCGTTCGACACCGGGGGCGTGGACGGCAAGGGCACCGTACGGCTGAGCCTCGACCCGGGCCGCACCGGAGCCAACGCCCTGCACATCTATGTGGACCGGCCCAACGGGCGCCCTCTCGACGTCCCCGAGATCAAGGTCGCCTTCACCCTCAAGGAGAAGGACGTCGGCCCGCTCCCCGTCGCACCGGACCGGATCCAGACCGGGCACTGGAGCGCCAGCGGCGTACAGATCCCGATGCCCGGCGAATGGCAGATCCAGGTGACCGTCCGCACCTCCGACATCGACCAGACCACCATCGACAAGAACGTGAAGATCGGCTGACCTCGTGAGCGACGACAACCTTGAGATCTCCCGGCGGCGGATGCTCGGCACGGTCGGTGCGGCGGGCGCGGCCGGTCTCGCGCTCGGTGCCGCCGGCGGCGCCGGGATGTACGCGGCCGTATCGGGCGGCGGCCCGGGCTCCGGGTCCGACGCCTCCCCCGCCCTGACCACGGTCGGATCGACGGAGGTGATGTTTCACGGGAAACATCAGGCGGGGATCACCACTCCGCTTCAGTCCCGGGGTCACCTCATCGCCTTCGACCTCGCCCCCGGCGCGGGCCGCAAGGAAGCCGCCGCCCTGCTGCGCCGCTGGTCGGCGACGGCGAAGGCGCTCATGGAGGGCAAGCCCTCGACCGACGACACGGGCATCGCGCTCGACGCCGGTCCCTCCTCCCTGACGGTCACCTTCGGCTTCGGCCACTCCTTCTTCGGCCGTACCGGGCTCACCGCGCGCCGACCGACGCAGCTCGACCCGCTGCCCGCCTTCTCCGCCGACGCCCTCGACCCGAAGCGGTCGGAGGGCGACCTGTGGGTGCAGATCGGTGCCGACGACGCGCTGGTCGCCTTCCACGCCCTGCGCGCGCTGCAGAAGGACGCGGGCGACGCGGCCAGGGTCCGCTGGCAGATGAACGGCTTCAACCGCTCGGCCGGCGCCACACCCCGCCCGATGACGGCCCGGAACCTCATGGGCCAGATCGACGGCACCGGCAACCCGAAGCCCACCGACCCCGACTTCGACCGCCGGATCTTCGTCGCGCAGGGGGCGGCCGGAACGCAGGCATGGATGGCCGGAGGTTCGTACGCCGTCGTCCGCCGGATCCGGATGCTGCTCGACGACTGGGAGAAGCTGTCCCAGGACAAGCAGGAGAAGGTCATCGGACGGCGCAAGTCGGACGGCGCCCCGCTCACCGGCGGCACCGAGACGACCGAGCCGGACCTGGAGAAGCTAGGCCCGGACGGGAAACCGGTCATCCCGGACAACGCCCATGCCCGTATCTCCGCCCCCGAACAGAACGGCGGAGCGGCCATGCTGCGCCGGCCCTTCTCCTTCCACGACGGGATCGGCCCGGACGGGACGCCCGACGCCGGTCTCCTCTTCATCTGCTGGCAGGCCGATCCGCTGCGCGGCTTCGTACCGGTCCAGCGCAAGCTCGACCGGGGCGACGCCCTCTCCCCCTTCGTCCGGCACGAGTCGAGCGGCCTCTTCGCCGTACCGGGCGGGCCCGCCGAAGGCGAGTACGTCGGCCAGCGGCTTCTGGAGTCATAACGCCTGGGAGTCCTGACCCCGCTCGGGCGAGGCGGACGCCGTCGGCGCCTATTAGGGTGACCGTATGTCAGCCACCCGGTATACGTATCTCGGCCCCGAAGGCACGTTCACGGAGGCCGCGCTGCGTACGCTGCCCGAGGCGGCGACCCGGGAACTCGTCCCGATGGTCTCCGTCCCGGCCGCGCTGGACGCCGTACGCAACGGAGAGGCCGCCGCCGCTCTCGTACCGATCGAGAACTCGGTGGAGGGCGGGGTCACCGCCACCCTGGACGAGCTGGCCTCCGGCGAACCGCTGATGATCTACCGCGAGGTCGTCCTCCCCATCGCCTTCGCCCTGCTCGTACGGCCGGGGACGAAAATCTCCGAGATCAAGACCGTCACCGGCCATCCGGTCGCCCAGCCGCAGGTACGGAACTGGCTGCGCGCCCATCTGCCCGACGCCCTGTGGGAGTCGGCCGCGTCCAACGCGGACGGTGCCCGGCTGGTGCAGGAGGGCCGTTTCGACGCGGCCTTCGCCGGTGAGTTCGCGGCCGCGACCTACGGTCTGGAGCCGCTGGTCACCGAGATCCACGACGCGGAGAACGCCGAGACCCGCTTCGTCCTCGTCGGCCGCCCGGCCCGGCCGGCGGCGCCCACCGGCGCGGACAAGACCTCCGTCGTGCTGTGGCTGCGCGAGGACCACCCCGGTGCCCTCCTCGAACTGCTCCAGGAGTTCGCGGTGCGCGGGGTCAACCTGATGCTGATCCAGTCCCGCCCCACCGGCGCCGGCATCGGCAACTACTGCTTCGCCGTGGACGCCGAGGGCCATATCTCGGACCGGCGCGTGGGCGAGGCGCTCATGGGGCTGAAGCGGATCTGCCCCCAGGTGCGGTTCCTCGGGTCGTACCCGCGAGCGGGCGTCGCGAAGAAGGACGTACGGGCGCTCCGGCTGGGGACGTCGGACGCGGAGTTCATGGCGGCCTCCGATTGGCTGGCGAGGGCCCAGGACGGCCGGGCCTGAGGAGATAGTCCCCGACCGCTCCCTTTCCCGGGAGCGGTCGTCCACAGGTTTGGACCATTAGTCCTACCTGCATACTTTTCACTTGCCCACAGAAGTTATCCACAGGCTCTCTCTCGACCTGGGGACAAGTCGATAATGCATGCAGACATGATCGACAAATCGCCCTAGCCACTCACATGCGTCCACAGCGCCGCACCTCTGCCCGTGTCAGCTCAATTCCCTTGATCAACTCTTTAGGGCGAGGAATTCCCACCGAATGAGTGGGCGAGGGCGGTTTGGGCGGAGAATTCTCAAGCCCCGGTGTCCGATTCGGAATGATCCCCTCCGTGATCCACAGAACTCCCGCACAGGCTGTGGATAACCTGCCGGATCCCCGCGCTCCTGTGGAGAAGTCACGTGATCGACTCGGCGGTTCGGTCAAGCCGCCCCAGGCGCTCCGCCCCTTTTCGGCAACTCACCGACTGTTTATTGACGAATGGGCAGAGCATTTCCCAATTGCGGCAATTAGGGCAAAGCGACACGCTCGGCTATATCGGGTGGGGGGCCGGGAGGCCGCACCGGTAGCCTGGTGGGGTGATTGACCTTCGCCTGCTCCGTGAGGACCCCGACCGTGTTCGCGCCTCCCAGCGCGCCCGTGGAGAGGACGTCGAGCTCGTCGACGCCCTGCTCTCCGCCGATGAGCGGCGCAGGTCGTCCGGCGTCCGCTTCGACGAGCTCCGTTCCGAGCAGAAGGCGCTCGGCAAGCTGATCCCCAAGGCCACCCCGGAGGAGCGCGCCGAGCTCCTGCGGAAGGCCGAGCAGCTGAAGGCCGACGTCAAGGCCGCCGAGGCCGAGCAGAACGAGGCCGACGAGACGGCGCGCGCCCTCCTCCTCCAGCTCGGCAACATCGTCCACGCGGACGTGCCGGTCGGCGGCGAGGAGGACTTCGTCGTCCTGGAGACGCACGGCACCATCCGCGACTTCGCGGCCGAGGGCTTCGAGCCCAAGGACCACCTGGAGCTGGGCGAGGCGCTGGGCGCCATCGACGTCGAGCGGGGCGCCAAGGTCTCCGGCTCGCGCTTCTACTACCTCACGGGCGTCGGCGCGCTGCTCGAACTCGCGCTCGTCAACGCGGCGATCGCGCAGGCCACGGAGGCCGGGTTCATCCCGATGCTGACGCCGGCGCTGGTCCGTCCGCGCGCCATGGAGGGCACGGGCTTCCTCGGCCAGGCCGCCGAGAACGTGTACCACCTGGAGAAGGACGACTACTACCTCGTCGGTACGTCCGAGGTGCCGCTCGCCGCGTACCACATGGACGAGATCATCGACGCCGACAAGCTGCCGCTGCGCTACGCCGGATTCTCGCCGTGCTTCCGCCGCGAGGCCGGCACGTACGGCAAGGACACCCGGGGCATCTTCCGGGTCCACCAGTTCGACAAGGTCGAGATGTTCTCGTACGTCGCTCCGGAGGACGCCGAGAACGAGCACAAGCGTCTCCTGGAGTGGGAGAAGCAGTGGCTGACCAGCCTGGAGCTGCCGTTCCAGGTCATCGACGTGGCCACCGGCGACCTGGGCGCCTCCGCCTCGCGGAAGTTCGACTGCGAGGCGTGGATCCCGACGCAGGGGAAGTACCGCGAGCTGACCTCGGCGTCGAACTGCGACGGCTTCCAGGCGCGCCGGCTGTCCGTGCGGATGCGTGACGACCGCGACGGCAAGAAGGTCGTCCAGCCGCTGGCGACGCTGAACGGCACGCTGTGCGCCGTACCGCGCACGATCGTGGCGCTCCTGGAGAACCACCAGCTGGCCGACGGCTCGGTGCGGGTGCCCGAGGTCCTGCGTCCGTACCTCGGTGGCCGTGAGGTCCTGGAGCCGATCTCCACGTGAGCCCCTTCCCCTACCGGCTCGTCGCGACGGACCTGGACGGCACGCTGCTGCGTGACGACGAGTCCGTCTCGGAGCGCACGCGTGACGCTCTCGCCGCCGTGGTGGCGGCGGGGGCGGCGCACATCGTCGTCACCGGCCGGTCCGTGCCCTGGACCCGGCACATCCTCGACGACCTCGGTTACGACGGGCTCGCGGTGTGCGGTCAGGGTGCGCAGGTGTACCACGCGGGTGAGCACCGCCTGCTGACCTCGCTCACGCTGGACCGGCAGCTCGCCGGACTCGCCCTGTCGAAGGTCGAGGCGGAGGTGGGCCCGCTGGCGCTGGCCGCGAGCCGTGACGGCCTGGACGGCGAGGTCCTGGTCGGTCCGGGCTACCGCGTCCTCGGGGGCCGGCTGCCCTCGGTCCCGTACGAGGACCCCTCCGAGCTGTGGTCGGCCCCGCTGAACAAGGTCTACATCCAGCACCCGACGCTGTCGTCCGACGAGCTGGCCCGGGTCACCCGCGCGACGGTCGGCGGTCTGGTGGACGTCGTCATGGCGGGGGAGGACATCGTGGAGATCCTCCCGCTCGGCCTGAGCAAGGCGACGGGCCTGTCGCTGGCGGCGCGCCGGCTCGGTGTGAAGGCGGCGGAGACGATCGCGTTCGGTGACATGCCGAACGACATCCCGATGTTCGCGTGGGCGGCGCGGGGCGTGGCGATGGCGAACGCGCACGACGAGCTGAAGGCCGTGGCGGACGAGGTGACGTCGTCGAACGAGGACGACGGCATCGCGGTCGTCCTGGAGCGTCTGCTGGGGCGGTAAGCCCCGGAGCCGACGGGAGGGCGGTCCGCGCGGTGGAACCGCGCGCTCGAAGCGACCGCCCCGGCGGCGCTCAGAAGGCGCCGCGCTGCGAGGAACTCGACGGACTCGGACTCCGGCTCGAACTGGTGCCGGTCATCGTCGCGCTCCTCCCCGGTCTCCGGCGAGGAAGGCGCCCCCGCCGAACTAGTCTGCGGGAGGCGCTCCTTGGGCGGCCACCGGTTTTCCGCACGCCGGCGGCCGGCACGCCAGGCCGATCACCAGCGAGGGCGCGATCAGCGGCCAGAGACGCGAACCGGGTGACGAACGCACCCACGACCTGATCGGCCGGGACGGTTCGCCACCCGGGAGGGGTTCGCTCGGCACGTCTCCGTGGCTACCACGGTGACGTGGGAGAACCCCGAGAAACCTCAGAAATTGATCATGTGGCCGGCCAGGCCGTGGATCGCTTCCTTCACCGCTTCACCCAGGGTCGGGTGTGCGTGCACGTTGCGCGCCACCTCGTGGACGGTCAGATCCCACTGCTGGGCCAGGGTCAGCTCGGGCAGCAGTTCGGTGACGTCAGGGCCGATCAGGTGGGCGCCGATGATCTCGCCGTACTTCGCGTCGCTGATGATCTTCACGAAGCCGGTGTAGTCGCCCAGGCCGTGCGCCTTGCCGTTCGCGGTGAACGGGAACTTGGCGACCTTGACGTCGAAGCCCTTCTCCCGCGCCTGCGCCTCGGTCCAGCCGAAGCTGGCGATCTGCGGCTGGCAGTAGGTGGCGCGCGGGATCATCGGGTAGTCGAGCTCCATCGTCTCGGCGTCCGCGATGGTCTCGGAGGCGATGACACCCATGGCCTCGGCGGTGTGCGCGAGCATCAGCTTGGCGGTGACGTCGCCGATGGCGTAGATGTGCGGCACGCTGGTGCGGCAGCGGCCGTCGACGTCGATCGCGCCCCGCTCGGTGAGGGCGACGCCGGTGTTCTCCAGGCCGTAGCCGGTGACGTTGGGCGCGAAGCCGATGGCCTGGAGGACCTTGTCGGCCTCCAGGACCTTCTGGGCGCCGTCCTTGCCGGTGACGGTTACACGGACCTGCGGGCCCGACTCGTCGATCGTCTCGACGCGGGTGGAGGTCAGGACGTCGATGCCGAGCTTGCGGTACTGCTTGGCCAGCTCCTTGGAGACGTCCTCGTCCTCCAGCGGGGCGATCCGGTCGAGGAACTCGACGATGGTGACCTTCACGCCGTAGTTGTGCAGGACGTACGCGAACTCGATGCCGATGGCTCCCGCGCCGGCGATGACGACCGACTGCGGCACGTCCTCGGCGAGGATCTGCTCCTCGTAGGTCACCACGCGCTCGCTGCGGGCGGTGCCGGGCAGCAGGCGGGGCGTGGCACCGGTGGCGATGATGCAGTTGTCGAAGGCGATCGTCTGCGTCGAGCCGTCGGACGTGGCCACCTGGAGCGTGTTCGCGTCGAGGAAGGTGCCCCGGCCGTCGAACTCGGTGATGCCGTTCTTCTTCATCAGGTAGTGGACGCCCTTGACCCGGCCGTCCGCGACCGTGCGGCTGCGGCGGAACGCCTCGCCGTAGTCGAAGGAGACCGTGCCGTCGACCTTGATGCCGAACGTCTTGGCGTCGTGGTTGAAGATGTGGGCCAGCTCGGCGTTGCGCAGCAGTGCCTTGGTGGGGATGCAGCCGACGTTCAGGCAGACACCACCCCAGTACTTCTCTTCGACGACCGCGACCCGCTTGCCCAGCTGAGCGGCGCGAATGGCGGCGACGTAGCCGCCGGGGCCAGCTCCGAGTACGACGACGTCGAAGCGGTCTGACATGGCTGACTCCCGAAGGTGGTGAGGATGGTCGTGTCCGCGTACGAGCCCACAGTAATCCCGGGTGCCGGAGCGACCCACTTGTAGGATGACTGGGCAACCGGGCGAATAGGGAGTGGTGATGGCGCTGAAGGCGGCGGGTCGGACCTCGCTGGTGGACTCCGTGGTGGAGCAGCTGCGGGCCCAGCTCGCGGAGGGCGAGTGGGCGGTCGGCGACCGCATCCCCACCGAGCACGAGCTCGCCGAGCAGTTGGGCGTCGGGCGCAACACCGTCCGCGAAGCGGTACGCGTGCTGGTCCACGCGGGTCTGCTGGAGTCGCGCCAGGGCAACGGCACATTCGTCAGGTCGACGGCCGATCCGGCCGCCGTCCTGCGCGGAATGCGCCACGCCGGTGCGCGGGACGTCCTGGAGCTGCGGGTTGCCTTGGAGACGGAGGCCGCGCGGCTCGCTGCGGTACGGCGGGACACCCACGACCTGCTGCGGCTGCGGGCGGCCCTGGCCACCCTGCGCGAGGAGGGCGACCGCGACGCGGACGCGGACATGGCCTTCCACCTCGCCGTCGTCGAGGCCACGCACAACGCCGCCTTCGTCGAGGTGTACCGCTTCTTCTCCGCCCAGGTGCACGAGGTGCTGGTCGAGGCGCTGGGCGACCGGGAGATGCCCCCGGTCGACATCGACGCGCACGAGGCGCTGGTCGGGGCGATCGAGGCGGGGGACGCGGCGGGCGCGGAGGCGGGTGCCCGGGAGCTGCTGCGTGTCCCGATGGAGACGGTCGCCCTGCTCGCCGGCGCGCCGTGACCCCGCCACCCGCCCGCTGAACTCCCGTACGCGGAAGAAACCCGTACACAGAACGAACCCGTACGCAGAAGAAAAAGGAACGATCTCTTGTCCCGCCCCGAAACACCCCTGCTCGTCGACGCCGAGGCCGATGTCCGGATCTCGCCACAAGGGGGCGGCGGGCAGCGGGCGCTGCTCGCCCACCCCGCCCTGCTGATGGTCGGGATCGTGCTGGCCTCCCTCAACATGCGAGCCGCGCTGGCGAGCGTCTCACCGCTGGTGAGCGAGATCTCGACGGCTTTCGGGCTGTCGTCGACGGCGAGTTCGCTGGTGACGTCCGTGCCGGTGCTCTTCCTCGGAGTCGGCGCGCTGGTGGCTCCGTGGCTCGGGCGGCGTTTCGGCGCCGAACCGGTGCTCCTCGCCGCGCTGGTACTGCTGGGGTCGGGCATCCTGGTGCGTGTCCTGCCGTCCGTCTACGCGCTGTACGGCGGCGGGGTCCTGGTCGGTACGGCGATCGCGCTGCTCAATGTGCTGATGCCGGGCCTGATCAAGCGGGACTTCCCAGACCGGGCGGCGTCCATGACCTCCGTCTACACGGGCGCGATGATCGCGGGTGCGACGGTGGTCGCGGCGGCCTCCGTTCCGCTTGAGCGCGCCCTCGGCGGGCGTTGGGAGGCCTCGCTCGCCTTCTGGTCGCTGCTCGCGGCGCTCGCGGCGGTGGCGTGGCTGCCGCAGGTGCTGATCGCGCGGGGCCGTACGGGCCAGGCGGTGGGTGCGGGCGTAAGCGCAGGGGGCCGGGGCGGTCCGGCGGCGCCCGCCCGGAGCGTCTGGCGCTCGGCCCTCGCGTGGCAGGTGACCCTCTTCATGGGCCTGCAGTCGCTGTGGTCGTACGTCCTGATCGCCTGGATGCCGACGATCTTCACGGACCACGGGATGAGCCGGGGGACGGCGGGTGTGGTCTTCGCCTTCAACAACCTGATCCAGGTGGCGGGCGCCTTCGCCGTGCCGCTCCTCGCGGGGCGGATGCGGAGCCAGCGTCCACTGGTCGTGCTGGTCACGACGCTGGTCGCGGCGGGGTACACGGGGCTGATGGTCGCCCCGGTCCAGGGGGCGTGGGTGTGGGCCGCCGTCCTCGGGGTCGGGCAGGGCGGGGCGGTGGGCCTGGCCCTCACGCTGATCGTGCTGCGCTCGGGCGACGCGGTGACCGCCTCCCGGCTCTCCGGGATGGCCCAGACCGTCGGCTATCTGCTCGCCGCTGCGGGCCCGCTGGCCGCCGGGGCGGTGCACCAGACGACCGGCTCCTGGTCCGTGCCGATCGCCCTGGTGCTGTGCGTCTGCGCGGCGGCCCTGTGCGTGGGGCTGCTCGCGGCGAGGGACCGGAAGGTCTGAGACCACCGGTCCCCCGCGAGCCGCGGGCGCGGGGCGCCGGCCCCGGGGGGCACCGGGCGCGGCGCTCGGCCTGCTCCAGAGGCCCTACTCCTCGCCCGCCAGCTTCAGCGTCCGCAGCTTCTGGCCGGCGTACCAGGTCGCCAGGACCGTCACGCCGACCAGGAGTGCGACGGCGGCCGGAAGGCCCACGTCCGAGGTGACCAGGCCCTCGCCGCTGACCTTCTGGGCCACCGCCAGCGCCCACTGCTGGACGCTGAGGGTCTTCGCCCCGGAGATGAGGGAGCCGAACAGGGCCTCCCAGACCAGGGCGTAGACCAGTCCGATGACCACCGCGTGGCGGCTGACCGTGCCGAGCAGCAGGAAGAGGGCGCTGTACGCGATGGAGGCGACCAGTGCGGCGACGGTGTAGGCCACCGCGACCTGCTGCCCGTTTCCGTTGAGGATCATCCCCGCGACGAAGGTGGGGACGGCCGAGAAGACCATCGTCACGGCGATCGCCACGATGAGCTTGGTGAAGATGATCGTGGGCCGCTTCACCGGCTTGGAGAGCAGGTAGACGATCGAACCGTCGTCGATCTCGGGCCCGATCGCGCCCGTTCCGGCGATGACGCCGATCAGCGGGACCATGGTGGCGAGGGCGAAGCCGCCCAGGACGTCGGCGGCGATCTGGTCGTCGGCGCCGTTGAAAACGCGTACCGCCGTGGCGATCAGGATCAGGAGCGCGGGCAGCGCGAAGAGGATCAGCGCCCGTCGGCGGCCGAGCAGGGCCCGGTAGGTGAGCCGGGCGACTGTGGGGTTGTACATCGGTCAGGCTCCTTTCAGGCCGCTACGAGGTACGAGAAGACCGATTCGAGGGACTCGTCCGACGGCGACACCGTCAGCAGCCGGATCCCCTTGCTCCGGGCGACGCGGGGCAGCAGCTCCGTGAAGCGGCCGAAGTCCACCGCCTGGACGCGCAGGGCGCCCTCCGCCAGGTCGACCTCGATACCGGCCGTGGACGGGTCGGCGATGAGCGCGGCGGCGAGCGCCCGGTCGTCGCTGGACCGTACGAGATAGCGGTGCGGCCGGTCGGTCATGAGCCGGCGGATCTTGCGGAAGTCGCCGGAGGCGGCGTGCCGTCCGGCCACGATCACCTCGATGTGCGAGGCGAGCTGTTCGACCTCCTCCAGGATGTGGGAGGAGAACAGCACCGTGCGGCCCTCGGCACCCATGCGCCGCAGCAGATCCATCAACTGCATGCGCTGGCGCGGGTCCATGCCGTTGAACGGCTCGTCGAGCAGGAGCACCGAGGGGTCGTGCACGAGGGCCGAGGCCATCTTCACGCGCTGCCGCATGCCCTTGCTGTACGTGGCGATCTTGCGGTCCTGCGCGTACTCCATCTCGACGGTGGCGAGCGCCCGTTGGGCTTCATCGGCGCCCAGGCCGTGCAACTCGGCGTTGGCGACGACGAATTCGCGGCCGGTGAGGAAGTCGTACATCGCCTCCCGCTCCGGCACGACGCCGATCTGCCGGTAGACGGACTCGTTGCGCCAGATCGGCTGCCCGTCGAGGGTGACGGTGCCGGTCGAGGGGGCGAGGAAGCCGCCCATCATGTTGATGAGGGTGGACTTCCCGGCGCCGTTGGGTCCGAGGAGACCGGTGACGCCCGGGCCGATCGTCATGGTGACGTCGTTGACGGCCACGACGTTGCCGAACCACCGCGAGGCGTGGTCGATGTTGATCGTGGTCACAGCCCGACCTTTCGGTAGCGGCGCATCAGGACGGCGTACGAGCCGGCGATCAGCGCGAGGACGACGAGCAGATAGACCGCGCCGGCTCCGGCGCCCGGTCCCGCTCCTTCCCCTCCGGGGAAGGAGGTGGTGGCACCGAGGAAGGCGGTCTGCACTCCGTCGATCAGGGTGATCGGGGAGAACAGGCCCATCCACTTGATGGCGTCGAGGTTGTCCGTGCCGTACGCGATGCCCTGCAGCGTGGAGACGGCGCCGTAGGAGATCACCAGGGTGGCGATGACGGCCGCCACTCCGAAGCCGCGGCGCGGCGTGAGCGCGGCCATGACCAGTCCGATGCCGCCGAACAGCAGCGACAGCAGCATCACGGACACCAGGCCCTGGCCGAATCCCTTGGTCTGCTCGGCGAAGTCCATCTTGGCGAGCAGCGAGCCGACGTAGAGGATCACCAGAGGGGAAGCGGTCAGGATGAAGAGCGCCGAGGCCATCGCGCCGTACTTGGCGAGGACGTAGTCGACGCGCTCGATGGGGCGCGAGAAGTACAGCGGAACGGTCCTGAACCGCAGGTCCCGGGAGACGGACTGGGGCGCCTGGGAGGCGAGGTACAGCCCGATGACGGCCTGGGTGAAGATCGCGTACCGCGTGTAGTCCAGCGGCAGGTCCTTCAGCTTGGTGGCGACGGCCACGGCCACGATGATCAGCGCGGGAACGCACATCACGGCGAAGAGGATCATCGGCAGCACCTTGGACTTGGCGCTGCGGCCGAGGCCGTACGCGCCGCGCAGCGACTGCGAGAACAGCGCCCGGCGCGCGTACGCGCGGCCGAGGCGCTCCCCGTCGTAGGTGCGGTAGCCGATGTTGTGGATCTGGGTGGTCTCGGGGGTCTGGGCCTGGGTGCTCATCGCGCCGGCACCTCCTGCTGCTGTTCCTGGGAGCGCTCGGGACGGAAGACCTCGGCGATGTGGTGCCGTCGCTGCTCCATGCGGACGAGACCGAGGCCGAGGTCGGCGACGGTGTCTCGGACCAGGTCGTACGTCTCCTCGCCCGCGGCCTCCACGAGGAGGATGTGGCCGGCGCCCGGCAGTCCGTCCTCCACCCCTTCGTGCAGGGTGACGCCCGCGCCGGCGAGCGCCGTGCGCAGGGCCGCCGTGCCGTCGGGGTGGGTGTCGGAGTCGGTGACCTCGACCGCGAGGGTCGTGGTGGTCTGGGTGAAGTCGCTGGTGGAGCTGGAACGCAGCAGCTGCCCGCCGTCGATGACGACGACGTGGTCGCAGGTGCGCTCCAGCTCTCCGAGGAGGTGGGAGGTGACGAGGACGGAGATGCCGAAGTCGGTCCAGACCCGTCGGATCAGGCCGAGCATCTCGTCGCGGCCGACGGGGTCGAGGCCGTTGGTCGGCTCGTCGAGGAGGACCAGCTGCGGGTCGTGGACCAGGGCCTGGGCCAGCTTCACCCGCTGCTTCATACCGGTCGAGTATCCGCCGATGGGGCGGTACCGCTCCTCGTACAGGCCGACGTGGCGCAGGGTGTCGGCCGTCCGCTCGCGGGCGGCCGTGGCGGGCAGGCCCGACATCCGCGCCATGTGGACGACGAACTCGGTGGCCGAGACGTCGGGGGGCAGGCAGTCGTGCTCCGGCATGTACCCCACACGCTCACGGATCTGGGCGCCGGAAGTGGCGACGTCCAGGCCGAGCACGGCGGCACGGCCCTCCGTGGCGGGGGACAGCCCGAGCAGAATTTTGATCATCGTGGACTTGCCGGCTCCGTTGGCACCCACCAGTCCGGTCACACCGGGCCCGATGTCCAGGGAGAGCCGGTCGAGAGCGGTCACCCGGGGGAACCGCTTGCTGAGGCTTTCGGTGGCGATCACAGTCACGCTTCGACGGTAGTGGCGCACACCACACCGGTCGTCAACCCAACGGCTCGATCTCTATCAGACTCCAGGTGTACGGACCCGTAGGGGAGTCGAGACCAAAGTCGTTCGCCGCGCTCTCACCCCGGAGTTTTCCACAGGCCGCGCGCAGGACCCTTGACGCAGCCGCCGGGCATTGTCACATTCATCAGTGTCAAGTTACGGCCGCGTAGCGCACGCATACGCTCACACGGGACGGGCGATCGGCATGAGCTCAGCAGTGACAGGTGAACCGGCCGCGGAACTGCGGGGGTTCAGGGAGGTGCAACGCCTCGCGTACGCATGCGCGGAGGCCGTCGCGGCGCAGCTCAAGCCGGGGGTGACCGAGCGCGAGGCCGCGAAGATGCAGCGGGACTGGCTGCACGAGCGGGGCGTGCGTGACTGGTTCCACCGGCCCTTCGCCTGGTTCGGCGACCGGACCGCCTTCGTCGACTTCAAGATCCCGCTCCAGTTCTTCCCCACCCACCGTCGCCTCGAAGCCGGCATGCCCTTCATCCTGGACATGGCTCCGGTGTACAAGGGCTACACCTCCGACATCGGCTATTCCGGCTGTCTGGGGCTCAACCCCGTGCACGACAAGCTGCTCGCCGATCTGCGGGCCCACCGCGAGCTGATCCTCACGGAGGTGCGCGAGCGGCGCTCGCTGCGGGAGATCTATGAGGACGTGGACCGGCTCATGGTCCGCCAGGGTTACGCCAACCGCCATCGCGCGTATCCGTTCGGCGTCATCGCCCACAAGATCGACCGGGTGAAGGAGCGCCGCTGGTCTCCCACGCTCTTCGGCTTCGGCACTCAGGCCCTCAAGGGCCTCGCGAGCGACGCGATCCACGGCCACCGGGACGGCTGGTCGCCGCTCTGGTCGCCCTACAGGTTCTCCGACCATCCGCCCCGTCCTGGGCTCTGGGCGGTCGAGCCGCACCTGGGGTTCCGGGGGACGGGCGCGAAGTTCGAGGAGATCCTCGTCGTCACCGACTCGAAGGATCCCGAGCAGAGCGCGTTCTGGCTGGACGACGACCTGCCGCATGTGCGGCGCTGGAACGAGAACGAGAACCAGAACGAGAGGGCGGCGGCGTGAACGTGGGTCTTGAGGGGGCGCGTGAGCGCTGGATCCGTACGGGCGGGATCGAGCTGTGTGTCGCCGAGCTGGGCGACGCGAGCCGGCCGACCGTCCTGCTGGTGCACGGCTACCCGGACTCCAAGGAGGTCTGGTCGGAGGTCGCGCACCGGCTCGCCGAGCGCTTCCACGTGGTGCTGTACGACGTCCGTGGACACGGCCGGTCCACGGCGCCGGCCCCGCTCCGCGGCGGGTTCACGCTGGAGAAGCTGACGGACGACTTCCTGGCCGTGGCCGACGCGGTCAGCCCGGACCGGCCCGTCCACCTGGTCGGGCACGACTGGGGGTCGGTGCAGTCCTGGGAGTTCGTGACCGTGGCGCGCACGGAGGGACGGATCGCCTCCTTCACGTCGATGTCGGGTCCGTCCCTGGACCACTTCGGGCACTGGATCAAGCAGCGGATCGCCCGGCCCACCCCACGCAGGGTCGGCCAGCTCCTCGGCCAGGGCGCCAAGTCCTGGTACGTGTACCTGCTGCACACGCCCGTGCTGCCGGAACTGGCCTGGCGGGGGCCGCTCGGCAAGCAGTGGCCCAAGATCCTCCAGCGGGTCGAGAAGGTACCGGCCGGGGACTATCCGACGTCCTCGCTGTCCAGCGACGCGGCGCACGGCGCCTGGCTCTACCGCGACAACGTCCGCGCACGGCTGCGCCGGCCGCGCGCCGACGCGTACGCCCACGCACCGGTGCAGCTGATCACGCCGACCGGTGACGCGTTCCTCTCGGAGCGCCTCTACGACGGACTGGGCTCCTGGGTGCCGGACCTCACCCGGCGCTCCCTGCCCGCCAAGCACTGGGTCCCCCGTACCCGGCCCGACCAGCTGGCCGCCTGGATCACCGAGTTCGTCGAGAGCAACGAGGACCCGGCCACCAAGGCGCCGAGGGCGGCGACGAGGAGCGCGGTGCGGCCGGAGTACGCCGAGCGGTTCGCCGGGCAACTGGTCCTGGTGACCGGAGCCGCCAGTGGTATCGGGCGGGCCACGGCCTTCGCGTTCGCCGAGGCCGGTGCCCGCGTCGTCGCCGTCGACCGGGACGGCGAGGGCGCGGCCCGGACGGCGGAGATGTCCCGGCTGATCGGCGCCCCGGAGGCATGGGGAGAGACCGTCGATGTGAGCGACGAGCAGGCCATGGAGAAACTGGCCGCGAAGGTGGCGAGCGACCACGGCGTCGTCGACGTCCTGGTCAACAACGCCGGCATAGGACTGACCGGTTCGTTCTTCGACACCACCAGCGAGGAGTGGAAGAAGGTCCTCGACGTCAACCTGTGGGGCGTCATTCACGGCTGCCGGATCTTCGGCGGACAGATGGCCGAGCGCGGCCAGGGCGGCCACATCGTCAACACCGCCTCCGCCGCCGCCTTCCAGCCGTCCCGGGCCCTGCCCGCGTACAGCACCTCCAAGGCGGCCGTGCTGATGCTGAGCCAGTGCCTGCGGGCCGAGCTGGCGGGGCAGGGCATCGGCGTCTCGGCGATATGCCCCGGCCTCGTGAACACCAACATCACCGCGACGGCCCGGTTCGCCGGCGCGGACGACGAGGAGCAGAAGCGCCGGCAGAAGCAGGTCTCCCGCCTGTACGGACTGCGCAACTATCCGCCGGAGAAGGTCGCGGACGCGATCCTGCGGGCGGTCCTGCGCAACGAGGCCGTCGTACCGGTCACCCCGGAGGCGCGCGGAGCCTATTTGATGTCCCGGTTCGCCCCCAGGGCCCTGCGGGCGATAGCCCGGGTGGAACCACCGGCATGAGCGTCCCGGGGTGGGGGGAGCGGCGCGCCGCTCCCCCCGGCGGTCGTACCATCCCTCGCAGAACGGGCAGGCGGAGCAAGCGGTGGGAGCGGGTGTGTCGGAGCAGTCAGCGCAGGCGGTCGGCGGCGGGCAGCCGTCCCCGTCCGAGTACCGGATCGAGGATCTGGCCCACCACAGCGGCGCCACGGTCCGGACGATACGCGCCTACCAGGACCGTGGTCTGCTGCCCCGTCCCGAGCGCCGGGGCCGGTCCAACGTGTACGGGAACACGCATCTGGCCCGGCTGCGGCAGATCGCGGACCTGCTGGAGCGGGGTTACACCCTGGCCTCCATCAAGGAGCTCCTGGAGGCCTGGGACGCGGGGCGGGGGCTCGGCGGGGTGCTGGGTCTCGTCGCGGAGGTCGACGGTCCCTGGACGGACGAGGAAGCCGACAGGATCTCCCGCGAGGAGCTGGACGCCACGTTCGGCGGTAAGCCCGACGAGGAGGCGATCCGCGAGGCGATCGAGCTCGGCGTCCTGGAGCGGATCCCGGACCGCGAGGACGAATTCCTCGTACCCAGCCCGCAAGAGCTGGCGGTGGCGGCCGAGTTGTACGCGGCGGGTGTTCCGCTCTCGGCAATCTCCGGCCACCTGAGGGAGCTTCGGGTCCAGGTCGAGCACATAGCGTCCCGTTTCCTGGAGTTCACGACCGAGCATGTCTTCGCACGCTATCTGGAGCACCGGCCGCCGACTGACGCGGACGCCGCCGAGGCGGCGGCGCTGGTGCGGAGGTTGCGGCCGCTCGCGCAGCAGACGGTGGATGCCGAACTCGCCCGGGCGATGCGGCTCTTCGCCACTCGCCACCTCCAGCATCACCTCTCGGCCAGCCCGGCTCCGCTGCGGGACGACGAGCCACGCCCGGTGGCGCTGCCCTCGGGGACGATCCGGGCCGTGCAGAGGCTTGTTGGGCCGGAGCATGTCGCCGCCTTCATCGCCGCGGCAGCGGAACGCGAGGTACAGACAAGGACATTGGATACCCTCGCCTCAAACCGCAAAGAAAACAGCTGAATCGCCCAATAAGCCTTAATCGCCCAAGCGTTGTCCACAGAACCGTCAATTCCCTTGTGGATAAGTCCTGTTGGTTGTGGACCAAACATCCGTGCCTCAGAAATCGAATGGTGGCCTGAAACGGTCTTCGGCATCCTGGCGCCATGGACAGTCCCATGGACGAGAGACGCACCGTGAAGGTGTCGAAGTACCTCAGCAAACACCTGCGTCACCAGCCGGAACGGATCGGACTGGTCCTCGACGCGAACGGCTGGACCGAGATCGACGCCCTGCTGCGGGCAGCCGCGGACCACGGCTTCCCGATCACACGTGCCGAACTGGACCACGTCGTCGCGAGCAACGACAAGAAACGCTTCGCGATCGAAGGAACGCGGATCCGCGCCAGCCAGGGCCACACGGTCGAGGTGGACCTCGACCTTCCGGCCGCCGAACCGCCCGCCTACCTCTACCACGGCACGGTCCCCGCCCGCCTGGACGCCATCCGGGCCGAGGGCCTGCGCCCCATGGACCGCCACCATGTCCATCTCTCCCCCGACCGGGAGACCGCGACCCGCGTCGGCGCCCGACGGGGCCGCCCCGTGGTGCTGAGCGTGGACGCCGGCGCGATGCACCGGGCCGGTCACGTCTTCCACGTCAGCGCCAACGGCGTCTGGCTCACCGACGCTGTCCCCCCGGAGTTCCTCCGCTTCCCGGGCGGAGGCCGCGACAGGTGAATCGCGGCGGTCGTAGGCTCGTGGGCATGACCTTGCGCCTGAGCACCGTGATCCTGCCCGTCCACCGCTGGCACGAGGGCGGCCGCGACCGCTGGCTGCGCGCCGAGGAGCTGGGCTTCCACGCCGCGTACACCTACGACCACCTGTCCTGGCGGACCTTCCGCGACGGCCCGTGGTTCGGCGCCCTGCCGACGCTGACAGCCGCCGCGACCGCCACGGAGCGCCTGCGCCTGGGGACGTTGGTCACGTCCCCGAACTTCCGTCATCCCGTGACGCTCGCCAAGGAGCTCATCTCCCTCGACGACATCTCGGGCAGCCGCTTCACCCTCGGCATCGGAGCCGGCGGCAACGGCTTCGACGCCACCGCCCTCGGCCAGGAGGCGTGGAGCCCGCGGGAGCGGGCGGATCGGTTCGGGGAGTTCCTGCCCCTCCTCGACCGACTGCTCACCGAGGACGCGGTCACCCAGCACGGCACCCACTACTCCGCCGTGGAGGCCCGCAACATCCCCGGCTGCCTCCAGCGCCCCCGGCTGCCCTTCGCGGTCGCCGCGACCGGGCCTCGCGGGCTGAAGCTCGCCGCGCGGTACGGGCAGGCGTGGGTGACGACCGGCGACCCCAAGCTCTTCGAGGACGGGACTCCGGAGCAGTCGGTGGACGCCCTGCGCGGCCAGATGGAGAAGCTCGGCAAGGCCTGCGCCGAGACCGGCCGGGACGTGGCCGAGCTCGACAAGATCATGCTCACCGGTTTCACTCCGGACCGCGGGCGCCCCCTGGAGTCGCTGGACGCCTTCGTGGACTTCGCCGGACGCCACCGGGAGCTGGGCTTCACCGAGCTGGTGATCCACTGGCCGATCCCGGACTCCGACTTCGCCGCCGACCAGGCCGTCTTCGAGCGGATCGCGACGGAGGCCGTGGCCCAGCTCGGCTGACCGCACGCACGGGAGGTCGCCGTTCCGTACTCAGATGTGCGCCCTCTCGCACGACCGTGCAGCTTGTACGGAAGAATGGATCGGTGACCTCACCTCACCCCGTGCGCCCCGCCGCCCCAGCCCCCCGGCTGATCGCCACCGACCTCGACGGCACCCTGCTGCGCGACGACAAATCCGTCTCGGAGCGTACGGTCGCGGCGCTCGCCGCCGCGGAGCGGGCAGGTGTCGAGGTCTTCTTCGTCACCGGCCGCCCGGCCCGCTGGATGGACGTGGTCAGCGACCACGTCCACGGTCACGGCCTGGCGATCTGCGCCAACGGCGCGGCCGTCGTCGATCTGCACGCCGGCGGCACGTTCCTCGAGGTGCGGCCGCTGGACCGGTCGGTCGCCCTGGAGGTGGTACGGACGCTGCGCGAGGCGGCCCCCGGCGCCTCCTTCGCGGTGGAGCTCACCACCGGCATCCACTACGAGCCGGAGTACCCGCCCTTCTTCCTCGACCCGGGCGCGACCGTGGCGACCGCGGAGAAGCTGCTGTTCGAGGAGGAGCCGGGCGCGGCCGCCCCCGTACTCAAGCTGCTCGCGCAGCACTCGGAGCTCGACCCGGACGGTTTCCTGACCGTGGCCCGCGCGGCCGCCGGCGACCTGGCCTCGTTCACCCGGTCCAGCCCGACCGCCCTGCTGGAGATCAGCGGGCTCGGCGTGTCCAAGGCCTCCACCCTCGCCCTGTGCTGCGCCGAGCGGGGCATCTCGGCGGACGAGGTCGTCGCCTTCGGTGACATGCCCAACGACATCGAGATGCTCAGCTGGGCCGGCCGCTCGTACGCGATGGGCAACGCCCACCCGGACGTGATCGCCGCCGCCTCCGGTCGTACCGTCGCCAACAACGACGACGGAGTGGCCGTGGTCATCGAACGCATCCTCGCGGGCACTCTCGACGACTGACCCGGTCCCGCCGGTCAGGGACGCCGTCAAGCGGGAGGCCCTCAGCCTCGGCCGCGGCCGAAACCGGGACCGGAGCGGGCCGGCGGAACCGAGGCGGCCGGCTACAACGGGGCCTCCCACACCACCGTCGTACCGCCGCCGTTCTCCCCGAGGCCCGGCCCGCACCAGCTCGATCCGCCCAGCGATTCGGCGCGCCGCGCCAGGTTGCGCAGACCGCTGCGCCGCCCGCCCTCGGGGATGCCGACGCCGTCGTCGGCGACCGAGAGCCGCACCCCGGCGCTGCCGTCGGGCAGCTCGGCGTCCGCGTCGACCACGACCTCGATGCGGGTGGCCTCCGCGTGCCGGAAGGCGTTGGAGAGTGCCTCGCGGAGAGCGGCGATGAGGTTCTTGCCGGTGAGATCGCCGACGGCGGAGTCGACCGGGCCGAGAAAGCAGTGCGCGGGCTTGAAGCCGAGCGGCACGGCGGCCATGTTGATCTCCCGCAGCACACGGGTCCGCAGACCCGAAGGAGCCTCGGCCGGGCCTTGCTGGAGCGCGAAGATGGCCGTACGGATCTCCTGGATCGTCACATCCAGTTCGTCCACGGCCTTGCCGACCCCCTCCCGCACGGCGGGCACGACCGACGTGCGCTGCGCGCTCTCCAGCATCATCCCGGTGGCGAACAGCCGCTGGATGACGAGGTCGTGCAGGTCACGGGCGATCCGGTCCCGGTCCTCGTAGACGGCGAGCCGCTCCCGGTCGCGCTGCGCGTCGGCCATCATCAGGGCAAGCGCCGCCTGGGAGGCGAACTGCGTGGCCAGCGTCCGCTCGGCCTCGGTGAAGGGCCGGGCGCCCCGCGCGCGGGGGATCGCGAGGGCGCCGAGCACCCTGCCTCCGCTGTGCAGCGGCAGCAGCATGCCGGGTCCGTACTCGGCCGACACCCGGCTGAGCATGCGCGGATCGGTCGAGACGTCGTCCACGAACACCGCCTCGCCGTCGAGAAGACGCTCCACCACCGCGCTCTCCCGCGGGATCACCACGCCCAGGGACTCGCTGGGCGTGGCGGAGGAGACGGCGACGATCTCCAGACCGCCCTCCTCGGCGGGCAGCAACACGATCCCGGCCGCCGCGTCGGCGAGCCGGCGGGCCTGTTCGGCCACGACCGTCAGGGCGTCGTCGGCGTCGCCGCCGGAGAGCAGGGCGGTGGTGACGGCCACCGAGCCGTCGATCCAGCGCTCCCGCTGCCGGGCGGCCTCGTACAGGCGGGCGTTGCCGATGGCGATCCCGGCCTCGGTCGCGAGGACCCGGACCATGTGGACGTCGTGGTCGTCGAACTCGCCCCCGCCGTTCTTCTCCGCGAGATAGAGGTTGCCGAAGGTCTCGCCCTGGACGCGCAGGGGAACGCCGAGGAAGCTCCTCATCGGTGGGTGGCCCGGTGGGAAGCCGGCCGAGCGGGCGTCGGAGGACAGATCGGTGAGCCGGATGGTCCCGGAGCTCCGGATCAGCGCGCCGAGGAGCCCGGTCCGGCCGTCGGGGAGCCGCCCGATCCGGCGGGCCACGTCCTCGCCGACGCCGTGGGTGACGAAGTCGGAGAGGCCCTCTCCCTCCTCGTCGACGACCCCGATGGCGGCGTAGCGGGCGTCGGCGAGTTCGGCGGCGGTCGCGCAGATGCGGTCGAGGGT
This sequence comes from Streptomyces sp. NPDC093600, assembly GCF_044764755.1. Classification (NCBI taxonomy): domain Bacteria; kingdom Bacillati; phylum Actinomycetota; class Actinomycetes; order Kitasatosporales; family Streptomycetaceae; genus Streptomyces; species Streptomyces sp. NPDC093600. The sequence continues at coordinate 177,464 of NZ_JBIWIU010000007.1, forward strand.
CGAGTGCAGTTCGAGGCCCGTGCCGACCGAGCGCATGGCCTCCAAGAGCTGCGGCACCCGGGCGGTGAGTTCCGTGGACAAGCCCTCCAGGCCGCGGGTGGCCCGGGTCGCGGCTTCGAGGGGCCCGGGTTCCTTTGGCTCCGGTGCATCGGGCACGGCGGCGGTCATGACCTTGAGCCTAGTAAGTCCCCATTGGCGAGAAAAGTCGGTCTTGGGATGTACGGGCTCCGGCGGCGAGCGACAGGTCGCTCGCCCGTTCCCGCTCCAGCATCCGGCGCAGAGGACCGTCGACCCCGGCCAGCACCGCGTACGGACCGCGCTGCACAGTCCGGCCCTCGTCCAGGACCACCACCTCGTCCACGGCGTCAAGACCGCGCAACCGGTGGGTGATCAGAACGGTGGTACGACCCTCGGTGGCCCGCAGCAGATCGTCGGTGAGCGCGTCCGCCGTGGCGAGGTCGAGGTGCTCGGCCGGCTCGTCGAGGACGAGGACGGGGAAGTCGGCGAGGAGTGCCCGGGCCAGCGCGAGGCGCTGCCGCTGACCGCCGGAGAGCTTCGATCCGTGTTCGCCCACCATGGTGTCGAGGCCGTCGGGCAGCCCGTTCACCCAGTCGAGGAGCCGGGCCCGGCCGAGAGCGGCGCGCAGGTCGTCGTCGCTCGCGTCGGTACGGGCCAGGCGCAGGTTCTCGCGCAGGGAGCTGTCGAAGGTGTGCGCGTCCTGGGCGCAGAGCCCGACGAGGCGGCGGACGTCGTCACCGCCGAGCGCCGCAGCGTCCACCCCGCCGAGGCGGTAGGTTCCCGCGTCGGCGTCGAGGAAGCGCAGCAACACCTGGGCGAGCGTGGTCTTCCCGGACCCGGAGGTGCCGACGACGGCGACCCGCCTCCCGGCCTCCAGGGTGAGCGCGAAACCGGCGAGCGCGTCCCGCTCCTGCCCGGCGTGCCGGGCGGAGAGACCGGCGACCTCCAGCGGGAAGGGGCTCCGCGGCGGCGCGGCGGGGTGCTCCGGCTCGTGTACGGGAAGAGGCGCCTCGAGCACCTCGTACACCCGCTCGGCGCTCCGCTTGACGCGCTGGCGGTACTGGACGGCCAGCGGGAGGCCGATGACGGCCTCGAACGCGGCGAGCGGGATGAGGACGACGACCGCGAGACTCACACCGTCCAGGCGACCGTCGCGGACGGCCTGGACACCGACGAACGCGGCGGCGGCGACCGTCAGACCGCAGGCGAGCGCGGACAGACCGGCGCCGAGCGCGGTGGCGGCTGCCTGCCGGGAGGCGATGGCGGTGAGGGTGCGGTCGGCGGTACGGGCCTTGTCGACGCGGTGGCGCAGGGCGCCGGCGACCGTCAGTTCCGCGCAGCCCCGCAGGAGGTCGGCGACCGTGGTGGCGAGGGCGCCGCGGGCGGGGGCGAGCTGCCGCTCGGCCCGGCGGGCGAGGACACCGCTCAGCGCGGGGACCGCCACGGCCGCGGCCAGCAGACCGGCGGCGAGGACCGCCCCGGCCTCGGGCAGGAGCCAGGTGGTGAACCCGACGGAGCCGGCGCCCACGACGAGCGCGGCGCCCACGGGGAGCAGCCAGCGCAGCCAGTAGTCCTGGAGGGCGTCGACGTCCTGGACGAGCCGGGAGAGGAGGTCGCCGCGCCGGGTGCGGCGCAGTCCGGCGGGGGCGATGCGCTCCAGGCGCCGGTAGACGGAGACCCGCAGCTCCGCGAGCATCCGCAGCACGGCGTCGTGGGAGACGATGCGCTCGGCATAACGGAAGACGGCTCGACCGATGCCGAACGCGCGGGTGGCGGTGACGGCCATCATCAGATAGAGCACGGGCGGCTGTTCGGAGGCGCGGGAGATGAGCCACCCGGACACCGCCATCAGACCGACGGCCGACCCGAGCGTCAGGCTCCCGAGGAGCAGGGCGAGCCCCATCCGCCCCTTGAGCTCCCCGGCCATGGCCCGCACGCGACCGAAGAGACCGCGGCCTTCCTGACCTGCGGGCTCGACGCCCTCGGCGATGGTGCCCCCGTCGGTGATCGTGCCGCCGTTGCCGGACCGGGCGGCCGCCCCCCACGTCTCCCCGGCGAGGTCGTCGCGCTCGGCGGCATCGACACGACCGGCACCGTCGACGCGAGCCGGCCCCGCGGCCGCCGCAATCGCCGGGGTCAGCTCCACCACACGGTCGGCGACCGCGAGCAGCGCCGGACGGTGGACGACCAGGAGCACCGTGCGGCCCACCGCGAGGCGGCGTACCGCGTCGACGACGGCCGCTTCCGTCTCACCGTCGAGCGCGGCCGTCGGCTCGTCCAGGAGCAGCACGGGCCGGTCGGCCAGGAACGCCCGCGCGAGGGCGAGGCGTTGACGCTGCCCGGCCGAGAGCCCCCCTCCGTCCTCGCCCAGGACCGTCTCCACACCGTCCGGGAGTCCGGCGACGAAACCGTCCGCACCGGCGTCCCGCAGGGCCTGCCGTACCGCCGCGTCGGAGGCATCCGGCCGGGCCAGGCGGACGTTGTCCGCGATCGTGCCCGCGAAGAGATACGGCCGCTGCGGCACCCAGGCGATCCGCGACCGCCACTCCGCCAGGTCCAGCGACCCGAGCGCGCGGCCACCGACCCGAACCGTGCCGCCTTCCTCGGGCACCGCGAATCCCAGCACCACATCGAGCAGCGTCGACTTGCCGACGCCGCTCGGGCCCACCAGCGCCACCGTCTCGCCGGGCTCCACCACCAGCGAGGCCGCGTCGAGCGACGGCTCGGCACGCCCCGCATGACGGACGGTCACGTTCTCCAGCTCAAGGCGCGGGGACGACGGGGGCGCCGACACGGCGCCACCCTGCCGTACCGGCGTCTCCAGTACGTCGAAGATCTCCTCCGCGGCGGCGAGTCCCTCCGCCGCCGCGTGGTACTGCGCCCCGACCTGCCGGATCGGCAGATAGGCCTCGGGCGCCAGGATCAGGATGACCAGCCCCGTGTAGAGGTCGAGATCACCGTGGACCAGCCGCATGCCGATACCGACCGCGACCAGCGCCACCGAGAGGGTCGACAGCAGTTCCAGGGCGAAGGACGACAGGAACGCGATCCGCAGCGTCCTCATCGTCGCCCGCCGGTACTCGGTCGTGATGGCGCGGATCGATTCGGCCTGGGCCTTCGCCCGCCCGAAGACCTTGAGCGTCGGCAGCCCGGCCACCACATCGAGGAAGTGCCCCGAGAGCCGTGACAGCAGCTTCCACTGCCGGTCCATCCGGGCCTGGGTGTACCAGCCGATGAGGATCATGAAGAGGGGAATGAGGGGCAGGGTGACGACGATGACCGCCGCCGACACCCAGTCCTCCGTGACGATCCTCGCCAGGACCGCCACGGGGACCACGACCGCGAGCCCCAGCTGCGGCAGATACCGCGAGAAGTAGTCGTCGAGCGCGTCCACTCCCCGGGTCGCCAGCGCGACCAGCGAGCCGGCCTTCTGGCCGCTGAGCCACCCCGGTCCCAGCGCCGCCGCCTGCTGGAGCAGCCGCCCGCGCAGCTCAGACTTGACCGCCGCACCGGCCCGATGGGCGGCCAGCTCGGTCAGCCAGGAGACCAGCGCCCGTCCGCCCGCGACCCCGGCGAGCAGGAGCAGCGGGGTGGTCAGCACGGAGACCGACAGCCCCTTCTGGAAGGCCCCCACCACCACCTCGGCGATGAGCATCGCCTGGGCGACGACCAGCGCCGCCCCGACCAGGCCGAGAACCACGACCGCCGCGAGAAAGAGACGGGTGGCCCGGGCGTAGCGGAGCAGACGCGGATCGATCGGTTTCACGTGAAACATCCCCTACTCATGCACAGCACTCATGCACGGTGCTCATGAACGGTTCTGATGGGCGTTTCAATGGGCGGCGTCGGCGATGTGCTGCGTGCCGATCCGCTTGCGGAACACCCAGTAGGTCCACCCCTGGTAGAGCAGCACCAGCGGGGTCGCGATCGCCGCACACCAGGTCATGATCGTGAGCGTGTACGGGCTCGACGACGCGTTCGTGACGGTGAGGCTCCACGCCGGATCGAGCGAAGACGGCATCACGTTCGGGAAGAGCGTCAGGAACAGCATCGCGAACGCCGCCGCGATGGTGACACCCGACAGCGCGAACGACCAGCCCTCACGCCCCGCCTTGATCGCGCCGATCGCACCGACCAGCGCCGCCACGCTCACGACCAAGGCGACCAGGCTCCCGGTGTCGCCCTTGTCGGCCTGCGTCCAGAGCAGGAATCCGAGCGCCAGGACGGCGGTGGCGAGCCCCAGCTTCAGCGCGAGCGCCCGCGCCCGTACCCGGATGTCCCCGACCGTCTTGAGCGCGGCGAAGACGGCACCGTGGAAGGTGAAGAGGCCGAGCGTGACCAGGCCGCCGAGGATGGTGTACGGGTTGAGCAGGTCGAAGAGGGTGCCGACGTACTCCTTCCGCTCGTCGATCTTCACTCCGCGCACGATGTTGCCGAAGGCAACGCCCCAGAGCACGGCGGGGATGAGGGAGGTCCAGAAGATGGCCTGTTCCCAGTTGCGCTGCCAGTTCTCCTCGGGCCGCTTCGCCCGGTACTCGAAGGCCACACCGCGCACGATCAGGCAGACCAGGATGAGCAGCAGCGGCAGGTAGAACCCGGAGAAGAGCGTGGCGTACCACTCGGGGAACGCGGCGAAGGTCGCGCCGCCGGCGGTGAGCAGCCATACCTCGTTGCCGTCCCACACGGGGCCGATCGTGTTGATCAGCACCCGCTTCTCGGTGCGGTCGCGGGCGAGCAGCTTGGTCAGGACTCCGATGCCGAAGTCGAAGCCTTCGAGGAAGAAGTAGCCGATCCAGAGGACGGCGATGAGTACGAACCAGACGTTGTGAAGTTCCATGCCTCGGTCTCCTGAGCCTCAGTACGAGAAGGCCATGGGCCGGTCGGGGTCGCGGTCGTCCCCGCCGATCTTGGTGGGCGGGTTGAGGTCGGCCTCCGTGAGTTGGGGCGGTCCGGCCTTGACGTACTTCACCAGCAGCCTGACCTCGATCACGGCGAGCACGGCGTAGAGGAGGGTGAAGGCGATCATCGACGTGAGCACCTCGCCCTGCGAGACGCCGGGGGAGACGGCGTCCCTGGTGCGCAGTACGCCGTACACCACCCACGGCTGCCGGCCCATCTCGGTGAAGATCCAGCCCCAGGAGTTGGCGATCAGAGGGAAGGCCATGGTCCACAGGGCGACGATCCAGTACCAGTTGGTCAGGCGGGGGCTGAGCGCCTTCCCCTTGAACAGGACGAGGTTCGGCACCTCGTCCTCACCGGTCCGCATGCCCGGCGACAGCAGGAACTTCTTACGGGTCAGCCAGAGACCGATCATGCCGATGGTCAGCGAGGCCATGCCGAAGCCGATCATCCAGCGGAAGCCCCAGTAGGCGACCGGGATGTTCGGTCGGTAGTCGCCGGGGCCGTACTTCTCCTGCTCGGCCTTGTTGACGTCGTTGATGCCGGGGACATGCGAGGTCAGGTCGCCGTTGGCGAGGAAGGACAGCAGGCCCGGGACCTCGATGGCGACCTTGTTGTGGCCCTTCTCGACATCGCCGTAGGCGAAGATCGAGAAGGGTGCGGGTGCCTCGCCGTCCCAGAGCGCCTCGGCGGCGGCCATCTTCATGGGCTGCTGCTTGAACATGACCTTGGCGAGCAGGTCGCCGCTGATGGCCGTGCCGAGTCCGGCGATGATCAGGGTGATCAGACCGAGCCGGAGCGAGGTCCGCATCACCGGAACGTGCTTCCTGCGCGCCAGGTGGAAGGCGGCGATACCAACCATGAACCCGCCGCCGACCAGGAAGGCGGCCGTCATGGTGTGGAAGAACTGAGTGAGGGCGGTGTTCTGGGTGAGCACGAGCCAGAAGTCCGTGAGCTCGGCCCGGCCGCGCTCCTCGTTGATGCGGTAGCCGACCGGGTGCTGCATCCAGGAGTTGGCCGCCAGGATGAAGTACGCGGAGAGGATGGTGCCGATCGACACCATCCATATGCAGCCGAGGTGGATCTTCTTGGGCAGCTTGTCCCAGCCGAAGATCCACAGGCCGATGAAGGTCGACTCGAAGAAGAAGGCGATCAGCGCCTCGAAGGCGAGGGGCGCGCCGAAGACGTCACCGACGAAGCGCGAGTAGTCGGACCAGTTCATGCCGAACTGGAACTCCTGGACGATGCCGGTGACCACACCCATGGCGATGTTGATCAGGAACAGCTTGCCCCAGAACTTCGTCGCCCTGAGGTACTTCTCCTTCTCCGTCCGTACCCAGGCGGTCTGGAGACCGGCGGTGAGCGCGGCGAGGGAGATCGTCAGAGGGACGAAGAGAAAGTGGTAGACGGTGGTGATGCCGAACTGCCAGCGCGCCAGTGTCTCTGGCGCCAGAGCGAGGTCCACGTCGTCTTCTCCTTACATCGCCGTGGTCACAGGGAGCGGGCGCTCCTCAATCCCACCCATCCCGGGATGAACCCTCACGCTTGTGAAAGCGTTCACATTCACAAGCAATTATGACTCATGCGAAATCCGTACGTAAGACCGGGGCCCCCTACTCGATGGTCACCCCTTCCCCAGACCTTCAACATATTGTTGAATCGGGGCCATGGACCTTCAGATCCGTATTTCCTGGCCGGCCGGGCACACCACGGCCACTCTCGACGAAACCCCCACGAGCAAAGCGCTCGTGGGGGCTCTACCGATCTGCTCCACCGCCCGGACCTGGGGCGAGGAAGTGTATTTCGACACACCTGTCTCGGCGGCCGTCGAAGCCGACGCGCGACAGGTGGTCGAGCCGGGCACCGTCGCCTTCTGGACCGAGGGCGACGCGCTCGCGCTCCCCTACGGCCCCACCCCGATATCCCGGGGCGATGAGTGCCGGCTCGCCAGCCCGTGCAACCTCCTGGGCGCACTGGACGGCGACCCGCGCGTGCTGGCCACCGTCAGGGACGGTGACCCCATCCGCGTGGAGCTGGTGACGGACTAGCGTCTGTCGTTCGGATCCGCCGGATCAGGGCCTGCTACCGGCCATTCCGGAAGCTCTCCGCCGTCTTCAGGAACAGGTCGTTCGCCTCGCACTCACCGATCGTGACGCGCACGCCCTCACCCGCGAACGGCCGCACCACCACGCCGTGCCGCTCGCACTCCGCCGCGAAGTCCACCGTCCGCTCACCGAGCCGTAGCCAGACGAAGTTCGCCTGGGTGTCCGGAACGGTCCAGCCCTGGGCCACGAGCCCCGCGTGGACCCGCTCGCGCTCGGCCACCAGCGAGCCGACCCGCCCGAGCAGTTCGTCCTCCGCACGCAGCGACGCCACCGCCGCGTCCTGCGCCACCTGGCTCACCCCGAAGGGCACCGCCGTCTTGCGCAGCGCCGCGGCCACCGGCTCGTGCGCGATCGCGAAGCCCACGCGCAGCCCCGCCAGGCCGTACGCCTTGGAGAACGTCCGCAGCACGGCCACGTTCGGGCGGTCGCGGTAGAGCTCGATGCCGTCCGGGATGTCGGCGTCGCGGACGAACTCCCGGTACGCCTCGTCGATCACCACCAGGACGTCGGCGGGCACCCGGTCCAGGAAGCGCTCAAGCTCGGCCCGGCGCACCGCCGTGCCCGTGGGGTTGTTGGGGTTGCAGACGAAGATCAGCCGGGTCCGGTCGGTGATCGCCTCGGCCATCGCGTCGAGGTCGTGCACCTCGCCGTCGGTCAGCGGCACCTGCACCGGGGTGGCCCCGCTGATCAGCGTGATGATCGGGTACGCCTCGAAGGACCGCCAGGCGTAGATGACCTCGTCACCCGGGCCGGCCGTCGACTGGATCAGCGACTGGGCGATGCCCACCGAGCCGGTGCCGGTGGCCAGGTGCGAGATGGGGACGGCGAAGCGGTCAGCGAGCTCCTCCATCAGACCGGTGCAGGCCATGTCGGGGTAGCGGTTGAAGTTCGCGGCCGCGGCCAGCGCGCTCTCCATCACGCCCGGCAGCGGCGGATACGGGTTCTCGTTGGAGGACAGCTTGAAGGCGACCGGGCCACCCGCGGCGGCCGGCTTGCCCGGCTTGTAAGTGGGAATGCCGTCCAGCACGGCGCGCAGCTTCGGGCCGCCCGCGCTCGTCCCGCCGGCTCCGCCGGCCGCCTCGCCGGCCGCGCCGGTCTCGCTCACTGCGCTCACTGTGGTCCTCCTCGACCGTCCGTACCACCAATGCTCCTCACCTTATGAGGATTCGCCTCCGCTGCGAATGGGCTGTGGACAACGAACGCCGACGACCTGTGGAAAACAGAAGAGAGCGCGGAGACGGGTGGCGTGCGCCGGTGGCGCGCGCCGTGGCGCGCGTCCCCCGTAGAGGTGAGTTGAGACCTCTTCGAGACATGGCCCCCTGGGCAGGCTCATGCGCGCCGACAGTCAGAGATCAACCCAGCAGACCCCTAATAGCCTTGCTTTCCAAGGTAGTTGACGCCTATTGATCATGCAGAAACGTGTCTGTCAACGAGTGCATATGCGACCGGCCCAACCACCGGCCCTCGCCCTACTATCGGCTCGCCATGACAGCAGCAGGGAAGCACCAGGTGAGCCGGGCACAGACCCGGGGAAGCCGGCAGGGCAGAGCGGGCATCCGGGATGTGGCCGCCGCCGCCGGGGTCTCCATCACGACTGTCTCCGACGCACTCAATGGAAAGGGCCGGCTCCCGGACGCCACCCGCCGCCACGTTCGCGAGGTCGCAGACCGGCTGGGCTACCGCCCGTCCGCGGCTGCTCGCACCCTCCGTACCGGCAAGTCGGGCCTCATCGGCCTGACCGTGACGACGTACGGGGATGAACCTTTCACCTTCACCGAATTCGCGTACTTCGCGGAGATGGCCAGAGCCGCCACCTCGGCCGCGCTCGCCCGCGGCTATGCCCTGGTCATCCTGCCCGCCACCTCCCGCCACGACGTCTGGTCGAACGTCGCCCTCGACGGGACCATCGTCATCGACCCCTCCGACCACGACCCGGTCGTCGCCGAGCTCGTCCGCCAGGGCCTGCCCGTCGTCTCCGACGGGCGCCCCGCCGGCACCCTGCCGGTCACCGCCTGGGTCGACAACGACCACGAAGCCGCCGTCCTCGACCTCCTCGACCATCTCGCCGCCGCCGGCGCCCGCCGGATCGGCCTGCTCACCGGCACCAGCACCGACACCTACACCCGCCTGTCCACCACCGCGTACCTCAACTGGTGCCAGCGGGTCGGACAGGACCCCGTGTACGAGGCCTACCCGGCGCACGATCCGTGCGCGGGCGCCGTCGCGGCCGACCGGCTGCTCGCCCGCCCCGATCGGCCCGACGCCGTGTACGGACTCTTCGACCCCAACGGGACCGACCTCCTGGCGGCCGCCCGCCGCTACGGACTGCGCGTACCGGACGACCTCCTGCTGGTCTGCTGCAGCGAGTCGACCGTCTACGCCAACACCGACCCGCCCGTCACGACGCTCTCGCTCAAGCCCCGCCGGATCGGCACGGCCGTCGTCCAGCTCCTCATCGACGCCATCGAGGGGACCGAGACCGACCGACCGGTCGAACAGGTCATACCCACCGAACTCATCGTCCGTACGTCCTCCCAGAGGCGTCCACCGCGGACGACCGTCAGTCCGCCCCGCTCCCCCTCGACGGACTGAGAGAACCTGTACCTGCCGTGGTTCGGCCCAAACCATGGGTCGACCCGGCTCTCACCCTGGCCTGGACCTTCTCAATTCGGGCGAAACAACCGGTGAACCCGGAGTGGACCCGGATTCACCACCCCTGGTGCGTCACACAGGAGGACCCTCATTCCTATGATGGGCGCACGACACCGCGGACCACCCCGACCAGGCCGGTCCGCGATGTGCAGGGCATCGCGACGGTGGTGGAGGGGTCGATGACTCAGGGGGCCGGGCAGGAACCCGTGGTGCGCACGGCGACATTGCGGGACTTCCGCGTACCGCCGTACGCCCGGGTGCCCGTGCAGGGCCACGCCGTCGAACCGCCCACCGGAGCCCCGGGCTTCCCGGCAGCCGCCGAAGCCGCAGCACCGACCGGCTCCCACGCCGCGCCCGGAACTCACGCCGCACCAGGAACTCCCGGCGTGCCCGGCGTACCGCCCGACCCGACGCTCCACCTCGGCCATGCCCCGATGGGCCGGCCCCAGGGCGGCCACGAGGAGCCCGGCTCCTCCATCGTCGCCGTCGCCACCGGACACCCCGGCAACGCCTTCCCCGAGGACGACCTCCCCGAGGGCTACACCCCCACCGAGCGGGACCTCCCGATCATCAACCGCGGCGACACCGTCCAGGTCCGGGTCGACCAGGACCCTGTCCCCGCCCCCGCGCCGGTCCCGGCGGCGGGCGAGGGCCCCGGCCCGCTCTACGTCGTCGGCGACGTCCACGGCTATCTCGACGAACTCCTCGACGCCCTGCGCGCGCAGGGCCTCATCGACGAGAACGGCGCCTGGGCCGCCGGAAACGCCCGTCTGTGGTTCCTGGGCGACTTCACCGACCGCGGCCCCGACGGCATCGGCGTCATCGACCTCGTCATGCGCCTCTCGGCCGAGGCCGCCGCCGCCGGCGGCTACTGCAAGGCCCTGATGGGCAATCACGAGCTGCTGCTGATCGGCGCCAAACGCTTCGCCGACACCCCCGTGAACTCGGGCGCCGGCACGGCCACGTTCCAGGCCGCCTGGCTGCTCAACGGCGGCCAGAAGTACGACATGGACCGGCTCCAGGACGTCCATCTGCAGTGGATGTCCCGGCTGGACGCCGTGGTGGAGGAGGACGGGCACCTCCTCATGCACTCCGACACCACCGCGTACCTCGAGTACGGCAGCACCATCGAGGACGTCAACGAAACGGTCCACGAGATCATCAACCGGAACGACGCCGACGAGGTCTGGGACCTCTTCCGGAAGTTCACCAAACGCTTCGCGTTCCGTGACGACACGGGCCCCCAGGCGGTACGGGAGCTGCTCGCCACCTACGGCGGCCGCCGTGTCGTGCACGGTCACAGCCCCATCCCGTACCTCCTCGGCCAGGTCGGCACGGAGGACGGCGACGGCCCGTCGGAGCCGGTCGTCGACGGCCCGCACGTGTACGCCGACGGTCTGGCGATCGCCATGGACGGCGGTGTGACCATGGCCGGAAAGCTTCTGGTCGTCCAACTCCCCCTGGGCGGCTGAGGCATAACCCTGCGCATCCGGGAAGGGCGATTTCGGGAAACCCCCTGTCACCCTGTCCCGTAACCGCAATACCATCGGCTCATCCGTAGCAGGCTCTCCTCCGTTTCCGCCCAACTGCCCGTGAACCGCGGGTGGCCCGGCCCTACGGAGCATCGGGGGATGCACATGAACGTGGCTCCGCACCTGCTGACCGAGGACCGCGCCGAGTACGAGCGCATCCTCGACGACGCACTGCGTAACGCGCACACACGTCCGGAACTCGCCGAGGTCGGGAAACGGCTCACGGCCGAACAGCTGCGCACGATGGCGTTGAACGCGACGGCGCTGATCACCACCGCGGCGGCGACCGAGTACGACCACTACGTGAAAATCCGCGAAGAGGGACGCTCACCGAGCGGTACGAGTGTCATGGGCGCCGTCCTCGGCGCGGACGGCGACGGCGCGAGCGGTGGCCCCGGCGCCGGTGTCGTCGCGATCGTCACGGTCCTCGCACCCGTGCTCGCCGGCACGGCCGCGGTGATCTTCCTGCTGGTCGGAGCCGTACTGAAGACACTGGCCCCGACACTGGTGTTCGCCGAGACCCTGTGGACGGCGGGCTGGTTCTTCGGCGCCGTCGCGGCGGCCGGGCTGCTCTGCGCGGCCGCCGGACTCCTCATCACCGCGCTGCGCAACACCGCCACGGAGGTGGCTGCGGCGGGACCCGCCCCCGAAGGGGACGACGAGCTGTCACGGGCCAGGGAAGCCTGGCGCCACGCCCTGCTGGAACGGGGAATCCTGCCGTTCCTGCGCGACGCGCTGGCCCATCCCGGCGTGACCCGGCCCGCCTCGTCGCCGCGACCCCTGCCGACCTCCCGCATACCGAAGATCGGCTACAGCGGCCCGCAGTTCTCCAGCCCGGGCGAGGGCGCGTCGGGCACCCGTCCGACGTTCAGCAGCCCCGACTTCAGCAGCCCCGACTTCGGCCCGCCGGAGAACCGACCGGAGTGACGCCGCGGAACCAGCCGGAGTCAACGCCGGAAGGACGGCACTCCGACCGAACCCCGGAGGAACGGCGGGCGAGCGGAGGGCGGGACGGACGGACCGGGCGGACCCGCGACTCCCCCGGGGCCGCGGGTCCGCCCGGTGTTCTTCGGGTCAGTCCGCCAACGGGAGATAGACCCGGTTGCCGGAGGCGGCGAACTCCTTGGACTTCTCCGCCATACCGGCCTGGATCTCGTCCGACTTGAGGTCGCCGCCGTGCTCGCGCCGGATGTCCTGCGAGATCTTCATCGAGCAGAACTTCGGACCGCACATCGAGCAGAAGTGCGCGGTCTTGGCCGGCTCCGCGGGCAGCGTCTCGTCGTGGAACTCACGCGCCGTGTCCGGGTCGAGGGCCAGGTTGAACTGGTCCTCCCAGCGGAACTCGAACCGCGCGTCCGACAGCGCGTCGTCCCACTCCTGCGCCCCCGGGTGCCCCTTGGCCAGGTCGGCCGCGTGCGCCGCGATCTTGTACGTGATGACGCCGGTCTTCACGTCGTCGCGGTTGGGCAGACCCAGGTGCTCCTTGGGCGTGACGTAGCAGAGCATCGCCGTGCCCCACCAGGCGATCATCGCGGCGCCGATCCCGGACGTGATGTGGTCGTAGGCGGGCGCGACGTCGGTCGTGAGCGGGCCGAGGGTGTAGAACGGCGCCTCCTCGCAGATCTCCTGCTGGAGGTCGATGTTCTCCTTGATCTTGTGCATCGGGACATGGCCCGGGCCCTCGATCATCGTCTGCACGTTGTGGCGCTTGGCGATCGTGTTCAGCTCGCCGAGCGTCCGCAACTCCGCGAACTGCGCGTCGTCGTTGGCGTCCGCGATCGAGCCCGGGCGCAGACCGTCGCCCAGCGAGTACGTGACGTCGTACGTCGCCAGGATCTCGCAGAGCTCCTCGAAGTTCGTGTAGAGGAAGTTCTCCTTGTGGTGCGCCAGGCACCAGGCGGCCATGATCGAACCGCCACGCGAGACGATGCCGGTCTTGCGGCGCGCGGTCAGCGGCACGTACGGCAGCAGTACGCCGGCGTGGACGGTCATGTAGTCGACGCCCTGCTCGGCCTGCTCGATGACCGTGTCCTTGTAGATCTCCCAGGTCAGCTCCTCGGCCTTGCCGTCGACCTTCTCCAGGGCCTGGTAGAGCGGCACGGTGCCGATCGGCACGGGGGAGTTGCGCAGCACCCATTCGCGGGTGGTGTGGATGTTGCGGCCGGTGGACAGGTCCATGACCGTGTCCGCGCCCCACTTGGTCGCCCACGTCATCTTCTCCACCTCCTCCTCGATGGAGGAGGTGACGGCGGAGTTGCCGATGTTGGCGTTGACCTTCACCAGGAACCGCTTGCCGATGATCATCGGCTCGATCTCCGGGTGGTTGACGTTCGCCGGGAGCACCGCGCGGCCCGCGGCGATCTCCTCCCGTACGACCTCGGGCGAGACGTTCTCGCGGATGGCGACGTACTCCATCTCCGGGGTGATCTCACCCCGGCGGGCGTACGCGAGCTGGGTCACCGCCTGGCCCCCGCGGCCCCGGCGGGGCTGGCGCGGGCGGCCGGGGAAGACGGCGTCGAGGTTCTTGAGCCCCCCGCGCGGCGAGGTGTGCTTGATCCCGTCGTCCTCGGGGCGGACCGGGCGGCCCGCGTACTCCTCGGTGTCGCCGCGGCTGATGATCCAGTTATCGCGCAGCGGCGGGAGGCCCCGCCGTACGTCGGTGTCGATGGTGGGGTCGGTGTACGGACCGGACGTGTCGTACAGCGTCACGTCCTTGCCGTTGGTGAGGTGCACCTGGCGGACCGGCACACGGAGGTCGGGGCGGGAGCCCTCGATGTACCCCTTGTGCCAGCCCGGCGTGCGCTCGGCCTGGCCGTCCTGGCTGGTGGCAGGCGTGCGTGCATCCTGAATGGTCATGAGACCGATCTCCCTACGCCGGCATTACCCGGTAACAGGTTCGGCGGTCGGCGCAGCCTCTTCCCGTACGTGCGTCAGTACGCGCGCGTACGGTGATCAGCGCCCTCTCAGCCCGGTGCTCCGAGCTCCCGCGTGTGCAAAGGTGCCACCACGCTAGCGTCAACCCGGGCGTGCTGAACAGTGGGCCCCCGCCGTTCTTGCGATGATCGGTCGGTGACTTCCTCGCAGCAGACCCCCGAACCGTACGGCGAAGGCAATGGCGACGGGCACGGTGACGGCCATGGCGGCCATATGGCGCACGGCCATACGCACAGCCATGGGCCCGCCGCGCCTGTCTCCCTGCATCTGCGCAAGGTCATCGCCGCGGTCCTGATCCCGTTCGCCACCGCCGTCCTGGTCGGGCTCGCGGTCCTGTGGCCCGGCGGCGCCCCGGCGCACGAGCGCACCGGCGTCGGCTTCGACCGGCAGACCGAGCAGGGCAAGGTCGTCTCGGTCGAGTACGTCGACTGCAAGGACGTGAACGCCGCTCAGGTGCCGCCGACCGGTGACACGACCACGCCTCAGGGGCGTGAGGCGGTCAACGCCCAGCAGGGGGAGTGCGCCAAGGCGACGATCGAGGTCACCACGGGCGGCGACAAGGGCCGCACCTTCGTCGAGATCGTGCAGCCGGACGCTCCGCGGCAACTGAGCGAGGGACAGGGCGTGGTGGTGGCGTACGCCCCCGACGCCCCGCGTGACCTGCAGTATTCGGTGACCGATGTGAACCGCAAGCTGCCGATGGTGCTGCTCGCCGGGATCTTCGCGCTCGCGGTCGTGCTCGTCGGCCGGTTGCGCGGGCTGATGGCCCTGATCGCGCTCTGTGTGAGCTTCCTGGTGCTGACCTTCTTCATCCTGCCGGCGATTCTGCAGGGCTCGAATCCGCTGGTCGTCGCGGTGGTCGGGTCTAGCGCGATCATGCTGATCGCGCTCTACATGTGCCACGGCCTTTCAGCCCGTACCTCGGTCGCGGTGCTCGGCACCCTGATCTCGCTGCTGCTGATCGGACTGCTGGGCTCGCTCTTCATCGGCTGGGCCTCGCTCACAGGCAACACCGACGACAACACCGGCCTGATCCACGGCCTCTATCCGGACATCGACATGTCCGGTCTGCTGCTCGCGGGCGTCATCATCGGTTCGCTCGGCGTGCTCGACGATGTGACGGTGACCCAGACCTCGGCGGTGTGGGAGCTGCACCAGGCGGATCCGCGCATGGGGCCGCGCGCGCTGTACCGGGCGGGAATCCGGATCGGCCGCGACCACATCGCCTCGGTGGTGAACACCCTGGTGCTCGCGTACGCGGGTGCGGCCCTGCCCCTGCTGCTGCTCTTCTCCATCGCTCAGAGCAGCGTGGGAACGGTGGCCAACAGCGAGCTCGTCGCGGAGGAGATCGTCCGGACGCTGGTGGGGTCGATCGGCCTCGTCGCGTCGGTGCCGGTCACCACCGCTCTCGCGGCGCTGGTGGTCTCCGCCGACCGGCCGGGGTCCGCGGAGAGCCGACCGGCCAAGGGTGGGCGACGCCGCCGGGCGAAGTGACCGGATGACCGCTGGTCAGCCGGTGTTCCACTGCGATCAGCCGGTGTTCTCGTTGCTCAGCCGGCGTTCTCCTCCGCCAGGATCCGGCCGAGCGCTGCCTCCAAATTGTCTTCGAAGTCGCCGAATGTCCGTTCCTGACCGAGCGGAACCATTTTGTCCGTTCGGTCGAGGAAGGTGACCAACGGAGGAGCGCTGACCCGGAACAGGGCGCGGTCGCTGCCCACCTGAAGGCGGATGGAGACGTCCGAGAGCGTCTCGGAACCGGTCGGCGCGATGTGCACATCGCCGTCCCCGCTGGGCCGGTTGATCCCGTCGAGCAGCAGCTCCCGCCCGAAGGCCCAGGTCACGGGCGCGTCCCCGGGAAGATGAAAGGTCATCCGCACCGCATAGGGATCCCGGGTCTCGTAGC
Source organism: Streptomyces sp. NPDC093600 (assembly GCF_044764755.1). Taxonomy (NCBI): domain Bacteria; kingdom Bacillati; phylum Actinomycetota; class Actinomycetes; order Kitasatosporales; family Streptomycetaceae; genus Streptomyces; species Streptomyces sp. NPDC093600. The sequence continues at coordinate 193,507 of NZ_JBIWIU010000007.1, forward strand.
GCAGTTCCACGGGGATTCTGAAGGAGAGCTCCTCGGAGACGAGGAAGCTCATCAGGACTTCGGCCTGAACCGACTCTCGCATCATGTACCCCGCAGTAGATGAAGCAGTTGCGTAACGACAGCTGCTGAAAGCTGTGATCCAAACGGCCGGGAATGATCCCCCATGCCCTCTTGACGCCATCGTGCTGGAAGCGCTAGCAGATCACAAGGAGTGATTTTTCAGATACTGATAGAGAAAGCGAGCGAACTGAAGAGCTTTCCGATCTCACTACGTAGTCGATCGACCGCGGGGAGCAACCGCTCTTCCTGGTGGAGGGGGAGAGAAATGGCCATGGCGGCCGCAGTGGAACCCGCCGTGATGGGAACGGCGGCACACACCGTGCCGAGCGCGTACTCCTGACGCTCCACCAGGGGCTCCATGCGCCCCATACCGCCCAAACGTTCCAAGAGGGCACGGCGGTTACGCACCGTGTACGGAGTGATGGCCTCCACCGGATGGCGGTCGAGGTGGTCTTGACGGCTCCTCAGATCCAGTTGACTGAGCAGACACTGACCGATCGCATGGGCGTGACCGGTCTCGCGGAAGTCGGCCCACTCGTCCACAGCGGGGGCGGAGGGGGTGTCGGCCACGGCGACGAGCTCGATCTCACCCTCGCGGTAGATCGCGAAGTAGACGGGGACGCCGATATCGTCGCGCCAGCGGGCGAGGGAGTCCTCGATCTTGGTGCGACGATTCTGCAGAACTCCGCCACCGGCCAGACGGCCGGCGGCGTCGCCGAAGACGAACACACCCTTCTCGCGGCGGAGATAGCCCTCGTGCGTCAGGGTGCGGAGCAGGTGGTACGCGGTGGGAAGCGGGAGCCCCGCCTCACGCGCGAGTTGTTTGGCGGGAGCGCCGTCCTCGTGGGAGCCCACGGCTTCCAGAAGTCTCAGCGCCCGCTGCACGGAGCCGATCAGGGTAGGGACAGCGGATTGCGAAGCCGTGGCCAAAGGTCACCCCCAGGCGTTTCGACGGGCGCCCTGCACCCGCCCGCGGGGGCCGCCCCCGCGCGCCCGCCGCGGCCTGGGATTCCGTGGGGTCCATGGGTGGACCCGCCCGGGACAGAAAAGAACTCGCTGGTCAAGGTGAGATCAGCGCACTGATTCCCCGGGGCGGCAGAGCTTTGCCACTCTAATGGCACCCTGTGGGCACCCACGCGGTTTCTGCCATGGGGTTCCCCCGCCCGGGCTAATGCCCGGAAACCGGTTCATACCAGTGAGTAGCCGGGGCTACCAGTCTTCGCGCGAGGCCGAGGACGACATGAACTTCCGCACCACGTAGACGAGCCCGGCGACCAGAGCCACGAAGACCAGCACCTTGAAGAGCAGACCGATCACAAAGGTCGCGACGCTGGTGATCAGACCGCCGAAGACGAACAGAGCGATGACGGGTATGGCCACCCACTTCACCCACCAGGGCATGCCCGCGAGAATCTGCCGTACCGCCATTGTCCTTACCCCATCTCCGAAGAGTCCGTTCCGCGCGCTCTGCGCCGAACGCTTTCGATGCTAGGGCCCGCGGGGGTGCTCGCGGGGGCCTCGCAGCCCTTGCTCCCCCCTGATCCACCCCCTAGGGGAGCCCGGCCTCTTCGGGACTTCGACTCCGGGACGGCTCAGCTCTCCGGTGGTGAGAAGACCACCATGACCCGGAGATCCTCGGTGATGTGGTGGAACTTGTGGGCCACCCCGGCCGGCACGTAGACCACACTGCCCCGGGCCACCTGCGTCGTCTCCGTCCCCACCGTGATCGAGGCCCGGCCGCTGACGACGAAGTACACCTCGTCCTGCCCGTGCGGCTGCTGCGGGTCGAGCGCGCCCGCGTCCAGCGCGTACAGACCGACCGACATGTTCCGCTCGCGCAGGAACTGAAGGTAGGCGCCCTCGTTGGCAGCGCGCTCCGCCTCCAGTTCGTCCAACCGGAATGCCTTCATCATCCGTCCGCCCCTGCACTTGGCCCGATCATGTCTGCCACGATCAGACACATGATGAATTTCGTAGTCAAGACGCTCGCCAACGCGGGTGCCCTGGCGGTGGCCATCTGGCTCCTGCAGGACATCACGCTCACCGGTGAGAGCACCGGCAAGAAGGCCCTGACGCTCATCCTCGTCGCCCTGGTTTTCGGGCTGGTGAACTTCTTGGTGAAGCCCGTCGTGAAGCTGCTCACGCTTCCCCTGTTCATCCTCACGCTCGGGCTGATCACCCTGGTGGTCAACGCCCTGATGCTGCTGCTGACGTCCTGGCTGGCCGACCAGCTCGACCTCAGCTTCCATGTCGAGGGATTCTGGACCGCCGTCCTCGGCGGCCTGATCATCTCTGTCGTCTCGTGGGCGCTCAACGTCGTGCTGCCCGACGGCGACTGAGTGCGAACGATGACGTGCCGCCCGCGAGCGGTGCGCGAGAGTGTGGAGGAACCGGCGGCATGAACACGGACGCACGGGACGAGGAACTCGGTGAGGGAACGCGGGCGGTCCGGGCGGGGCTGCCCGAAGCGGTCAAGTACGAACCGACTCTGCCGGGACCGGTCTTCGCCGCCCACTTCCATCTGCCGGGTGATCCCACCGGCCCCTACACCTACGGCCGGGACGAGAACCCCACCTGGACCCATCTGGAACGCGCCATCGGCGAACTGGAGGCCCCGGGGGAGCCGGACATAGAGACGCTGGTCTTCGCCTCCGGCATGGCGGCGATCTCCGCCGTCCTCTTCTCCCAGCTCAGGTCCGGCGACGCGGTCGTCGTACCGGACGACGGCTATCAGGCGCTGCCGCTCCTCCACGAGCAGCTGAGGGCGTACGGGATCGAGGTCCGCACAGCGCCGACCGGCGGCGACGCCCAGCTCTCCGTACTGGACGGGGCGCGGCTGCTGTGGATCGAGACGCCCTCCAATCCGGGGCTCGATGTCTGCGACATCCGCCGCCTGGTGCGAGCGGCGCACCAGGCGGGAGCGCTGGTCGCCGTCGACAACACCCTGGCGACGCCGCTCGGGCAGCGCCCGTTGGAGCTGGGCGCTGACTTCTCCGTCGCCAGCGACACCAAGGGCATGACCGGGCACGGGGACATCCTGCTCGGCCATGTCAGCTGCCGCGATCCCCGGCGGGCCGCGGAGGTACGGCGCTGGCGGAAGGTCGTCGGGGCGATCCCCGGTCCCATGGAGGCCTGGCTCGCCCACCGTTCGCTGGCCACGCTCCAGCTGCGCGTCGACCGGCAGTGTTCCTCGGCGCTCTCCCTCGCGCGGACGCTGCGCACGCGCGGGGAGGTCACCGGGCTGCGCTATCCCGGGCTTCCCGACGACCCGTCGCACACGGTGGCGGCCTCGCAGATGCGGCGCTTCGGTCCCGTGGTGTCGTTCGTCCTGCCGGACCGGGAGTGGGCGGAGCGTTTCCTCGACGGACTCCGTCTCGTGGACGACGCCACCAGCTTCGGCGGTGTGCGCTCGACCGCGGAGCGGCGCGGCCGGTGGGGCGGCGACGCCGTCCCGGAGGGCTTCATCCGCTTCTCCGTCGGCGCCGAGGATCCCGAGGACCTGATCGCGGATGTGCTCCGCGCCCTCGACCTGGCCGAGCAGGCCGCCGACTGACACCTCGTCCATGGAACGGGGCGCTCCGAGCCTCCCCCCTCATGGCTCGGAACGCTCCGGTTCCACGCGCGGAGATACCGCTTTCCCAAGGCTAGTTGACTCTGCGTCAGTGTCCAATCACGTTAGCGACAGAGACCTATCGACTTATTTATAGTTGGACGGTCTTGAGGCGCATCAGCCGACGCCTGAGTCGAACGGCCGCACGGCCGGGAGGGGGCGGGCATGGACTTGGCCCTGCTGCGCACGTTCGTCACGGTGCACCGGGCCGGCTCCTTCACCCGCGCGGCGGCGCTTCTCGGGCTCTCTCAGCCGGCCGTCACCAGCCAGATCCGCACCCTGGAGCGGCAGCTGGGCCGCCCCCTCTTCCTCAGACAGGCCCGTGGGGTCACCCCCACCACCATCGGGGACGAGCTCGCCCACCGCGCCGCCCCTCATCTGGACGCCCTGGTGGAGATCGCCGCGAGCGACCTGGGCGAGGAGAACGGCGTCCGCACCCTCCATCTCGCCGGGCCCCCGGAGTTCATCTCAGCGCGTGCCCTGCCGGCCCTCACGCCTCTGGTCTCCCAGGGCCTCGCCGTCCGGGCCTCCTTTCTCGGCAGCGCCGAGGAGGTACTCGACGGGCTCGCCGCCGGGCATCACGATCTGGCCATCGCCACCGCTCGTCCGCGGGGCGGTCTGTTCACCTCCACGCCGCTCTGCGACGAGGAGCACGTCCTGGTCGCCGCCCCGCACTGGGCCGCCCGGCTGGACTCCGAGACGCTGCTGCGCAAGGGAGCGGTGGTCCTGGAGCAGCTGCCGGTGGTGGAAGTGCACGAGTCGCTGCCGTTCGTCTCCCGCTATTGGGCCGCCGTCTTCGAGACCAAGCCGACGGCCACCGGCACCGTCATCGCGCCCGACCTGCGGGCCGTCCTGGAGTCCGCGGCCTCCGGCGCCGGCCTCGCGGTGCTGCCCCGGTACCTGTGCGAGGACGCCCTGGAGCAGGGTCGGCTGGTGGCGCTGCTCGATCCACCGGTGCCCCCTCTGCGGACGTACTTCCTGATCGTGCGCACCGGCACCCTCGCGCTGCCCCCGATCGCGCGGGCGCACGAGTGGCTGCTGAGAGCTGCCGGGGACTGGTGAGTTTCAGGACACCTGTGGCGGGCCATTTTCTTCCCATGACCGAACGTCCAGTGGTCAAGCGCACCGCACGCGCCATCCTGCTCGATGGAAACGACCTCATCCTCATCAAGCGCACGAAGCCGGGGATGGATCCCTACTGGCTCACGCCCGGGGGCGGGGTCGAACCTTCGGACAGCACCGTCGTCGAGGCCCTCCACCGTGAGGTGCACGAGGAACTTGGCGCCAAGATCACCGATGTGGTCCCCTGCTTCGTCGACACCGTCGAGCACATCGTCGACGGCGGCGTCTCCGGCGTGAAGGTCCAGCACTTCTTCGTCTGTCGGCTGGAATCGATGGACACCTCCCTGCGCCACGGCCCCGAGGTCGAGGAGCCGTCCGGCGAGTACGAGATCGTCCGGGTGCCGTTCAGCCGGGTCGGAATCGCCGCCGTCCACCTCGTCCCGCTGTCTCTCCGGCATTACCTGGACGGCAACATCGAGGGCGTCCGCGCGATGCACGCGCCTGACCTGGGCTGACCCAGGCCACGACTTAAGCGCCGCCGATCGCCACCAGGTCCTCGAGGGAGTCGTGGCGGATTCGCTCGGCGGGAATGCCGGCGCCCCGGAGGGCGTCCACCCCGCTGCGGATCATGCCGAGCGGTCCTGAGAGATAGGCGTCGTACTCGTGCCAGGGGCCGTATCGGCGCACGGCGTCCGGCAGGCGCCCCTGGTCGTCGGTGACCGGCCGCACGGACAGCCAGGGAAAGGTCTGCTGGAGCCGCATCATCGTGTCGATGTCATAGAGGTCGTGGTCGCTGCGCGCTCCGTAGAACACCTCGACGGGGCGGCGGTCCCCGTGCTCGGCGACGTCCTCCACCAGCGCCTTGATGGGCGCGATCCCGGTCCCTCCGCCCAGGCACAGCATGCCGTTGTCCGTGGAGTGGTCGACGGTCATGGACCCCGACGGCGGCCCGAGCCGCAGCACGTCACCTGGGCGCGCGCGGTGGACCAGCGCCTGCGACACCCACCCGGCCGGAACCGCCTTGACGTGCAGCGAGAGAAGACCGTCCCGCCTGGGCGCCGAGGCGAAGGAGAAGTGCCGCCACACACACGGCCACCAGGGCGTCTCCAGCGTCGTGTACTGACCGGCGAGGAAGGGGTACGGCTGGTCGGGCCGCAAGGTGATCACCGCGACGTCCGGAGTCCGCAGGTCGTGTGAGACGACCTCGGCGTGCCACCAGGCCGGCGCATGCTGCTCGTCCTCGGCTGCCGCACCGATCATGATCTGCGAGATCGTGGCGTACGTACGGACCCACGCGGATTCGGTCTCCTCGTCCCACGTCGTGGTGGCGTACCGGATGAGCGCCCCGATGAGGGCTTCACCGACCGCCGGGTAATGGGAGGGGTGAGTGCCGTACTTGCGATGCCCGCGCCCCAGGTTCTGGAGGTATGACGTGAGCACGGAGGTGTTGTCCATGTGCTCGGCGGCCGTCAGCAGTGCTCTGAGGAGGCGGTCGCGCTGGGTGTCCATCGCCACGGGGAACATCGAGCGCAGTTCGGGCCGGCGGATGAAGAGCAGCGCGTAGAAGTACGAGGTCACCCTGTCGGCGACAGGTGCGATCTCCGCCAGGGTGCGGCGGACGAGAAGGGCATCGGGCGAGGGCCCCGAAGGTATTCGGGGCGGCGCGTCGTCCGCAGCAGCCTTCTCAGCGGCCGACGTGGTGGTCGGAGCGTTCATCGTGTGCCTCGCCCTCGCGCAACCGGCTGTTGTCGCCGCAGCATGGCAGTGTCGACCACCGGTTCGGACAGAGAGTGGAGTTCTCGGGCATTCGCACACGGATTCCGGTTAAGCTGCGCTTTTTCGTACCAGTTCGTACGCCTCGCGCAGATCGGCTCCCGTGTAGCTGTGGCGGGAGAGCCCGGCCAGATGACGGTCCGCGTTCACTGCCACGGTCTCCGGAACCGCCGCGAAGAGCGCCGCGTCGGACATCGAATCGCCATAGGCGACGCACTCCTCGAAGCTCACGCCGAACTCCGCGCACAACTCCCGCGCGATGCTCACCTTCGCCGCCGCGTTGAGAATCCCCGGGCGATGGATCGGCGCGGTGAACGGAACCGACGGCCAGCGGGACCCATGGGCGGCATCAGCCCCCCAGTCCAGCAGGCGCTCGACGAAGAAGTCCGGCGAGAGCGAGATGACGGCGCAGCGCCCTCCGTGGGCCCGGATGTCGGCCCAGACCTCTCGGATGCCGGCCAGCCAGGGCGCCCCCTCGAAAGCGGCGGTGACGTGCTCCGTCGTGAGTTCGGACCACAGCTCACGGGCCTGGACCGCGAACTCGTCGGGTGTCAGCCCCCGCAACAGGAAACCCGCCTCCAGCGCGGCGATCTCGTCGGCCAGTCCGAGCTGGCGCGAGATCTCCACGGCAGCGGCCGACCCACGGATCAGAGTGCCGTCGAGGTCGAAGAGGTGAAGCCTGCGTCCACTGCCCGAAGGAGTCGTCATGTGCGCCGAGATTAGTACGCACGGTCACTCCCTCCGCCAGGCCCGAACGCGGGCAGGTCGAGGCACGGTGTTTCACGTGAAACATCTGCAGCGTCCGCTCGACGGAGGGCGGCGTCACCTGCCCGTATCGGCCAGTTCCCCTAAAGGGGTGGACGGATGATCAGTGCGTCCGACAGCCTGATCGCCATGCCGACATCGCTCACCCCGCTCGACCAGCTCCCCATCCGACGTCTCACCCCCGGTGACCTCCTTGCGTGCGCCGACCTCTCGGAAGACCGGGGATGGCCGCGCGAGGAGCACAAGTGGAGTCTGCTGCTCACCGCGGGGACCGGTTACGGCATCGACGACCCCGGCGGCAAGGGACTGGTCGCGGTGTCCGTCGTGACGTCGTACGGCCCGGAGCTTGCGGCCATCGGGATGGTTCTTGTCGCCGAGCGGCACGCCCGCCGAGGCATTGGGCGCCGACTGATGCGGCATGTCATGGCCGAGACGGGCGACACGCCGCTCACGCTCCATGCCACTCCGAACGGACAGCCGCTCTACGAAGAGCTGGGTTTCACCGTCACCGGCCGCGCGGAGATGGTCCGAGGCCACTTCACGCCCGTGGAACCGGCTCCTGGCATTCCGACTCGTCCGGCCACCGCGGAGGATCTCCAGGCCATTCTGCGCTTGGACGCCGAGATCTTCGGGCTCGACCGCACGCATATGATCACGCGCCTTCCGGCCTTCGCCGATCACCTCCGCGTCGCCGAGGAGGACGGGCGGATCATCGGCTTCGCCACGGCCTGGCCGAATATGGAGACCCATGTCATCGGGCCTCTGATCGCTCGGGACTCCGCGACCGCCCAGTCCCTCATCGCCTCTCTGGCCGCCGTCACGGACCGTCCGCTCCGTACGGACATCGACGTTCGGCACGAGTCCCTCCTGCGCTGGGTGAAGGCGAACGGTCTCGCCCCGATCACCTTCAACGCGGTCATGACGCGGTCCCTGCCCCACCTTCCGGGCGACTGGAGCCGCAGGTTCGCCCCCTTGACCTTGGCGGCTGGATAGCGGCCAGGTAATTGCATACGCGGGTATTGCGCTCATCGTCTACTCTGGGAGAAGCCGCTCCGGGACCGAGGAGAGACCATGACCGCGACCGACCCCGCACTCACCGCCCTCTCCCAGGGCTGGTGCGCCCTCTCCCTGCTGCACGGCAGGATCGAGTCGCACATCGAGCGGGAGCTGGAGGCCAAGCACGGCCTGAGCATGCGCGAGTACTCGCTCCTCGACGTGCTCAGCCGCCAGCACAGCGGCCCCGGGGGCCATCTCCAGATGAAGCAGGTCGCGGACGCCGTCGTACTCAGCCAGAGCGCCACCACGCGGCTGGTGACCCGGCTGGAGGACCGAGGCCTGCTGACCCGGTATCTCTGCGCCACCGACCGCCGCGGCATCTACACCGATGTCACCGAAGCCGGCCTGAAGCTCCTTGAGGAGGCCCGGCCCACCAACGACCGCGCCCTGCGGGAAGCGCTCGACCAGGCTGCGGAGAATCCGGAGCTGGCTCCCCTGGTCCGGGTCGTCGAAGGGCTGCGCGTTCCCGCCTGACCGGCCTGCCCCGGGCGTAGCCTGCCCTCCATGAGCGATCTTGAGATACGGCCCGCCACGGCCGAAGACCTTCCCGACATCGTCGCGATGCTCGCCGACGATCCCCTGGGCGCCCAGCGGGAGTCCCCGAGCGACCTCACTCCGTACACCGCCGCCTTCGAGCGGCTGGCCCGCGACCCGAACCAGCACCTGATCGTGGCCGTGAGCAGCGGACGAATTGTCGGCACGCTCCAGCTCACGGTCATCCCCGGGCTCTCCCGCCGCGGGGCGACCAGGTCGATCATCGAGGGTGTCCGCATCCACTCGGAGGAGCGCGGCAGCGGGCTCGGATCCCAGCTCATCGAGTGGGCCGTCGAAGAATCCCGGCGCCAGGGCTGCCAACTGGTCCAGCTGACCTCGGACGCCACACGTACGGACGCCCACCGGTTCTACGAGCGGCTCGGCTTCGAAGCCTCCCATCTGGGTTTCAAGATGAGCCTCTGAGTCCTGGAACGGCACAGGATGCCGAGGCGAGCCCTCGGCATCCTGTTTCACGTGAAACATCGAGGCTGTGGCATGACCTCAGAGGCCCCGCCAACCCGCCTCGTCCACACCACCCGGGACCGCGTCGCCCTGCTCGTACGGCTCCCGCGTGAAGACGAAGGACGCCAGATCGAGATGGCTCACCGAGCCGTCCGCCCGCCGTACCGCCCGCAGGGTCTCCCCCGCGTAATAGCCGTCCAGCCCGATCCATCCGCCGTCCGGCAGCGAACGGAAGGTCGCTCGCCGCCCCACCCCGCGCAGTGGCTCCAGAACCACGTTCCGCTCCGGGGCCAGCCGCAGCGTGTACGCGTATGTTCCCCAGTACCAGGGACCGGTCAGCTCCAGCAGCTCCCGGTCGACCTCGGCCTCGGGAAGCGGCCGCCAGGGCTCGGGGAACCTCGGCTCGGCCTCCGCCACGATCCGTACGAGATCGGCGGCGACCACCGCGGTCAGCGGCCCTGAGGTGGCGTTGGCGAGCGCGACCGCCGCCACATCGTCGTCCACACTCGCCCAGAGACAGGCGACGAAGCCGGGCAGCGATCCGGTGTGACCGATCAGGGTCCGGCCGTCCTTGCGAAGCAGCTGCACGCCGAGACCGTAACCGCCTTCCCATTCCTCGGCGCCGGGCGGCGCCGCCGGTGCACGCATCTCCGCGACCGAGGCCGCGCTCAGGACCCGGTCATCCCCGTGAGCGAGGAACACCGCGAAGCGACAGAGGTCTTCCGCCGTCGACCAGAGCTGTCCGGCAGGTGCCATCACGCCCAGGTCCTCGGCCGGCTCCGGGAGCATCACATCGGCCCACGGGTGCACCGCCCAGCCGCCGGCATGGGGAGCGACCGGCTGGGTGCTCGTCCGGGTCAGCCCCAGCGGCCGCAGGATCTCCGTACGCAGCGCCTCTTCCCAGGACACGCCCCGGACCGCCTCGATCAGCGCACCCAGCAGCGTGTAGCCGGGGTTGGAGTAGTGATGGCGCCGCCCCACGGGATGAAGGAGCGGTTCGTCGCCGAGGACGTCGGCCAGTTCCGGCCGCACCGTCCCGGGCGTGCGCTCCCACCACGGCGCGGGAGTCTCCGCACCGAGACCCGCACTGTGTCCGAGGAGTTGGGCGATGGTCACAGTGCCGACACCGTCGACCAGGTCGGTGTGGACCAGGTGCTTGTCGAGGGGATCGTTCAGATCCACGAGCCCCTCGTCCCGCAGCCGCATCACCAGGACGGCAGTGAAGATCTTGGTGAGCGAGCCGATCCGGTACTGCGTGTCGGCGTCCGGGGCATGGCCGTCGACGCAACTGCGCGATCCGCTCCAGACCATGCCCCCACCCCTGGCCACCGCGCCGACGAAGGAGGGGGAGCGGCCCTCCGCCTGAGCGACGGCCACACGGTGCGACAGGGCCCGCTCGGTGCTGGGAAGCAAAGCTTCGAAAGATGACGTCATGAGGAGATCAAACGCCGCCGGCTCCCGTCGGTCGACCCCATTCCCTCCGGCACGGCTGGGTCCGCGCCGCTGCTGAAGCCTTTGAGGGCGTCAGCCGACAGCCGGACGGCGATCGGCCCAGGGGTGTGCGAGCTCGAGAGTGCGGGACACCTGGAGCAGGAGGTCTTCCCGCCATGGCGCGGCGACGAGCTGGACGCCGACGGGCAGGCCGGTGGCCTCGTCGTGGTGGAGGGGAACGGAGATCGCCGGTTGGCCGGTCACGTTGAACAGAGACGTGAAGACGGCCAGTGGGTAGCTCTTGAGCAGTGGCGTCAGGGGATCGTCGTCGATGCCGGTTCGCCAGAAGCCGACGGGTGGAGGCAGGCACGCCATCGTGGGCGTGACGAGAAGATCGAAGCTGGTGACGAAGGCCTCCACGATGCGCCGCGACAGGCGTTCGGTCCTCTTCACGGCCTCTGCGTAGGCCCAGGAGTCGATCGCTCGCGCCGCTTCACGCAAGGCCCGGTTATGCGGCTCGACGCGATCAGGGTGCGCGAGCGGCACTCCGGCGCCCCCGACGTTCCAGATGGTCGTGAACGCCGCGATCAACTCGTCGGTCGGGGGCAGCGGGAGGGGAGCGTCGACGATGTGGTGGCCGGCCGATTCAAGGGTCCGGAGGGTCATGTCGACCGCCGCCACGCACGCCGGGTCGACGCTGATCCCGTCGACGGGAGGAGCGAGGAGCACACCGATCCGCAGACCGTTCGGCGAGACCGTCGTCATCGTGTCGGCGAAGGACCGCCGCGGGGCCGGGGGCGACCACCACGCGGCAGGATCATGCCGGGCGAGCACGTCCAGGGCGGCCGCGGTATCGGCCACCGAGCGGGTGAGGACGCCGTTGGTCGCCAGACCCTCGCTGTCGACGGTCGCGTTGGTGACCAGGCCGCGGGTGGGCTTGAGTCCGACGAGGCCGGTGCAGGACGCCGGGACGCGGATCGATCCTCCCCCGTCGGCGGCATGGGCTATGGGCGCCATCCCGGCGGCGACGGCGACGCCCGCGCCGCTCGACGAACCGCCCGGGGTGCGGCCCGGGTCCCACGGGTTGCGGGAGATGCCCAGCGCCTCGCTCTCGGTGAAGGACACGGTGCCGAATTCGGAGGTAGTGGTCTTCCCGAGCAGTACGAACCCCGCGTCCACGAACCGTCGCACCACCGGGTCCGACGTTGCGGCCGGCTCCCGGCCGGCGCCGGCCGACCCGTGGGTCGTGGGCCAACCGGCCACATCCAGGAAGTCCTTGATGGGTAGCGGGACACCGTGGAACGGCGGGAGGTCCTCGGTCGAGGAGGCCTTCACCACCGCGTCGGCTGCCGCGGACGCGGCTTTGCGGACATCGTGGTCGGCCCGGTGGCAGAAGGCGTTGAGCCCGGGGTCGAGCTCGTCCATCCGTTCCAGGTAGCTGTCGGCCACCTCGACGGGGCTGACCTCCTTACGGCGGATGGCATCGGCGAGTTCGACGGCCGGCATGAACGGATCGATCGGATGGCGCATCAGGAAGTGTCCTCTCCGGTGCGGTTGCTGGGCCGTCAGTTTTGTCGCCCTCCGGGGGACGCGTCTTGGACAAATGTCGCGACGGCGGCACTGGCACCGGCGGTGACTCGTAGCCTGAAGCCATGCGAAAAGCCGAGTGGACGCGTGCCGCAGCGGCGAGATGGGACATCACCACCCCGTCGCGGCCCGGTCGGCTTCCGGGGGTCGGCATGGCCGGATTCCGGGACCGGAGCACAGACCTCCTCGACCTTCAGGTGGTCCCGTACCCGGCCGTCACGGTGGTCGTCGACTTCGGCGACGGGCTGCTCCTCGACGAGGCCAGTCGCCGGCAGCAGCGGGGCAGCGCCGTTCTCGGCCTCGCGCCCGGCAGTGTTCGCGTGCGCGGCCGGGATATCGAGTGCCTGCAGATACGGCTCTCACCGGTCGTCGCACACGCGGTGCTGGGTGCCTCCCTGGAGACGGGTGGGACGGTGGTCGCACTCGACGTCCTCTGGGGCCGCGATGCCATGCGAACCCAGGAGCGACTACGCGACGCCACGTCGTGGGAGGACCGGTTCGCGATCGCGGAAGCCGCGCTCGCTCGAAGGCAGGAGGCAAGCCGGGCGGTCGATCCCGAAGTCGGCTACGCCTGGCAGCAGATGGTGATCAGCCGGGGTCAGACCCGGGTCGAGCCGCTGGCCACCGAGATCGGCTGGAGCCGCAAGCGCCTGTGGGCCCGGTTCCGGTCCCAGATCGGCCTCACCCCCAAGCGCGCAGCGCAGCTGATCCGCTTCGACCATGCCGCCCACCGCCTCGCCGCGGGTCACAACGCTGCCCTGGTGGCGGCGGAGAGCGGCTACGTCGACCAGTCCCACCTCCATCGGGAGGCCATGGCCTTCGCCGGGGTGACACCCACGGCCGTCGCGGCCGCGCCCTGGCTCGCGGTCGACGACGTGGCATGGGCCGCCTCCGATCAAGCGCGGTGGGCGAGCTCGGCGAGGGTCCCGGGGGCCTCGGGGGCATAGTCCCCGGCCTCGGCGGAGAAGTCGTCCGCCATGACCGGGCCGCGCTCAGCTACCGGCAAGCCCAGACCGCGCACCGATGAGTTTCCCGCGACACGCTGGTCTATACGCCGGACACCCACGGACGGAAGGCTGGGCCATGCGGAAACTGATCTACGGCATGAACCTGACCCTGGACGGATACATCGCCGCAGCCGGCGACGACATCGGCTGGAGCGGACCGCCGAGCCCCGAGCTGTTCCAGTTCTGGCTCGACCACGAGCAGGCGAGTGGCCTGTCGCTGTATGGGCGCAAGCTATGGGAGACGATGAGCTCCTACTGGCCGACCGGCGACCAGCAGCCCGACGCCACCCCGGCGGAGATCGAGTTCGCGCGGAACTGGCGGGACACGCCGAAGGTGGTGTTCTCCTCGACGATCCACAAGGTCGACTGGAACACCCGACTGGTCACCGGCGACGCGATCGCCGAGATCACCAGGCTCAAGGCCGAGGACGGCGGCCCCATGAACATCGGCGGCGCGACGCTCGCCGGGGCGGCCATGCGCGCCGGGCTGATCGACGAGTACGTGATCGCCACCCATCCGGTCCTTGTGGGCGGCGGAACGCCGTACTTCACCGCGCTGAACAGCTGGGTGAACCTCGACCTGGTGGAGACGCGGACGTTCCCCGGCGGCGTGGTCCTGACCAGGTACGAGACGAGGCGCTGAGCAGCTTCCCGCTGTCTCACGGCCTGGGTGGGTATTTCCCACCTGCACGGAAAAGATCAGGTCTGTGCCATGTCCACGAAGCGGGAGTAGTGGCCCTGAAAGGCGACGGTGATCGTCGCCGTCGGGCCGTTACGGTGCTTGCCGACGATGATGTCCGCCTCGCCGGCGCGCGGCGACTCCTTCTCGTACGCGTCCTCGCGGTGCAGCAGGATCACCATGTCCGCGTCCTGCTCGATGGAGCCGGACTCACGGAGGTCCGAGACCATCGGCTTCTTGTCCGTGCGCTGCTCGGGGCCACGGTTCAGCTGCGAGAGCGCGATCACCGGCAGCTCCAGCTCCTTGGCCAGCAGCTTGAGGTTTCGCGACATGTCGGAGACTTCCTGCTGACGGCTCTCCGCCCGCTTGGAGCCACCCGACTGCATCAGCTGCAGATAGTCGATGACGACGAGCTTGAGCCCGGCGCGCTGCTTGAGCCGGCGGCACTTGGCGCGGATCTCCATCATCGACAGGTTCGGGGAGTCGTCGATGTACAGCGGGGCCTGCGAGACGTCCGGCATCCGTCGGGCCAGCCGGGTCCAGTCCTCGTCGGTCATGGTGCCGGAGCGCATGTGGTGCAGCGCGACACGGGCCTCCGCCGAGAGCAAACGCATCGCGATCTCGTTGCGCCCCATTTCGAGGGAGAAGATCACGCTGGGCAGGTTGTGCTTGATGGAACAGGCCCGGGCAAAATCGAGGGCGAGCGTCGACTTACCCATGGCCGGGCGGGCCGCGATGATGATCATCTGGCCGGGGTGCAGCCCGTTGGTGAGCTGGTCGAGGTCGGTGAATCCGGTGGGGACACCCGTCATCTCACCGCTGCGGGAGCCGATCGCCTCGATCTCGTCGAGCGCGCCCTCCATGATGTCGCCGAGCGGCAGATAGTCCTCGGTGGTGCGCTGCTCGGTGACGGCGTAGATCTCGGCCTGGGCCGAGTTCACGATCTCGTCGACATCGCCGTCGGCGGCGTATCCCATCTGGGTGATCTTGGTGCCGGCCTCGACCAGGCGCCGCAGCACGGCCCGCTCATGGACGATCTCGGCGTAGTACGCGGCGTTCGCCGCGGTCGGCACCGACTGCACGAGGGTGTGCAGGTACGAGGCACCGCCCACGCGAGTGATCTCGCCGCGCTTGGTGAGCTCGGCGCCGACGGTGATCGGGTCGGCCGGCTCGCCCTTGGCGTACAGGTCGAGGATCGCGGCGTACACCGTCTCGTGGGCCGGCTTGTAGAAGTCATGGCCCTTGATGATCTCCACGACATCCGCGATGGCGTCCTTGGACAGGAGCATGCCGCCGAGGACGGACTGCTCCGCGTCGAGGTCCTGCGGGGGAACCCGCTCGAAGCCCGAGAGGCCGCTGTCCCAGGGACCGCTGTCGCTGCCACGGTCATGCTGGTCCTCACGGCCACGCCCGCGGCCGCGCCCCTCGCCGCGAGGGCGGGCGACGGGCAACCGGTCACTGGGTCCGGTGTCGGCCCAGGGGTCGTCCAAGGGCTCGGGAATAGTCACCAAGCCACCTCCTCCCGTCCGCTCCGCGGACCTCACCGTGCCACTCTGTCTTACGCCACGGCTCGGACAAACAAGAGGCTTTGACTCCGCTTCTGGCGCGTCGTGCGCCGGTCCACGGTAGGCCCGACGGCAGCGTCAGCCAATCTGGTTATCCACAGGGCCTGTGGGCGAACGACGAGATGCTGTGGAGAACTCGCCGGAACCTGTGCACGGACCGGGGGACAGTCATGTGGACAAACTCATAGCCACCCCCGAGACACGGCTCTGACCTGGCCTTTTTCCATCCACGGGCTGTGGGGGAGAAAAACTTTTCCCAGCCGTCCAAGATCAGAACAAACGGCGCACACCCGAAGCCCTGAACCCTACAGAGGTAAGGACTCCGACGGCATTGCGTCTCTTACCTGTGGAAGATTAGATTGGAGCCCATGACCCAGGCCCCCTCGACGACCAAGGCCGCCCGACGACGGCACGACCGAGAGATCATCTCGCTCGCCCTCCCGGCCTTCGGCGCCCTCGTCGCCGAGCCGCTCTTCCTCATGGTCGACAGCGCCATCGTCGGCCACCTCGGCACCCCCCAGCTCGCCGGTCTCGCCATCGCGGCGGCCCTGCTGTCCACAGCCGTGAGCGTCTTCGTCTTCCTCGCCTACGCCACCACGGCAGCCGTCGCCCGCCGGGTCGGGGCCGGTGATCTCCCGGCGGCGATCCGCCAGGGCATGGACGGCATCTGGCTCGCACTCCTGCTGGGCGCCGCCGTCGTCGCCGTCGCGCTCCCCACCGCTCCGTGGCTGGTCGACCTCTTCGGGGCCTCCGACACCGCCTCTCCCTACGCGGTCACCTATCTCCGCGTCTCCAGCCTCGGCATCCCGGCGATGCTGGTCGTCCTGGCCGCCACCGGAGTCCTGCGAGGACTCCAGGACACCCGCACTCCGCTGTACGTCGCCATCGCCGGCTTCGCTGCCAACGCCCTGCTGAACGTAGGACTGGTCTACGGCGCCGGCATGGGCATCGCCGGATCCGCCTGGGGCACCGTGATCGCGCAGTGCGGCATGGCCGCCGCCTACCTCGTCGTGGTCGTCCGGGGCGCCCGACGCCACGGCGCCTCCCTGCGCCCGGACGCGGCGGGCATCCGCTCCAGCGCCCAGGCGGGCGTCCCCCTTCTCGTCCGTACGCTCTCCCTGCGCGCGGTACTGATGATCGCCACCGTCGTCGCGGCCCGGCTCGGCGACGCCGATGTGGCCGCCCATCAGATCATCCTGTCCCTGTGGAGCCTGATGGCCTTCGCGCTCGACGCCATCGCCATCGCCGGTCAGGCCATCATCGGCCGCTATCTGGGCGCCGAGGACCCCGAGGGCGCCCGCCAGGTCTGCCGCCGGATGGCCCAGTGGGGTGTCGTCTCCGGCCTGGTCCTCGGCGCGCTCATCGTGGTCTCCCGCCCCCTGTTCATCCCGCTCTTCACCAGTGACACCACCGTCCAGGACACCCTGCTGCCGGCCTTGCTGGTCGTCGCGCTCTCCCAGCCGATCTCCGGAGTGGTGTTCGTTCTCGACGGCGTTCTGATGGGCGCCGGCGACGGCCCGTACCTCGCCTGGGCCATGCTGCTGACCCTCGCGGTGTTCGCCCCGGTCGCGCTTCTCGTCCCCGTCCTCGGCGGCGGACTGACCGCACTCTGGTGCGCGATGACGCTGATGATGACCGTCCGGCTGCTGACGCTCTGGCTGCGCTCCCGATCCGGCCGCTGGATCGTCACAGGCGCCACCCGCTGACCAGAGCGCCACCCCGCGCAAAGCGCGATGTTTCACGTGAAACGCGATGTTTCACGTGAAACGCGATGTTTCACGTGAAACGGCAGAAGGGCCGCACCCAGGGGTGCGGCCCTTCCGTACTGCTGAGAGCAGCGTTACGCGGCGACGACCTCGACGCCGAGCTTCGCGGCAACCTCGGGGTGCAGACGCACGGACACCTGGTGCGAGCCCAGGGTCTTGATCGGCGAGCCGAGCTCGACGCGACGCTTGTCGACGTCGGGGCCACCCGCGGACTTGATCGCCGAGGCGATGTCGGCCGGGGTCACGGAGCCGAAGAGGCGGCCGGCGTCGCCGGAGCGAACGGCCAGACGCACCTTCACGCCCTCGAGCTGGGCCTTGATCTCGTTGGCCTGCTCGATGGTCGCGATCTCGTGGATCTTGCGGGCGCGGCGGATCTGCGCCACGTCCTTCTCGCCACCCTTGGTCCAGCGGATCGCGAAACCACGCGGGACCAGGTAGTTGCGAGCGTAACCGTCCTTGACGTCGACGACATCGCCGGCGGCACCGAGGCCAGAGACCTCGTGGGTGAGGATGATCTTCATTTTTCGGTCACCCTTCCCTTATCGCGCGGTGGACGTGTAGGGCAGCAGCGCCATCTCACGGCTGTTCTTGACGGCCGTGGCGACGTCACGCTGGTGCTGCGTGCAGTTGCCGGTCACGCGGCGGGCACGGATCTTGCCGCGGTCGGAAATGAACTTCCGCAGCATGTTCGTGTCCTTGTAGTCCACGTACGCGGTCTTGTCCTTGCAGAACGCGCAGACCTTCTTCTTAGGCTTGCGCACAGGCGGCTTCGCCATGGTGTTTCTCCTGTGTGATCAAGAAGTGGGGGTACGAGCTGCCCTAGAAGGGAGGCTCGTCCGAGTAGCCGCCGCCGCTGGAGTTTCCACCCCAGCCGCCTCCGCCGCCCTGCTGCTGGCCGCCGGCCGGCGCGCTGGTCGCCCACGGGTCGCCGGCGGGAGCACCGCCACCCTGCTGGGCGCCACCGGAGCTTCCGCCCCAGTCGCCGCCGCCCTGCGGCTGTCCCCCGCCGTAGCCACCCTGGCCACCACGACCGGTGGTCTTGGTGACCTTGGCCGTGGCGTTCTTGAGGCTGGGGCCGACTTCCTCGACGTCCAGCTCGTAGACCGTGCGCTTGACGCCCTCACGGTCCTCATAGGACCGCTGCTTCAGCCGGCCCTGCACGACGACGCGCATGCCTCGCTGAAGCGACTCGGCGACGTTCTCCGCCGCCTGACGCCAGACCGAGCAGGTGAGGAAGAGGCTCTCGCCGTCCTTCCACTCGTTGGTCTGACGGTCGAAGGTGCGGGGAGTGGACGCGATACGGAACTTCGCGACCGCCGCACCGGACGGGGTGAAGCGCAGCTCGGGGTCGTCGACAAGATTGCCGACGACCGTGATGACGGTCTCGCCTGCCATGGGTGAACCTCTCGGCGGGATTGCTTCTGGCTGCTTACTGCTACTCGGACCCGATGACCTCTGAGCTAGAAGCTCAGTGGATCTCGGGACGGAGGACCTTGGTCCGGAGGACCGACTCGTTCAGGTTCATCTGTCGGTCGAGCTCCTTGACGACCGCAGGCTCGGCCTGCAGGTCGATGACCGAGTAGATGCCCTCGGGCTTCTTCTTGATCTCGTAGGCGAGACGACGACGGCCCCAGGTGTCGACCTTCTCGACCTTTCCGTTGCCCTCACGGACGACGGAGAGGAAGTTCTCGATCAGCGGGGAGACAGCGCGCTCCTCGAGATCGGGGTCGAGGATGACCATCACCTCGTAGTGACGCATGTGGAACCCACCTCCTTTGGACTCAGCGGCCACGGTCGTTCCGTGGCAGGAGGGTCGTGATGCGTGAGCGACGGTATCGGCCACCACTGACAATCCCCCTCAGCGAGTGAGGAGTGCTGTCGGGACCCGGACGGGCCTGGGCAGACACCGGCGCAGACCGTACAGAGTACCCGCACACCGGCTTCCGGTTGAAATCCGGTGACGGGGGGACGCAATCTGTACACAACGGATGTCGGCGGCGCCACGGATGCGCCGCCTTCCGGCAGCCACGCCAGGAGGTGCCCCATGGCACAGGCAATGCGACCCGACCCCGGACATTCCCTTCTCGCCACCGACGGCAAGCCGCACCCGCTCCAGGACACCCTGGTCGGGGTGACGCTCGTCCTGGGCGCACTGGCCTTCGTCACCGCGATGTTCCATGACCTGCACCTGATCAGCTCCTGGGCAGGACTGATCGGGATCATCACGGGCGCGTACGGACAGTTCATCTCCGTCACGACGAGGGAACGCTTCGCGCTGATCGTCGGGCTCGGCGCCGCGGGCGTGGGCTTCTTCCTCGGCATGGCCCACGGCGGTCTCTTCGGCGGCGTCCTGGGCTGACCACCGGGCTGCCCACCAGGCGGACCACCACAACAATCGGGGTGCTCCCCGGCCGCAGTAGGCTTCGGCGCGAGAGCCGGAGCCCCTGTACCGATGGGGACACACCTGCCGAGGAGCGCCCCGCATGAGCCTGACCCTTCGGACCATCAGCCGTGAGCAGCATCTGGCATTCATCCAGAGCCAGCCCTCGGCGAGCCACTGCCAGGTTCCGGCATGGGCTGATGTGAAGACCGAGTGGCGCTCGGAGAACCTGGGTTGGTTCGACAAGTCCGGCGAACTCGTCGGCGCGGGCCTGGTGCTCTACCGCCAGCTCCCCAAGATCAAGCGCTACCTCGCATACCTGCCCGAGGGCCCGGTCATCAACTGGTACGCCCCCAACCTCGACGACTGGCTGCAGCCGATGCTCGCGCATCTCAAGCAGCAGGGCGCCTTCTCCGTGAAGATGGGGCCGCCCGTCGTCATCCGCCGGTGGGACTCGGCCGCCATCAAGTCCGGCATCCAGGACCCGGACGTGAAGCGCCTGAAGGACGTCGAGGCCACGCACATCGAGCCGCGCGCCTTCGAAGTGGCCGACCGGCTGCGGAAGATGGGCTGGCAGCAGGGCGAGGACGGCGGCGCCGGCTTCGGTGACGTGCAGCCCCGCTACGTCTTCCAGGTACCGCTGGCCAACCGCTCGCTCGACGATGTCCTCAAGGGCTTCAACCAGCTGTGGCGCCGCAACATCAAGAAGGCCGAGAAGGCCGGTGTCGAGGTCGTCCAGGGCGGCTACGAGGACCTCGCCGAGTGGCAGCGGCTGTACGAGATCACGGCCGTCCGCGACCACTTCCGGCCGCGCCCGCTCTCGTACTTCCAGCGCATGTGGACCGTCCTCAACAACGAGGACCCCAACCGCATGCGGCTGTACTTCGCCCGCCACAACGGAGTGAACCTCTCCGCCGCCACCATGCTCGTGGTCGGCGGACACGTCTGGTACTCCTACGGAGCCTCCGACAACATCGGCCGCGAGGTCCGGCCCTCGAACGCGATGCAGTGGCGGATGCTGCGCGACGCCTACGCGATGGGCGCGACCGTCTACGACCTGCGCGGCATCTCGGACTCGCTCGACGAGACCGACCACCTCTTCGGTCTGATCCAGTTCAAGGTGGGCACGGGCGGCGAGGCCGTGGAGTACGTCGGTGAGTGGGACTTCCCGCTCAACAAGCTCCTGCACAAGGCGCTCGACATCTACATGTCGCGCCGCTGACGCCCGTGCCGACGGTTGCGTAGTCTCGTACGTAATCTCGTCGGTGTCGTACAAACCTCTGATACACCGCAGCCACCAGAAAGGTTCCGGGCCGGCCATGGCGCTCTCCCTCTACGTCGACACCGCTCGCTGGCGGGCGCACCAGAAGACCGTGATCGACCAGTTCCCCGGACTGGTCCCGGTCTGCAAGGGCAATGGCTACGGTTTCGGCCATGAGCGGCTGGCCGACGAGGCCGCCCGCTTCGGCTCGGACATGCTCGCCGTCGGCACCACGTACGAGGCGGCGAGGATCAAGGACTGGTTCGGCGGTGATCTGCTGGTCCTCACCCCGTTCCGGCGGGGCGAGGAGCCGGTGCCGCTGCCCGACCGGGTGATCCGCTCCGTGTCCTCCGTCGACGGTGTGCACGCCCTGGTGGGCGCCCGGGTCGTCATCGAGTGCATGAGCTCGATGAAGCGCCACGGCGTGCGCGAGGAGGACCTCGGCAAGCTGCACGCCGCCATCGAGGACGTACGGCTCGAAGGTTTCGCCCTGCACCTCCCGCTGGACCGCACGGACGGCACCGACGCGGTCGAGGAGGTCATCGGCTGGATGGACCGACTGCGGGCCGCCCGGCTGCCCCTGCACACCATGTTCGTGAGCCATCTGCGGGCCGAGGAGCAGGCGCGGCTCCAGCAGCAGTTCCCGCAGACCCGGTTCCGGGCGCGGATCGGTACGCGGCTGTGGCTGGGCGACCACGAGGCGACGGAGTACCGCGGCTCCGTCCTCGACGTCACCCGCGTCGCCAAGGGTGACCGGTTCGGCTACCGCCAGCAGAAGGCGGCCTCCGACGGCTGGCTGGTGGTCGTCGCGGGCGGCACGTCGCACGGCGTGGGCCTGGAGGCCCCCAAGGCGATGCACGGCGTGATGCCCCGCGCGAAGGGCGTGGCCCGTGCCGGCCTGGCGACCGTCAACCGGAACCTTTCGCCGTTCGTCTGGGCAGGCAAGCAGCGCTGGTTCGCCGAGCCGCCGCACATGCAGGTCTCGATCCTGTTCGTCCCGTCCGACGCCCAGGAGCCGAAGGTCGGTGACGAGCTGGTGGCCCATCTGCGGCACACGACGACCCAGTTCGACCGACTCGTCGAGCGCTGAGGCGCCGAGCTGCTGACGCCGCACGGGGTGGCGCGCCCCTGGGACCCCGGGGGCGGCTAGTCCCTCACCGCGCCCCACTCCACCCGCGGCCCCTCCACGGCCGACGCCGCGTGCCGGGCCGGGTGGGCGGCCCTGCCCATGACGAAGACGTCCTCTGCGCCGTCCAGGACACCCCCGGAGGGGTCGTCGGAGCCGTCCTGCCGCACGACGTCCCGCTCGGGCGCCAGGATGTCGCGGACGACGACCGCGCACAGGTAGAGCGTGCCGAGCAGATGCAGGACGACGGCGAAGTGGTAGCCGTCCGTCGGCAGGCCCTGCTTGCTGCCGCTGGTGGTGAAGGCCAGGTACATCCAGATGCCCAGGAAGTACATCACCTCGCACGCCTGCCAGATCAGGAAGTCGCGCCAGCGCGGCCGGGCCAGCGCGGCGAGGGGGATGAGCCACAGGACGTACTGCGGTGAGTAGACCTTGTTGACCAGGACGAACGCGGCCACGACGAGGAAGGCGAGCTGCGCGAAGCGGGGCCGGCGGGGAGCCGTGAGCGCCAGGGCGGCGATGCCGCCGCACGCCAGCAGCATCAGCACCGCGGCGAGGACGTTGGCCGTCTCTGGTGTGATCGGCTCACCGGTGCGCTGGCTGACCAGCAGCCACAGGGAGCCGAAGTCGATGTTCCGTTCACTGCTGAAGGTGTAGAACTGCTTCCACCCCTCGGGCGCGAGCAGCATCACCGGCAGGTTCACCACCAGCCAGGCGCCGGCCGCGCCGAGCAGGGAGGCGCTGAACTCGCGCCATTTCCCGGCCCGGCAGCAGAGCAGCAGAAGCGCGCCGAGCAGGAAGACGGGGTACAGCTTCGCCGCCGTGGCCAGGCCGATGAGGATGCCGAACGCGAGAGGCCGGCCGCGTGACCACATCAGGACGGCGACGGCCGTCAGGGCCACGGCCAGCAGATCCCAGTTGATGGTGGCGGTGAGCGCGAACGCGGGCGCCAGGGCGACGAGCAGGCCGTCCCAGGGGCGGCGGCGGTGGGTCCGGGCCACGCAGACCGCCATGACGGCGGCGCAGACCATCAGCATGGCCGAGTTGATCATCCAGTACGTCTGCTCGCGCTGCATCATGTCGCCGCCGTCCGGCGTCAGCCAGGCCGCGACCTCCATGAACAACCCGGTGAGCACCGGATACTCCAGGAACTCTATGTCGCCGCTCAGCCGGTCGAAGTACGGAACCAGGCCCTCGGCGAAGCCCCGGCCGACGAAGAGATGCGGGATGTCCGAGTAGCAGGCGTGGGTGTACTGCGAGGTGGAGCCGCGGAACCAGGCCCAGTTGTAACACGGGATCTTCTGCACCATGCCGAGCGCAAACATCCCGATGGCGACCAGTGCGATCACCCGCACCGGCGTGAGGGAGCTGGTGCCGAGCAGAGCCCGGCGGCCGACCGGCCCCCCGATCAGTTCGCTGCCCGCCGCGGCCACGTCGTCCCGTTGCGTGGGGCGCACCACCGCTCGGTCCCGCTGCGGACTCGTCTTCTGGAGGCTCGGCATGGGGGACATCCTGCCGTACGCACCTTGGGAAACGGCGAGGGCCGCCACACCCGAACGCGTACGAAGGTACGGATCGGGTGCGGCGGCCCTCAGGGCGCTGCCGGTGCTCGCGGGGACGTATCAGCCGCCGAGCCAGCCGGTGCCGCCATTGGGTCTGCCGGTGCCGCCGCCTGTGTCGTCGGTGGCCGTGGGCGTGGGTGCCGTGGGCGTCCCGGTCGTGCCGCCCTCGGTGGTCCCGCCGTTCTCGTTGCCCTCGGTGGTGCCGCCGTTCTGGCCGCCGTCGGTGTTGCACGGCCAGTCCCACACGTCACAGGTCTTCTCCGGGTCCGGCGTCTTGCTCGGAGTGGAGGACGGTGTCGACGAGGGAGTGGACGACGGGGTCTGGGACGGGGTGACAGACGGCGTCGGCGTCGGGCTGGTGAGGCCGCCGCCGTAGACCGGCTTGGCATCCTCCAGGTCCTCAGGCGCCGGGAAGGACTCCGGCTCCATTCCCTGCAGGGCATCGGTCATGTAGTCGTTCCAGATCCGCGAGGGGAACGACGAACCGTGGATCTTGGGCTGGGCACCGGTGCCGAACATGGACTCGAACTTCCGGCCTGCCTTGGTCTCGTCGTCGTCGAAGCGGTACATGTCGATCGCCGTCGACAGCTGCGGGGTGTACCCCACGAACCAGGCGGAGTTGTTGCCGTCGGTGGTACCCGTCTTGCCGGCCACCTGGCGGCCCGGGATGGCGGCCTTGCGGCCGGTGCCCTTGGGGTGCTCGACCACGTCGCGCAGGACGTCGGTGACATTGCTCGCGATGGCCGTGGAGAAGGCCCGCTCGGGCTTCGCCTTGTGCTCGTAGATGACCTCCCCCTTCCGCTTGACCTTGGTGACGGAGAAGACGTCGTTGCGCTCGCCGTTGTTCGCGAAAGTCGCGTAGGCGCCGGCCATACGGATCGCGCTCGGGTCGGAGATACCGAGCGAGAACGACGGCACATCGGCCCTCACCAGCGAGCTCTCGCGCAGACCGGCCTTGATCGCCGTCTCACGGACCTTGTCGATGCCGATGTCCATGCCGAGCTGGACGTACGGCGAGTTGGCCGAGCGGATCATCGCCTCGCGGAGGTTCATCTCCGGGTAGCTCGCGTCGTCGTCATTGACCTGGAGCCACTCCTCGCCGTTCTCGTCGCGCCAGATCGTGCCGTCGTAGTTCCTGATCAGCAGCTTGTTCTTGCCGGAGTAACGGCTCTTGTCGGGGTCGACGATCGTGCGGATGGAGGGATCCCGCGGGTTCCGTACGCCGTGCTCCATCGCCGCGGCCAGCACGAACGGCTTGAACGTCGATCCGACCTGCGCACCGGTCTGGTCGGCGTTGTTGGTGAAGTGCTTGGTGGCGTCGGTGCCGCCGTAGATGGCGACGATCGCCCCCGTCTTCGGGTCGACCGAGGCGCCGCCGAACTGGACATGGGTGTCCGTCTTCGGCCGCCTCTCCGGGTCGATGTACTCGGCGTAGATCTTCTTGACGGACTCTTCGAGAGCGTTGACCTTCTTCTTGTCGAAGGTCGTGTGAATCTCGTAGCCGCCCTCGGCGAGGGCCTTCTCGCCGATCTCACCGTCGTAGCTGTTGATGAAGTTGGCCTTGGCCGTACTCACCAGGTAGCCGATCTGACCGGTCAGCGCCGCGTCCTTCTTGGGCGGCTTCACCCTCGGGAATTCCGGGTACTTCGCGCGCTCCTCGGAGGAGAGATGGCCGTCGTTGACCATTTCGTCGAGAATCCACCGCCACCGCTTTTCGGCGCGTTCGCGGTTGGCCTCCGGGCTCGCCTTCGGGTCGATCTCCAGCGCACCGGCCGGGTCGTAGTAGGTCGCGCCCTTCAGCAGGGAGGCGAGGAAGGCGCACTCGCTGGGGTTGAGGTACTTGGCGTCCTTCTCGAAGTACGTACGGGCCGCAGCCTGGATGCCGTAGGCACCGCGGCCGTAGTACGCGGTGTTCAGATACCCCGCCATGATCTGGGGCTTCTCCATATCGGTACCGACCTTTATGGAGATGAAGAGCTCCTTCACCTTTCGGCTCAGGGTCTGCGACTGGTCGGCCAGCAGATTGTTCTTCACGTACTGCTGGGTGATGGTCGAACCGCCCTGGGTCTCCCCGCCCTTGGCCATGTTCCACACGGCGCGGCCGATGCCCATCGGGTCGATACCCGAGTCATCCCGGAACGTCTTGTTCTCGGCCGAGATAACCGCGTTCTGCATATGCATGGGGATCTGTTCGATGCCGATGATCTGGCGGTTGACCTCACCACCGGTCGCGGCCATCTGGCTGCCGTCGGCCCAGTAGTAGACGTTGTTCTGCGCCTTGGCGGCCAGGTCCTCGTTGGGGACGCCCACCACGGCGTAGCCGATCGTCGCCGCACCCATCAGGCTGCCCATGAACGCGAGGAACAGGCCCGTCACGAGCTTCCAGGAGGGCACCCAGCGGCGCCAGCCGTACTTGCCGTACCGGGGGTAGTCGATCAGCTTCTTCCGGCCCGGGGGCCTGCCACCACGACCCCGGCCCGGTCCGCTCTCGTGGCCGCCGCCCCCACCGCCGCGCCGGCCGCCGCCGTGTCCACCCGCGCCGCCGCCGTCAGGGGCGCGTCGGCGGCCGCCCCCTCTCTGCGCGGCGCGACGGGCCTCGGCCCGTCCACCGTAGGGGCGCTCCTCCTCGTACCCGGACGAAGGGGATCCCATATCGACATCCCGCGCCTGGGCCGACCTGCGGCCCATGGGCTGCTGGGCAGCGCGTCGGGCCGCCGCGCGGCCGCCACTCGGCGGCTGCGACTGCGGCATCTTGCGACGGTGCTCGCTCATCGAACGACTACTCCTCGGGCAGGCGCGTACGCCTGGAAGCGGCAGTTGAGTTCCGGTCCCCCCGAAATACGCACGGACGAGCCCCATGGGAGGCCTCCCCGTGCGGCAGCCGGTCACCCGCAGCACTGACGCCCCGCGGCGTCGCTTGGTTCCCGGTGGTCTGCATGCCGCACAGACTACGCACGGCCAAAACCCTCCTAGGGCCGAAGTTCACCCCAAATCAGGCAAGTCGATTGCTATGAATTGACGATGTGACGCCGGTCACCACACCCCCCCTTGTCGCATCCGGGACACCGTTCTATCGTCGGGATGTATCGAGTCGATACATCAGCGCGGCATAAGAGTCCTGACGGCGGAGGAGGCGACGGATGAGCAGGCGCTCAGGAATCCTTGAGTTCGCCGTCCTCGGCCTGCTCCGCGAGGCACCCATGCACGGGTACGAGCTGCGGAAACGGCTCAATACCTCGCTGGGGATCTTCCGGGCCTTCAGCTACGGGACCCTCTACCCCTGCCTCAAGACGCTGGTCGCCAACGGCTGGTTGATCGAGGAGCCGGGCAGCGCCCCCGAGGACGCGCTCGCCGCCTCACTCGCAGGGCGCCGCGCCAAGATCGTCTACCGGTTGACGGCGGAAGGTAAGGAGCACTTCGAGGAGCTCCTCTCCCACACCGGCCCGGACACCTGGGAGGACGAGCACTTCGCCGCCCGCTTCGCCTTCTTCGGGCAGACCGAGCGCGAGGTACGGATGCGGGTGCTGGAAGGCCGCCGCAGTCGGCTGGAGGAGCGCTTGGAGAAGATGCGCGCCTCTCTGGCCCGTACGCGCGAGCGCCTCGACGACTACACCCTTGAGCTGCAGCGCCACGGAATGGAGTCCGTGGAGCGCGAGGTGCGCTGGCTGAACGAGCTCATCGAGAGCGAGCGGGCGGGGCGGGATCAGCGATCCGGCCCCGACGCCCCCGAGGGCGCCGCTCAGCAGGACAACGATTCTGGAGAAACGGGCGGCCTGCCCCGGCACGGGGGCAGTACCCGGCCGGATCCGTCCGACGACACCACCAAGTGAAGCCCTGCGGCATGCAGGGCTTCCACGATCACACAGGGAGCAACCGGAAATGGGTTCGGTTCGCGTAGCCATCGTCGGCGTGGGCAACTGCGCCGCCTCACTGGTGCAGGGCGTCGAGTACTACAAGGACGCCGACCCGGCGGCCAAGGTACCCGGCCTGATGCACGTCCAGTTCGGCGACTACCACGTCGGTGACGTCGAGTTCGTCGCCGCCTTCGACGTCGACGCCAAGAAGGTCGGCCTCGACCTCTCCGACGCCATCGGCGCCAGCGAGAACAACACCATCAAGATCTGCGACGTTCCGAACAAGGGCGTCACGGTCCAGCGCGGACACACCCTCGACGGTCTCGGCAAGTACTACCGCATGACCATCGAGGAGTCCGCCGAGGAGCCGGTCGACGTCGTCCAGGTCCTCAAGGACAAGCAGGTCGACGTCCTCGTCTGCTACCTGCCCGTGGGCTCCGAGGACGCGGCGAAGTTCTACGCCCAGTGCGCCATCGACGCCAAGGTCGCCTTCGTCAACGCTCTTCCGGTCTTCATCGCCGGCACCAAGGAGTGGGCGGACAAGTTCACCGAGGCCGGCGTCCCGATCGTCGGTGACGACATCAAGTCCCAGGTCGGCGCCACCATCACGCACCGCGTCATGGCGAAGCTGTTCGAGGACCGTGGTGTCCGTCTTGAGCGCACCATGCAGCTCAACGTCGGCGGCAACATGGACTTCAAGAACATGCTGGAGCGCGACCGCCTGGAGTCCAAGAAGATCTCCAAGACCCAGGCCGTCACCTCGCAGATCCCCGACCGTGAGATGGGCGAGAAGAACGTCCACATCGGTCCGTCGGACTACGTGGCCTGGCTGGACGACCGCAAGTGGGCGTACGTCCGCCTTGAGGGCCGTGCCTTCGGCGACGTTCCGCTGAACCTGGAGTACAAGCTCGAGGTGTGGGACTCCCCGAACTCGGCGGGTGTCATCATCGACGCCCTGCGCGCCGCGAAGATCGCCAAGGACCGCGGCATCGGCGGCCCGATCCTCTCCGCGTCCTCGTACTTCATGAAGTCCCCGCCGGTCCAGTACTTCGACGACGAGGCCTACGCCAACGTCGAGAAGTTCATCAAGGGCGAGGTCGAGCGCTAAGCACCGCGCGCACGACGATCGAGGGTCCCCGGGGGCATGCGCCCGGGGGCCCTCTTCATATGTGAGTCTTGCTGCCATGTCCGTCGTACGTGATCTGCGCGTACTCCTGCGCCTGACGAACTTCCGCCGCCTGCTGGCCGTCCGCCTGCTCTCCCAGTGCGCCGACGGCGTCTACCAAGTGGCGCTGGCCACGTACGTCGTCTTCTCCCCGGAGAAGCAGACCTCCCCCGCCGCCATCGCCTCGGCCATGGCCGTCCTCCTGCTCCCGTACTCGCTGATCGGCCCGTTCGCCGGGGTCCTCCTCGACCGCTGGCAACGCCGGCAGGTCTTCCTCTACGGCAATCTGCTGCGGACGGCGCTCGCCTGCATGACGGCGGTACTCATGCTGGCCTCCGTGCCGGACTGGCTCTTCTACGCCTCGGCCCTCTCGGTGACGGCTGTCAACCGTTTCGTCCTGGCGGGCCTCTCCGCCTCGCTGCCGAGAGTCGTCGACGACGAGCGGCTTGTGGTGGCCAACTCCCTCTCACCGACGGCCGGCACTCTGGCGGCCACTGCGGGTGGCGGGCTCGCCTTCGCGGTGCGTTTCGTCTCCGCCGACTCGGACGCCGCTGTGGTCGCGCTGGGCGCCTTCCTCTATCTCTGCGCCGCCCTCGCCTCCCTGCGGATGTCCCGTGAACTTCTCGGTCCCGATCCGGAGCTGGTGCAGCCACGCCTCCCGGCCGCGCTCGCTTCGACGGCCCGTGGCCTGAAGAGCGGGCTGCGGCATCTGTCCGAGCGTCGACCGGCAGCCCATGCGCTGGCCGCCATGACGCTGATGCGCTTCTGCTACGGCGCGCTGACGGTGACCGTGCTGATGCTCTGCCGGTACGCCTGGAGCTCCACGGAGCAGGAAGGACTCGCCCTGCTCGGCCTGGCCCTCGCGATCTCGGGGGCGGGCTTCTTCGCGGCGGCGGTCATCTCACCGTGGACCGTAGGACGGCTCGGCCCGTTCGGCTGGATGGCAGTCTGCGCGGGCTCGGCCGCACTGCTGGAGCCGGCGCTGGGACTACCCTTCGAGCCGGTCCCGCTCCTGGTCGCCGCCTTCGTTCTCGGACTCATCACCCAGGGAACCAAGATCGCGACGGACACCGTGGTCCAGACGTCGGTGGACGATGGTTTCCGGGGGCGCGTCTTCTCGCTCTATGACGTGCTGTTCAACGTCGCCTTCGTCGGTGCCGCCGGAGCCGCCGCCCTGATGCTGCCGCCGGACGGCCGGTCCGTTCCCCTGGTGGTCATGGTCGCGGTGCTCTATGCCACGACCGCGGTCCTCCTGCTGAGGCGGCGCTCGCGACAGAGCGAGGGGTGATGTTTCACGTGAAACATCACCCCTCGGCGTCCCGGCGTAGTCGATGTTTCACGTGAAACATCGACTGCTCTCGACTCAGCTCTGAGCCGCCCACCACTCCTTGAGGGCGGCAACAGCCGCCTCATGCTCCATGGGCCCGTTCTCCAGCCGCAGCTCCAGCAGGAACTTGTACGCCTGGCCGACGGCCGGGCCCGGACGAATGCCCAGCAGCTCCTGAATCTGGTTGCCGTCCAGGTCGGGCCGGATGGCTTCCAGCTCCTCCTGCTCCTGGAGCTGCGCGATGCGGTCCTCCAGCCCGTCGTAGGCGCGAGAGAGGGCACCGGCCTTCTTCTTGTTCCGGGTGGTGCAGTCGGAACGCGTCAGTTTGTGGAGCCGCGAGAGCAGGGGACCCGCATCACGCACATAGCGACGCACCGCTGAGTCGGTCCACTCGCCCGTTCCGTAGCCGTGGAAGCGCAGATGCAGCTCCACCAGGCGCGAGACGTCCTTGATCATGTCGTTGGAGTACTTGAGCGCGGTCATGCGCTTCTTGGTCATCTTCGCGCCGACCACCTCGTGGTGGTGGAAGGAGACGCGACCGTCCTTCTCGAAGCGCCGGGTACGCGGCTTGCCGA
Source organism: Streptomyces sp. NPDC093600 (assembly GCF_044764755.1). Classification (NCBI taxonomy): domain Bacteria; kingdom Bacillati; phylum Actinomycetota; class Actinomycetes; order Kitasatosporales; family Streptomycetaceae; genus Streptomyces; species Streptomyces sp. NPDC093600. The sequence continues at coordinate 224,114 of NZ_JBIWIU010000007.1, forward strand.
TGTCGTGGAGCAGGGCCGCCAGCCGCAGCACCAGGTCCGGCCCGTCCTCCTCCAGGTCGATCGCCTGGTCGAGAACCGTCAGGGAGTGCTCGTAGACGTCCTTGTGCCGGTGGTGCTCGTCACTCTCCAGCCGCAGCGCCGGCAGCTCGGGCAGCACATGATCGGCGAGCCCTGTGTCGACGAGCAGCCCGAGCCCCTTACGGGGGTGGGCGGAGAGCAGCAGCTTGTTGAGCTCGTCACGGACGCGCTCGGCGGAGACGATCTCGATACGGCCGGCCATCTCGGTCATCGCCGTGACGACCTCGGGCGCCACCTCGAAGTCCAGCTGCGCGGCGAAGCGCGCCGCGCGCATCATGCGCAGAGGGTCGTCGGAAAAGGACTCCTCCGGCGTTCCCGGGGTCCGCAGCACTCGCTCGGAGAGGTCCTCGAGCCCACCGTGCGGGTCGATGAAGTCCTTCGCCGGGAGAGCCACGGCCATGGCGTTGACCGTGAAATCACGCCGGACGAGGTCCTCCTCGATGGAGTCGCCGTAGGAGACCTCGGGCTTGCGCGAGGTACGGTCGTACGCCTCCGAGCGGTACGTCGTCACCTCGATCTGGTAGCCACTCTTCTGGCAGCCGACCGTTCCGAAGGCGATCCCGACCTCCCAGACCGCGTCGGCCCAGGGGCGGACGATCTTCAGGACCTCCTCCGGGCGGGCGTCGGTCGTGAAGTCGAGGTCATTGCCCAGCCTGCCGAGCAACGCATCCCGTACCGAGCCGCCGACCAGCGCGAGGCTGAACCCGGCCTCCTGGAAACGGAGCGCGAGGTCGTCGGCGACAGGGGACACACGCAGCAGTTCACTGACCGCGCGGCGTTGCACCTGGCTCAGTGCAGTCGGGGTGTCTTCGTTGGCGTTCGGCACAACAGAAAAGGGTACGTGCCCCGGCCCCCGGCAGCGTCCTGGATTTCCCCCGCCCTCGACCGCTTCCCCCCGATCAGCTGGAGCAGTCCCCGGCACTTGGCCACAGCGTGCCTCGTTACCATGCGTGGACACAGCAACCGGGAACCACCGACACCACTGATACGACGAGGACGGGCGAACGCGTGGCCGAGGCGGCAGACAACCAGGGGACCGTTCCCTCACCTGCCCGTCGCTGGCTGCGGCGCGCGGCCTCTCTGGTCGTCGGAGCGCCGCTTCTGGCCGGACTGCTGCTGGGTCCCGCCGCCCCGCCGGCGACGGCTGCCGACGAGGCGGCCGGGTCAAGGACGGTCAGTGTGTCCCTCGACACGCTCACTCCCACCGCTCCTCTGGAGAGCGACACCCTCACGATCTCCGGCACGGTGACGAACCAGAGCAAGCAGGCCGTCACCGATGCCACGGTGGAGCTCCGAGTCGGTCCCCGCATGACCAGCCGAAGCGAGATCGACCAAGTCTCCGGCCGGACCGGCTTCCGGCCGGGCAGCGATCCAGCGGCGCTCGGCGGCGCCCCTACCGTCAAGATCCCGCTGTTGGCGGCCGGGCTCAGCAAGGAGTTCAGGCTCTCCGTCCCGGTCTCCAAGCTGGGACTGGAGGACGCGGGCGTCTACCAGCTGGGCGTCTCTCTCTCGGGGCGGACGGTCACGCAGCCCGGCGGGCGGATCCTCGGCATCGAGCGGACCTTCCTGCCCTACCAGCCCGAAGCCACGGAGAAGAAGACACAGCTCACCGCTCTCTGGCCCCTCGTCTCCTCCGCCCATGTATCGGCGGAGACCGGCTCCGACGATCAGCAGACGCCGGTCTTCGAGAACGATGAGCTGGCCGCCGAGCTCGCCCCGGGCGGACGTCTGGAGCAGATGGTCGCGCTGGGCAAGGACCTTCCGGTCACCTGGGTGATCGATCCGGACCTGCTCGCCACCGTCGACGCCATGACCGGCAGCTACCGCGTCAAGGCGGGCACCGACACCGTGCCGGGGCGGAACCAGGCGATCGCCGAGCGATGGCTGGACTCCCTGGAGAAGGCGGTGGCGGACAGCAAGGTCGTCGCCCTGCCGTTCGCCGACCCCGACATCGCCTCGCTGGCGCACCGCGGGAAGGACGTCCCCGGATCGCTGAGCCATCTCCAGCTGGCGACGGAGCTGGCCGCGAGGACCGTGGAAACCACTCTCCATGTGACACCTTCCACCGACTTCTCCTGGCCGGTCGACGGAGCCGTCGACCCCTCGATCATGGATGTGGCGACCTCGGCCGGCGCCCACAAGGTGATCGCCCGCAGCGACAGCTTCCAGGACGATCTGCCGTACACCCCCACGGCCGCGCGGCCCATCGGCGGCGGCACCACCGCCATCGTCAGCGACGCCTATCTCTCGACGGCGTTCGAGGGAGACATGGTCCGTACGGGGAGCTCCACGCTCGCCGTCCAGGAGTTCCTTGCTCAGTCGCTCGCCGTCACCCTGGAGCAGCCCGACCAGCAGCGCAGCGTCGTGGTCGCCCCGCAGCGGATGTTGACGACCGCCCAGGCTCAGAGCATGGCGACCGCGCTGCACGGACTGGCCGCCCAGCGCTGGACGCAGCCGCTCGATCTGATCGCGGCCGCCGCGGCGAAGCCGGACCCGGACGCCACGACCAAGGTGCCCAGCGCCTCCCGCTATCCGCAGGAACTGCGCAAGCAGGAGCTGCCGGCCGTGGCCTTCCGTGACATGAAGGCCACCCGTGATGAGCTGGACGATTTCAAGGTCATCCTGACCCAGCCGGACCGGGTGGTGACCCCCTTCGGCAACGCGATCAGCCGTGAGATGTCCACGTCCTGGCGAGGCGAGGGCCCCTCGGCCTCGCTGTACCGGATCGGCGTACTCAACTATCTGCGAGGCCTCACCAAAGAGGTCGAGCTGATCGACAAGTCCGATCTCATGCTCTCCGGGCGCAGCGCCACCATCCCGGTGACCGTCCAGAACAGGCTGCTCCAGGGCGTGGACCACCTGGTGCTGCGGCTGACCCCCGCCAACAAGACCCGTCTGCAGCTCGACGACGGTGCACCCGTCGCCGAACGTCCTGTCAAGATCAACGGCGGGCACAGCCAGTCGGTGAAGTTCACGGCCTCGGCCAACGCCAACGGACCCGTCCCCATGACGGCCCAGCTCTTCACCGAGGACGGCAAGCCTTACGGTGAGCCGATGACCTTCACCGTGAAGGTCTCCGAGATCACCTCGACCGTGATGCTCGTCCTCGCCGGCGGTGTGCTTCTGCTCGTCCTCGCCGGCGTACGGATGTACACCCAGCGCAAGCGCGCGGCGGCCAGGAACGCCGAAGTGGAGGCCGCGGAGGACGACGATCCCGAGCAGCCGAGTGACCCGACACCGGACACCGGTCCCGAAAGCGGCAACCCGTCGGGCGCGAGTGAGAAAGTGGACCGTTGAGCGATGTCGTGGCCGGTCGGCCGGGGACGATGAGGTGGGGTAACCATGAACGCGCCGTACGACGGTGACCGCGGCCAGGGCGCGGGCGGCACCGAGCCGTCCGGTGGAACGCCCCCGGCGTCCACGGGCCACGGCAAGGCGCCGGTTCCGCCGCCGCAAGCCGCTCCTGACCCCTACGCGATGAACCAGCCCGCCCGGGATCAGCAGAGACAGGAAGCGCACGGACAGGACCAGCTCCCCCAGGACCCCTACGTCCAGGAGGCCTATGCCCACGATCCCTACCGGGCACAGGACCTCTCCGCGCAGGACCCGGTGACCGAAGCGCTCTACGACCGCGCGGCGCACCCACCGCCGCCGCCGGGCACCTACCCGGAGCCTCAGCCGCTCTACCAGCAGCCGGCCCCACCCCAGCACGCCCCGGACCCGAGGGTCTGGGCGCAGACCCCCGCGCCCGAGCCCGACGGCCCTTCGCGCCATCTGCCCTACGGCGACGACGCCCGCACGGTCCAGTTCACCGGCGTGGACGACCTGGTGACCCGGGCCGCCGACGAGCAGCCCGAGCCGGACGCCTTCGCGCACCTCTTCCGGGACCAGCAGACCCCCGGACAGGTGCCCCCGCCCGCTCCGGAGCCGAATCCGATGCCCGCGCCCGCCCCGAAGAAGACCGGCCGCGCCTCCGGGCTGCTGAAGTCGAGCGCGGTGATGGCGGCCGGCACCCTGGTGTCCCGTCTCACCGGCTTCGTCCGCAGCCTGGTGATCACCGGCGCCCTCGGCGCCGCCCTGCTCGGCGACACCTTCACCGTCGCGTACACCCTGCCGACGATGATCTACATCCTCACCATCGGCGGCGGCCTCAACTCGGTCTTCGTGCCGCAGCTGGTCCGGTCGATGAAGAACGACAAGGACGGCGGCGAGGCTTACGCCAACCGCCTGCTGACCCTGGTCATGGTCGCCCTCGGCGCGATCGTCGCGATCGCCGTCTTCGCGGCCCCCCTGCTGATCCGGCTGATGTCCAACACCATCGCCGACGACGCCGCGGCCAACAGCGTCGCCGTGACCTTCGCCCGCTACTGCCTGCCCACCATCTTCTTCATGGGTGTGCACGTGGTGATGGGTCAGATCCTCAACGCACGGGGCAAGTTCGGCGCGATGATGTGGACCCCGGTCCTCAACAACATCGTCATGATCGTCACGTTCGGCCTGTTCATCTGGGTCTACGGCACCTCGGCCGAGTCCCAGATGGGTGTCCAGACCATTCCCGACGACGGCGTCCGCCTGCTCGGCATCGGCACCCTGCTCGGCCTGGTCGTCCAAGCCCTGGCGATGATTCCCTACCTCCGCGAAGCGGGCTTCCGATTCCGGCCCCGCTTCGACTGGAAGGGCCACGGCCTCGGCAAGACGGTCAAACTCGCCAAGTGGACCGTGCTGTTCGTCCTCGCCAACCAGGCAGGCGTGCTGGTCGTCACTCAGCTCGCCACCGCGGCCGGTGAGGAATCCGGCAGGAGCGGCGCCGGCTTCCTCGCGTACTCCAACGCCCAGCTGATCTGGGGCATGCCGCAGGCCATCATCACCGTCTCCGTCATGGCCGCCCTCCTGCCCCGGATCTCCCGCGCGGCCCACGACGACGACCCCGGCGCCGTCCGTGACGACATCTCGCAGGGTCTGCGCAACTCCGCCGTCGCGATCGTCCCGGTCTCCTTCGCCTTCCTGGCCCTCGGCGTCCCGATGTGCACCCTGCTGTACGCCTCCAGCGGCCTCCAGGCCGCCCAGGGCATGGGCTTCATCCTGATGGCCTTCGGCCTCGGACTCATCCCGTACTCGGTGCAGTACGTTGTGCTCCGCGGCTTCTACGCCTACGAGGACACCCGGACGCCGTTCTACAACACGGTCATCGTCGCCGCCGTCAACGCGGCGGCCTCGGCCGCCTGTTACTTCGTGCTGCCGGCCCAGTGGGCCGTCGTCGGCATGGCCGCCTCGTACGGTCTCGCCTACGCCGTCGGTGTCGGCGTCGCCTGGCGCCGACTGCGCAACCGGCTGGGCGGTGACCTGGACGGCGCCCATGTGATGCGGACCTACGCCCGGCTCTGTCTGGCCTCCCTGCCCGCCGCGATCGTGGCCGGGGCGGTCGGCTTCGGCCTTCTGAAGACCCTGGGCGAAGGGGCTCTCGGCTCCCTCGTGGCCCTCCTCGTCGGCGGTGTCGTCCTGCTCGGCGTCTTCTTCGTAGCGGCCAAGCGCATGCGGATCGAGGAGCTGAACTCCATGGTCGGTATGGTCCGTGGGCGCCTCGGACGGTAGGACACCGTCCCGCACAACCATCGTCGGCCGCCGTGTGTCGTGCATAGCGGCCGACTGTGGGCACAATTGGCTTGGCTGTTGGATGTGGCGCAACGGATGGGGAGGCAGGAACGACGGTGGCGGAACGTAGCACGGCTGCCGTCGACGTGGCCGACAACAGCGGTGACGACCCGCTGACCGCCAAGGCGGGCAAGGCCGCGACCGACGGGGTGGCGAAAGCGCAGGACAAGGCGGAGAAGTCCGCCGACGACGCGGACAACGAGGCCGACAACCGGCAGAACGGCGAACACCCCTCCATCGAGACACCCGAGCTGCACAGCGGGCACAAACTGGCCAGGCGCTACCGCCTTGAGGAGTGCGTCACCCGTCTGGACGGTTTCAGCAGTTGGCGAGCCGTCGACGAGAAACTGCGCCGGGCGGTCGGCGTCCATCTCCTGCCCGCAGACCACCCCCGGGCCCGTTCGGTGCTCGCCGCCGCCCGCTCCGCGGCGCTGCTCGGCGACCCCCGCTTCGTCCAGGTCCTCGACGCGGTCGAGGAGAACGACCTCGTGTACGTGGTGCACGAATGGCTCCCCGACTCCACGGAACTCACCACGCTGCTGGCGGCGGGGCCGTTGGAGCCGCACGACGCCTACCAGCTCGTCAGCCAGGTCTCGCAGGCCATGGCAGCCGCCCACCGCGAGGGACTGGCCCACCTCCGCCTCACCCCGAGCGCCGTACTGCGCAGCTCCACCGGCCAGTACCGGATCCGTGGCCTCGCCGTGAACGCCGCACTCCGCGGCATCAGCGCCGAGCGCCCCCAGCGCACCGACACCGAGGCGATCGGGGCCCTGCTGTACGCGGCCCTGACCCAGCGCTGGCCGTACGACAGTGACGCCTACGGCCTCTCCGGCCTTCCCAAGGGCGTCGGGCTGCTGGCTCCCGACCAGGTACGGGCCGGGGTCCACCGCGGCCTGTCCGAGATCGCCATGCGCGCCCTGGTCAACGACGGCGCCACCGCCTCACGCCAAGAGCCTCCCTGCACCACCCCGGACGAACTCGCCAAGGCCGTGGCGGCGATGCCTCGCATCCGCCCGCCGGAGCCGGAGTTCCCCACACCGCCCGAGTACCAGCGCACCACTTACCAGCAGGGCACCTACGGCCGCCCGCAGCAGCGGCCGGGCACCGCGGCCACCCAGCCCGTGGTCGCCCCGCCGGCGCCCCTGGAGAGCCGTACCGGGCGGGCCCTGAAGTGGGCCGTCTCCGCGCTGCTCATCGCCGCCCTGGGACTGGGCAGCTGGCAGATCGCGGACCGGCTGCTCGACCAGCGGAACAAGGACACCGAGACCCCGCAGAACACGCAGCCGCAGAACACCGACGACGACAAGGAGAAGGTGGCGACGGGCAAGCCCATCGCGATCGTCGGTGCCCGCGACTTCGACCCGCTCGGTTCCGGCTCCGAGAAGCCACAGGGCATAAAGAACGCCTACGACGGCGACCCGAGCAGTTACTGGAACACCGACGGGTACTACAGCGCCGACTTCGGTCGGCTCAAGGAAGGCGTAGGCCTCATCCTCGACCTGGGCAAGGCCCAGCAGGTCGGCTCGGTCGAGGTCTCCTTCCTGGGGGACACCTCCGTGCAGCTGCGGACCGCCCCGGCGGACGCCTCGGCCGAGCCGACCACTCCGGGCGGCTTCGCCACCCAGGCGTCGGGCTCCGGCACCAAGGTGTCGCTGAAGCCCAAGAAGCCTGTGACGACGCGCTACGTTCTGGTCTGGCTGACCGAGCTGCCCTCCAGTAACGAGGGCGACTTCCGCGGCAAGGTCGCGGACATCAAGATCACCAGCTGACGGCCGAAGGGAGGGGGGTCACCGTTGGACGATGCGATACACGGCGACATCAGCGACCAGGAACTCCTGACGCGCCATGTGGCCGGTGACCCCGATGCCTTCGGTGAACTCGTGCGGCGCCACCGCGATCGCCTGTGGGCCGTGGCGCTGCGGACGCTGGGGGACCGCGAGGAGGCGGCTGACGCCGTCCAGGACGCCCTCGTCTCCGCCTTCCGCGCCGCCCATACCTTCCGCGGCCAGTCGGCCGTCACCACCTGGCTCCACCGCATCACGGTGAACGCCTGCCTCGACCGGGCCCGCAAGACCGCCTCCCGTAAGACGTCCCCCATGGACGACACCGCGCGCTTCGAGCAGCTCCTCGACCCGGTCGAGTCGGCCGAGGCGCCCGCCGAGCGCCACGATCTCCATCGGGAACTGTTGGCCGCGTTGGCCAAGCTCCCCGGGGACCAGCGGGCGGCCCTCGTCCTGGTCGACATGCAGGGCTACCCGGTCGCCGAGGCCGCCCGCATCCTGGATGTGCCCACCGGGACGGTGAAGAGCCGCTGTGCGCGCGGACGTGCCCGATTGCTGCCGATGCTCATCCATCTGCGCGCGGATACGGGGGGTAACGAGGGCTCCGACCGGGGAAGGAACCGGACGCCGGGGACATCCGTCCCACCGGTGTCGGGGCCAACGGATAACGGATCGAATGGTCCGGCTGCTGTGAAGGGCGGAGGTGGGCGCACGTGACTTCCACGACCGGCAGGGCCGACACAACACAGCACCCGGACGTCTCGGAGATCTCCGACCTCACGGAGGGGCTGCTCTCTCCGTCCCGCACCGCAGCCGTACGACGGCATGTCGACGGCTGCTCCTTGTGCGCTGACGTGCGGTCCTCCCTGGAAGAGATCCGAGGACTGCTGGGGACACTGCCCGGCCCGCCGCGCATGCCCGCCGAGATCGCAGGCCGCATCGACGCCGCTCTGGCAGCGGAAGCGTTGCTCCATGCCACCAGGCCTGAGGCGGACGCTCATGTTTCACGTGAAACAGTGACTGCCCACCGAGACACCCGCCCCTCCACCGCTCCCGAGCCGGCCGTGGACCGGCCCGCCGGCCGCTCCCGCGCCGCCACCGGCCCCGGCCGTCCCGGCAAGAACCACCGGCGCCGCGTCGCAGCCCTCGGCGCCGCCTTCGGGGCCGCCGCTCTGGGGCTCAGCCTGTTCTTCGTCCAAGGCGGCATCCAGACCCTCAGCGGCGACTCGGGGGAGAAGAAGAGCGACACGGCGGTCAGCGGTGCCGCCACGACCCGTTTCGAGGGCGAGACGGTCGAAGCCCGGGTCCAGGCCCTGCTGCACCAGGACGCGCCTCTCAAGGCTCCCAAGGAGAGCAGTCCCGAGTCGATGTCCGCCGAAGGGGGCGACACCCCGAACCGCAGCGTCGCCGAGGTCCTGCCCGCATGCGTCAAGGCCGGTACCGACCGCCCCGACGTGGTCATCGCCTTCCAGAGGGGCGACTACGACGGTCGGCCCGCCTATCTCCTCGTCCTGCCGCACCCCATCGAACGCTCTCAGGTGCAGGCCTATGTGCTGGACGCCTCGTGTGCCGAGCGCGGAGGAAAAGGCAAGGCCGAGGTTCTGCTGACGCTGTCCTACCCTCGCTCCTGACCTCGCTGCCGTGCCGCGCGGCGTTCTCGGGAATGCAGGCCCCGTAGGATCCGTTGGGTGGGGTGAGAGTCATCGACCGACCGCACCGTAGGCAGTAGGCAGTCTGCAGAGACGAGGAAGAAACCCGTGAGCGACGTCCGTAACGTGATCATCATCGGCTCCGGGCCCGCGGGTTACACCGCTGCGCTCTACACAGCGCGAGCGTCGCTGAAGCCGCTGGTCTTCGAGGGGGCGGTCACCGCCGGTGGCGCCCTGATGAACACGACCGACGTGGAGAACTTCCCCGGCTTCCGTGACGGCATCATGGGCCCCGACCTGATGGACAACATGCGCGCCCAGGCCGAGCGCTTCGGCGCCGAGCTGGTTCCGGACGATGTCGTCGCCGTGGACCTGACGGGCGACATCAAGACCGTCACCGACACCGCCGGCACCGTGCACCGCGCCAAGGCCGTCATCGTCACGACCGGCTCCCAGCACCGCAAGCTCGGCCTCCCCAACGAGGACGCGCTCTCCGGCCGCGGTGTCTCCTGGTGCGCCACGTGCGACGGGTTCTTCTTCAAGGACCAGGACATCGCCGTCGTCGGCGGCGGTGACACGGCGATGGAGGAGGCCACGTTCCTCTCCCGCTTCGCCAAGTCGGTCACCATCGTCCACCGTCGTGACACCCTGCGCGCCTCGAAGGCGATGCAGGAGCGCGCCTTCGCCGACCCGAAGATCAAGTTCGCGTGGGACAGCGAGGTCGCCGAGATCCACGGTGACCAGAAGCTCACCGGCCTGACGCTGCGGAACACCAAGACGGGCGAGACCAGCGAGCTTCCCGTCACCGGTCTCTTCATCGCCGTGGGCCACGACCCGCGCACCGAGCTCTTCAAGGGTCAGCTTGAGCTCGATGAGGAGGGCTACCTCAAGGTCGACGCTCCCTCGACGCGGACGAACCTTCCCGGCGTCTTCGGCGCCGGCGACGTGGTCGACCACACCTACCGTCAGGCGATCACCGCCGCCGGCACCGGCTGCTCCTCGGCTCTCGACGCCGAGCGCTTCCTGGCCGCTCTCGCCGACAACGACAAGCTCGCCGAGCCGGAGAAGACCCCCGCGGTCTGACCCACCCGGCATTCCTCACCCCACACCCGCGAAGTTAAGGAGGCCGCCGTGGCCGGCGCCCTGAAGAACGTGACCGACGCTTCCTTCGAGGACGACGTCCTCAAGAGCGACAAGCCCGTCCTGGTGGACTTCTGGGCCGCCTGGTGCGGTCCGTGCCGCCAGATCGCTCCGTCGCTCGAGGCCATCGCCGCCGAGCACGGTGAGATCGAGGTCGTGAAGCTGAACATCGACGAGAACCCGGCCACGGCTGCCAAGTACGGCGTCATGTCGATCCCGACGCTGAACGTGTACCAGAACGGCGAGGTCGTGAAGACCATCGTCGGTGCCAAGCCGAAGGCCGCGATCCTCCGCGACCTTGAGGGCTTCGTCTCCGACGAGGTCGCCAAGGGCTGACCGCCCTGCGCCTTGTTTCACGTGAAACAGCGATGGCCCGCCCCGAAAGAGGCGGGCCATCGTCGTACGGGCTCACACGCTTGAGGTCCGCTAGAGCGGCCGAAGAGCCGGCTCCTTCTGCACCGCGCCGAGGAGGCGATCCAGCGCCAGCTCCACGTCCTCCTTCCAGGAGAGCGTCGTCCTCAGTTCGAGCCTCAGCCGGGGATGCGCGGGGTGGGGCCGAACGGTCTTGAATCCCACCGCCAGCAGATGCTCCGCCGGCAACACACAGGCGGGTTCCTTCCACCGGGCGTCGCCGAACGCCTCGATCGCCTTGAAACCACGCCGCAGCAGATCCTTCGCAACGGTCTGCACCATCGTCCGGCCCAGTCCCTGCCCCTGGTATCCCGGCATGATCCACGCCGTCATCAACTGTACGGCGTCAGCGGAGACCGGACTGGTGGGGAAGGCCATGGAGCGGGGCACATAGGCCGGGGGAGCGTAGAGAACGAAGCCGACGGGCACCTCATCGACATAGACCACCCGACCGCAGGATCCCCATTCCAGGAGCACGGCGGAGATCCATGCCTCTTTCTCCAGCTCCGGTCGTCCTGCCTTCACCGCGGCCTCGCCACTGACCGGGTCGAGCTCCCAGAAGACACAGGAGCGACATCGTTTGGGGAGGTGCGGAAGGTTGTCCAGCGTGAGCGGTACAAGCCGACGCCCCACGGCTCTTCCTCGCTTCCCTCGGCCTACGCAGCACGGATACGCCCTCCCAGAATCGTATCGATGGGGCGATCGGGGCGATACCGTCCACAGCCAAAGGGCGGGCCGTGTCCCGGTCTTCACCGGATCACGGCCCGCCCTGGGGACAGGCAGCGGGGCGGTTCAGCCCTCGGCGTCTTCCTCGCCCTGCTCGGCGTTGCCGAGGTCCATGACGCGCCCCTCTCCGGGCGCCATGGTCGCGAGGATCCGGTCGAGATCCTCCACCGAGGCGAACTCGACGACGATCTTGCCCTTCTTCTGGCCGAGATCGACCTTCACCCGGGTCTCGAAGCGATCCGAGAGCCGGGAGGCCAGGTCGGTGAGCGCCGGAGAGACACGAGTCCCCGCGCGCGGCCCCTTCGGCTTGGTCGTGGAGGTGGGCTCCGAACCCATCAGCGTGACGATCTCCTCGACCGCCCGCACCGAGAGCCCTTCCGCCACGATCCGGTACGCCAGCTTGTCCTGGGTCTCCGGGTCGTCCACGGAGAGCAGGGCGCGGGCGTGTCCGGCCGACAGAACACCGGCGGCGACCCGACGCTGAACCGGGGGCGAGAGCCGCAGCAGACGCAGCGTGTTGGAGACCTGGGGGCGTGAACGCCCGATCCGGTCGGCCAGCTGGTCATGGGTGCAGTTGAAGTCCTTGAGCAGCTGGTCGTAGGCGGCCGCCTCTTCCAGCGGGTTCAACTGAGCCCGGTGCAGGTTCTCCAGGAGAGCGTCCAGCAGAAGCTTCTCGTCGTCCGTGGCGCGAACGATCGCGGGGATCCGCTCCAGACCCGCCTCACGACAGGCCCTCCAGCGACGCTCACCCATGATGAGTTCATAACGCTCGGGGCCCAACTGCCGTACGACGACGGGCTGCAGCAGACCGACCTCCTTGATGGAGGTGACCAGCTCCGCCAGCGCGTCCTCGTCGAAGACCTCACGAGGCTGGCGCGGGTTGGGCGTGATGAACTCCAGCGGCAGCTCGGCGAAGTGCGCCCCGGCGGGGGAGTCCAGCTCGGCAACCGGCTCCGCCTCGGCCGCCGGCGCCGGTACCGGCACTGCGGAGTCCGGGGACTGCGGGCTCTGCGGAAGGGCTGCCACCTTCGCCGCGGCCACGCCTCGATCCGACGGCAGTGCCGGAATGGCACCGGGCGAGGCCGATCCCGACCCCACGCCGACGGCCGGCGCCTGCCGCTCCTGGGGAGCAGCAGGGATCAGCGCACCGAGCCCACGCCCCAATCCCCTACGTCGCTCACTCACTGGATCCCCTCCGACATGCTTCGCTGGCTGTTCTGCTGACCCACATGGGCGTTCTGGGCGTCGTAGTGGATACCGACTCCACGGAACGCGATCTCACGGGCCGCCTCGAGATACGACAGTGAACCACTGGAGCCCGGGTCGTACGTCAGTACGGTCTGCCCGTAGCTCGGCGCCTCCGAGATCCGGACGGACCTCGGAATGCTGGTCCGCAGTACCTCTTCGCCGAAATGACTGCGGACCTCGTCGGCGACCTGGGACGCGAGCCTCGTCCGGCCGTCGTACATGGTGAGCAGAATCGTCGAGACATGGAGCGTGGGGTTGAGGTGCCCCCGCACCAGCTCGACATTCCGCAGGAGCTGGCCCAAGCCCTCCAGCGCGTAGTACTCGCACTGGATCGGGATCAGCACCTCGGCGCCCGCCACCATGGCGTTGACGGTGAGCAGGCCGAGTGAGGGCGGGCAGTCGATCAGGATGTAGTCGAGCGGCTGCTCGTACGCCTGGATCGCTCGCTGCAGTCGGCTTTCGCGCGCCACCAGCGACACCAGCTCGATCTCCGCACCGGCGAGATCGATGGTGGCTGGGGCGCAGAAGAGCCCTTCGACGTCCTGGACGGGCTGCACGACGTCGGAGAGCGGCTTGCTCTCCACCAGGACGTCATAGATCGAGGGGACGTCAGCATGGTGGTCGATGCCCAGCGCCGTCGAGGCGTTGCCCTGGGGGTCGAGGTCGATCACCAGAACCCGTGCGCCATGCAGGGCCAGGGAGGCGGCAAGGTTGACCGTCGTGGTCGTCTTGCCTACTCCGCCCTTCTGGTTGGCAACCACCATCACGCGGGTCTGGGGAGGCCGGGGAAGGCCCTCGCCGGCACGACCCAGCGCCTCTACTGCCAGCTGGGCAGCACGACCAATGGGGGTGTCGTCCATCGGGGGCGGTGTTTCACGTGAAACATCCTCCCCCACCGATTCGGTTCGGGGACCGGGGACCGGATCGGTCATCGGTCCCGCGATGTTGGCGTTGGACCGCAAGGATTCACTCTCCTCGGCTTCAGGCTCGCGATGAACAGAGCGTGCCATGCTTTCGGGGTCGTGAACCAGCGAGGCCCGTGGTTCTGTGGATGAATCCACCTCTGTGGACAAACCCCTCACCCTCGCGGGGGGCTTCACAGGCGGTTTGCGGTCCCGGGGCGTGGCAGCCGCGCGGCCGCGGCTGATGATCCCCTGCAGCAGTGAGCGACGTTTCACGTGAAACACGATGCACTCGCCGCAGACCCAGGACCGCTCGACACTCCGAAATACGTACGTATGGCAGCTTGTACGGCTCAGTGGTGTGGCGTTGACGGCTCAGCGGCGCCGACGGGTGCGGCTCGGGCGGGCGGCCTTGGCCCGCTTGGCGGCGAACCGCACACCACCCGGGCTCTCTCCGACCTCGACCCGTACGACGGTCGACAGCGGGTCCACGATCCCCTCGCCGACCTGGAGCACCGAGGTCTTCACCACACCGAGCTTGGAGAGCGCGGCACGGGCACCGTTGATCTCTTCCTCGGCGGTGTCGCCCTTGAGCGCCAGCATCTCGCCGTACGGGCGCAGCAGGGGAACGCCCCAGCCGGCCAGCCGATCGAGTGGAGCCACAGCGCGAGCGGTCACCACATGCACGGGGGGCAGCTTGCCCAGCATCTCCTCGGCACGGCCTCGGACCACCGTCACATGGTCGAGCCCCAGCAGCTCCACGACCTCCTGAAGGAAGTTCGTACGGCGAAGCAGCGGCTCCAGGAGCGTGATCTTGAGATCGGGCCGGACCAGGGCCAGCGGGATGCCGGGCAGCCCGGCACCCGAGCCGACGTCGCAGACGGTGACTCCCTCGGGGACCACCTCCGAGAGCACCGCGCAGTTCAGCAGATGGCGCTCCCACAGGCGGGGAACCTCGCGCGGGCCGATCAGCCCGCGCTTGACTCCCGCGTCCGCGAGGAGCTCCGCGTACCGGACGGCCTCCGGGAAGTACTCACCGAATACCGTCTGCGCCTGCTCAGGCGCAGGGGGGAGCTCCGCTGCCTCCGTCACGGGAACCGTCCTTCCGCACCGCACGCATACCGTGCGAGCGCACTGTCGTGGCTGACTATCAGGCTGACAAAGATCGGCCCCGCCTGCGAGCAGACGGGGCCGACACTGCGAGAGGGGTCAGGCAGGGAGGACGACGACGAAGCGCTGCGGCTCCTCGCCCTCGGACTCACTGCGCAGGCCGGCGGCGGCGACCGCGTCGTGCACGACCTTGCGCTCGAACGGGGTCATCGGGTCCAGCTTGACCGGGGCACCGGTGGACTTCACCTCGTCCGCCGCCTTCGCGCCGATCGCGGCGAGCTCTTCGCGCTTCTTGGCGCGGAACCCGGCGATGTCGAGCATCAGCCGACTGCGGTCACCGGTCTCCCGGTGCACAGCCAGGCGGGTCAGCTCCTGGAGAGCCTCCAGCACCTCGCCGTCGCGGCCCACGAGCTTCTGCAGATCGCGGCTGCTGGAGTCGCTGACGATCGAGACCGCGGCCCGGTCGGCCTCGACGTCCATGTCGATATCGCCGTCGAGGTCGGCGATGTCGAGGAGACCCTCGAGGTAGTCGGCCGCGATCTCACCCTCCTGCTCCAGGCGGGTCAGGGTGTCGCCACCCTCTACGGCGGCGGAGGTGGTGCCTTCCGTCACGGGATGGACTCCTTCTACTTCTTGGACGACGGGTGCTTGGGCCGCTGCTGGCCCTTGCGCTGACCGGACTTTGTCTGCCGGGAGGCCCCGGAGTTCGCCCGGCTCGGCCGCCCGGGCTTCTCGCCCTGCGCCGACTCCTTGGCGGAATCCTGAGCCGAACCCTGCGGCTTCTTCTCCAGCGAGGTGGTGGGCTCCTCGGCGGTGTCCTCCTCGGTGCCCTTCACCGTGGACTGCTGGCTCGTGGAAGCCTGGCGCTTCGCCTTGGTCTGACGCTTGGGCTGCTGCCGCTTGGCGGCGGCGCCGCCCTCGGCCTCGGCCGCGACGGTGTCGCTCTTGATCACGGTGCCGTCGGCCTGGGCGGCGAAGCCGGCCTTGGACAGACCCGCGAAGAAGCGGCGCTCGTTCTCGTTGCGGTCGCTGCCCTTGGCGACGATGGCCTTGACGACGCCCTTGCGGCGGCGGCCCCGGACCTCGCCGTGGGAGGTGATGCTCTTCAGCAGTCGCTGGAGGTAGGAGTCCTGCGCCTTGCTGCCCGGGGTCGGGTTCTGGCTGATCACGTACATCTGCTGACCCATGGTCCACACGTTGGTGGTCAGCCAGTAGACGAGAACACCGACGGGGAAGTTGATGCCCATGACGGCGAAGATCACCGGGAAGATGTACATGAGCATCTTCTGCTGCTGCATGTACGGCGTCTTCACGGAGAGGTCGACGTTCTTCATCATCAGCTGTCGCTGCGTGTAGAACTGCGAGGCCGACATCAGGATGATCATGATCGCCGTGACGATGCGGACCGAGGTCAGCGAGGCATCGAGCGCGGCGACGTGCTGAGCGCTGTCGGTGAAGGTCGCGGCCAGCGGAGCGCCGAAGATGTGCGCCTCTCGGGCGCTCTCGAGCAGCGTCCGGTTGATGACGCCGACCTCGTCGCCCTCGGCGATGTTGGAGAGCACGTGGTACAGCGCGAAGAAGAACGGTGACTGCGCCAGGATGGGAAGGCACGAGGAGAGCGGGTTGGTGCCCGTCTCCTTGTACAGCTTCATCATCTCTTCGGACTGACGCTGCTTGTCGCTCTTGTAGCGCTCCTGGATCGCCTTCATCTTCGGCTGGAGCGCCTGCATGTTCCGGGTGGACTTGATCTGCTTGACGAACAGCGGGATCAGACAGATCCGGATCAGCACCACCAGGGACACGATCGACAGGCCCCAGGCCCAGCCCGTGTCAGGACCGAAGATCGCTCCGTACACCTTGTGGAACTGGACGATGACCCACGAGACGGGCCAGGTGATGAAGCTGAAAAAACTGGCAATCGTGTCCACTAATCAGGCTCCTTGAGCATTGGGCGAGGTCTCTGCGGCCGGGCTCGTCTCGGCGGTGGACCCGCCCTTGTCGCCGCGCAGTGCGTTCCGCAGCATTTCGTGCCAGCGAGGACGCTTGCGCGGAGGCACGTGGTCCACGCCGCCGGGCGACCACGGATTGCACCGCAGGATGCGCCAGGCGGTCAGGGCTGTGCCCTTGATCGCGCCATGCCGGTCGATGGCCGTGAATCCGTAGTGGGAACACGACGGGTAGTACCGGCAGACGGGCCCGAGGAGCGGGCTGATCGTCCACTGGTACAGCTTGATGAGAGCCAGCAGCGGGTACTTCATCGCGTGCCCCCTCCCAGGAGCCGCTGAAGAGCGGCGTCCAGGTCTCGGGCCAGCTGAGAGTGGTCGGCGTCGCCGGCTCCGGGCAACGCCCGTACGACCACCAGGCTACCGGGGGGCAGCTCGGACAGCCGTTCGCGGACGAGATGGCGCAGGCGTCGCTTCACCTGGTTGCGTACAACCGCACCGCCTACGGCCTTGCTCACGACGAAACCCGCACGCGTCGGGGGAGCGCTCTCCCCAGGCGCGTGCGGGTCCGTTGCACCGCTGCGTAGGTGGACGACGAGGAGCGGGCGACCGGCCCGGCGCCCTCGGCGTACCGCGGTTGCGAAGTCCTCGCGCCGCCTCAGCCGATTCTCGGTAGGCAGCACGTCATGACCTGTTTGTTTAAGCGGATCAGGCGGACAGGCTCGCGCGACCCTTGGCACGGCGGTTCGCCAGGATGGCGCGACCGGCACGCGTACGCATGCGCAGGCGGAAGCCGTGGGTCTTGGCGCGACGACGGTTGTTCGGCTGGAAGGTGCGCTTGCTCACTCGGGGGCTCCAGAAATGATTCGTGTGGTGGCGGGACATCGCCTGGCTGTCACCGTGCGCCCACGAGTAGCTCGCAATACGCCCGAGTGCACCGCTTCACGATCACAGACCGTGATCTTTGCCCATCGGAGGCAGGCGGCAGCAGCCATCGACAACTCGACCTGGTTACGGTACGCGCGGCTACGCCATCCGGTCAAACCGGCCGATCGCCGGGGTCCATTGTGCACAGGCTGTGGACAACAACTTGAACGAGGTCATCCGCCGCGACTACCGTGGCTGGACTCCTAAATCTTTTTCCGTTCTGTCCTTACCTGTCCTGTCACCTGTTCTGACGGACTTCGACCAACCGTCCCGAGAACCACACATTCGTGGGACCTGCGAGGAAGCGTGCCCTGTGGCTGACGTACCTGCCGATCTTGCCGCAGTGTGGCCACGCGTGCTGGAGCACCTCCTCGGAGAGGGCCAGCAGGGCATCGAGCCCAAGGACAAGCAGTGGATCGAGCGCTGCCAGCCTCTCGCACTGGTGGCCGACACCGCGCTGCTCGCCGTCCCCAACGAGTGGGGCAAGCGCGTCCTCGAAGGCCGCCTGGCGCCGCTGATCAGCGAGACCCTGAGCCGCGAGTGCGGCCGGCCGATCCGGATCGCGATCACCGTCGACGATTCGGTCGGCGAACCCACGCCGCCGGCGCCGCCGATCCACCAGCAGCAGCACCAGCAGCCTCGGTACGACGACCGACCGTCACCGGAGTCGTACGACAAATACGACGGCTACGGGCACCGGCCGATGCAGGACGACGGGCTTCCGACCGCCCGCCCCGCCTATCCGGACTACCAGCAGCAGCGCCCGGACCCGGGTTCCTGGCCGCGCACCCAGGAGGACCTTTCCTGGCAGCAGCCGCGGCTCGGCGGTTTCCAGGAGCGCGACCCCTACGCCGGTCCCCGCAACCAGCAGTCCCAGCAGCCGCGGTACGACGAGCGCCCGTACGAGCAGCCGCAGCGCCCGGAGCGTGCGGACCTTCCCGAGCCGCAGGGCCCGGGCTCCGGCCAGGGGCACCGCCCCGGCGGCCCCGCGGGCCAGGCGGTGGGCGGCCCCGGGGTCGGACGTCCCGGCTCGCCCTCCGGGCAGGGCTCGTCGGCCGCCGCCCCCGGCGAGCAGCACGCGCGGCTGAACCCCCGGTACCTCTTCGACACCTTCGTCATCGGCTCCTCGAACCGCTTCGCGCACGCCGCCGCCGTCGCGGTGGCCGAAGCGCCCGCGAAGGCGTACAACCCCCTGTTCATCTACGGGGAGTCGGGCCTCGGCAAGACGCACCTGCTGCACGCCATCGGGCACTACGCGCGCAATCTCTACCCCGGCACGCGCGTGCGGTACGTGAGCTCGGAGGAGTTCACCAACGAGTTCATCAACTCCATCCGCGACGGCAAGGGCGACACCTTCCGCAAGCGCTACCGCGATGTGGACATCCTGCTGGTCGACGACATCCAGTTCCTCGCGAGCAAGGAGTCGACGCAGGAGGAGTTCTTCCACACCTTCAACACGCTCCACAACGCCAACAAGCAGATCGTGCTCTCCTCGGACCGCCCGCCGAGGCAGCTGGTGACCCTGGAGGACCGGCTCCGCAACCGCTTCGAGTGGGGCCTGACCACCGACGTGCAGCCGCCGGAGCTGGAGACGCGTATCGCGATCCTGCGCAAGAAGGCGGTGCAGGAGCAGCTCAACGCCCCGCCGGAGGTGCTGGAGTTCATCGCGTCCCGCATCTCGCGGAACATCCGTGAGCTGGAGGGCGCGCTGATCCGCGTCACCGCGTTCGCGAGCCTCAACCGCCAGCCGGTGGACCTGGGGCTCACGGAGATCGTCCTGAAGGACCTGATCCCGGGCGGCGAGGACTCGGCTCCGGAGATCACCGCCCCGGCGATCATGGCGTCCACGGCCGACTATTTCGGGCTCACCGTTGAGGACCTCTGCGGGTCCTCGCGCAGCCGGGTCCTGGTGACCGCCCGCCAGATCGCCATGTACCTGTGCCGTGAGCTCACGGACCTGTCGCTGCCGAAGATCGGTGCGCAGTTCGGCGGCCGCGACCACACGACGGTGATGCACGCGGACCGGAAGATCCGCGCGCTGATGGCCGAGCGGCGCTCCATCTACAACCAGGTCACCGAACTCACCAACCGCATCAAGAACGGCTGAGAGAGCCTCTCCGCCTCTGCCGGGCCCGCTGCCCGGCCCTCTGTCAGGCGGCTGTGAAGGGCGCTCCGGGGAACCTCCCGGGGCGCCCTTCGGCGTGCTCGGGCGCCTTCGTGGACGGCTCGGGGCGTGCCTCCGGGCCTTTCCACACGGTTGTGCACACGCGCGCTGTTCGAATACAGGGAGCGGTTGGCCACTTCTCCACAGCTTGGGGGATGATCTTCCGTCCACAGGGTGGGGACTGCGAAGTTATCCGGATCATGTCCACAGGCCCTCCCGGTGGAAGATCATCACACCAGGTCAGGGCCGTGTGGATTTGTTGGCAACCGTGATCCACAGCCTGTGGACGAATCTTTCGTCCACAGGGCCCCGATGGAGTTGTCCACCGGCGACCCACAGGCCACAGGCAGTTGCCCACAGCTTCTCCACACCCCTGTCCACTGTTCGGCAACGAAACGCCCGGCCTCCCCGCTCCGAGTGAAAGCGGTCACACCAAGGGAGACGATTGGCCTGTGGGGAACGTGGGTAAAGCTGGGGACGGCACTGGGGAGAACTCCCGGTTGCCTGTGTACCGGGTGTGCAGAACTTTCGGGCGTCCACAGAACGCCCCGGTTGTCCACGGGCTCCACCCACAGGGCCGGTGGACAAAAAACCGGTGTTGACCTGCGCAGATGACGTTATCCACGGTTTCCACAGGCCCTACTACTACTCCCACATAGAGTTAGCCCGGAATCTGCTTCGAAGTGGGACCTGTGCACAACTCGAGCCCGGACCGTCGGCGACCTCTTGTCGCGACTTGACCCCGAGCCGCACCGAGTGTCGGTGGCGTGCGTCAGACTGGTTCCCGCAGTCGACGAAGAGCCAGCAACAGCAGGAGGCGGTTCCGGTGAAGATCCGGGTGGAGCGCGATGTACTCGCGGAGGCGGTGGCCTGGGTGGCCCGCAGCCTTCCGGCCCGTCCGCCGGCGCCCGTACTCGCGGGCCTTCTGCTGAAGGCCGAGGACGGCGCGCTGAGCTTCTCCAGCTTCGACTACGAGGTCTCGGCCCGGGTCTCCGTCGAGGCGGAGGTCGAGGAGGACGGCACGGTCCTCGTCTCCGGCCGCCTGCTCGCCGACATCTGCCGGGCCCTGCCGAACCGGCCGGTCGAGATCTCCACAGACGGTGTACGGGCGACCGTGGTCTGCGGCACCTCCCGCTTCACCCTCCACACCCTGCCTGTGGAGGAGTACCCGGCGCTGCCGGAGATGCCCACCGCCACCGGCACGGTGCCCGGTGAAGTCTTCGCCTCCGCCGCCGCCCAGGTCGCCATCGCCGCCGGCCGCGACGACACGCTGCCCGTCCTCACCGGTGTGCGCATCGAGATCGAGGGCGACACGGTCACCCTCGCCTCCACCGACCGCTACCGCTTCGCGGTCCGCGAGTTCCTGTGGAAGCCGGAGTCCCCGGACGCCTCGGCCGTCGCCCTGGTGCCCGCCAAGACCCTGCTGGACACCGCCAAGGCGCTCACCAGCGGCGACACCGTCACCCTGGCGCTCTCCGGCTCCGGCAAGGGCGAGGGCCTGATCGGTTTCGAGGGCGCGGGCCGCCGTACGACCACCCGGCTGCTCGAGGGCGACCTGCCGAAGTACCGGACGCTCTTCCCGACAGAGTTCAACTCCATCGCGGTGATCGAGACCGCTCCGTTCGTCGAGGCCGTCAAGCGTGTGGCCCTGGTGGCCGAGCGCAACACCCCGGTCCGGCTCAGCTTCGAGCAGGGCGTACTGATCCTGGAGGCGGGCTCCAGCGACGACGCACAGGCTGTGGAGCGTGTGGACGCGCAGCTGGACGGCGACGACATCTCGATCGCCTTCAACCCGACGTTCCTGCTGGACGGTCTGAGCGCGATCGACTCCCCGGTCGCCCAGCTCTCCTTCACGACCTCCACCAAGCCCGCGCTGCTGAGCGGCAAGCCCGCGGTCGACGCGGAGGCGGACGAGGCGTACAAGTACCTGATCATGCCGGTCCGCCTCAGCGGCTGACCCTCGGCGGACAGCCGTCGAGTGAGCGGTTGACCCCACAGGTGTGCACCCGCGTCCGGGCGTAGGCTCGGACGCGGGTACGAACCGCACACGACGCTTAAGGAATCTCTGATGGAGCTCGGTCTCGTCGGTCTCGGCAAGATGGGCGGCAACATGCGTGAGCGCATCCGCCGCGCAGGCCACACCGTCATCGGATACGACCGCAACCCGGACCTCGCCGATGTCCACAGCCTGGAAGAGCTTGTGGGCAAGCTCAAGGGTCCGCGCGTCGTGTGGGTGATGGTCCCGGCCGGTGCCGCGACCCAGTCCACCATCGACGAGCTGGCCGAACTGCTCTCCCCCGGCGACGTCGTCGTGGACGGCGGCAACTCCCGCTGGACGGACGACGAGAAGCACGCCGAGGAGCTCTCCGCGAAGGGCATCGGCTTCGTCGACTGCGGTGTCTCCGGCGGCGTCTGGGGCCTGGAGAACGGCTACGCGCTGATGTACGGCGGCGACGCCGAGAACGTGGCGAAGGTGCAGCCGATCTTCGACGCGCTCAAGCCCGAGGGCGAGTTCGGTTCCGTCCACGCCGGCAAGGTCGGCGCCGGCCACTTCGCGAAGATGGTCCACAACGGCATCGAGTACGCGATGATGCAGGCGTACGCCGAGGGCTGGGAGCTCCTGGAGAAGGTCGACTCCGTCACCGACGTGCGCGAGGTCTTCCGCTCCTGGCAGGAGGGCACGGTCATCCGCTCCTGGCTGCTCGACCTCGCGGTCAACGCCCTGGACGAGGACGAGCACCTGGACCAGCTGCGAGGTTTCGCACAGGACTCCGGCGAGGGCCGGTGGACCGTGGAGGCCGCCATCGACAACGCCGTGCCGCTGCCCGCGATCACCGCGTCGCTGTTCGCGCGGTTCGCGTCCCGCCAGGACGACTCCCCGCAGATGAAGATGATCGCCGCGCTGCGCAACCAGTTCGGTGGCCACGCGGTCGAGTCCAAGAAGTAATCCACAGGCTGTGCACCCCGCGGTGCACAGCAGCCGGGGGAAGGTCGGCGCACACCATGCATGTCACGCATCTGTCGCTGGCCGACTTCCGCTCCTACGCCCGGGTCGAGGTCCCGCTCGACCCGGGCGTCACCGCTTTCGTCGGAGCGAACGGCCAGGGCAAGACGAATCTCGTCGAGGCCGTCGGCTATCTCGCCACCCTCGGCAGCCACCGCGTCGCGTCGGACGCTCCTCTCGTACGGATGGGGGCGGACCGGGCGATCATCCGGGCCGCCGTCACCCAGGGCGAGCGCTCCCAGCTGATCGAGCTCGAGCTCAACCCCGGCCGTGCCAACCGCGCCCGGATCAACAGGTCCTCGCAGGTCAGACCCCGTGATGTGCTCGGCATCGTACGGACGGTGCTCTTCGCGCCGGAGGACCTCGCCCTGGTCAAGGGCGATCCCGGCGAGCGCCGGCGCTTCCTCGACGAGCTGATCACGGCGCGCGCGCCGCGGATGGCGGGTGTGCGCTCCGACTACGAGCGGGTGCTCAAGCAGCGGAACACGCTCCTGAAGTCCGCGGCGATGGCCCGGCGGCACGGGGGGCGTGGCATGGACCTGTCGACCCTAGACGTATGGGACCAGCACCTGGCCCGGGCGGGCGCCGAGCTGCTCGCCCAGCGGCTGGACCTGATCGGTGTGCTGCAGCCGCTGGCGGACAAGGCGTACGAGCAGCTGGCGCCGGGCGGCGGACCGATTCTGCTGGAGTACCGGCCGTCGGCGCCCGGTCCCGGGCACACGCGCGAGGAGCTCTACGAGCAGCTGACCGCGGCGCTCGGAGAGGTCAGGAAACAGGAGATCGAGCGGGGCGTCACGCTCGTCGGGCCGCACCGGGACGAGCTGCTGCTCAAGCTGGGCGACCTGCCGGCGAAGGGGTACGCGAGCCACGGGGAGTCCTGGTCGTACGCGCTGGCGCTGCGGCTCGCCTCGTACGACCTGCTGCGGGCTGAGGGGAACGAGCCGGTGCTCGTCCTCGACGACGTCTTCGCCGAGCTGGACGCGCGGCGCCGGGAGCGGCTCGCGGAGCTCGTGGCACCGGGCGAGCAGGTCCTGGTGACGGCCGCGGTGGAGGACGATGTGCCCGGCGTGCTCGCGGGGGCCCGGTACGGGGTCGCAGGAGGTTCGGTGGAGCGGCTGTGAGCGAGAACGAGGGCGTCGAGGCGGGTGCCCAGGCCCCGGCGAAGGCGCCGGAGCCCTCCGGGGTCGATCTGGCGCGGGTCGCGCTGCGCGCCGCCAAGGAGCAGGCGCGGGCGCGGGGCGCCGCCGCGCAGCAGAAGAAGCAGGCCCGGCGGGGCGGCGGGCTGCGGTCCGGCGCGCACGCCGACGGCCGGGACCCCATGGCGCTCGGCTCCGCGATCAACAGGTTGATCACCGAGCGCGGCTGGGAGACGCCGGCGGCGGTGGGCGGGGTCATGGGCCGCTGGCCGCAGATCGTGGGCGAGGACCTGGCCAAGCACTGTGAGCCGCTGAAGTACGACGAGGACCCGGAGGAGCGGGTGCTCACCGTGCAGTGCGACTCGACGGCCTGGGCGACGCAGCTGCGGCTGCTCGCGCCGAGGCTGGTCGCCCGGCTGAACGAGGACCTGGGGCACGGGACCGTGCGGGTGATCAAGGTGCTGGGTCCGGGCGGGCCGCGGCGGGGGTACGGGCCGCTCAGGGCGCCCGGGTCCGTGGGGCCCGGGGACACGTACGGCTGACGAGGGCGGCCGGGGGCTGTCGGGGCGACGAGCCTGTCGGGGCGCCCCTCGGGGTGCGTGTGCCTCGGCTGCTCACGATTGCCACAGCTCGTTACAGCCCGAAGCGCTGGGTGGCCGTCAGAGCCCTTTGGAGCCCCTTCCCGGATATGGGGAGTCGGGACGGTCCCGCTCAGGGCGGCACATGCGTACTCAGGTACCGGCAAACCCCCATGACTGTCAGACCTACCGGTAGACTGGGAGGCAATCCCGCCACCCTGCGGAACATGTCGAACGACGCAGCCGCTCCCGTATGCCCGGAGAACGGCCTGTGCTGTGCCAGAAAGGGCGCTTCGTGGCCGATTCCGGCAACCCCAACGAGAACACCCAGTCCGCCAACGCTGCGTCGTACGACGCCAGCGCGATCACCGTGCTCGAGGGTCTGGACGCGGTCCGCAAGCGACCCGGCATGTACATCGGCTCGACCGGTGAGCGTGGTCTGCACCACATGGTGCAGGAGGTCGTCGACAACTCCGTCGACGAGGCCCTGGCCGGTTACGCGGACACCATCCACGTGACGATCCTGGCCGACGGCGGCGTCCGCGTCGTCGACAACGGCCGCGGCATCCCCGTCGGCATCGTCCCGTCCGAGGGCAAGCCGGCCGTCGAGGTCGTGCTGACGGTCCTCCACGCGGGCGGCAAGTTCGGCGGCGGCGGCTACGCGGTCTCCGGCGGTCTGCACGGCGTCGGCGTCTCCGTCGTCAACGCCCTCTCCACCAAGGTCTCGGTGGAGGTCAGGACCGACGGCTACCGCTGGACGCAGGACTACAAGATGGGCGTCCCCACCGCGCCCCTCGCCAAGCACGAGGAGACCGACGAGACCGGCACCTCGGTCACGTTCTGGGCCGACGGCGACATCTTCGAGACGACCGAGTACTCCTTCGAGACGCTCTCGCGCCGCTTCCAGGAGATGGCCTTCCTCAACAAGGGCCTGACGATCACGCTCACCGACGAGCGCGAGTCCGCGAAGGCCACGGTCGGCGCCGACGACCCCGACGCCGAGGCGGCGGAGGAGCTTCCGGCGAGGACGGTGAAGTACCACTACGAAGGCGGCATCGTCGACTTCGTGAAGTACCTCAACTCCCGCAAGGGTGAGCTGATCCACCCCACCGTCATCGACGTCGAGGCCGAGGACAAGGAGCGCATGCTCTCGGTCGAGATCGCGATGCAGTGGAACTCGCAGTACACCGAGGGCGTGTACTCCTTCGCCAACACGATCCACACCCATGAGGGCGGTACGCACGAAGAGGGCTTCCGCGCCGCGCTCACGGGTCTGGTCAACCGGTACGCGCGTGACAAGAAGCTGCTGCGCGAGAAGGACGACAACCTCACCGGTGAGGACATCCGCGAGGGTCTGACGGCGATCATCTCCATCAAGCTGGGCGAGCCGCAGTTCGAGGGCCAGACGAAGACCAAGCTGGGCAACACGGAGGCGAAGACCTTCGTGCAGAAGGTCGTGCACGAGCACCTCAGCGACTGGTTCGACCGCAACCCCAACGAGGCCGCGGACATCATCCGCAAGTCGATCCAGGCGGCCACCGCGCGCGTGGCGGCCCGCAAGGCCCGTGACCTCACCCGTCGCAAGGGACTGCTGGAGTCGGCGTCACTGCCCGGCAAGCTGAGCGACTGCCAGTCGAACGACCCGGCCAAGTGCGAGATCTTCATCGTCGAGGGTGACTCCGCCGGCGGCTCCGCCAAGTCCGGCCGGAACCCGATGTACCAGGCCATCCTGCCGATCCGCGGCAAGATCCTGAACGTCGAGAAGGCCCGGATCGACAAGATCCTGCAGAACACCGAGGTCCAGGCGCTGATCTCGGCCTTCGGCACCGGAGTCCACGAGGACTTCGACATCGAGAAGCTCCGCTATCACAAGATCATTCTGATGGCGGACGCCGACGTCGACGGCCAGCACATCAACACCCTGTTGCTGACCTTCCTCTTCCGCTTCATGCGTCCGCTGGTCGAGGCCGGTCACGTCTACCTCTCCCGCCCGCCGCTCTACAAGATCAAGTGGGGCCGGGACGACTTCGAGTACGCCTACTCGGACCGCGAGCGCGACGCGCTGGTCGAGCTGGGCAAGCAGAACGGCAAGCGGATCAGGGAAGACTCGATCCAGCGCTTCAAGGGTCTGGGCGAGATGAACGCCGAGGAACTGCGCATCACCACCATGGACCAGGACCACCGTGTGCTCGGCCAGGTCACTCTGGACGACGCGGCCCAGGCCGACGACCTGTTCTCGGTGCTGATGGGCGAAGACGTCGAGGCGAGGCGCTCGTTCATCCAGCGCAACGCCAAGGACGTCCGCTTCCTCGACATCTGAGTCGGTCTCAGCTGACCGCACGAAAGGACTGAAGACCAGCAATGGCCGACGAGAACACTCCTGCCACGACCGAAGAAGAAGAGCCGGTCGCCCTCCGTGTCGAGCCCGTCGGGCTCGAGACGGAGATGCAGCGCTCGTACCTCGACTACGCGATGTCCGTCATCGTGTCCCGCGCGCTGCCCGACGTACGGGACGGCCTCAAGCCCGTCCACCGGCGCGTGCTGTACGCGATGTACGACGGCGGATACCGCCCCGAGAAGGGCTTCTACAAGTGCGCCCGCGTCGTCGGTGACGTCATGGGCACGTACCACCCGCACGGCGACTCCTCCATCTACGACGCCCTGGTCCGTCTGGCCCAGCCGTGGTCGATGCGGATGCCGCTCGTCGACTCCAACGGCAACTTCGGTTCCCCGGGCAACGACCCGGCCGCCGCCATGCGGTACACCGAGTGCAAGATGATGCCGCAGTCGATGGAGATGCTCCGGGACATCGACGAGGAGACCGTCGACTTCCAGGACAACTACGACGGCCGCAACCAGGAGCCGACGGTCCTCCCGGCCCGCTTCCCGAACCTGCTGGTCAACGGCAGCGCCGGTATCGCGGTCGGTATGGCGACCAACATCCCGCCGCACAACCTGCGCGAGGTCGCGGCCGGTGCCCAGTGGGCGCTGGAGCACCCCGAGGCCACCCACGAGGAGCTGCTCGACGCACTCATCGAGCGGATCAAGGGCCCGGACTTCCCGACCGGCGCGCTGGTCGTGGGCCGCAAGGGCATCGAGGAGGCGTACCGCACCGGTCGTGGCTCGATCACGATGCGCGCGGTCGTCGAGGTCGAGGAGATCCAGAACCGCCAGTGCCTGGTGGTCACGGAGCTGCCGTACCAGACCAACCCGGACAACCTCGCGCAGAAGATCGCCGACCTGGTCAAGGACGGCAAGATCGGCGGCATCGCCGACGTCCGCGACGAGACCTCCTCCCGTACCGGCCAGCGGCTCGTCATCGTGCTCAAGCGCGACGCCGTCGCCAAGGTCGTGCTCAACAACCTGTACAAGCACACCGACCTGCAGACGAACTTCGGCGCGAACATGCTGGCGCTCGTCGACGGTGTGCCGCGCACCCTCTCCCTGGACGCGTTCATCCGCCACTGGGTGACGCACCAGATCGAGGTCATCGTCCGCCGGACGAAGTTCCGTCTGCGCAAGGCGGAGGAGCGCGCGCACATCCTGCGCGGTCTGCTCAAGGCGCTCGACGCGATCGACGAGGTCATCGCGCTCATCCGGCGCAGCGACACCGTCGACGTCGCGCGCGAGGGCCTGATGGGCCTGCTCCAGATCGACGAGATCCAGGCCAACGCCATCCTCGAGATGCAGCTGCGCCGGCTCGCCGCCCTGGAGCGCCAGAAGATCGTCGCCGAGCACGACGAGCTCCAGGCCAAGATCAACGAGTACAACGCGATCCTCGTCTCCGAGGAGCGCCAGCGCGCCATCGTCAGCGAGGAGCTCGCGCTCCTCGTCGAGAAGTTCGGCGACGACCGCCGCTCCAAGCTGGTGCCCTTCGACGGTGACATGTCCATCGAGGACCTGATCGCCGAGGAGGACATCGTCGTCACCATCACGCGTGGCGGCTATGTGAAGCGTACGAAGACCGAGGACTACCGCTCGCAGAAGCGCGGCGGCAAGGGTGTGCGCGGCACGAAGCTGAAGCAGGACGACATCGTCGACCACTTCTTCGTGTCCACGACCCACCACTGGCTGCTGTTCTTCACCAACAAGGGCCGGGTCTACCGAGCGAAGGCGTACGAGCTTCCGGACGCCGGCCGGGACGCGCGCGGCCAGCACGTGGCCAACCTCCTGGCCTTCCAGCCGGACGAGCAGATCGCCGAGATCCTGGCGATCCGCGACTACGAGGCCGCGCCGTACCTGGTGCTCGCCACCAAGGGCGGCCTGGTCAAGAAGACCGCGCTGAAGGACTACGACTCGCCGCGGTCGGGCGGTGTCATCGCGATCAACCTCAGGGAGACCGAGGACGGCGGCGACGACGAGCTGATCGGCGCCGAGCTGGTGTCGGCGGAGGACGATCTGCTGCTCATCAGCAAGAAGGCGCAGTCGATCAGGTTCACCGCGACGGACGACGCGCTGCGCCCGATGGGGCGTGCCACGTCCGGCGTCAAGGGGATGAGTTTCCGCGAGGGCGACGAGCTGCTCTCGATGAATGTCGTCCGGCCGGGTACGTTCGTCTTCACCGCCACCGACGGTGGGTACGCGAAGCGGACCAACGTCGACGAGTACCGCGTCCAGGGTCGCGGTGGCCTCGGTATCAAGGCCGCCAAGATCGTGGAGGACCGTGGTTCGCTCGTGGGCGCGCTGGTGGTCGAGGAGACGGACGAGATCCTCGCCATCACGCTCTCCGGTGGTGTGATTCGCACGCGAGTCAACGAAGTCAGGGAGACCGGCCGTGACACCATGGGCGTCCAGCTGATCAATCTGGGCAAGCGCGATGCCGTCGTCGGCATCGCACGTAACGCCGAGGCGGGCAGCGAGGCCGAAGAGGTCGTCGAGGCCGAGGACGTCGAAGGCGTCGAGGCCGCGACCGCGGCCGAGGCCGAGGCAGCCGAGGGCATCGAGCCCTCGGCCGGGGAGCACGAGGAGTAGAGCGTGAGTGGAGCCACGGGCGCCGGATCGGCGGCTGCCGGAGCTTCCGCCGATGCTGGAGCGGACGGTGCCCGTGGTTCCGCCACGGACTCCCAGGGGGTTGCGGTGACGGACAGTCGAGGGGCCAAGCCTTCGTACGACACGTACAACGGGCCGCTGCCGGGCGAGCGCGCGGGAGCGCAGCAGCCGGGCGGGCCGTACCACCCACCGCAGGCGTACGGCGCTCAGGCGCCGGCCGCCGGCGGTACGGGTGGCGCGGACGGCCAGAACGCGGCGGCGGTACGCCGGCCGCGTACGGGGGCACGCACCACGCCTCGCACGCGCAAGGCGCGGCTGCGGGTGGCCAAGGCCGATCCGTGGTCGGTGATGAAGGTGAGTTTCCTGCTCTCCATCGCCCTCGGCATCTGCACGGTCGTGGCGGCGGCGGTGCTGTGGATGGTCATGGACGCCATGGGTGTCTTCTCGACCGTCGGCGGCACGATCAGCGAGGCGACGGGCTCGAACGAGTCCAACGGCTTCGATCTGCAGTCGTTCCTCTCGCTGCCGCGGGTGCTCACGTTCACGTCGGTGATCGCGGTCATCGACGTGGTCCTGATGACGGCGCTGGCGACGCTGGGCGCGTTCATCTACAACCTGTCGGCCGGTTTCGTCGGCGGTGTGGAGCTCACGCTGGCGGAGGACGAGTAACCGATTTTGGGACTGGCCCCCACGTGCGCTAATCTTCAGGAGTCAGCGCGCGGGACACCCCGCAAGAGCGCGGCGGGGCTATAGCTCAGTTGGTTAGAGCGCATCCCTGATAAGGATGAGGCCACAGGTTCAAATCCTGTTAGCCCCACAGCGACGATCGGCCCGGACGGATTCTTTATCCGTCCGGGCCGATCGCTTTGTCGTTGGCACACGGCCGGGAAGACCGGGGAGTAGGTCACCGATCGGTATCGGTCGATGTGTAGAGTGGGCGTCAGAAGTCTCCTACGTCAACGAAAGACGAGGTCGCGCGGTGAAGAAGCTTCTCCTGGTCGCACTGGCCGCCATCGGCGGGCTCCTCGTGTACCGCCAGATCCAGGCGGATCGCGCCGAGCAGGATCTGTGGACGGAGGCGACCGACTCCGTGCCCGCAGGTTCGGGTGTGTGAGACGCAGACTGTCTGTGGGCGAAGCCCCGGCCGCGCTTGAGCGGCCGGGGCTTCGTGCTGTTCGGGGGGCGAGAGGGAGCCTCTGAGTTCGCTTACGTGAACTATTGTGTTGCTTTAGCAAATCGTCTGGATCGGAGCGCGTCGCCCGTGATCCGTCACCCGCGGACAGCGGAGTGAGCGGCGCGGCAGGATGGACCGCGCCCCCGCGCCGTGCGGTGCGGCCCGCCCGAGTCCGGCGGCGGCTTCCGACGGAGACGAGGAGAGGCGTGTGAGGACGCAGCGCGGGCGGGGCGTGCTCCGCATACGACGGATGGCGGGAGCCCTGCTCGCGGCGGTGTGCGCCGTCGGCGCGCTTCCCGGCCAGGCGTGGGCGGCCGACGAGAGCCCGTACACCTTCGACGGCACGGCGCAGCGGGTCAAGGGCGCCGTCACCAGCCTGGACGCCGAGCGGCTGGCGGCCGGTCGGACCTACCGGGACACCATCGAGAAGGACGGCAAGCTCTACTACCGCGTCGATCTCGACGCCGAGCAGAACGCGTACGTCTCCGTGGTCGCCGTCCCCAAGCCCGTCCGCGAGCCCGGACGCAAGGCCGAGTACGGCGACGGCATCAAGGTGAGCATGCGGGACGGCTCCAACTCCCCGTGCGGGTACCAGGACACGTCCTTCGGATCCGCCGGGTTCACCCGTCCCCTCACCGCCTACGCCCACCGCACGATCAAAGCCGGCAGCTCCACCTGCCAGCAGGCCGGCACGTATTACGTGCTCGTCGAGCGGACCTCCAAGTCCGCCTCCGCAGCCGAGGACTGGGACCTGGAGATCCGGTACCTCACCGAGCCGGGAGTGCGGCGGACCGGCCCCACCGCGCTGCCGGACGACTGGCCCTCGTCCTCACCCCCGCCGCCCGCGGGCGGCCCCCAGAGGCGGCAGGGCGGCGCCGGCTTCCATGACGCCACCTCGCTGCGCCAGGGCGAGTGGCGCACCGACATCAAGCCCGGCCAGACGCTCTTCTACCGGGTGCCGGTCGACTGGAACCAGCAGATCTTCGCCAGTGCGGAGCTGGGTACCAGCACCTCCGGTGACACGTACATCGGCAACGCGCTCGTGCTGTCGCTCGACAACCCGGCGCGCGGACACGTCGACCAGGACACCGTCAGCTACGCCGGGGACCCCGCGACGGTGGCGCTGGACCCGCACCGGCCGGTGGCCTTCGAGAACCGGTACTCCTCCAACAGCTACACGAACGCCCTCCGGTTCGCCGGCTGGTACTACCTGTCGGCCACGCTCAGCCCCGAGGTCGCCAAGGCGTACGGGGACGAGCCGGTGCCGCTGACGCTCCGGGTGAACGTCACCGGCACGCCGAAGGCCGGGCCCGCGTACGCCGGGGACGCCGGGCCGTTCCAGGTCACCGAGGACGACGAGGACGCGGCGGCCAGCGGTCACAGCGGACCGCAGGCGCAGAGGAGCGACTCCATGCGGCTCGTCGCCGCGGCCGGTATCGGGACCGGCTCCGTACTGGTCCTCGCCCTCGGCGTGTGGACGGTCACGGCGCGACGGCGGGCGGCCCGGGAAGCGCAGGGCGGTCCGGCGCGGCTCGGACCACCGGCGGCCTGGTAGGAAGGCCTTCACGGCCCGGGAGCCCGCGGCCCCCGGTCGTCAGGTCTGGGTGAGCGCCCAGATGCCGACCGCGAAGCAGATCAGCGCCACGATCAGCACCGGGACCGCCACCTTCGGGGGCGGCCCCGGCCGCTTCACCGGAGCGCTCATCGAGCTGTTCACCGGGACGCCGGTGGCCTGAGCGGTGTAGGGACGGGTGGCGGCATGTTCGTACGCGACGGCTTGCGCGGACGGAGCCGGGACCGGAGGCCGTGCGGGGCCGGCGGCGGGCTGACCCGGGGGCAGGGGGAGGTGAAAGCTCCCCGTATCGGACGGACGCGGCACCGGCCTCTCGGGGCCCTTCGGGCCGAAACCGGGCGGCAGCGGCCCGATCTGGTCGAAGACCTCGACCGGCTCCTCGTCCGGGCCCGTCTCGGGCAGCAGCTCGACCGCGGCGGTGAGCGCCTTGCGTACGCCCGTGGCCGTCCGGAACCGCGTCTGCGGATCGGGCTGCAGCAGACCCGCGAGCACCTGCCACAGCGGCTCGGGAATGCCCTGCGGGGCGCCGGGGGTGCCGTGCGCCATGAAGTACTCGATCAGCCCCCGGGAGTCGGGCTTCTGACCCTGCAGCAGATAGAGCGCCACCAGTCCGACCGCGAAAAGGTCGGCCGGGAAGTCCGGTTCCGCGCCCATCATTTGCTCGGGTGCGAAGTAACCGGGAGTGCCCACCACGTAGTTGGTCTCGGTCAGACGGGGTTCACCCTTGCGCATGGAGATGCCGAAATCGGACAGCCGCAGATGCGGCCGCCCGGTTCCGGTCACGTCGAGCAGGATGTTCGCCGGTTTGATGTCACGGTGCACGACCCCCTCGGCATGCACCGCGGCGAGCCCGGACAGCAACTGGTCGAGCAGCGTGCACACGAAGCGCGGCGGCAGCGGGCCGTAGTCGCCGATGAGATGCGCCAGGGAACCGCCGGCCACCAGGTCCATGGTGAACAGCACCTTGTCGTCGTCCGCCGCCCAACTGGCCGGGGCGAGGACATGCGGGTGGTCGATCCTCAGCGCCTGCTCGCGCACGAAGCGGAGCAGTGTGTGGGCGTCGCTCTGCTGGAGGACCTTGGCCGCCACATAGCGACGGCGCCGCTGGTCCCAGGCGCGCCAGACCGCGCCGACGCCACCGCGTCCGATCGGGTCGATCAGCTCGTACCGACCAGCGAAGACCTCACCCATCGCGCCGCGCCCGCTCCCCGTCGTGCCGAATCGGTTCCGCCATGCCGCATCGGTTCGCCGTGCCGAATCGCTCCCCGGCGTGCCGAATCGGTTCCGCCGGGCCCGTCCCGATCGTCGTGGCGGGCGGCCCGGCGGCTCCGCGTCAGTTCTGGTGCGACTCGTAGTGCGCGACCGCGTCCGCGGTGCGCCCGGCGCCGTACACCCGGAGGAACTCTGCCAGTTCCGGATGGGCCGGGGCGAGGGAGTCGGCCGCGTCGATGATGTCGCCGGCGGCCGCCACCGAGCGCAGCAGCGACTGGATCTCGCGGACCACCCGGCGCACCGTCGGCGCACCGGAGCTGTTGGTCGTCTGGCTGGTGCCGGTCAGGACGGATCCCCCCTGCGACTTCTTGATCTCGTCCATCCGGTCCGTGGCCTCGGCCGCGCTGACGCTGCCGTCGGCGACCTGGCTCGCCAGCTCCTGCAGCGCCTGCACCCGCTGCACCACCGCGGGGTTGCCGATCTTGGCCCGCTGGCCGCTCATCAGCTGGGAAAGCATGGGTGCCGACAGTCCGAGCACGGCCGCGAGCCTGGCCTGATTCAGCCCGAGATCGTCGATCAGCCGACGGAAGAGCGCCCCCAGCGGCTCTCCGTACCAACTGCGCTGAAGCTCCCTGGCTCTGGCCGTGGCTTCCTGCTGCGCTGCATCCATTACTTCTCCCCATCCCTGCGGTTCGCCACTGCGAACCTCGGTCAGCATCTTACGGAGCGTGGTCGCTGACCGGGAGTCCCAATCCTTTTGCGAGATCCAGGGGATGACCCGGTACTCTGTTCTCGTTCCGGGGCCTTAGCTCAGTTGGTAGAGCGCTGTCTTTGCATGGCAGATGTCAGGGGTTCGACTCCCCTAGGCTCCACCGGATGAGACCCCTCTGACCTGCCTTAATGCGGTCAGGGGGGCCTTTTTTGCGCTCTGCCCGCAGCCGTACGGGCCGCCCGTCGGCGCCCGCCGCCGCCTGCGGCCGCCTGGGGTGCCGAAGTGGCCCAGGTTCCCCGGCGGTCAATGGACCTGTCGGCCTGGGCCACCCGCTCCTAGCGTCGCCCCTATGGCGAACACCTCCTCCCGGGCTCCCCGAGCCGCCGGAGCGCCGCGAGCGCTCCTCCTCGCGCAGGTGAGCAACGCGATCGGCGACGGGGCCTTCTACGTCTCCTCGGCCCTCTACTTCACCCGGATCGTCGGCCTCTCCGCGCCCCAGATCGGCATCGGGCTCACCCTCGCCTGGGCGATCGGCTCCGTCGCGGGCGTACCGCTCGGGCATCTCGCCGACCGACGGGGGCCGCGCGGCACGGCGGTTCTCCTCGCGCTCACGACCGCGGCCGCCGTCGGCTCCTTCCTCCTCATCCGCTCCTTCGTGCCGTTCCTGATCGCCGCCACCGTCTACGCCACCGCCCAGAGCGGCCTAGCCGCCGCCCGCCAGGCGCTGCTCGCCGGGCTCGTTTCCCCCGCGGCCCGTACGGAGGTGCTTGCCAGGCTCCAGGCCACCCTCAACGGCGGACTCGGCGTCGGCGCGGGGATCGGCGGGCTCGCCCTGCACGCCGGAACCCCCACCGCGTACCTCTCGGTGTTCGCCCTGGACGCGCTGAGCTTCCTCGTCTGCGCGCTCGTGCTCCGCCGGCTGCCGCTCGTGCCCGGCACCCCCGCGACCGGCGGCGGCGAGCCGCGCCTGCTGGTGCTGCGCGACCGTCCGTACGCGCTGCTCACCTTCCTGAACGCGCTGCTGCTCCTGCGGCTGCCGCTGCTCAGCCTCGCCCTGCCGCTGTGGATCGTGGAGCGGACCTCGGCGCCGGGGTGGGTCGTCTCCGCGCTCTTCGTCCTCAACACCGGGGCCGTGATGCTCTTCCAGGTCCGTACGGCCAGGGCGGTGACCGGTCTGGCCGAGGCCACGCGCGCGGTGGGCCGCTCCGGCGTCATCATGCTGGCCGCGTGCGCGGTCTTCGCGGGGACGGCGGCCGGACTCGGGCCGTGGACGACGGTCGCCCTCCTCGTCCTCGCCGCCGGCCTCCAGGTCGCCGCGGAGATGCGTCACTCCGCCGGGTCCTGGCAGATCGGCTTCGACCTGGCGCCGGCCGACCGGATCGGGCAGTACCAGGGGTTCTTCGGCATCGGCGTCCCGGTCGCGCGGACCCTTGGACCGCTGCTGGTCACGACGCTGCTGGTGACCTGGGGCGTACCGGGATGGCTGGTGCTCGGCGGGGTCTTCCTGGCCGCCTCGGCGGCGACCAGGCCCGCCGTGCGGTGGGCCGAGCGAACGCGGGCCCACCCCTCCGGGGAGCGGCGGCACGGCGACCCCGTCGGGGCCCGCTGAGCCGGACGGGTGGTGTTCATCGGAAGAACTGCGCGCCGACGGCGTCGCTCCGTGGAATCCGGGAGTGCGTACACATCATGAGAAAGGTATGTAAAGCGCGCAACCCGAAATGATCCATCCGGGAACGCCAATCCGGGAACGTCACGAAAGCGAGGGGCCATGGCCACCGCCAAGGTCAAGCAGTTCTGGACCGCCTTCATCTCCGTACTCTTCGCGCTGCTCGCCTCCGTCGGCCTGGCGAGCAACGCCACCGCCGCGCAGGCCCCCTCCGTCCAGCAGCCGGAGGAGCCGGCCGCCCCCGGCAGCGCCGCCCACCGCGGCGAGCGTGCCTCGGCCTTCGTACCGGCCCAGCGGACGCATCGGTGGAGCCCGGTGCGTGACCGCTCGCTGCCGCCCACGATCAAGCAGCGCATCAGCGCCGAGGCCCACGGCTCCTCGCCCTCCGTACGCCACCGCCGCGCCGGCTCCCCGAACGAGACGGACACGGCCGACCACTCCGAGCTCTCCGGACTGGCGCTTGCCGCCGCGGCGTAGAGCGCGGGGAGTCACCGCGCTCCCCGCGCTCCACGCCGAGGCCGCTCAGCGACGCTCGTCGCGGTCCGTGGCCTCGGTCTCCTCAGCGGCCGCCGCATCGGCTTCGGCCTGCTTGGCCTCCATCTCGGCGTCGAGAGACCTGCTGCCGTCGACGGACGACAGCGGAACCCCCTCGTCGACCTCGGTGGGAGCGGGCGGTTCGACCAGCCAGTCCGGGTTGGCCTGCTTGTCCCACCACCTCCAGGCGGCGTACGCGCCGCCGGCCAGCACACCGAGGATCGCGAGTCGCTTTCCGAGACGTCCGGCCCTGGTCCGACGCTCGTGCTTCCTCACGATCTTCTGAATCTCCTTCGGCGTCACCTGACCGCGCAGCGCGGCCCAGGCGGCGGTGGAGCGCGATCCGGCCTCGTCGAGAACAGGACCGGTCGCGGCGACCGCGTGCTCGACACGCGGAACGGTGTAGTCGGCCGCCTGACGGGCGGCCTTGCGGGTCCGTACCGCGGCACGATGCGCGGCGGCGTCGACCCGCGGCGGTACATGCGGTGCGACACGGGAGTTGTACTGCACACGAGCTTGAGTACGGGCCTGAAGAGCGGCCTTCGAGACTTTCGGCGCGAGCCGGACGCGTGCCGCGTGCGCGTAGAGCGCGGCGTGGTCCTTGGCCGAGCCGGCATACAGCGCGGCGTGGTCCTTCGCCGTGCCGGCATAGGGCGCCACCACTTCCGCGGCGTGCAGCACGCTGTCCTTGGCCGAATCGGTCGCGGCGCGCACGCTGTCCATCCGGGTCACGGGATCCTCCTACTCGGTGGCGGTGTCGGTTTTTCGCCTTTCCACCCTTTTCGAAATCATGCCTGCCCGATCGCGGTCCGGCATGCGATGCGGGCATCCGGGGCATGCGAGGATCGGACCGCCAGGGGAGACCTCAAAGAAGAACTTCGGAGACGATCTTCGGAGATCACTCGGAGGAGACCCCAGAAGAGATCGAGGGAAGGCGGACCGTGGCCGAGCAGCTTTACGCCACTCTGAAGACCAGTCAGGGCGACATCGAGATCCGGCTGCTGCCGAACCACGCGCCCAAGACGGTCCGGAACTTCGTGGAACTCGCCGAGGGCGAGCGGGAATGGACCCACCCCGCCACCGGCAAGGTCTCCACGGACCGTCTCTACGACGGCACGGTCTTCCACCGCGTCATCAGCGGCTTCATGATCCAGGGTGGCGACCCGCTGGGGAACGGGACGGGCGGGCCGGGGTACGAGTTCCCGGACGAGTTCCACCCCGAGCTGTTCTTCGATCGCCCCTACCTGCTGGCCATGGCCAACGCCGGCCCGGGTACGAACGGCTCGCAGTTCTTCATCACGCTCGGCGCCACGAGCTGGCTCAACCGCAAGCACACCATCTTCGGCGAGGTGGTCGGCGAGGCGAGCAAGAAGGTCGTCGACGCGATCTCCACGACGGAGACCAACCCGCGCACCGAGCGCCCGGTGCAGGACGTGGTCCTGGAGTCCGTCGTGATCGAGAAGCGCCAGAGTTGAGCGCCAGCGCTGAGCAGCAGAGCTGAGCAGCAGAGCCGAGCATTGGAGCCGGCCGCCGGAGCGGCCGGGCACGGGCCCGGCCGAGCGCTTCGGAAACCGCGAAACCCGGTGACCAGGCCCCGGGAACCTTTTCGCCCCGCTCGTCCGTAGGGAGGGCGGGGCGGTGCCGTGCGGCCCTTCCGCCGCGGGTACGCAGACCCCAGCCGCCCCCTGAACCCGGGAGGGACCTCCATGGAGCCGGAGACCGGCCTGCCGCGCTGTTACCGCCACCCGGACGTCGAGACAGGCATCCGCTGCACCCGCTGCGAGAAGCCGATCTGCCCGCAGTGCATGGTCTCCGCGTCCGTCGGCTTCCAATGTCCCGACTGCGTGCGCACCGGATCCGGCACGGGCCACGCGCCCGACGCCAACCAGCCCAGGACCCTCGCGGGCGGCCGGGTGGCGTCCGACGGGCGCTTCATCACCAAGATCCTCATCGCGATCAACCTCGCCCTGTTCATCGCCGTCCAGGTCGCCGGCGACCGGCTCGTGGACGAGCTGTCGCTGATCGGCTACGCGTACAACCCGGTGCTCGGAGAGGTGGTGGGCGTCGCGGACGGCGAGTGGTACCGGCTGGTGACCTCCACCGTCCTGCACCAGGAGATCCCGCACTTCCTCTTCAACATGCTGGGCCTGTGGATCATCGGCGGAATCGTCGAACCGGAGCTCGGGCGGATCCGCTACACCCTGCTCTGCCTGCTCTCCGGGCTCTCCGGCTCCGTGCTGGCGTTCCTGTTCGCCGCACCGAACCAGCCCTCCCTGGGCGCCTCCGGCGTCGTCTTCGGCCTGATCGGCTCGTGGGTGGTGCTGGCCCGCCGGAAGCGGTACGACATGCGGCCGGTCGTCCTGTTCACCGCGCTGTCCCTGCTGCTGACCTTCACCCGCCCGGGGATCTCCTGGGAGGCGCACATCGGTGGCCTCGTCGGCGGCGCCCTGGTCGTCTACGCCCTGGTCCACGCCCCGCGGAAACGGCGGGCCCTGGTGCAGTACACGGCCTGCGGGCTGGTCCTCCTGCTCGACCTGGGGACGGTCATCGCCCGCACGGCCGCGCTCACCTGAGCGGGAGAGGCTGTGGACGAGCTCCTGGGGAAGCTTTCCCCAGAGTTATCCACAGTGCGTGGCGGATCGTGCACCCGTCCTGAGGAACAACTGTGCCCCTCGTCCCTGACCTGGGTCTTTCCAGGAGGGACAAGGGGCGGGCCGCGCCCTCGAAGAGACTGTCGCAGTCACACCGGCGTCAACCGAGCACCGGGTTATCCACAGATCTTCGTAAGTTATCCAGTGCTGTGCACAACGCTGTGGATAACTCGGGCGACCGACCAGGGGCCCAGGCGGGCCGCCGCGCCTCGGGAGGCTACTTCCACTGGGTGGAGACGCCGAACCCGGCCGCGATGAAGCCGAAGCCCACGACGATGTTCCAGTTGTTGAGGGACTTCACCGGCAGCGTGCCGTCGGTGACGTAGAAGACGACGATCCACACCAGCCCGATCAGGAACAGCGCCAGCATCACCGGTGCCACCCAGCTGCGGTTGGTCAGCCTGATGTTGGTGGCCTGCTTGGCGGGCGGAGGCGTGAAGTCGGCCTTCTTGCGGATACGTGACTTCGGCACGAGGGACTCTCCTGTCGATGCGCTGCGTGACCGCGCAGGGAACTGTGGCTGGCGCCGGGATGTGACGTAGGAGGACCACTGCGTCCCCCGGGCGTCCGTTAGCGTAGTGCTTCCGTGGCACCGAAGGGGATCAGGGTACGTTGAGCAATTCCGCCGACTCTCCCACCGGGCCGGGCCGAGCCTTCCGATGGCGGCCCGTCCGGCTCCTCACCGCTGCTGTTTTCGCCCTCGCCGGGCTGATCTTCGTCACCAGTTTCAACACCGCCAAAGGCACCAACATCCGTACGGACGCCTCGCTTTTGAGGCTCTCCGACCTGATCGAGGAGCGCAGCCACAAGAACGCCGGCCTGGACGAGTCCACCGCCGCGGTACGTCGGCAGGTTGACGCACTCGCCGCCCGCGACGACGGCTCCACCAGGGCCGAGGACGAGAGGCTCCGCGCCCTGGAGGCGGCCGCCGGGACCACGGAGACCTCCGGATCCGGGCTGACCGTCACCCTCAATGATGCCCCCGCGAACGCCCAGGCGGCCCCCGGCTACCCCGAACCTCAGGCCAACGACCTCGTGATCCACCAGCAGGACCTCCAGGCCGTCGTGAACGCCCTGTGGAAGGGCGGTGCCAAAGGGATCAAGGTCATGGACCAGAGGCTCATCTCGACCAGCGCGGTGCGCTGCGTGGGCAACACCCTGATCCTCCAGGGCCGGGTCTACTCACCGCCGTACAAGATCACCGCCGTGGGTGACCGCGGCAGGCTCACCAAGGCGCTCGCCGACTCCCCGGCGATCCAGAACTACCAGCTGTACGTGAAGGCGTACGGGCTCGGCTGGAAAGTCGACGAGCACGGGGCGGTGACTCTCCCCGGTTACTCGGGCACAGTGGATCTCCACCACGCGAAGCCTGTGAGCTAGGGCCTCGTAGTCGGAGCCGCGGGGAGGGCCGGGTGGGGCTGTCCGTACGACTGGTCGTGAGGACCCTCAGCGAGCTCTGCCTCACCGCCGGAACGCTGATCGTCCTCTTCGTCGTGTACGTGATCTTCTGGACGGGTGTCCAGGCCGACAGCGCCACCGCCGGCCAGATCGACCTGCTGCGACGGGAGTGGGTCGACCAGCCCCTCCCGGACGCCCCGGAGACCGCACCCGGGCCCGCTCCGGCTCCCCCGTCCCCGCCCGCGGCCGTATCCGCGTCGGACAAGCCGTACACGGCCGGCAAGGGCATCGCCGTCATGTACATCCCCCGCCTCGGCAAGGACTGGGAGTGGCCCGTTCTGGAGGGCACTGCGGCCGCCACCCTGAAGAAGGGCCTCGGCCACTACGCCTCCACCGCACGGCTCGGCGAGACCGGCAACTTCGCCGTGGCCGGCCACCGCCGCACCCACGGAGATCCCTTCAAGGACTTCCCCCGGCTCCGCCCGGGTGACGCGGTGGTCCTCACGGACGGGGCGACCTGGTTCACGTACCGGATCGCGCGCGAGCCGTACCGGACCGTGCCCACCGACATCGGGGTGATCGATCCCGTCCCCTCGCCCCTGCGGAAGAACGCCGCCGCATTCGACGGGCCGGGCCGCTATCTCACCCTCACCACCTGCGAGCCGGAGTGGGGCAGCAGCCACCGGCTGATCGTCTGGGCCCACCTGGACGCCACCCGGCCTGTGACGCAGGGCAAGCCCCCGGCTTTGGACAGTTGACCCCTCGGGAGGACATCGCCCCGTAGTCTGGACCCGTAACGAACGGAAGGGGCAGTGGACGTCATGTACGGCTGGATCTGGCGGCATCTGCCGGGCAACGCGTGGGTGCGAGGCATCCTGTCGCTCGTGCTGGTCCTCGGCGTCGTCTACGCGCTCTTCCAGTATGTGTTCCCCTGGGCGGAGCCTCTGCTTCCGTTCAACGATGTGACGGTGGACGGCCAGTGAGCGCGCGGATTCTCGTCGTCGACAACTACGACAGCTTCGTCTTCAACCTCGTTCAGTACCTCTACCAGCTCGGCGCCGAGTGCGAGGTGGTGCGCAACGACGAGGTCGCACTGAGCCATGCTCAGGACGGCTTCGACGGCGTCCTGCTCTCTCCCGGGCCGGGAGCGCCCGAGCAGGCCGGCGTCTGCATCGACATGGTGCGCCACTGCGCGGCCACCGGCGTGCCCGTCTTCGGCGTCTGCCTGGGCATGCAGTCGATGGCCGTGGCGTACGGCGGTGTGGTGGACCGCGCTCCCGAGCTGCTGCACGGCAAGACCTCCCTCGTCCGCCACGAGGGCAAGGGCGTCTTCGCGGGCCTGCCGTCGCCCTTCACCGCGACCCGCTACCACTCGCTTGCCGCGGAGCCCGCGGACCTCCCCGCCGAGCTGGAGGTCACGGCCCGGACCGAGGACGGCATCATCATGGGGCTTCGCCACCGTGAACGCGCCGTCGAGGGTGTGCAGTTCCACCCGGAGTCGGTGCTCACCGAGCACGGCCACCTGATGCTCGCCAACTGGTTGGAGCAGTGCGGCGACAAGGGGGCGGTCGGGCGGTCGGCGGGGCTCGCGCCGGTGGTGGGCAAGGCCGTCGCGTGACGGCGTCGCCGTGGTTCCGGGCGACGAACCTGGCGGAGGAACCAGAGCCTGTTCCCGCATCGGAGTACGGAGCGCCCGTGCCGCAGTCCGCCCCCCGATCCGTACCGCACACCGTGCCGCCGGCCTCCGCGCCGCACGCGGGGCCCCCGCCCTCCGCTCCGGAGCCCATATCCGCGCCCGGGTACGAGGAGACGGCGTACCAGCCCGCCTACGGGGCCGCGGCGGGGTACGAGCCGGCAGGGGAGCCGCAGGTGCCCCAGGCGCCCCACAGCCCCCGTGAGACGCCCTACGAGGCGCCGCACGAGCCGCACATGCCCCAGGATCCGTACGTGCCGCAGGAGCCGTACGAGCCGTACGACGAGCCGTACGACGAGACGATGGCCCTGCGGTCCGTGGAGCCCACCCCCACGCCCGCCCCCTCGCCCACGCCCGACCTCGGACCCGGCAGGGCCGAGCGCCGGCGTGCCGCCAAGGGCAAGGGCAGGCGCGGAGCGGCCCCCGCGACGTCGGCCGACGCACCCGCCGCCCCCCTGTCACGCGTCGAGGCCCGCCGGGCGGCCCGCGCCCGCAAGGAGAGCGTCGGCGTGGTCGCCAGCCGGGTGGTGGGCGAACTGTTCATCACCTTCGGCGTCGTCATGCTCCTGTTCGTCGCCTACCAGCTGTGGTGGACCAACGTCCGGGCCGGGCAGCAGACCGACAAGGCGAAGGAGCAGATCGAGGACGCCTGGTCGAAGGGCCGCGCACCCGAGGCGTTCGAGCCGGGACAGGGCTTCGGGATCATGTACATCCCCAAGCTCGACGTGGTCGTCCCCATCGGCGAGGGCGTCGACAAGACCAAGGTCCTGGACCGGGGCATGGTGGGCCACTACGCCGAGGGCACGCTGAAGACGGCGATGCCCTCCGACAAGCAGGGCAACTTCGCGCTGGCCGGCCACCGCAACACGCACGGCGAGCCGTTCAGGTACATCAACCAGCTGCAGCCGGGCGATCCCATCGTCGTCGAGACCCAGGACGCGTACTACACCTACGAGATGACGAGGCTCCTGCCGCAGACCCCGCCGTCGAACGTCGCGGTCATCGACGCGGTGCCCAAGGGGTCGGGCTTCACCGGACCGGGGCGGTACATCACGCTGACCACGTGCACCCCCGAATTCACCAGTACCTACCGCA
Source organism: Streptomyces sp. NPDC093600 (assembly GCF_044764755.1). Taxonomy (NCBI): domain Bacteria; kingdom Bacillati; phylum Actinomycetota; class Actinomycetes; order Kitasatosporales; family Streptomycetaceae; genus Streptomyces; species Streptomyces sp. NPDC093600. Next base: position 267,260 of record NZ_JBIWIU010000007.1, read on the forward strand.
TGATCGTGTGGGGCAAGATGGTCGAGGAACGCCCGCGCAGCAAGGGGAAACCGGACGCGCTCGTAGGCTGAGACCTCCACACCTCCAGACGGGACGACGTAGTGGCACGTGTGCGCAACCGGATCGCCGGCATCATCAGCGTCTTCGGCGAACTCCTCATCACCGCGGGCCTGGTGCTCGGTCTCTTCGTCGTCTACTCCCTGTGGTGGACCAACGTCCTCGCCGACCGCGCCGCCGACCAGGACGGCGAGCAGGTCCGCGACCGCTGGGCCGACGGCCCGGGAGCCCTGGACACCAAGGACGGCATCGGCTTCCTGCACGTACCCGCCATGAAGAACGGCGAGATACTGGTCAAGAAGGGCACCGACAGCGACACCCTCAACAACGGCGTCGCCGGCTACTACACCGAGCCGATCAAGTCGGCCCTCCCGCAGGACAAGCAGGGCAACTTCACGCTGGCCGCGCACCGGGACGGGCACGGGGCGAAATTCCACAACATCCACAAGTTGAAGAACGGCGATTCGATCGTCTTCGAGTCCAAGGACACCTGGTTCATCTACAAGGTGTACAAGACCCTGCCGGAGACGACGAAGTACAACGTGGATGTCCTCCAGCCGGTCCCGGAGGAGTCGGGCAAGAAGAAGCCGGGCCGCTACATCACGCTGACGACGTGCACACCGGTGTACACCTCGGACTACCGCTACATCGTCTGGGGCGAACTGGAACGCACGGAGAAGGTCGACCAGGACCGCACGCCGCCGGCGGAACTGCGCGCCCAGTGAGACCGGGCAGGAAAGAGCCCCGGCATCCATGAGGATGCCGGGGCTCTTCCCGTAGTCCGTAGTGCACGCGCGGCGGACCGAGCTCTGCCGGCCCTGTCCGACTGACGGATCAGGGCCGGAGAGGCTCTAGTCGAAGAATCCGTTGCCGTCCTCGCCGCCCGCCGTGTAGACCGTGATCGTCTGGCCCTGGGTGACCGGGCTGCCTTCCGGCGGGTTGGTGCCCAGGACGGTCGCGTTCTTCTTGTCCGAGCCCTGTGCCGCCACGACCAGGCCCAGCGCCTCCAGCTGCTGCTTCACTTCCTCGAACTTCTTCCCGGCGAGGCCGGTCGGGAGCGTCGTCTGCTGCTGCTGCGGGCCCTTGGAGACCTTCAGAGTGATCTGGACGTCCTTGGACTGGTCGGTGTTGGCCCCCGGCGTCTGGCCGATGACCGTGCCGGCGGGCTGGTCCGAGTCCACGTCCTGGCGGGCGATGTTGGTGAAGCCGAGCGTGCTCAGCTGCTGCACCGCCGCGTCGTAGGACTTGTTGGTGACGTCGGGCAGCGGCGTCTGCTTCTTCTTCGACACCGTGATCGTGACCTCGGTGTTCTGCTCCGCCTTCGAGCCGCCGGTCGGGTTCTGACGCAGGACCCTTCCCGGCTCCTCCTCGGACTCCTCCTTTTCGACCTTCACCCGGAAGCCCTTGGCGCGCAGCTGTTCCTCCGCGCGCTCCTGGGACTTCTCGGTGACGTCCGGGACCTCGATCTGCGGCGCGCCCTCGGAGACGACGACCGAGATCGTCTCGTTGACGTTCATCTTCGCCGTACCGTCCGCCACCGGCGTCTGCCGGCAGATCGTGCCCTTCGGCTGGTCGCAGCGCTCCGAGCCCGCCTGCGCGACCTTCACCTGGGCGTTGGCCGCGAGCCCCTCGGCTTCCTGCAGCGTCTTGCCGACGAGCTGCGGCACGGGCACCTGCTCCGTGCCCTTCTTGTTGTCGAAGATCGAGAGGCCGATCAGGATCGCGCCGACGAGCACCAGGATGCCCGCGAGGACGAGCAGGATGGTGGAGGTGTTCGACTTCTTCTGGCGGCGGCGGTCCGGCCGGTCGTCGTAGCCGTAGCCGCCGTCGTCCGGGTTGATCGGAGGCAGCATGGACGTCTGGCCGGCCGGGTCGGCCTGGCGCAGGGCCGTCGTCGGCTGGTCGTCCGGCGGGTAGCCGCCGTAACCGCCGCCGTACGCGGCCGCTCCCATCGCCGCGGCCGCCGCGACCGGCTGACCGTCGAGGCACGCCTCGATGTCGGCGCGCATCTCGTCCGCCGACTGGTAGCGGTAGTCGGGGTCCTTGACCAGCGCCTTCAGGACGATGGCGTCCATCGAGGGCGTGATCTCGGGGTCGAAGTTGCTCGGCGGCTGCGGCTCCTCCCGTACGTGCTGGTAGGCGACCGCGACCGGGGAGTCGCCCACGAAGGGCGGCCGGACGGTCAGCAGCTCGTACAGCAGGCAGCCGGTGGAGTACAGGTCGGAGCGGGCGTCGACCTGCTCACCCTTGGCCTGCTCCGGGGAGAGGTACTGGGCGGTGCCGATGACCGCGGCGGTCTGCGTCATGGTCATGCCGGCGTCGCCCATGGCGCGGGCGATGCCGAAGTCCATGACCTTGACCTGCCCGGTGCGCGTCAGCATGACGTTCGCCGGCTTGATGTCGCGGTGCACGATGCCGGCCCGGTGCGAGTACTCCAGCGCCTGGAGGATGCCGACCGTCATCTCGAGCGTGCGCTCGGGCAGCAGCTTGCGCCCGGAGTGAAGCAGCTCACGCAGGGTGGAGCCGTCGACGTACTCCATCACGATGTACGGGATGGAGACCCCGTCGACGTAGTCCTCGCCGGTGTCGTAGACCGCGACGATCGCCGGGTGGTTGAGCGAGGCGGCGGACTGGGCCTCACGGCGGAACCGGGCCTGGAAGGACGGGTCACGGGCGAGGTCGGCCCGCAGCGTCTTCACGGCGACGGTGCGGCCGAGCCGGGTGTCGTGGGCGAGGTAGACCTCTGCCATGCCACCACGGCCGAGCACCGAGCCCAGCTCGTACCGGCCGCCGAGGCGACGCGGCTCTTCCATAACTGATCCAGCCCTCTCCGTCTGTCCCGACCGCACCCGTGTGTGGTCCGGCGGTGTGCTGTTCGCGCATACGCTACCGGCCTTACGGAAGGCGTTCCGACCGTGACCGGCACCTGATACCTGACCGGTACACGGCCGGTATCCGGCCGGTGCCCGGCCGGCGGGGTCAGCTCTTGTTCTTCAGTACCGCCTTCATCACGGCCTTGGCGATCGGGGCGGCGAGGCCGCCACCGCTGATGTCCTCGCGGGAGGTGCCCGCGGAGTCCTCGACGATGACCGCGACCGCGACCGGGGATCCCTGGTCGGTCTTGGCGTAGGAGATGAACCAGGCGTAGGGGCGCTTGGCGTTCTTCTCGCCGTGCTGGGCCGTACCCGTCTTGCCGCCGACCTTGACGCCGTCCATGTTCAGGTCGGCGTTGCGGCCGGTGCCGTTCTCGACGACGTTCTCCATCATCGTCTGGATCAGCTGGGCGTTCCGCTGCGAGACCGGGCGGCTCATCTCCTCGGGCTCGTTCCGCTTGAGCACGTCGAGGTTGGGGGCGCGCAGCTCCTCGATCATGTACGGCTTCATGAGCTTGCCGTCGTTGGCGATCGCGGCGGTGACCATCGCCATCTGGAGCGGAGTGGTGGCGGTGTTGAACTGGCCGATGGAGGAGAGCGCGTTTCCGCCGCGGTCCATCTTCTTGTCGTAGACGGAGGCGGCCGAGCGGACCGGGGTGAACTGCTCGGCGTTGAAGCCGAACTTCTCGGCCGTCTCGACCATCTTGTCGCGGCTGACCTCGTCACCGAGCTTGGCGAAGACGGAGTTGCAGGAGACTTCCAGCGCCCTGTTCAGGCTGGCGTTCTCGCAGTCCCGGGCGTGGTTGACCATGTTCCTGGTCGAGAGTGGGATCTTGTACGGCTCGGGGGTGTCCGTCGGCGCGTTGATGTCCGTGACCTTGCCGTGCTCCAGCGCTGCGGCCGCCGTGACGACCTTGAAGACGGAGCCGGGCGGGTAGATCTCGCGCAGCGCGCGGTTGAGCTTCGGCTTGTTCTTGTCCTTCTCGAGCGCGATCCACGCCTTCTCGTCCTTGCCGGAGTAGCCGGCGAAGGACGAGGGGTCGTAGGAGGGGGTGGACGCCAGCGCCAGGATCTTGCCCGTACTGGGCTCGATGGCGACGACGGCACCGGTCTTCTTGCCGAGCCCCTCGAAGGCGGCCTTCTGGGCGGCGCCGCTCAGGGTGGTGACGACGTCGCCGCCCTTCTTCTTGTCGCCGGTGAACATCGCCAGCGTGCGGTCGAAGAAGAGCCGGTCGTCGTTGCCGGTGAGGATGCCGTCCTCGATCTTCTCGATCTGGTTGGCGTCGTACGCCTGGGAGGCGTACCCGGTCACCGGGGCCCACATGGGGCCGTCGGTGTAGGTCCGCTTGAACCGGTAGTACGGGTCCTGGGAGTCGACCGAGCCCGTGATCGGCTTGCCGTCCACGATGATGTTGCCGCGGACGTTGGCGTACCGCTCGATCTGCACGCGCTTGTTGCGGGGGTGCGCGTTCAGTTCGTCGGCGCGGACGTACTGGATCCAGTTGTCGCGGATCAGCAGGGCGAGGACCAGCAGGCCGCAGAAGATCGCGACCCGGCGCAGGGGCTTGTTCACGGACGGACCACCTGGGTCATCTCGGCGTCGGGGGACGGGGCGGGGGCGGGCGCCGGGCGGCGCGCGGTGTCGCTGATCCGGATGAGGATGCCGATCAGGGCCCAGTTGGCGATCACGGAGGAACCGCCGTACGCGAGGAACGGCATGGTCATACCGGTCAGCGGGATGAGGCCCATCACACCGCCGGCGACGACGAAGATCTGCAGCGCGAACGCGCCGGACAGGCCCATGGCGAGCAGTTTGCCGAACGGGTCGCGCGCCGCGAGGGAGGTGCGGACACCGCGCTCGATGATCAGGCCGTAGAGGAGGAGGAAGGCCATGACACCGGTCAGTCCGAGCTCCTCGCCGACGGTGGCGAAGATGAAGTCGGAGTTGGCGGCGAAGCCGATCAGGTCGGAGTTGCCCTGGCCAAGGCCGGTGCCGAGGATGCCGCCGGAGCCGAACGACATCATGACCTGGGTCATCTGGTCACAGGCGGGGACCGTCTCGGCGCAGGAGAAGGGGTCCGCCCAGGCGTCGACACGAGCCTGGACGTGACCGGCGAAGGAGGCCACACCCACAGCGCCCGCGACGGACATCAGCAGACCCATGACGATCCAGCTGGTCCGCTCCGTCGCCACGTACAGCATGATCACGAACATGCCGAAGAACAGCAGCGAGGTGCCGAGGTCGTTCTCGAAGATCAGGATGAGGAGGCTGACGGCCCAGATCGTGATGATCGGGCCGAGGTCACGGCCTCGCGGCAGATAGAGCCCCATGAAGCGCCGGCTGGCCAGGGCCAGGGCGTCCCTCTTCACCATGAGATAGCCGGAGAAGAAGACCGCCAGGACGATCTTCGCGAACTCGCCGGGCTGGATGGAGAAGCCGCCGATGCGGATCCAGATCCTGGCACCGAAGACGTCCGCGCCGAGTCCCGGGACCAGCGGCAGGAGCAGCAGGACGAGCGCTGCCACCATCGAGATGTACGTGTAGCGCTGGAGGACCCGGTGGTCCTTCAGGATCAGCAGAACGCCCACGAACATCGCGATGCCGATGGCCGAGTACAGCATCTGGTTGGGGGCGTCAGGGGTGAAGGTCTTGTACCGGGCGATGATGCGCGGCGACTGGTCGAGCCGCCAGATCAGCACCAGACCGAGGCCGTTGAGCAGCGTGGCCAGCGGCAGCAGCAGCGGGTCCGCGTACGGGGCGAACTTCCGCACCACGAGATGCGCGACGCTCGCGAGCAGGCCGAGGCCCAGCCCGTAGCCGAGCATCCCGGAGGGCACCTCGCCGTCGATCGCGAGGCCGACGTTGAGGTACGCGAACACCGGGATGACGACGGCGAACGCGAGCAGCGCCAGCTCGGTGTTGCGGCGGCTCGGCGCCTCGATCGCGCCGATGGTGGTCGTGTTGGTGACAACGCTCATGGTGGTGAAAGGCCCCCCTACGGGTGCTTACTGCTTGCCGCAGTTCGAGGCCAGCTTCTGCTCGTCCTCCGAGAGGGTGGGGCCCGGGGAGGGAGCGGCTGTGGTGGGCTTGGTGTCGGGCGAGGCCGCGCCGTCGGCCGGAGGCTTGCTCGCCTGGTCCGCGGCCTTGTCGGCCGCCGCCCGGCGCTGCTCCTGCTTCTTGCAGGCCGAGGCCTGCAGGGCGAGCTCCTGGATCTTGGTCTTCGCCTTGCCGAGGCTGCCCCCGGCGATCGTGTCCTCGACCTGCTTGCGCTGGTACGGCGGGAGGTACTTGAGTTCGATCTCGGGATGGTCCTTCTCGACCTCCGAGAGCGACAGCCAGGCGAGATCCTGGCTGATGCCCCGGTACAGCGCGACGTGCTCGTCCTTGGAACCGACGTAGTACTGGGTCTGCGTCCAGCGGTAGCCGCTGTACGCGCCGCCCCCGAGCACGGCGAGCGCGAGGAGCAGGAAGAAGCTCCGCTTCAGCCACTTGCGGCCGGTGCGCGGCTTGTCGAAGTCCTCGTCGCTGTACGCCCCGAAGGAGCCCTGCGGAGGCATCCCGCCGTAGCCGTGGTCGTCGCCGCTGCCGGGCGGGCCGAAGCCGCCCGCCGGCGGCTGCTGGGGCGAGGCCGTGCGGCCGAGCCCGGAGGCGCGGCCGGCCGGGGTCTGCATCGCTCCGCCGTCGTGGGGCTGCGCCTGGTTCTCGGCGACCGCGCCGACGATGACGGGGGTGTCGTTGAGCTGACCGGCGAGGGTGTCGCCGCCGTCGACGTCGAGGACGTCGGCGACGATCACCGTGATGTTGTCGGGGCCGCCGCCGCGCAGCGCGAGCTGGATCAGCTCCTGCACGGTCTCCTGCGGGCCCTGGTAGCTGGCGAGGGTGTCCTCCATCGTCTGGTGGGAGACGACTCCGGACAGCCCGTCGGAGCAGATGAGGTAGCGGTCACCGGCGCGGACCTCGCGGATCGACAGATCCGGTTCGACATGGTCGCCGCTGCCCAGCGCGCGCATCAGCAGGGAGCGCTGCGGGTGGGTGGTGGCCTCTTCCTCGGTGATCCGGCCCTCGTCGACGAGCCGCTGCACCCAGGTGTGGTCCTGCGTGATCTGGGTCAGGACGCCGTCGCGCAGCAGATAGGCGCGGGAGTCGCCGACGTGCACCAGGCCGAGGCGCTGGCCGGTCCACAGCAGGGCGGTGAGCGTGGTGCCCATGCCCTCGAGCTGAGGGTCCTCCTCGACCATCATCCGCAGCTGGTCGTTGGCGCGCTGCACCGCGGCACCGAGCGAAGTGAGGATGTCCGAACTGGGGACGTCGTCGTCGAGGGTGACCAGGGTGGAGATCACCTCGGAGGAGGCGACCTCACCGGCGGCCTGGCCGCCCATGCCGTCGGCGATCGCGAGCAGCCGCGGTCCGGCGTAGCCGGAGTCCTCGTTGCCCTCGCGGATCATGCCCTTGTGGGAACCGGCGGCGAAGCGCAGGGACAGACTCATGCGCACCTGCCCTGTCGACGCCGCCTCGGGGTACAGCCGGTCTCGAGCCACACTGCCCACCCTCCGGTCGGGAGCCCGTGCCGGTGCGCGGCCCGGACCTGCCGGTCCGCCGCGCGATCCGTCATGGGGACCGCCTCGGCCCGCTCGCTCCGCTCGCACTCATTCATGACGTAGCACTACTTCCGCAGCTCGATGACGGTCTTGCCGATGCGGATCGGCGCGCCCAGCGGAATCGGCGTGGCCGTGGTGAGGCGGGTCCGGTCGAGATACGTGCCGTTGGTGGACCCGAGATCCTCGACGATCCACTGCCCGTCCCGGTCCGGGTAGATCCTGGCATGCCGGCTGGAGGCGTAGTCGTCGTCCAGCACGATCGTCGAATCGTGGGCCCGGCCGAGCGTGATGGTCTGCCCCTGCAGGGCGACCGTCGTGCCGGTGAGGGTGCCCTCGGAGACGACCAGCTTCGTCGGGGCGCCACGGCGCTGGCGGCCGCCGCCCCCGCTCTGCTGGCCGCGCTGCTGGGGAGGCGCGGCCGCCTGCCGCGCGTTCTGCTGCGGTCTGGCGTCCTGGCGCCGCGAACCGCGCTGTGTGACACGTGTGCCGAACAGATCGCTGCGGATGACCTGGACGGCCACGATGACGAACAGCCACAGAACGGCCAGGAAACCCAACCGCATGACCGTCAGGGTCAGCTCTGACATTGCCCCCGCTTCACCCTTCGGCTTGCCGGTAAACGATGGTGGTGCTGCCCACGACGATCCGCGAGCCGTCGCGGAGCGTAGCGCGGGTGGTGTGCTGCCCGTCCACCACGATGCCGTTGGTGGACCCGAGATCCTGGATCGTCGAGGGCGTTCCGGTCCGGATCTCGCAGTGCCGGCGCGAAACGCCGGGATCGTCGATCCTCACGTCCGCGTCGGTGCTGCGGCCAAGGACCAGGGTCGGGCGGGAGATCTGGTGGCGGGTGCCGTTGATCTCGATCCAACGGCGCACCGGGGCGCCGGAGGAAGGCATCGGGCCGGGCGCACCGGCCGCGGGACGGCCGGCGGCCGGAGCCGTGCGCTGGGGGCTGCCCGGCGGCGGGGCCGCGGGCATCGGCGGAGCGCCGACAGGCGGGTAGCCGTAGCCACCGGGGGCGCGGCCCTGCTGCTGGTGGCCGGCGGCGGGCGGCTGCGGCTGTGACGAACTCGACGCGAGGGTGCGGCTGCGCACCCGGTACAGACCGGTGTCGAGGTCGTCGGCCTTCTCCAGATGGACCTTGATGGGGCCCATGAAGGTGTAGCGCTGCTGCTTGGCGTAGTCGCGGACCAGGCCGGACAGCTCGTCGCCGAGCTGGCCCGAGTAAGGGCTGAGACGTTCGTAGTCGGGCGTGCTCAGCTCGACGATGAAGTCGTTCGGGACGACGGTCCGCTCGCGGTTCCAGATCGTCGCGTTGTTGTCGCACTCGCGCTGGAGAGCGCCCGCGATCTCGACGGGCTGGACCTCGGACTTGAAGACCTTGGCGAAGGTGCCGTTGACCAGACCTTCGAGACGCTGCTCGAACCGCTTCAGGACTCCCATGGGGCACCTCCTCCGTCGTTGCCGTCCTGGTACTGCTTACTGATCGTATCCACGCGTCGGGAAATCGGCTGGTTCCCCTTCTCTGCCCTGTGGACGAGTGTCACCTCTCACACGGATCGTAGAGGCGGCCTGTGGACAGTGTCCCGCACCCGGGGAGCGTCCTGGGAGAGCGGGGCGAAGCGGCGGGGCGGCCGGTGGGCGGTCCGTCCCGTTCCTCCCGGTACTCGAGCCCGGTTCCCGGGCGGTGCTCGTTCGCTTTTCCCGCCTGTGCGCGACCGGCTCGGTCCGGGTCTTCGATCGATCCGTCGGCCCCTCCTTCTACTCCCCGCGCTTCTTCCCGCGTCTTGTCGTGGCCGGTGTCTCTTCCCTCGCTCCTGCTCTCCTCCCTCCCTGTTCACTGGGCGGGCGGCCGAAACAACGGATGTGAATCCACGGTCTGCGGCGTGCTAATCTTCTGATGTCGCCAGGCGCTCGCACCGAAAGGTGAGGGAGCCCGGAGCACACCCAATGCGCGGGTGGCGGAATAGGCAGACGCGCTGGATTCAGGTTCCAGTGCCCGAAAGGGCGTGGGGGTTCAACTCCCCCCTCGCGCACCAGACGGAAGCCCCGTAGGTCATCGACCTACGGGGCTTCCGCGTTGTCCGCGCCGCTCGGCGAGGGGTGGGTGCGACGTTCGTCGCATCAGCGGGCGACAAAAGTCGGACGCGGGCGGGGCGGGCCGCTGCCTAGGGTGCGGGCGTGGACGCGTCTTCGAGGATCAGAGCCGGGATCGGCGCCGGGTGGCGGTGGTTCGCGGCGCCCGGCATGTGGTCACGGCGCAGAGCCGCCGGCGAGGCGGTCCTCGCGGTGGTGATGGCGCTGCTCGCGGCCGGCACCGAGGAGCTGGTCGGCGGCGAGGGATGGCGGCTCGCCTGGGTCGCCCTGACCGCCGCCCTGCTGTCGCTGCTGCGGCGTCGGCTGCCCGCGACGGTACTGATCGCGACCGGGGCGCTCGCGCCGCTCCTGCCGGGGTTCCTGGTGCTGCTGATCCTCGTCGGCTGGTCGGCGGGACGCCATGTGGCCGGTGCGGGACGCGCGCTGACGGCGTACACCGTCTCGTACGTACTGAACGTCGGCACGACTCTGCTGGAGTCCTGGGAGCAGCAGCGGATGCTCAGCATCGTGCTGCTGACGACGCTGTACTACCTGGCGACGACGCTGGCACCCGGGCTCGCCAACCGTTACTGGACCCAGCGCCGGACGCTGCTGCACGCCCTTCAGGAGCGCAACGCCCAACTGCTGCGGGAGCGCGTCATGGTGGCGAGCCAGGCGCGGCTGCGGGAGCGGCAGCGGATCGCCCAGGACATGCACGACAGCCTCGGACACCAGCTGGCGCTGATATCCGTGCACACCGGCGCCCTGGAGGTCGACAAGGAACTGACCGACCGGCAGCGCGAGGCCGTCGGGGTGCTGCGCAACGCGTCGGTGACCGCGATGCACGAACTGCGCGAGGTCGTCGGCATCCTCCGGGACGGGGTCGAGGCGCCGGACACGGTGCCGACCGTACCGGCGCGGGCCGGTGACGAATCGGGACGGGCGGCACGGGGGGCCGCCGGTATCGAGGGGCTCGTGGAGGCGGCACGGGCCGCGGGGAACCAGGTGCAGCTGCGCCGGCTCGGGGGCTCTCAGCCGCTGCCGCCCGCCGCCGACCACGCGGCGTACAGGATCGTCCAGGAGGCGCTGACCAACGCCTACAAGCACGCTCCGGGTGCCCCGATCGAGGTCGAGCTGCGCTACGAACCGGACTCGTTCGTGGTGGAGATCGTCAACGAGGCGGCCGCGGAGCCACCGCGTGACGTGGTGAGCGGCGGCCAGGGGCTGACCGGGCTGCACGAGCGGGCCCGGCTGGTCGGCGGCATGGTCCACGCGGGGCCGGTCGACGGCGGGGGCTTCCGGGTCGCCGGGGTCCTGCCCTACGGCGTCGTGGAGGCAGCGCCTTTGGTCGATGCGGCCGACGACTTCCGGCAGCAGTCGACGGCACCCGTGATCGGCGACGGTGGGCGGGTGTCAGTCGGACCGGCCGACTGGACGTTCACGGAGCGGGAGTTGGCGATGGCGTTGAGCGGGGGCAGGAGCAAGAGTGGCGGGTTCGCGCTGGGATGCGGGATCGCGTTCGCGGCACTGGTGCTGCTGATGGTGGCCGTGGGCTTCGGCATCTACTTCCTGATGGGATCGGTGAAGGAGGGGATGATCGACCCGGGCCAGTACGACGCGGTGAAGGTCGGTACGGCCGAGCAGGAGGTCCGCGACCAGCTCCCCTCCGGCGACACGATCGCCACCACGGGACTGCACGGCAGAGGCCCGGCGGAGCCCGAGGGCTCGAAGTGCCTGGTGCTGATGTCGTCGGAGATAGGGGAAGGGATCGAGACCGAGCCGGTTTTCCGGTTCTGCTTCAAGGACGGCAAGCTGATCGAGAAGAAGTCGTACGAGGTCAAGCGGTAGCGCTGGGCCCGCCCGTATCGGTAGCCGTGGGGGAGTAGCTGTGGCAGGGCAGCGCATCAGGGTCGTGATCGCCGATGACGAACCGTTGATCAGGGCCGGGATCCGGATGATCCTCACCTCGGACGCGGAGATCGAGGTCGTCGCGGAGGCCGCGAACGGCCGTGAGGCGGTCGAGGAGGCGCGGGCGCACGCCGCCGACGTGGTGCTGCTCGACATCCAGATGCCGGTGCTCGACGGACTCTCCGCCCTGCCCGAGCTGCGCAGGGCCGCGCCGGCGGCGCGGGTGATCGTGCTGACGACCTTCGGCGAGCGGGAGAACGTACTGCGGGCGCTGGAACACGGCGGCGCCGGATTCCTGCTCAAGGACACGGCACCGGCCGAGCTGATCCGGGCGGTGCGGGCCGCGGCGGCCGGGGACGCGTATCTCTCACCGGCCGCAACCCGGCACGTGGTCGAGCGTCTGGCCTCCGGGCGGGAGGCGGCCCGTGCGGAGGAGGCCCGCGGCCGGGTGGCGTCGCTGAGCGAACGGGAGCGTGAGGTGCTCGCCCTGCTGGGGGAGGGACTCTCCAACGCGGACGCGGGGAAGCGACTGCATATGAGCGAGGCGACGGTGAAGACGTATGTGAGCCGGATCCTGGCCAAGCTGGGCTGCGAGAACCGGGTGCAGGCGGCGCTGCTGGCCCGGGACGCGGGGCTGTAGCGGGCCGGGGCGGGGCCGCGGGGCGTCGAGTGACGTCGTCGTGGCGGGGCGGTGGTCAGCGGAGGGCGTCGGGGATGCCGGCGGTGCCCGCGGCGTTGTAGCGGAGCAGGTACGCGGCGAACTGGGCGAGGTCCTCGGCCGACCAGTCCTTGAGGCGTTCCTGGTAAGCGGCCAGACGGCTCGCCTGGGTGGAGGAGAGGACGGCGGCGCCCGCCTCCGTCGGGTGCAGGACCTGTACGCGGTGGTCGGCCGGGTCCGGGCGGCGCTCCACCAGACCCAGCTTCTCCAGACCCGCCACCTGCCGACTGACCGTCGACTTGTCCAGCAGGTAGTGCGCGGCGAGATCCGTGGCGCGGCAGCCCTGCTGGTCGACGATGTGCGCGAGCAGCGTGTACGAGACGAGCGGCAGCTCGGGGTGGAGCCGTGCCGCAGCCGCGCGCGCCCGGCGGGCGAACGCCGTCAGCTCCCGCTGGATGATGTCGACGGATGACTCGCGCGCGCCGTCGGTCATGGTGCGCTCCTTCGCTGTGGGTCGCGGACCGTCCCGCTTCAGTTGTATAGTACAACGGTTGCTTAGTTGTAAAAGCCAACCATGGAGGTCCGCTCGTGCCCGCCCGACCCGCCCCCACAGGAACGAACGCCCCGGGCGCGCTGCGGCACGTCCTCGGGCACCTGCTCACCCCGCTCCTGATGTGCGTCGGCATGGGACTCGCCTACCTCGGCGCCTTCCACGCCCCCCACCCCCACGACCTGCGCGTCGACGTCATCGGCTCCGGACCCAGCGCCCAGGTCCTGGCCCAGACCCTCCACGACAAGGGCGACGGCGCCCTCGACGTCCGTACCGTCACCGACCGGGACGCCGCCGTCTCCGCCCTGCGCGAGCGGACCAGCTTCGGCGCCTACATCCCCGGCCCGCGCCCCGAACTGCTCGTGGCCTCCGCATCCTCGGACACCAGCGCCATGGCGGTGGAGAAGGTCTTCACCAAGGTCGCCGCCGGACAGGGCGCGCCGCTCACGGTGACCGACGTCGCCCCCGTCTCCGACGGAGACCCCACCGGACAGGGCATCTTCTTCCTGCTCGTCGCCCTCAGCATCGGCTCGTACGCCTCCGTCGCCGTGATCGGCGGCGCCGGCGCGGCCCTGCCCCCGCGGATCCGGGCACTGCTCGCCGCCGGCATGTCACTCGTCGTCAGCCTCATCGGCACTGTCTTCGCCGGACCGCTGTTCCACCTCGTCGACCAGGGCCTCGCCGGCGTCTGGGCCATGTCCTGGCTGTACTCGGCCGGCATCCTGCTGATCGGCGTCGGACTCCACACCTTCCTGCGCCGCTGGACCACCCTCGGCGTGATGGTGCTCTTCGTGATGCTCAACTTCACCAGCTCCGGCGGCATCTACCGGCCCGAACTCCAGCCCGGCTTCTTCGGCGCCCTGCACGCCTTCTGGAACGGCGCCGGCTTCGTCGAGGGCGTCCGCAGCCATGTGTACTTCGACGGCCACGCGCTCGGCGGACACCTCCTGGTCCTCGCGCTGTGGTTCCTCGCCGGAGTCGCCATGACCGCCCTCGCCGGACTGACCGAAGCACGCCGCCGGCCGCCCCGTGCCGCGTCCACCGACGCCCCCGCCGAGACCGAGGAGGAGATGGAAGAGGCCGTCGGCGTGTAGGCGTACCCCCCGCAGGTGAGTGAGTTGTCCACAACGCATGGGTTGTCCACAGGGGGGAAGACGGCCCGAACAGCCCGGCGGTACGGTCATGTTCGCTTGATGGCGATGTCGGACATCGCATCGGACAGGCGCGACAACGGGGGAGGACGTCCCATGGGCGAGAACCAGGCAGCGGTACCCGGACAGCGGAGCACGGGCAGCGAGCGCATCCCGCATGTACCAGGATTCGCGGCGCGCACCGCCACAGGAGCCACAGACTCCCCCAAGCAACAGGGCAAGCGACTGCGTGAACGCGTCCCGCGCTCCGCCCACAAGGAACTGTCGCTGCCGGCCGACCGACCCGACGCCGTCCGCGCCGTTGAGGAGTCGAGCCGCGACCGCGTACCGGAACTCGCACCGATACGCGTCGGCAGAATGGCCGCGAGCCCCTTCGCCTTCCTGCGCGGCGCCGCCGGACTGATGGCCCACGACCTCACCGGCTCACCCGTCACCGGCATCGCCGCCCAGATATGCGGCGACGCCCACGCGGCCAACTTCGGCCTCTACGGCGACGCCCGCGGCGGACTCGTCATCGACCTCAACGACTTCGACGAGACCGTCGTCGGCCCCTGGGAATGGGACCTCAAGCGGCTGGCCACCTCCCTCGTCCTCGCCGGACGAGAGGTGGGCGCGAGCGAGGAAACCTGCCGGGCCGCCGCCTTCGACACCGCCGGCGCCTACCGCCGCACCATGCGACTGCTGGCCCGACTCCCCGCCCTCGACGCCTGGAACGCGATCGCCGACGAGGAACTCGTCTCCCACACCGACGCCCGAGACCTGATCGGCACCCTCGAACGGGTCTCCGAGAAGGCCAGGAACAACACCAGCGCACGGTTCGCCGCCAAGGCCACCGAGACCGTCACCCCCGAGGAAGGCGGCGGCCGGCGGTTCGTGGACGCCCCGCCGGTGCTACGCCGGGTCCCCGACACGGAAGCGGCCGAGGTCGCCGCCTCCCTCGGCCCCTACCTCGAAACCGTCTCCGAGGACCGGCTGCCGCTCCTCGCCCGCTACGCCGTCCACGACGTCGCGTTCCGGGTCGTCGGCACCGGCAGCGTCGGCACCCGCTCCTACGTGGTGCTGCTGCTCGACCACCGGGGCGAGGCGCTCGTCCTCCAGGTGAAGGAAGCACGGCCCTCCGCCCTGCTCCCCCACCTCCCGGCCGTCGGCTTCACGGTCGACGACCCGGCGCACGAGGGACGGCGCGTGGTGCTCGGACAGAAAAGGATGCAGGTCGTCAGCGACATCCTCCTCGGCTGGACCACCGTGCGGGGGCGCCCCTTCCAGGTACGCCAGTTCCGCAACCGCAAGGGCAGTGTCGACCCGGCCGCCCTCACCCCGGACCAGCTCGACGACTACGGCCGCATGACCGGCGCGCTGCTGGCCCGAGCCCACGCACACAGCGCCGACCCACGACTGATAGCCGGCTACTGCGGCAAGAACGAGGAGCTGGACGAGGCGATCACGGCGTTCGCCGTGGCGTACGCCGACCGCACCACGGCGGACCACGCCGAACTGGTGACGGCGGTGAACGACGGCCGTATCGCGGCCGAGCTCGGCGTGTGATGGCTGCTGGGCTGCCCGACGCGGGCGCCCGAGGCCAACCACCGACGATCGGCTGAGCCGACCACCGACGACCGCCGACGACCGGCGACGCGGGACAAGGGGTGGGGAGGGGCGGGGGAGGGAGGGGGGGAGGGAGGGGGGGAGGGGCCCCCGGTGACCGTAGGCTGGTGGGGTGACGAGCCGGAACGAGGACGTGGACGTGGACCGACACACGGACCCAGCCGTGGACCCAGCCGCCGGGCAGGGCCCCGACGAGCGCCCCGGCCAGGTCTTGGCCGAGGACGCCGTCCACGGCACGGACGGCCCTGGGGCCGAGGATGCCGGCCAGGTCCCTGACGGGGGCGCGGCCGGGAGCGCCGGCCAGGTCCCGCCCGCGGGTGCCGGCCAGGGCCCGTCCGAGGGCTCCGGCCAGGGCCCTGAGCAGGGGGCGGGGGCGGAGCGGCCCGAGGCGCGGCTGGAGAAGGCTGTGCGGGTGGCCGAGCAGGCGCTGATCGAGTTCGAGATCGCCGTCGAGACGTTCCGGGTGGAGGTCGAGAACTTCTCCCGGCTGCACCATCAGAAGCTCGGTCCGATGTACGCGCGGCTCGACGAGCTGGACGCGCGGATCGCCGAGGCGCGGGCGGCCAGGACCGGGGATCCGGAGGATCTGCGGCTGGCGCAGGAGGCGCGGGCGGCCGTCATGCCGATGCCCGGTGTGGAGGAGCTCTTCCACGACTGGATGGACTCCGACGGACTGTCCGCCGAGGCCGCCGCGATGCTCACCGAGCAGCCGGTGCAGCCGCCGAAGCGGGTCAGGCCGGGTGAGGAGGCCCGCAAGCTGTATCGCGAGCTGGCCCGCAAGGCTCACCCCGACCTGGCGCGGGAGGACGACGAGCGCAAGCGGCGCGAGGAGTTCATCACCCGCGTGAACGCGGCGTACGCCCGTGGTGACGCGGCGCTGCTCCGCGAGCTGTCCGAGGAGTGGGCGGCCGGTCCGGCGCCCGCCGCGGAGCGGCTGAGCGAGAGCGAGGAGCTGTACGCGCGTCTCGAGTGGCTGTCGCAGCGCAAGGAGCTGTTGAGCGTGGTCGCGCGTGAGCTGGAGGAGAGCGCGATCGGCGCGATGCTGCGGATGGCGCCCGACGACCCGGACCGGCTCCTGGAGGAGATCGCCGAGCAGCTGCTCGCGCAGGTGTCGGAGCGTGAGGCGGAGCTGGCCGGCCTGGTGCAGTAGTTTTTCAAGGAAGTTTTCAAGAAGCTCGAAGGTCGTTCGAGCGGCTGAGACGAGAGAAGGCAAGTCCCATGAATTTCGCCCCGCTGCCCTCGGTGGACGCTGCCTCTGTGCCGGCCGATGCCCTGGTGCTGGATGTCCGGGAGGACGACGAGTGGGCGGCCGGTCATGTCGAGGGCGCCCTGCACGTTCCGATGAGCGATTTCGTGGCGCGCTTCGGTGAGGTGACGGAGGCGGTGGCCGATGGGCGCCGCGCGTATGTGATGTGCCGGGTGGGTGGTCGGTCGGCGCAGGTCACGCAGTATCTGGTGCAGCAGGGGATCGACGCGGTGAACGTCGACGGCGGCATGCTCGCCTGGGACGGTGCCGGGCGTCCGATGGTGACGGACAGCGGCAGTCCGGCGTTCGTCCTCTGAGCGGTCCGGTGGTCTCTCCCCTGAGTGGTCCGCGGGTTTCGCACGGGCGTTTCAGGTGAGGGGGTGGGCGGCCAGGAGGTCGCCCAGGGCCTCCTCGTGGGCGGCGGCGGGGCCGAGGGAGAGTTCCAGCTGCTTGGCCCAGGCGTGGTAGCGGTGCAGGGGGTAGTCGGTGTCGGCGCCGATGCCGCCGTGCAGGTGCTGGGCGGTCTGCACCACGCGGCGTACGCCTTCGGAGGCCCAGATCTTGGCGACGGCGATGTCGGCGTCCACGGGCAGGGGCCCGCCGGCCGAGGTGGTGATCCGCCAGGCGGCCTGCCAGAGGGTCGCCTCCATGGCGCGTAGGTCGATGTAGCGGTCGGCGGCCTGGACGGCGACGGCCTGGAAGGTGGCCACGGGGTGGCCGAACTGTTCCCGCTTGCCGGTGTACCGGCTCGTCATGGCGAGCACGGCTTCGCCGAGGCCGAGGGCGAGCGCGCAGGTGCCGGTGGCGAGGACGCTTCGCAGCTGTTCCCAGGCGCCGTCGGTGTCGATGACGGAGTCGGCGTCGAGGCGGACGGAGTCGAGGTGGAGTTCGGCGAGGAGTTCTCCGCTGGTGGAGTACTGGTCGGCGAGGGTGAGACCGTCGTGGGCGGGGGGCAGCAGGGCGAGGATGGTGCGGCCTTCGGCGGTGTGGGCGGGGACGGCGATGAGGTCGGCGCCGTGCGCCCAGGGGACGGCGCTCTGGAGGCCGTCGAGGATCCAGTGGGTGCCGTTGTGGCGGGCGGTGACGGCGAGTTCGGCGGGGTCGTGGCCGCTGCGGCCGTTGGAGGCGGCGGTGAGGACGAGTTCGCCGCGGCCGACGCGGGGCAGGAGGTCGGCGGCCGTGCGGCCGGTGGCGTACCTCTCGATGGTCATGGCGACGGCGCTGGTTTCCAGCAGGGGGACGCGGGCGAGGACCCGGGCGGATTCGCGCAGGACGAGGCAGAGTGCGATGGTGTCGAGGCCCGCGCCGCCGTGTACGGGGTCGAGGACGAGGCTGAGGAGATCGGCGGCGGCGAGGCGGGACCAGAGCGGCCGGTCGAAGTCCTCGGCGACGGCGCCCGGGGCGAGGGCGGGGCTTGGTACTCCGTCGGGTGTGACGTCCGAGAAGACCGCTCTGGCCGCTTCGACGGCCGCCTGCTGTTCCTCGGTGAAGGTGAAGTCCACAGCTTTCCCTTCCGTTCGCCCGCGCGGGTTCGTGACGGCCCGTCTCCTGACGGGCCGTCAACATAGAACAGGTTCTAGGCGATGGGAAGGGCCGCGCCTGGAAGGGCGGCGTACGGCGGTGTCAGCGGTCGAAGTCCAGCTCGACTTCCGCGGTGGCCGGGTGGGACTGGCACGCCAGGACGTATCCGGCTTCGGTCTCCTCCGGCTCCAGCGCGAAGTTGCGGTCCATCCGCACCTCGCCGCCGACCAGGAAGGCGCGGCAGGTGCCGCACACCCCGCCCTTGCAGGCGTACGGGGCGTCGGCGCGGGCCCGCAGCACGGTGTCGAGGAGGGTCTCCCCCTCCTGCACGGGCCAGTTGCCGGAACGGCCGTGCAGGGTGGCCGTCAGCGTGGCGTGGACGGGCGCGTCGGCGGTCGGTGGCGAGGCGGGCGCCGAGCCGTCGTCGACGTGGAAGATCTCCTGGTGGATCCGTCCGCGGTCCACGCCGAGTCCGCGCAGGGCGCGCTCGGCGCCCTGGACGAGGCCGAAGGGACCGCACAGGAACCAGCCGTCGATCTCGTCGACCGGCAGCAGGGCCGGCAGCAGAGCCGTGAGCCGGTCCTTGTCGAGCCGCCCGGACGGCAGACCGGACTGCTGCTCCTCGCGGGAGAGGACGGTGACGAGCTGGAAGCGGTCGGGGAAGCGGTCCTTGAGGTCGGCGACCTCGTCGAGGAACATCGTGGAGGACGCGGTGCGGTCGCTCCGGATGAGGCAGAACCGGGCTTCCGGCTCCTGGGCGAGGAGGGTGGCGGCCATGGAGAGGACCGGGGTGATGCCGCTGCCGCCGACGATGGCGGCGAAGTGCCCGGGCCGGGGGGCGAGGAGGAAGCGGCCCATCGGCTCCATGACCTCGACGGTGTCGCCGACGGCCAGTTCCTTGAGCGCGTACGTGGAGAACTCGCCGCCGTCGACCAGTCGGATGCCCACGCGCAGCACGGGATCCTGTCCGGCCGGGGCGGCCGGTGTGCAGATCGAGTACGTGCGGCGGATCTCCTCGCCGTTCGACGCGATGCGGCGCAGGGCGAGGTGCTGGCCGGGGATGTGGCGGTAGGTCTCGCGCAGTTCGGGCGGGACCGCGAAGGTGACGGCCACCGAGTCGTCCGTGAGCTGCTCGACGTCGCTCACCCGGAGCGGATGGAACCCAGCCCGTCCGGCGCTTGAGGGCACCATCTACAACTCCTTGAAGTGGTCGAACGGTTCGCGGCAGGCGACGCACCGGCGCAGCGCCTTGCAGGCGGTGGAGGAGAAGCGGCTCAGCAGCTCGGTGTCGGTGGAGCCGCAGTGCGGGCAGCGGATCGCGAGGGTGAGCGCCACCGGTCCTCCGGCGGGGCCCTGGGGGCGGGGCGGCGCGATGCCGAAGTCGGCGAGTTTGCGCCGGCCTTCCTCGCTGATGTCGTCCGTCGACCAGGCGGGGGCCAGGACGGTGACGACGGAGACCTCCGGGATGCCGTGGTCGTGGAGCGCGCGCTCGATGTCCGAGGACATCGTCTCGATGGCGGGGCAGCCGGTGTACGTGGGGGTCAGCGCGATCTCGACCTTGCCGGGGCCGAGGAGGCGGGCCCCTCGCAGGACGCCGAGCTCCTCCAGGGTGAGGACGGGCAGCTCCGGGTCGGGAACGGCGCCGGCGATCCGGCTGAGCTCCTCCTCCAGGGCTGTCATGGTCACCATGTCGCCCCCGGGTGGCTGCGGTGCAGGTGCTGCATCTCGGCGAGCATCCTTCCGAAGGACTCGGTGTGGAGTCCTTGCCGGCCGGCGCCAGCGCTCCAGGCGCCGCCGCGCGGCCCGTCGGGGAGGGTGAGGGTGGCGCGGTCGAGGACGGCGGTGACCGAGGCCAGCCAGGCGGTCTCCATGGCCTCGTGGTCGACGTCGAGTCCTTCGACGGGCTGGAACAGTTCGCCGGTGTAGCGCCACAGGGCGTCGCAGGCGCGCTGCATCCGGTCGTGGCTCTCGGCGGTGCCGTCGCCGAGGCGCAGGGTCCAGTGCTCGGCGTGGTCCTGGTGGTAGGCGACTTCCTTGACGGCCTTGGCGGCGAGGCCGGCCAGGGGGCTGTCGCCGGTCGCCAGCCGGGCGTAGAGGAGCCGCTGGTAGGTGGAGAAGTAGAGCTGGCGGGCGATGGTGTGGGCGAAGTCGCCGTTCGGCTGCTCGACGAGCTGGACGTTGCGGAAGGCTCGTTCCTCGCGGAGGTAGGCCAGTTCGTCCTCGTCTCCGACGAGGGAGAGCAGGACCCGGGCCTGGCCGAGGAGGTCGAGGGCGATGTTGGCGAGGGCGACGTCCTCTTCCAGGACGGGGGCGTTGCCCGCCCACTCCCCCAGGCGCTGGGAGAGCACCAGGGCGTCGTCGCCGAGGGCGAGGGCGGCGTCCGTGATCAGCGCGGTGTCGCTCACAGGTGCTTCACCCCCTCCGGGATGTCGTAGAACGTCGGGTGCCGGTAGGGCTTGTCCGCCGACGGTTCGAAGAAGGGGTCCTTCTCGTCGGGGGAGGAGGCGGTGATCGCGGTGGAGGGGACCACCCAGATCGACACGCCTTCGTTGCGGCGGGTGTAGAGGTCGCGGGCGTTGCGCAGGGCCATCTCCGCGTCGGGCGCGTGCAGGCTGCCCGCGTGGGTGTGGGACAGTCCGCGGCGCGATCGCACGAACACCTCCCACAGGGGCCATCCGTCGGTGGTCATGCCCGTGCCTCCCCGTCCCGCTGGTCCGTGCGCGTGCCGCGCTCGGCGTGCTCGGTGTTCGTGTCGTCCTCGGTGTTCTTGTCGTGCGCGGCGTGGCTGCCGTGCCCGTCGTGCCGGTCGCGCTTCTCGTGCTTCTCGGCGTAGGCCGCGGCGGCCTGCCTGACCCAGGTGCCGTCCTCGTGGGCCTGGCGCCGCCTGCTGAGCCGCTGTTCGTTGCAGGGGCCGTTGCCCTTGAGGACTTCCCAGAACTCGGTCCAGTCGATCGGCCCGAAGTCGTAGTGGCCGCGCTCCTCGTTCCACCGCAGGTCCGGGTCGGGGAGGGTGAGTCCGAGCGCCTCGGCCTGGGGGACTGCGATGTCGACGAACCGCTGGCGCAGTTCGTCGTTGGAGTGCCGCTTGATCTTCCAGGCCATCGACTGCGCGGAGTGGGCCGACTCGTCGTCGGGCGGGCCGAACATCATCAGCGAGGGCCACCACCAGCGGTTGACGGCGTCCTGCGCCATCGCGTGCTGGGCCTCGGTGCCCTGGGAGAGGGCGAGCAGCGCTTCGTACCCCTGCCGCTGGTGGAAGGACTCCTCCTTGCAGATCCGGACCATCGCGCGGGCGTACGGGCCGTAGGAGCAGCGGCAGAGCGGGACCTGGTTGGTGATGGCCGCGCCGTCGACCAGCCAGCCGATGGCGCCGACGTCGGCCCAGGTCAGCGTGGGGTAGTTGAAGATCGAGGAGTACTTCTGGCGGCCGGAGTGGAGCTTGTCGAGGAGCTCGTCGCGGCTGGTGCCGAGCGTTTCGGCGGCGCTGTAGAGATACAGGCCGTGGCCGGCTTCGTCCTGCACCTTCGCCATGAGGATCGCCTTGCGCCGCAGTGAGGGCGCGCGGGTGATCCAGTTGGCTTCCGGCTGCATGCCGATGATCTCGGAGTGGGCGTGCTGGGCGATCTGGCGGACGAGGGAGGCGCGGTAGGCGTCGGGCATCCAGTCGCGCGGTTCGATGCGCTCGTCGGCGGCTACGGCGGCGTCGAACACCGCTTCGTAGGCGGCCTGGGTCGCCGCCGTGGCCACGGTCGTGGCTTGGCCCTGTCCGGCCCGCGCGTCCTGTGCGTCCGCGGTCGCTGTTGTCGCTGCCGTCCCTGCCGTCATCTGATCCCCTACCGACCGATCGTTCGGTTGAATGACTTCAATGGTGGGTCGGCGGCCCGTATGGTGTCAACCCTGTGGATAACGCGGTGGGCCGATCGGGATCGGGGCGGGATGGACGCGTACGACGACGAGGATGTGCGTGAGGAGCCCCGCGCGGGCGCCGGCATCGCCTCACTGTCGCTGCCGTACCAGGTCGTCGCCGCCGTCGCCCTGGCCGTGATCGGGGTCTTCGCCTGCGTCCACCTCGCGATGGTGTTTCTGCACGTCGCGCCCTCGAACACGCTGACCAAGCAGCACGGCGAGGCGGTCGACGGCTGGGTCTACCCCGAGTTCGAGCAGAACTGGAAGCTGTTCGCGCCCAACCCGCTCCAGCAGAACGTCGCCGTACAGGTGCGCGCCGAGGTCGCCGGCGACGACGGTGGCCGGCGCACCACCGGCTGGATCGACCTGTCGGCCCAGGACGCGGAGGCGATCCGCGGCAGCCTGCTGCCCAGCCACGTCGACCAGAACGTGCTCCGCCGGGCCTGGGACTTCTACCTCAACTCCCACACCGACGACCACCGGCCCAACGGTCTGCGCGGCCGGCTCTCCGAGGGCTACATGCGGCGGATCGTGATGCTCCGGCTCGATGAGCGGGATCTCGGGGGCACGGTGGAGCGGATACAGCTCCGCTCCTCGGTCCGCCCGATCCCGGCCCCGGTGTGGAGCACCGAGAAGACCGACACCAAACCGGTGTACCGGGAGGTCCCCTGGTGGACGGTGAGCACGGCCGATCTGCCCGGCAGGACGCGGGCCGAGCGTACGGAGGCCGGCCGGTGAACCGACCAGCAGGAGGCGCGGCGCGCGGCCGCGACGCCCGTGAGCCGTTCGACCGCCGGCTCGCCCGGGCCGTCCAGCGCGTCACCGCCTCGGCCCTCGGCCCGTACCAGACCGCGATCGTCCGGATCGGCTTCGCGCTCACCTGGCTGCTCTTCCTGCTGCGCGAGCTGCCCCACCGCCATGAGCTCTACGGGCCGGACGGCCCCTGGTCGTGGGAGATGGGACGGCAGCTGATCGCCGACAACAGTGCCTTCACGGCGCTGATGTGGTCGGACGGCCGGCTCTGGTTCGAGATCGTCTACGGACTCGCCGTGCTCTCGGCCGTCCTGCTGCTCCTGGGCTGGCACACCCGCGCCGTGTCGGTGGTCTTCATGGCCGGGGTGCTGTCGCTGCAGAATCGCTCCATCTTCGTGGGGGACGGCGGCGACAACGTCGTGCACCTCGCCGCGATCTATCTCGTCCTGACCCGCTGCGGCCAGGTCTGGTCCCTGGACGCCCGCCGCGCCGCACGGCAGGAGCGCGAGGCCCGTGAGGCCCGTGACGCCCATGAGGCTGCGGAAATCAGTGAGGCGCCCGCGGCGCCTGAGGCCGGCCACCCGCCGCCCCCGCCGCCATCGCGCCAGCGGCGCGATGTCGTGGGACCGCTGCTGTGGACCGTGCTCGGCGGCTTTCTGCTCGCCGCCACCGCCTTCTCCGGGGTCACGGGCGAGCCCTGGCTGCTGGTGCTGCTGTGGGTGCTGTGGCTGGGTCATGCGCTGTGGTGGCTGGTGTGCCGCCTCGCGCCCGGTGAGCCGCGCACGCTCCTCGATGTGCTGGCCAACCTCGCCCACAACGCCACGCTCGTCGTGATCATGGCCGAGGTCTGTCTGATCTACGCCACGGCCGGCTGGTACAAGATCCAGGGCTCGCGCTGGCAGGACGGCACCGCGCTGTACTACCCGCTGGAGCTGGACTACTTCACCCCCTGGCCCGGCCTCTCAGACCTGCTGGGGTCCAGCGGGGTGATGGTGATGGTGCTGACCTACGGCACCGTCCTCGTCCAGGTCGCCTTCCCCTTCACGCTCTTCAACCGCAAGGTCAAGAACGTCCTTCTGGTCGCCATGATGCTGGAGCACGCGGGGATCGCCGTGCTCCTGGGGCTTCCCGTCTTCTCGCTGGCGATGATCTCCGCGGACGCGGTGTTCCTGCCGACGGCGTTCCTGGTCGGGCTCGGCGCGGCGGTGGGGCGCGGCCGGGACCGGTTGCTGTCGCGGCTGCCCGGCGGTGCGGTGCCGAAGCAGCGCCGTACGGGTGAGGAGCCGGCCCCCCGTACCCTCGTCGGGTGAGCACCACCGACGAGAACCCCGAGGCCGGCGGGCCGACCGAGCCGATCCAGTACGACGACGGGTACGCGCCCGAGGTCGGTGTCGGTCCGCACCCGTCGCCCTGGCCTCAGGGTGAGCGCTACGACCCGGAGCTGCTGGCCGGCGGGGACCGGCGCAATGTCGTCGACCGCTACCGCTACTGGACACGCGAGGCGATCGTCGCCGACCTGGACAGCCGGCGTCACGACTTCCATGTGGCGGTGGAGAACTGGGGCCACGACTTCAACATCGGTTCGGTGGTGCGGACCGCCAACGCCTTTCTGGCGAAGGAGATCCACATCGTGGGGCGGCGGCGCTGGAACCGGCGCGGCGCGATGGTGACCGACCGCTACCAGCATGTGCGCCACCACCCGGACACCGAGTCGCTGACGGCCTGGGCGGCGGCCGAGGACCTGCCGATCATCGGGATCGACAACCTGCCGGGAGCGGTGCCCCTGGAGCGGACGGTGCTGCCGCGCCGCTGTGTGCTGCTCTTCGGCCAGGAGGGGCCGGGGCTCACGGAGGAGGCCCGCAAGCACGCGCTGATGGTGTGCTCGATCGCCCAGTTCGGTTCGACCCGGTCGATCAACGCGGGGGCGGCGGCCGCGATCGCCATGCACGCGTGGGTGCAGCGGTACGCCGAGATCACCGGCGACGGCGGGACCGGCGCGGAGGCCCCGTAGGGCCCCCGCGCGCGTGCCTCAGGCCTGGCGGCGGACCTCCACCACGCGGAAGCGGTTGGAGACGAACGCTCCGTCGCACAGGGCCGCGTTCGCGGCCGGGTTGCCGCCGGAGCCGTGGAAGTCGGAGAACGCGGCGGTCTGGTTGACGTAGACCCCGCCCGTCAGATTCAGCGAGAGCTGGGCCGACTCCTCCAGGCAGACCTCCTCAACCGCGCGCTCGGTGTCGACGGAGGTGGTGTACGCGCCGACCGTCATCGCGCCCTTCTCGCGGACCGTGCGGCGCAGCAGCTCCAGGGCGTCGGCGGTCGAGTCGACCGAGACGGCGAAGGAGACCGGTCCGAAGCACTCCGAGAAGTACGCCGCCTCCGCGTCCGGCTTGGAGCCGTCCAGCTTCACGATGACGGGCGTACGGACGACGGCGTCCGGGAAGTCCGGGTTGGGCACCTCGCGGGAGGCGAGCGCCACCTCGCCGAGCTCCGCCGCGGCCTCCAGGCGCGCCTTCACGTCGGGGTTGACCAGGGCGCCGAGCAGGGCGTTCGCCCGGGCGTCGTCACCGAGGAGGCCGCCGACCGCCGCCGCGAGGTCGGTGACGACCTCGTCGTACGACTTGGGGCCCGCGTCGGTGGTGATGCCGTCCCGGGGGATCAGCAGGTTCTGCGGGGTGGTGCACATCTGGCCGCTGTACAGCGAGAGGGAGAACGCCAGGTTGGACAGCATGCCCTTGTAGTCGTCCGTGGAGTCGACGACGACCGTGTTGACGCCCGCCTTCTCGGTGTAGACCTGCGCCTGGCGGGCGTGGGTCTCCAGCCACTCGCCGAAGGCGGTGGAGCCGGTGTAGTCGATGATCCGGATCTCGGGGCGGACGGCCAGGGTCTTGGCGATGCCCTCGCCGGGCCGCTCCACGGCCAGTGCGACCAGGTTCGGGTCGAAGCCGGTCTCGGCGAGGACCTCACGGGCCACGCGGACGGTGAGGGCCAGCGGGAGGACGGCGCGCGGGTGCGGCTTGACCAGGACGGGGTTGCCGGTCGCGAGGGAGGCGAACAGGCCGGGGTAGCCGTTCCACGTCGGGAAGGTGTTGCAGCCGATCATCAGCGCGATGCCGCGTGGGACGGGGGTGAACTCCTTGGTCAGCTCCAGCGGGTCCCGCTTGCCCTGCGGCTTGGACCAGTCGGCGTTGCCGGGGGTGCGGGTCTGCTCCGCGTACGCGTACGCGACCGCTTCGAGGCCGCGGTCCTGGGCGTGCGGGCCGCCGGCCTGGAACGCCATCATGAACGCCTGGCCGCTGGTGTGCATGACGGCGTGCGCGAACTCATGGGTGCGGGCGGAGATCCGGGCGAGGATCTCCAGGCAGACCAGGGCGCGGACCTCGGGCCCGGCGTCGCGCCAGGCGGCCATGCCGGCGCGCATGGCGGGCAGCAGGACGTCGATGTCGGCGTGCGGGTACTCCACCCCGAGCGCGGGGCCGTACGGCGAGACCTCCCCGCCGGTCCAGCCGTCCGTGCCGGGCTGGTCCAGCTCGAAGCGGCTGTTCAGCAGCGCCTGGTATGCGGCGAGGCCGGCGGCCGCGTCCAGCGAGCCGTTCTCGCCGTACGCCTTGGGGTGCTCGGGGTGCGGCGACCAGTAGGCGCGGGTGCGGATGGTGTCGAGAGCCTGGTCCAGTGTGGACCGGTGCGTCGCGGCCAGGTGGTCGGTGGTCAGCTGAGCGGCGGCCATGGGCGCAACTCCTCGTCGAGCTGTGCAGGGGCAGGCGGACAGAGTTAGAGTAACCGAACGATCGGTCGGGACAAGGGGGTCTGTCGAAGCTGTGGACAACCCATCGGGGAGGATCAGTCGTATGACCGCCAATGTGAGCGACGCCGGGCCGGACGCCTTCCCGGACAGCGCCCCGGACACCCGGACCGACGCCCTCGACCGGAGCCGTACCGTCGCCGTCGTCGGCACCGGCACCATGGGCCAGGGGATCGCCCAGGTCGCGCTGGTCGCGGGCCATCCCGTACGGCTCTACGACAGCGCTCCCGGCCGGGCCGAGGCGGCCGTGACGGCGCTCGCCGCCCGTCTGGACCGGCTGGTCGAGAAGGGCCGGCTGGACCCGGCCGAGCGGGACGGCGCGATCGCCCGGCTGCACGCGGCGGCCGATCTGGCGGAGCTGGCCGACGCCGCGCTCGTCGTCGAGGCGATCGTCGAGGAACTCGCGGTCAAGCAGGGACTCTTCACCGAGCTGGAGAAGATCGTCGGCGACGACGCGCTGCTCGCCACCAACACCTCCTCCCTCTCGGTCACCGCCATCGCCGGAGTGCTGCGACTGCCCGGCCGGTTCGTCGGTCTGCACTTCTTCAACCCGGCCCCGCTGCTCCCGCTGGTCGAGGTCGTCAGCGGCTTCGCCACCGACCCGGCCGCCGCCACGCGCGCGTACGCCACGGCGAAGAGCTGGGGCAAGACGCCGGTGCGCTGCGCCGACACCCCCGGCTTCATCGTCAACCGCATAGCCCGGCCCTTCTACGCGGAGGCGTTCGCGGTCCAGGAGGACCGGGGCGCCGACCCCGCCACGATCGACGCCGTCCTGCGCGAGTCGGGCGGCTTCCGCATGGGCGCCTTCGAGTTGACCGACCTGATCGGCCACGACGTCAACGAGGCCGTCACCCACTCCGTGTGGGAGGCCTTCTTCCGGGACCCCAAGTTCCGTCCCTCGCTCGCCCAGCGGCGCCTCGTCGAGTCCGGGATGCTCGGCCGCAAGACGGGCCGCGGCTGGTACACGTACGAGGAAGGCGCCCACCGGCCCGAACCGCACACCGCCGGTCCGGCCGAACCGCCTGCCTACGTCATCGCCGAGGGTGACCTCGGACCGGTCGGCGCCCAGCTGCTCGGCATGATCCGCGAGGCCGGGATCACGGTGCGTGAGGAGGACGAGGACAAGGGCACCCGGCTGGTGCTGCCCAGCGGGGGCCAGGTCGTCCCCGCGGACGGACAGACATCGGTCGAGTTCCGCGACGTCGTCTACTTCGACCTGGCGCTCGACTACCGCGAGGCGACCCGGATCGCCCTCTCCGCCGGGCCGGACACGCTGCCCGAGACGCTCGTCCAGGCGACCGGGCTCTTCCAGGCGCTCGGCAAGAAGGTCAGCGTCATCGGTGATGTTCCCGGCATGATCGTGGCCCGGACCGTGGCACGCCTCATCGACCTGGCGCACGACGCCGTCGCCAAGGGCGTGGCCACCGAGGAGGACATCGACACGGCGATGCGGCTGGGCGTCAACTACCCGGTCGGCCCCCTGGAATGGAGCCGTCGGCTCGGCAAGAACTGGGCCTTCAGCCTCCTGGAGGAGCTGCACAGGCGCGACCCGAGCGGACGGTACGCGCCCTCCCTGGCGCTCTTCCGCCATTCGTACGCCGACGGGGAGTCGGAGGGCGGCCGATGACCACCGTGAAGCGTGACACGTACACGCCCGAGACGCTGCTCTCCGTCGCCGTGCGGGTCTTCAACGAGCGCGGCTACGACGGCACGTCCATGGAGCACCTGTCCAAGGCCGCCGGCATCTCCAAGTCCTCGATCTACCACCACGTCACGGGCAAGGAGGAGCTGCTGCGGCGCGCCGTCAGCCGCGCGCTCGACGGGCTCTTCGCGATCCTGGACGAGCCGGGTGCCGGGCAGGGCCGGGCCATCGAGCGGGTCGAGTACGTCACCCGGCGCACCGTCGAAGTGCTGACGGCGGAGCTGCCGTACGTCACGCTGCTGCTGCGGGTCCGCGGCAACACCAGGACCGAGCGGTGGGCGCTGGAACGGCGCCGCGAGTTCGACCAGAAGGTGGCCGAGCTGCTGAAGGCGGCGGTGGCCGACGGCGATCTGCGGGCCGACGTGGACATCAAGCTCGCCACCCGGCTCCTCTTCGGCATGATCAACTCGCTGGTGGAGTGGTACCGGCCGCACCCGGGCGGGAACGCGGACCGCGAACTGCTCGCCGACACCGTCGTCCACCTCGCCTTCGACGGGCTGCGCACGGCGCGCTGAGCCCTACTGGCTCAGCGCGGGTGGTCGGGATCGAGATCCGTCTCCTCGAAGACCAGCAGCGTGCGCGTGGAGAGCACTTCCGGAATCGACTGGATCCTGGTGAGGACGAGCTCCCGCAGGGTCCGGTTGTCCGGCGTGTGCACAAGCAGCAGGACGTCGAAATCACCGCTGACCAGGGCGATGTGGGCCGCTCCCGGCAGCGCCTGGAGCTGTTCGCGGACGGTGCGCCAGGAGTTCTGGACGATCTTCAGCGTGATGTAGGCGGAGGCGCCGTGGCCCGCCCGCTCGTGGTTCAGCCGGGCGCTGAAGCCGCGGATCACCCCGTCGTCGATCAGCCGGTTGATCCGGGCGTAGGCGTTGGCCCGGGAGACATGGACCCGCTCGGCGACGGAGCGTATCGACGCGCGACCGTCCGTCTGCAGGATGCGCAGGATGGACCGGTCGATGGCGTCCAGCGGCCGCGCTGTCTGCCCTCGCTCCCCGTCGTCGGCCATTTGTTCATCCGCCATGTCCCCCCGCCTCTCTCCCATGGACGACCTGCCTCTATCCCAGGCTGTGGAGAACCGATTGTCCACAGGCTGAGGGCGCCTGTAGCCAAAATGCCTCCACGACCGAACAATCGGTAGGTGAGGCGCGCCACACTCGCGCCACCCGCCTTCGGGTCTTATGCCCGCTCCCACGAGGAGGTGGACTCGTTGCAACAGCGCAGTTCGACAGTCCAAGAGCCGCCCGCCGCCGCCCCCGCCTACCGGCCCACCCCGCCTCCGGCGTGGAAGCCGCGCACGGACCCTGCTCCGCTGCTGCCGGACGCCGAGCCGTTCCGGATCCTCGGCACGGACGCGGTGGCCGACGCCGACCCGGAGCTGCTGCGGCGGCTCTACGCGGAGCTGGTGCGCGGACGGCGGTACAACGCGCAGGCCACGGCCCTGACCAAGCAGGGCCGGCTCGCCGTCTACCCGTCGACCACCGGCCAGGAGGCGAGCGAGGTGGCCGCCGCCCTGGCGCTGGAGGACCGCGACTGGCTCTTCCCCTCGTACCGCGACACCCTGGCGGCCGTCGCCCGCGGCCTCGACCCCGTGGAGGCGCTGACGCTGCTGCGCGGGGACTGGCACACCGGCTACGACCCGCGTGAGCACCGGATCGCCCCGCTCTGCACCCCGCTCGCCACCCAGCTTCCGCACGCGGTGGGCCTGGCCCACGCGGCCCGGCTCAAGGGCGACGACGTGGTCGCGCTCGCCATGGTCGGCGACGGCGGCACCAGCGAGGGCGACTTCCACGAGGCGCTGAACTTCGCGGCCGTCTGGCAGGCACCGGTGGTGTTCCTGGTGCAGAACAACGGCTTCGCGATCTCCGTACCGCTCGCCAAGCAGACGGCCGCGCCGTCCCTGGCCCACAAGGCCGTCGGTTACGGGATGCCGGGCCGGCTCGTCGACGGCAACGACGCCGTCGCCGTCCACCAGGTGCTGACCGAGGCCGTGGCCCGCGCGCGGCGGGGCGGTGGACCGACGCTGGTCGAGGCAGTCACGTACCGCATCGACGCCCACACCAACGCCGACGACGCCACCCGCTATCGCGGTGACAGCGAGGTCGAGGCCTGGCGGGCGCACGACCCGATCCTGCTGCTTGAGCGGGAACTGACGGAGCGCGGCATGCTCGACGAGGACGGGAAGCGGGCCGCGGCGGACGCCGCCGAGGCGATGGCGGCGGCGCTGCGCGAGCGGATGAACGCCGACCCGGTGCTGGACCCGATGGACCTGTTCGCGCACGTGTACGCCGAGCAGACGACACAGCTGCGCGAGCAGGCGGCGCAGCTGCGGGCCGAACTCGACGCCGAGAGCGAGGCGTGATGACCACCGCGCAGAAGACGGCGGGCCGGGCGGCGACCAAGCCCGCCACCATGGCGCAGGCCCTGCAGCGGGCCATGCGCGACGCGATGGCCGAGGACCCGACGGTCCACGTCCTCGGGGAGGACGTCGGCACGCTCGGCGGGGTCTTCCGGGTCACCGACGGCCTCGCCAAGGAGTTCGGCGAGGACCGGTGCACGGACACCCCGCTGGCCGAGGCGGGCATCCTCGGCACGGCGGTCGGCATGGCGATGTACGGGCTGCGGCCGGTCGTCGAGATGCAGTTCGACGCCTTCGCCTACCCGGCGTTCGAGCAGCTGATCAGCCATGTGTCGCGGATGCGGAACCGTACGCGCGGTGCGATGCCGATGCCGCTGGTGGTCCGGGTGCCGTACGGCGGTGGCATCGGCGGCGTCGAGCACCACAGCGACTCCTCCGAGGCGTACTACATGGCGACTCCGGGGCTCCATGTCGTCACGCCGGCCACGGTGGAGGACGCCTACGGGCTGCTGCGGGCGGCCATCGCCTCCGACGACCCCGTGGTCTTCCTGGAGCCCAAGCGGCTCTACTGGTCCAAGTCCGACTGGTCGCCCGAGGCGCCGGCGGCCGTGGAGCCGATCGGCCGGGCGGTGGTGCGGCGCAGTGGCCGCAGCGCCACGCTGATCACGTACGGGCCGTCCGTGCCGGTCTGTCTCGAGGCGGCGGAGGCCGCGCGGGCGGAGGGATGGGACCTGGAAGTGGTCGATCTGCGTTCGCTGGTGCCCTTCGACGACGAGACGGTCTGCGCGTCGGTGCGGCGCACGGGGCGGGCGGTCGTGGT
Source organism: Streptomyces sp. NPDC093600 (assembly GCF_044764755.1). Classification (NCBI taxonomy): domain Bacteria; kingdom Bacillati; phylum Actinomycetota; class Actinomycetes; order Kitasatosporales; family Streptomycetaceae; genus Streptomyces; species Streptomyces sp. NPDC093600. Next base: position 298,843 of record NZ_JBIWIU010000007.1, read on the forward strand.
GCACGAGTCGGCCGGGTTCGGCGGGCCCGGCGGCGAGATCGCGGCCCGCGTGACCGAGCGGTGCTTCCACCACCTGGAGGCGCCGGTGCTGCGGGTCGCCGGATTCGACATCCCCTACCCGCCGCCGATGCTGGAGCGGCACCATCTGCCGGGTGTGGACCGGGTCCTCGACGCGGTGGCGCGGCTGCAGTGGGAGGCGGGGAGCTGATGGCCCAGGTGCTCGAATTCAAGCTGCCCGACCTCGGTGAGGGACTGACCGAGGCGGAGATCGTGCGCTGGCTGGTGAACGTAGGCGACGTCGTCGCCATCGACCAGCCGGTCGTCGAGGTGGAGACCGCCAAGGCGATGGTGGAGGTGCCGTGCCCGTACGGCGGTGTGGTGACGGCCCGGTTCGGTGACGAGGGCACGGAACTGCCGGTCGGGGCCCCGCTGCTGACGGTCGCGGTGGGGGGCGCGGAGGGCTCGGGCGCGCCGGGTCCGAGCGCGACGTCCACCGGTACGCACGCCTCCACCGGCTCGGCCGCTTCTGCCGGCTCGGCCGCCGACGCCGAGTCGTCGGAGTACTCCGGCAATGTCCTCGTCGGCTACGGCACGGCAGGCCCCACGGCCCGGCGCCGCCGGGTCCGCCGCGACGACCCCGCCGTAGCGACGACGACTCCGGCCGGAACGAAGCCCGTACGGACCGCCGGCGCGCAGCCGGGCACCTCGGCCTCCCCCGCGTCCCTCGCGTCCCCTGCCTCCTCTGCCGGTTCGGTGCGTGGCAACGGCGCCTCCCCCGCGGCCGGTGGCCACGAGGGGCCCGTGCCGGTCATCTCACCCCTCGTCCGCAAGCTGGCCCGGGAGCGCGGGCTCGATCTTCGGAAGGTGCGCGGTTCGGGGCCGGAAGGGCTGATCCTGCGGGCGGACGTGGAGAGCGCCCTCGCGGCCGCCACGACCGGGGCGGGCGTCGACGCGGCCCCGGCCGCCGCGCCGCCGGTCACCGCCGTCGGCGGTGAGCGGATCCCGCTGCGCGGGGTCAGGGGGGCCGTCGCCGACAAGCTCAGCCGGAGCCGTACGGAGATCCCCGACGCGACCTGCTGGGTCGACGCCGACGCGACCGAGCTCATGGCGGCCCGGGCGGCGATGAACGCGGCGGGCGGCCCCAAGATCTCGCTGCTCGCGCTCCTCGCCCGGATCTGCGTGCACGCGCTCGCCCGCTTCCCCGAGCTCAACTCCACCGTGGACACGGCGGCCCGGGAGATCGTGCGGCTGCCGTCCGTGCACCTCGGCTTCGCGGCCCAGACCCCCCGCGGTCTGGTCGTCCCCGTGGTCAGGGACGCGGGCACGCGCACCGCGGAGTCGCTGACGGAGGAGTTCGCGCGGCTGACCGAGTCGGCCCGGCAGGGGACGCTGACACCGGCGGACCTGACCGGTGGGACGTTCACGCTGAACAACTACGGGGTGTTCGGGGTCGACGGTTCCACCCCGATCATCAACCACCCCGAGGCGGCGATGCTCGGAGTGGGCCGGATCATCCCGAAGCCATGGGTGCACCAGGGCGAGCTGGCCGTCCGCCAGGTCGTCCAGCTGTCGCTCACCTTCGACCACCGGGTCTGCGACGGCGGCACGGCGGGCGGCTTCCTCCGCTACGTCGCGGACTGCGTGGAACAGCCCGCGGTCCTGCTTCGCACCGTCTGACCCCTGGGCGCGGGGCGGGTCCCACGGCCCGTCCCGCCCGCACGGCGCCTCCACCGGCCGGGCCCGGACGTCTCCGTCCTTGAGACGTCGCCGATCATCCGGCTCCAAGCGGGCGGGCGCGGCTCATACTGCTGGGATGACGACCGCGTATGACGCCATCGTGCTGGCCGGAGGGGCGGCCAGACGGCTGGGCGGGGTGGACAAGCCCCAGGTGCGGGTCGGCGGCCGGGCACTGCTCGACCGGGTGCTCGGCGGCTGCCGGGGAGCCGGGCGGACGGTCGTCGTCGGCAGCCGACGGGAGACCGTACGGCCTGTGGAGTGGACCAGGGAGGACCCGCCCGGCGGCGGGCCGCTGGCCGCGCTGGGCGCCGGGGCACGAGGGGTGTCGGCCGGTACGGTGCTCGTCCTCTCGGCCGATCTCCCCTTCCTGGACGAGAAGACCGGCCACCGTCTCCTGGACGCCTTGGCCGAGGGCCCGGCCCCGGGGATTCCCGAATCCGGAGCGGCCCTCCACGCCGGACCGGCCGAAGCCGCCGTGCTGGTCGACAGCGAAGGGCGGGACCAGCCGCTGGTCGCCGCCTATCGCACCGAGCCGCTCCGGCGTGAGCTCGCTCTCATCGCCGCCGAGCACGGCACCCTCACCGGCCTCCCGCTGCGTCTGCTCACGCGAAGGCTCCGCACCGTCCGGGTCACCGCGGAGCCCCTGGCCTCCTTCGACTGCGACACCTGGGAGGACATTGCCACGGCCCGGGCCCGGATCAGGGAGCATGGGAACGTGCTGGACGAATGGATCACCGCAGTCAAGGACGAGCTGGGTCTCGAGATCGACGTCGACACCGGCGTGCTGCTCGACCTCGCCCGTGACGCCGCCCATGGGGTCGCCCGCCCCGCCGCGCCGCTGACCACGTTCCTGGTCGGCTACGCGGCGGCCCAGGCCGCGGCCGGCGGCGAAGGGGGATCCCAGGCCGTCGCCGAGGCGGCCCGCAAGGCCGCCGCGCTCGCCCGCCGGTGGGCCGCCGAGGCGGAGCAGGACGCGGCCGGATGACCCCGCAGGAACGCGCCACACCCGTCTCCCAGGACGCCACCCAGCCCGGCAGGGACACCGAGCCCCAGCACCGTCCCGAGTCCGACGGCGACGGCGTCGACGAGGCGCTCGCCCTCGTCGCCCGGCCCCGGCCCCGGCCCGCGGAGTCCCACCGCGCCACCCCCTGGTCCGACGCACGCGCCGTAGCCGCCCGCGCCGGAGCGGCGGCCGGTGCCGGCCGCGCGGCGCGAAGCGTCCCCCTCGGGCAGGCGCTCGGACAGGTGCTCGCCGAGCCGCTGCGCGCCCTCACCGATCTGCCGTCCTTCGACACCTCCGCCATGGACGGATGGGCGGTCGCGGGCCCCGGCCCCTGGGAGATCCGCGAGACGGAAGCCGTACTCGCGGGCCAGACGCCCGCCGCCGCGCTCGCCGACGGCACGGCGGTACGGATCGCCACCGGCGCCCGGATCCCGGCCGAGACGACGGCGGTCCTCCGCAGCGAGCACTCCCGTACCGACTCCGGCGGCCATCTGCACGCCGTGCGTCCGGTCGTCCAAGGCCAGGACATCCGTCCCCGGGGCCAGGAGTGCCGTTCCGGGGACCAGCTGCTGCCCGCCGGTACGACGGTCTCTCCGGCGGTCCTCGGCCTCGCCGCGGCCGCCGGATACGACGAACTGCGCACACTGCTCCGGCCTCGCGTGGAGATCCTGGTCCTGGGCGACGAGCTGCTCACCGCCGGGCGCCCCCACGACGGCCTGATCCGTGACGCCCTCGGTCCCATGCTCGGCCCCTGGCTGAGCGCGCTGGGCGCCGAGGTCCTCGCCACCCGCCGGATCGGCGATGACGCCGACGCCCTCCACGCCGCCGTCACCGGCTCCGAGGCCGACCTGGTCATCACCACCGGAGGCACGGCCGCCGGCCCCGTCGACCACGTCCACCCCGTTCTGGCCAAGGCGGGAGCCGCCCTGCTCGTGGACGGCGTGAAGGTCCGCCCCGGTCACCCCATGCTCCTCGCCCGCCTCGACCCCGGCCCTTCGGGCGGGCAAGGCAGCCAGGGTGGAGAAGGCCGGCCGGTCAGGCATGTGGTCGGGCTGCCCGGGAACCCGCTGGCCGCCGTCTCCGGCCTCCTCACACTCGCCGAGCCCTTGCTCCGCGCGCTGGCGGGCGCCCCGGTCCCCCCGCCGTACCGCGTGCCCGTACGCGACGAGGTGCACGGCCACCCCCATGACACCCGGCTCGTCCCGATCGTCCACCACGGAGACCGGGCGGTGCCGCTTCACTACAACGGCCCGGCGATGCTTCGTGGCATCGCGGCGGCGGACGGCATGGCCGTCGTGCCTCCCCGCGGTGCGCGGCCCGGTGACGCCCTGGAGATCCTCGACCTCCCCTGGACGGTGGCCCCGGCCCAGGACGCGTCCCAAGGAGTGTGTTTCACGTGAAACTTCCCAGCCGGGACATCATGGCGCGCCATGTCGACGAGAAGGTGGCTCCGTCCCGTATCCGGATGCCCCGGCAGATCGTCGAGCGGCCCCTGCGCCAGGTGGGCAAGCGGCTGCTGATGGCGCTGGCGGTGCTGGTCGTGACGGTCGTCATCGTCTACGTCGACCGGGAGGGGTATCACGACAACGCCAACGAGACCGTCGACTTCCTCGACGCCGTCTACTACGCGACCGTCACGCTCTCGACCACGGGATACGGCGACATCGTCCCGCACAGCGACTCGGCGCGGCTCGTCAACGTCCTGCTGGTCACGCCCCTGCGCGTGCTTTTCCTGATCATTCTGGTCGGCACCACTCTCGAGGTCCTCACCGAACGGACCCGGGAGGAGTGGCGGCTGAACCGCTGGAGGTCCACCTTGCGCGATCACACCGTCATCGTCGGCTTCGGGACCAAGGGACGCTCGGCGATCCAGACCCTCTGCGCGACAGGACTGCGCAAGGACCACATCGTCATCGTCGACCCGTCGGACAAGGTGATCGAGACGGCGAACTCCGACGGCTTCGTCGGTGTGATCGGCGACGCGACCCGCAGCGATGTGCTGCTCCGTGCCGAGGTGCAGAAGGCCCGACAGATCGTCATCGCGACCCAGCGCGACGACACCGCAGTGCTGGTCGCCCTCACGGCCCGGCAGCTCAACCGGGGAGCGAAGATCGTCGCCGCGGTACGGGAGGAGGAGAACGCGCCGCTGCTGCGCCAGTCCGGCGCCGACGCCGTGATCACCAGCGCCAGCGCGGCCGGGCGGCTCCTCGGTCTTTCGGTGCTCAGCCCCAGCGCGGGCACGGTGATGGAGGATCTGATCCAGCAGGGCTCGGGACTCGACCTCATCGAACGGCCGGTCATAAAGGCCGAGGTGGGCAAGAGCGTGCGCGAGACCGAGGACCTGGTGGTCAGCGTCTTGCGAGGCCACCGGCTGCTCAGTTACGACGATCCGGCCGCGAGTCCGCTGCAGTTGACGGACCGTGTGATCACGATCGTGCGCGCGGCGCCCGTCACTCCTCTGTCCACTCCTCCGGAGTAGCCTCGCCGCCATGCATGCGATCACGATTCCGGAACCCGGTGGTCCCGAGGCGCTGGTCTGGGCCGAGGTGCCCGATCCCGTGCCCGCCGAGGGCGAGGTCCTCGTCGAGGTGGTGGCGAGCGCCGTCAACCGTGCCGATCTGCTTCAGCGCCAGGGCTTCTACGACCCGCCGCCCGGCACCTCTCCGTACCCGGGTCTGGAGTGCTCGGGCCGGATCGCCGCGCTCGGCCCCGGGGTGTCCGGCTGGTCGGTCGGCGACGAGGTGTGCGCCCTGCTCGTGGGCGGCGGTTACGCGGAGAAGGTGGCCGTCCCCGTGGGCCAGCTGCTGCCGGTCCCCGACGGCGTGGACCTGGTCACGGCGGCCGCGCTGCCCGAGGTCACCAGCACGGTCTGGTCGAACGTCTTCATGATCGCCCATCTGCGGCCGGGGGAGACGCTCCTGGTGCACGGCGGCGCCAGCGGCATCGGCACGATGGCGATCCAGCTCGCCAAGGCGGTCGGGGCCCGGGTCGCGGTCACGGCCGGGGGCCCGGAGAAGCTGGCGCGCTGCGCCGAGCTGGGCGCGGACATCCTCATCGACTACCGCGAACAGGACTTCGTGGAGGAGCTGCGCAAGGCGACGGACGGGGCGGGCGCGGACGTCATCCTCGACATCGTCGGAGCGAAGTACCTCGACCGGAACGTGAAGGCGCTCGCGGTCAACGGGCGCCTCGCCATCATTGGTATGCAGGGCGGAGTGAAGGGCGAGTTGAACCTGGGCGCCCTGATGGCCAAGCGCGCCGCGATCACGGCGACCACGCTGCGCGCCCGCCCGCTGGAGGAGAAGGCGGCGATCGTCGCCGCGGTCCGCGAGCATGTCTGGCCGCTGATCGGTGCCGGCACGATCCGTCCGGTCGTCGACCGCACACTGCCGATGCCGGATGCCGCCGAGGCCCACCGCGCCCTGGACTCCGGCACCCACGTGGGCAAGGTCCTGCTGCTCGCGCCCCAGATCTGACGTACAAGAACCGTCCGTACAAGAACCGGCCGCACAAAGGCCGTACGTACGAAAGCGCGCACGAAAGCACATACGAAAGCGAGGGGCCCGGTGCACGCGCGTGCGCCGGACCCCTCGCCTGGTTCGTGCCTAGAGGTACGGGCCCGAGCGGACCGGGTGGCCGGGGCCCTGGTCCTCGTCGTCGTGGCCGGCACCCGGCGGCAGGGCCCGGCGCATCTGCTCCAACTGGGCGCGGGCCGCCATCTGCTGGGCGAACAGCGCCGTCTGGATGCCGTGGAAGAGACCCTCCAGCCAGCCCACCAACTGGGCCTGCGCGATCCGCAGTTCCGCCTCGGAGGGAATGGCCTCGTCCGTGAACGGCAGGGAGAGACGCTCCAGTTCCTCGACCAGCTCGGGCGCGAGCCCGTCCTCCAGCTCCTTGACCGAGCTGGCGTGGATCTCCTTGAGCCTGACCCGGCTGGCCTCGTCGAGAGGTGCCGCGCGTACTTCCTCCAGAAGCTGCTTGATCATGCTGCCGATGCGCATGACCTTCGCAGGCTGCTCGACCATTTCCGTCACCGGGACCTCGCGGGATTCGTCGTCACCCTGAGTGCCGCCGAGCGCCATTCCGTCCTGTCCCACGATGAGGACCTGGGGGCTCTCCTGCGACCGTTCATTCCTCGGCATCTCCATGCCGCCATTCTCTCGTACGCGTGCCTCACCACACGGTGTGCCCCTGTACGAGGGTGATCCACCCTCGTACAGGGGCACAGGAAGGCAACGAACCGGTCAGGTCGCGGCCCGGCGGGCCAGTGCTCCGCGCGAGCGCGTCACCAGCGCGGCCAGCAGAGCGGCGCCGAGGGGCACGAGGATCAGCAGGGCGAGAAGCGTCTCCCAGGGGACGACGACCGGGACGTACGGAGGCGTGGTGCTGCCGCCCCAGCCCTGTGCGAGGGCCTCCTCGTAGAACCGCGTCTGCGCGCGTTCCTCGGTGAGCCGGAGCCCGATCGCCGGCAGCACACCGGCCACCGACCCGAGGATCACGCCCATCGCGGCGACCACCCCGCACTGGAATCCGCTCAGCGTGCGGCGGACCCGGGGCGGCGCGCCGACCGCGGAGAGCGTCTTGAGGTCGGCCTCGGCGTCGGCCTGAGCCAGGCCGGTGGCGATACCGGCCGCACCGATGGTGACCAGACCGGCGAAGACGGTCAGCGCCAGGAGCACGATGCTGCTGTCGCCGACGAACCCCTCCTCCAGATGCAGGTCGACATCGCTGCCGATCTTGGCGAGCTCGCCGTCGAGCTTCTGCCGCGCTTCGGTGGTCGGCATCCGGTCGGTGGAGAAGAACGAGCCGAGCGGCACCGTGGACAGGCCGGCGGTCTTGGCCGTGGCCGGGGTGATGAGCCCCTGGACGCCGTACGCCTTCTGTCCCTCGGGCACCAGGTAGGCGGGGAGGCTCTTGACCTCGCCCGGTACCGGCTTGCCCTCCTCCGCGGCCTGGTCGGCCTTCGCCTGGTCGGCGATCAGCTTGATGTCGACCGTGCCGTCCCGGTCGACCTGGGGCTTGGCGAAGGAGACGATCTTTCCTTCGGCGAGGGCCTTCTCGGCACCGGCGTCCTTGATGCCGAGCACCTTCAGAAGCTTGGCGTCACCGATCAGCAGGCCGCCTTCGACATTGACGCCGCCGTCGTCGCCCTGCTTGCAGCGCCAGTCCTTGGCCAGCTTCTCCCGCTCCTGCCGGGAGAACTTCGCCGCCGGGTCCTCGCCGTCGACGGAAGGGGCCCACAGCGGGCACTCGTTGGCCTTCGGGATGACGATCTCGTAGCGTCCGCAGCCCGGTCCGCCGTACGGCGAACAGTTGGCCTTGCCGACCTGCACCCGGTCGACGTCCGCGCGGGTGTCGACCGGCAGCAGGCGCTGCACGGCGTCACGGACCGCCGGCACGTCCCGGCCGCCCTCCTCCGCGACGAGCGCGGAGACCGCCCCGTACGGGAGCCTGGCCTGGTACTCGGCCTCGGCCTGGGCGTCCCGGCTCGCCGCGTACGTGGAGACGGCGACGGTCCCGGCGACCGCGGCTAGCACGGCGGCGACGGCGGGGGCCGTACGGCCCCGGTTGCGTACGGCGTCCCGCAGGGCGAGGCGCGGGGAGAGCGGCAGCCAGCGGCCGGTCCGGCCGAACAGGCCCACCAGGGCGGGGGTCAGCGCGACCACGCCCAGCTCGGCGATGGCGCTGCCGCCCGCGACGATGACGAACTGGTCCGAGACGACCGATCCGTAGAGCGCGATCGCCCCGCCGAGCAGCACGGCGGCCAGGCCGATCAGGGGCAGCACCCGGCTGCTGCGGCGGACACCGCGACGGCCGGTGAGCGAGGCGAGCACCGTCTGCCGCGACGAGGTGATGGCCGGGACGATCGCGGCCATCAGGCCGGTCAGCACGGCGATCAGCGCGATGCCGAGCAGTTCCAGCGGGCGGATGTCGAAGCTGCCGAACCGCTGCCCCATGTATTCCTCCAGGAGCGGCTGGAGCGCGAAGGTCAGGATCAGGGCGAGGATCGTGCCGACGATGGCGGCGGCGACGCCGATGACCAGGCCACCGCTCAGCACGATGGCCCGGATGTGGCTGCGGTCGCCGCCGTTGGCCCCGACCAGACCCAACTGGCGGCGCGAGCGGCGGGCGCCGACGGCGAACGCGGGACCGGCGAGAAGGCAGATCTCCAGCATCGCCAGGCCGACGACGGTCCCGAGCGCGGCGAGCTCGGCGGCTGGGACGCCGCTGCCCATCCGGTAGTTGCCCCAGTTCTCCTTCTGGTACAGCGGCACCTCGGAGTCGGCGGGCGGGTCCATCAGCACGGCGCGTGAGACGACCACGACACCCTTGGTGTTGATCTGCTGGACCATGTTCCACGTGAAACCACCGGACAGCTTCACCAGATACCTGGTGGAGTGCTCGGGCTTCGTCAGCCCGGCGCGCTCGGCGGCCTTCGCGTACGGGGCGAGGAAGGCGCCGGGCAGGGCGTTGACCTGGTCGGCCTTCAGTTCGTTGGGGAGCTCGTAGGCGCCGACGATCCGGTACGGACGGTCGTAACCGCGCGCGGAGAGGGTGGAGCCGATCGTCAGGCCGCTGGCCTCCAGGAAGTGCGTGGTCGCGGCGACCTCGTCCGCCTTCTCCGGGAAGCGTCCCTCCTGGAGGGTCATGATGCCCCGGGCCATCGGGTCGGTGGCCTTGAGCTCACGGATCTCCGTCTGGAGCAGTCCGTGGACGGTCGTCAGTTTGCCGCTGCCGGAGGTGTCGGTGAGGACGGTCGAGCCGGCCGGGAAGGTCTTGGTGACGTCGGTCGGACCGCTCGGCCACGACTGGTCGCCGTAGTCCTTGGCCGGCGTGTTCATCTCGCCGTCCGGAGACTGCAGGATCGGGACACCGCCGTAGTCGCTGTCGTCGAACCAGGCGTCGGCGGCGCCGATGGTCCGGCTCAGCCGCTCCTCGGTGGAGAGTTCGGAGCTGCGCAGGGTCAGGTCGGCGGCGCTCACACCCAGGATGGGCAGGGCGATCATCGCGAGGACCAGGAAGCTGCGGCCCTTGTAGCGCCAGGCGTCACGGCGGGCTATACGGATCGCGGCGCGCCAGGAGTGGAACCATGTGTTCACCGTTCGGCCGCCTGGCCGGACAGGAGCGAGTCGGCCTCGCTGCGCACGGTCTGGTCGACGACGGCGCCGTCCCGCAGGAAGACGACCCGGTCGGCCCAGGCGGCGAACCGGGGCTCGTGGGTGACCAGGACGCCCGCCGCACCGGCGTCGCAGCGGGTGCGCAGCAGGGCGAGGACGGACTCGCCGGTCTCGGAGTCGAGGGCTCCGGTCGGCTCGTCGGCGAGGACGAGACGCCGGTCGCCGACCAGGGCGCGGGCGATGGCGACGCGCTGCTGCTGGCCGCCGGACATCTCGTCGGGGAAGCGGTCGGCGAGGTGGCCGAGCTCCATCTCCTCCAGGGCGGCGACGGCTTCGGCACGGGCCTTGCGGGCGGAGACGCCGTCCAGCTCGCGGGGGAGGGCCACGTTCTCGGCGGCGGTGAGTGCCGGTATGAGGTTGTAGTCCTGGAAGACGTAACCGATGCTGCGGCGGCGCAGGGCGGCGAGCGCCTTGCGGTCGGCGGTGGTGATGTCGGTGTCCTCGACGATCACCTGGCCGGAGGTAGGGGTGTCGAGGCCGCCCGCGATGGTGAGCAGGGTGGACTTGCCCGAGCCGGACGGGCCCATGACGGCGACGAGTTCACCGGGGTAGACGGCGAGGTCGATGCCGCGCAGGGCGTGCACCTCGGTGGCTCCCGAGCCGTGGACACGGGTCAGGTTCTTCAGTTGCAGCACGGGCTGCTGTGTGGACATGGAGATCCCCCTTGGACGTACGCGGCCGGAGGTCCGGGTGGCGGACGCTCGTGGTCGCGCACGGAGCGGTTGATGAGGTGGTACGGGTCATGGGGCCGCGAGCAGGCGCGGCGGCGGAGCGGTTCCGGCCAGGTCCAGTCCGGTCCGGTCTCGTACGGTCCGATCTGGTCCGGTCCGGTCGGCGCGGTGGTGCCGGGGTCAGCGCAGCGGTGCCGGGCGCACGGTCTCGGCGGACCGGGGCGCGGTCTCGGGTGGCTGGGCCGGCTTCTCGCCGGAGGCGGCTCCGGTGGTGGCGCCGGCGGCGGCCGAAAGGCGGATGAGCCGGGCCTCGCAGTGGTCCAGCCAGCGCGCCTCGGCCTCGGTCTGGAAGATGAGCTGCTCCAGGACGAGCAGCCAGGCCACGTCGTCGCGCTCCTGGGCCCCACCGCTTTCGAGGGCGGTGAGAGCCTGGGCCTTCAGCCGGGTGTAGTCCTGCATCGCCTTCACGGTGTGGCGGCGCTGCGCCTGGATGACGGCCCGGATGTCGACCCCCGGCGCCCCGACGGCCATGGCGAGTTTGATGGAGAGCTCGTCACGGGCGGGGCTGGTGCGGTCGACGGGCTTCTCGAACCAGGTCATGAGCTCGGCACGACCGCGGTCGGTGATCGTGTAGAGCGCGTGCCCGGCCTCGTCCTCGCCGCCCTGGGCGACCATGCCGTCGCGTTCGAGACGGCTGAGGGTCGTATAGACCTGGCCCACGTTGAGCGGCCAGGTCGAGCCGGTGCGGGACTCGAACTCTGTGCGGAGCTGCGAGCCGTACCGAGGACCCTGTTCGAGGAGGGCGAGAAGCCCGTGGCGGATCGACATACTCAGTATGTATACCGAGTATGTCGGCGCCGACAACCGACCTGAGGCGGAACCGCGGCGTCCGTCTCAAGGGGGACGCGGCGGGTCAGCGGCGTCGCATCCGGATGCCGAGGAAGCCGATCCCGAGGCCCACGAGTGCGAGGCCGGCTCCCAGGGTGAGGACGGGAACCTGCTGGTCAGCGCTGGTGGGGCCGGTTTCGGCGCCGGCCCGGTGGGCTGCGGCGGGCCGGCTCGCGGGTGGCCCGGAAGGGGGTGCCGCGTCCGCCGGGGGTACCGCCTGGAGGTCCTCGTCCGGCTCGTCCCACGGGTCAGGGCGCTCATCGGTTGTTGCCGTACTGGTACGGGAGGAGTCGTCCGGCTCGCCGGGCGGGACCGGTGCCAGGGACGAGGCCGGTCGGCCCGGGCGCTCGCGGCCCTCTCCGGCGGGGCGCCCGGCGAGGGAGGCGGAGCGGCTGGGTCCGACGGGTTCGGTGGGCCCCGGCGTCATCGAGGGTGCGGCGGGGGCGGCTGGGGCGCCCGAGGCGCCGGGGGTGGGGCGGGCGGTGGCGCTCGCGCCGGCGGTCGGGCGGGGGTCAGTGCCCTTCCCCGGGCCAGTGCTCTTGCCCGGGCCCGTGACCTTCCCCGGGGGCGTGCCCGTCGCCTGGCCGGAGCCCTTCACGGGCGCCGTCGTTCCCGGAAGGCTCCCGGGCTTCGTCCCCGGCTTCGTCCCGGGCGCCTGGCCCGGGTCCTTCGCAGGGGCCGGCTCAGGGTCTTTCCCAGGGTCTTCCCCGGGGCCGTTCGCCGGGGCCTTCTCGTGGTTTCTCCCGGAAGTCTTCCCCGGGGCGGTTCCGGCGCCGGCACTTGAGGACGGACCGGCCGCCGGTGTCGGGTCCGCCACGGAGCGCACGACGGACCCGGCCGTCGCCCTCGCCGCCGAGCCCGCCATCGCAGCGCCCACCGTGCCCGCCGCCGTGCCCGCCGAAGTGCTCGGAGGCCGGGGAGAGGACGTGCCCTGCGCTCCGTAAGCGACCGGCACCGCGCCCGCCGCGAGCCAGCACGCGAACACCGGACCGAGGGCCCGTGTCCCTGCCCTGCGGAGTCCTGGAGTCACCGCGTGACCCCCCTCCCGTACCGAGCCGCCGAGGTTTCGACTCAGCGTCACATGACGGGACACATCCGGCATCCCGGACATGTGAGGGGGGTGAGGCCGGCCGCGCGACCGGTGCGGGCGGCGGCGGTTACTGCGGCGGGTTGCCCGTCGAGACCTTCAGCGTGAACTCCGCGTTCTCCTTGGTCGCGTCCTCGCCCGCGGGCGGGTACTGCTCCAGGACGGTGCCCTCGCCGTAGGTGGCCTCGTCGACCGGTGTCTGCGTGATGATCTTCCAGCCGGCGGCCTGGACGCATGCCTTCACGGACTGGATGTTCTTGTAGGTGAAGTTCGGGATCTCGAACTTCGCGGGGTCGTCGCGCGACTCGGCGGGCTCCGTGCACTTCTTCGGGTCGATGGTCTTGGTGAGGTCCGGACCCTTGTGCCCGGGCGCGGCCGTCTGGCCCTGGCTCGGGTCGTCACCGCCCGCCTTGGTGTTCGGGTCGTCCTCCTTGAGGGAGAGCGCCATGATCACACCGCCGACCGCGATCAGCGCCACGACGATCGCGCCGACGATCATCGGCATGTTCCGCCGGGACCCGCCGGCCCCGCTGGACCCCCCGCTCACCGACGACGGCGAGGGCTGGGGCGACATCGTGTACGGCCCCGGGGTGGGCGTCTGATAGGCGGGGGCGGGCGTGTGGGCCTGCTGCGGGTAGCCGTAGGAGGGCGTGGGGGCCGGCGTCGGCGCCCCGTACGGGCCCGGCTGCGGTGTCGGGGCCTGGTACGGCTGCTGGACACCGTGCGTGGACGGCGGCGGGGTCTGGCCGACCGGCGGGAAGACCGCCGAGCCCACGCCCGCACCGCTGCTCACCGGACCGCCGGCGACGATCACCGGCGCGCTCGTCTGCCCCGCCGACAGCACCCGCAGGCACTCGTCCTGCATCGCGGCAGCGCTCGGGAAACGCTCGTTCGGGTTCTTCTTCAGCGCGCGCGCGACGAGCGCGTCCATCGCCGGAGTCACCGAGCGGTTGATGGAGGAGGGAGCGACCGGCTCCTCCTGCACGTGCGCGTACGCGATGGCCAGCGGCGAGTCCGCGTCGAACGGAAGACGGCCGGTGAGCAGCTGGAACAGCATGATGCCGACCGAGTACAGGTCGGAGCGGGCGTCCACCGCGCGGCCGAGGGCCTGCTCGGGGGAGAGGTACTGCGGGGTGCCGACGACCATGCCGGTCTGCGTCATCGAGGTGACGCCGGACTGCATGGCGCGCGCGATGCCGAAGTCCATGACCTTGACGACGCCGCGCTTGGTCATCATCACGTTGCCCGGCTTGATGTCGCGGTGGACCAGGCCCATCTCGTGGCTGGTCTCCAGCGCGGCCAGCACGTCGGCCGTCACCTTCAGCGCCTTGTCGGCCGGCATCGCGCCGTGCTGCCGCACGTCGGAGGCGAGCACCGAGCCGAGCGGCTGCCCCTCCACGTACTCCATGACGATGTACGGCATGACGGCGCCGTCGAGGGTGTCCTCGCCGGTGTCGAAGACCGAGACGATGTTGGTGTGCGACAGCTTGGCAACAGCCTGCGCCTCACGCCGGAACCGCTCGCGGAACGACTGTTCCCGGCCGAGTTCGGTGTGCAGGGTCTTGATGGCGACCTGGCGGTCGAGGGCGCTGTCGTAGGCCAGGTACACCGACGCCATACCGCCCTCGCCGAGCAGGTCGCGAAGCTGGTAGCGGCCGCCCGCGACCGAACCGCCCGCGTAGCGGCCTTGTGCGCCGTCCTGGCTCATTCGTGCTTCCCCCTACGCGCGCGCGGCGGCGCTGATCCGGAATTTCCTGGCCAAGTCTGCCCCAGGGCACCGACACGTCAAGCCAGGTGCCCGTTCCGTGACCCTCAGCACAAGAAGCGTCTCGGAAGCGTTACAGGAACCGCATGGAATTTGCGCCCGTATACACGGAAGGGGTTGGATGGCCGGTCCATCTCGGACCGCGCTGTCTGACGAAGCCTGTAGCGTGACGGGAAAGACGTGACGGCAAGGCACGGCAAGAGATATGACGGCGAGGACTGATGGCACCCGAATCCGAAGCAGGCGGTGGCGGTGTGTCGGACGCCGGTGCGGAGTCCTGGGGCGTCGGCGGAGTGGTCGGTGACGGGCGCTACCGCCTGACCCACCGTCTGGGCCGCGGCGGCATGGCCGAGGTGTTCGCCGCCGAGGACGTCCGCCTGGGCCGTACGGTCGCCGTCAAGCTGCTCCGCGCCGACCTCGCCGAGGACCCGGTCTCCAAGGCCCGCTTCACGCGCGAGGCGCAGTCGGTCGCCGGGCTCAACCACCATGCCATCGTCGCGGTGTACGACTCCGGCGAGGACGTCGTCGGCGGCCAGTCCGTTCCGTACATCGTGATGGAGCTGGTCGAGGGCCGCACCATCCGGGACCTGCTGATCAGCGCCGAGGCGCCGGGGCCCGAGCAGGCACTGATCATCGTCTCCGGCGTGCTCGAAGCGCTCGCCTACTCCCATCAGCACGGCATCGTGCACCGGGACATCAAGCCCGCCAACGTCATCATCACGCACAGCGGCGCCGTGAAGGTCATGGACTTCGGCATCGCGCGCGCCCTGCACGGCGCGCAGTCGACGATGACCCAGACCGGCATGGTGATGGGCACCCCGCAGTACCTCTCCCCCGAGCAGGCGCTCGGCAAGGCCGTGGACCACCGTTCGGACCTGTACGCCACGGGCTGCCTGCTCTACGAACTGCTCGCGCTGCGGCCTCCGTTCACCGGCGAGACGCCGCTCTCGGTGGTGTACCAGCATGTTCAGGACATGCCGGTGCCGCCGTCGGACGTGACCCAGGCGTCGCCACCGGAGCTCGACGGTCTGGTGATGCGTTCGCTGGCGAAGGACCCGGACGACCGGTTCCAGAGCGCCGAGGAGATGCGCGCCCTCATCCAGTACGGCCTGCAGATGCTTCAGCAGCAGGGCGGGCACACCGGCACGTGGAGCACGGGCCCGGTGGAGGTGCACGAGGGCGGTCACACGCCCGTCGGCGGCGTCGCGGCGACGGCCGCGCTCGGCCACCCGACGCACCACGAGACCTCGCAGGGTCCGATCCTGCCGCCGATGAACCCGGACGACGGCGGGTACGACGGCGGCCATGGCGGGGCCTACGCCCACGGGGCCGGTGGCAGGCCCGGTCGCGGCAAGATGTGGCTGTTCGTCGCGCTCGCGCTGATCGCGATCGTGGCCGGTGTCGCCTACGCCGTGGACAAGGCGGGCGGCAACGGCGGCGGTACGACGAACAAGCCGACCGTCACCAACTCCCCGTCCACGGTCTCGGACTCGCCGACGCCGTCGCAGGAGCCCACGCCGGAGACGCGGGAGCCGGACACCTCCACGGGCGGCGGCCAGGACACCTGGGCGCCCCCGACCAAGCCGTCTTACCGGCCGTCGACGCCGAGCACCCCGTCGGGTGATCCGTCGACCCCGCCGACCGATCCGACCGACGGCGGCACCGACGACGGCGGGACGACGGAGGGCAACACCGACCAGGGCACGACGGAGGGCAACACCGACCAGGGCACGTCGACGGGCACCTCCAGCGGCACGACGACCGGCAACACCAACACCGGTACGTCGACGGGCACCTCCAGCGGCACGACGACCGGCAACACCAACACCGGTACGACCACGGGCACATCGACCGGCACGACGGCGGGCACCACGTCCTGACGGAGCGCCTCACCCCGTGAACGCGTCGCGCACCGCCTCGTATTCGCGGGTCCACCACACCACCAGGGCCGACGCCGCGGGGAACTGCGGGTCGGCCCTTCGGTCGTGGAGCTGGTAGCGCCAGCGCAGTATCCAGAAGTCGTTGAGCCGCTCCCACCACACCCGGTGCACCGCGGCCGCCAGTTCGGCACCGTCCGCACCCGCCGCCCGCCGGTAGGCCCGCGCGTACGCCCGTACCTTCCCGAGCGCCAGCTCGCCCGCCGGCCGTACGAAGAAGATGGCGGCGGCCCGGACCGCCTCCTCGGCCCGCGGCTGGACGCCGAGGCGGTCCCAGTCGACGATCGCGGCCGGCTCCGCGCCCCGGTAGAGCAGGTTCAGGGGGTGGAAGTCGCCGTGCACCCAGCCGGCCGCCGCGGCGGGCGGTGGGCGGCGGTGGGCGTGCTCGGCGAGGAGGACACGGCGCTCGAGGAGTCGGTGCTCGGCGAGTTCGTCGAAGCCGTCGCGGGGGTGCCGGGCGCGGGTGAGGCGGAGCAGTTCGTCGATGACCCGGAAAGTGTCGGCGGGGCGGGCGCTCTCGTACTCCTCCCCCGGTGGCGGGGACTCCATCACCTGCTCCAGGCAGGTGTGGACGTGTCCGAGGAGGGCGCCCAGGCGGCGGGAGCCGGCGGTGGAGAGCTGGGCGCCGTCGCGGTGGCGGCCTTCGACCCAGGGGTGCAGGGCGTAGCAGCGTCCGCCGATCACGGCGACGGTACGGCCCGCGGAGTCGGCGAGCGGCGGGGCGACCGGCAGGCCGAGGGCGTGCAGGCGCTGCGTGGCCCGGTGCTGGCGGCTGATCGTGTCCCGGTCGGCGGTCGGGGCGTCGAGATGCTGCTTGAGGAAGTAGGCGCCCCGGGTGGTGGCGAGGCGGTAGCCGCGGTTGAGGAGGCCCTGGGAGACGGGTTCGCAGGAGAGCGGCTCGCCGGCGTCGCGGTAGCGGCGCAGCAGGGCACCCAGGGGTGGAGCGAGCGTTTCAGATGAGCGCGGCACTCACCAGATGTTAGATCACGGTACGTGGTGGACCGGTCGCGCTATGGAAGGCCTGACGACCGGTGCGGGGCCTCGGCCGTGCAGTCGATCGCGTGCACGGTCACGAACCGCGGCTCGACACGCATGTAGACCGGCTCGAAGGGCGCGCCGTCCACGGTCCTCGGCGGCGGACCGAAGGCCGCCAGCTGCTCGTCGGTCGGCTCGACGACCTCGGCGGTGCCGGTGAACTGCACGGACCAGAGGTGGTCGGCCCCGAAGTTGAGGTTGTCCGCGCCGTAGGCGACGACGCCGCCGTGGCAGGCCCGGTGGTAGCCGAGCCCCCGGTGCAGCCGGAAGAGCACGCGGCCGTCGGCGACGATGTGCCGGGCCGGTGCGACGAACGGCATCGCCCGCATGCTCGTCGTCACCCGCCCGTACGACACGCGCCGCAGCAGCTCGATGGCGCGGCTCTCCTCGGTGGGCATGGACCCCACTCTCCGCCACCGGCGCCGCGCCGCGAAAGAGGCACCTTGCCCCACCGGTTCGGGCCCTTGGTCCCGAACCGGTCAGTGGCGCCCCGAGTCGGCCGTCGGCGCCCCGAGTCGGCCGTGGCGGTCCGAACCGGTCAGTCGCGGTCCGAACCGGTCAGTGGCGTTCGGCCTGCATGCGGGCCACGTACGCCGCGGCCTGCGAACGCCGCTCCATGCCCAGCTTGGACAGCAGGCTGGAGACGTAGTTCTTGATCGTCTTCTCGGCGAGGTGGAGCCGCTCGCCGATGGCCCGGTTGGTCATGCCCTCGCCGATCAGGTCCAGGATCCTGCGCTCCTGTTCCGTCAGGTTGGCGAGCCGGTCGTCACCCTTGGGGCTGTTTCCGTCACGCAGCCGTTCCAGCACGCGGGCGGTGGCCACCGGGTCGAGCAGGGACTTGCCGGCCGCCACGTCCCGTACCGCCGAGATGAGTTCGTTGCCGCGGATCGCCTTGAGGACATAGCCCGAGGCACCGGCCATGATCGCGTCGAAGAGCGCCTCGTCGTCGGCGTACGAGGTGAGCATGAGGCATTTGATGTCGTCGTTCCCCGACCGGACCTCGCGGCAGACCTCGACCCCGCTGCCGTCCGGCAGCCGCACGTCGAGCACGGCCACGTCGGGGCGGGTCGCGGGGATCCTGACCAGGGCGTCAGCCGCCGTACCGGCCTCGCCGACGACCTCGATGTCGCCCTCCACCGAGAGCAGCTCATGGACCCCGCGCCGGACCACTTCGTGGTCGTCCAGCAGAAATACCCGGATTTTTCCGTCTTCGCGCACGGGGTCAGTCTCACATATTGGCTCTTCCCGTGCCCGGGGTGGCCGGGATAACGTGCCGGTGTTCCGGCGGCCCTCAAGGCTGTTGCCAACGCGCTGACCAGCTACTGCTCCCCTTTTTCGCGACCTTTTCGAGATTTACTTGGAAATCCAAGCAAAATCGCAGGTCAAATGGGGTTTCGCAGGAATGCGGCGCACTGGGTAACGTGCCTATGACAGGGCGCTCGCCGGGGCACCTGTCACGCCCGACCCCGGCCGAGTCGCACCCCACCCCGTGCGCGGGCACGGAGAAGGCGAGCCGCACTGGCTGCCCGGCGAACCCGGGGGCCGGACCGACGGAGGAGCACGCACGTGACCGTGGAGAGCACTGCCGCGCGCAAGACGACGCGCCGCAGCAGCGGCACCAAGCGCACTGCCAGCGCGAGCGTCAAGAAGGGGCAGGGCGCCGAGCCCGAGCTCGTTCAGCTGCTGACGCCCGAAGGGGAGCGCGTCCAGCACCCCGAGTACGACATCGACCTGAGCGCCGACGAGCTGCGCGGCCTGTACCGGGACATGGTCCTCACCCGCCGCTTCGACGCGGAGGCCACGGCCCTGCAGCGTCAGGGCGAGCTGGGCCTGTGGGCGTCGCTGCTCGGCCAGGAGGCGGCGCAGATCGGCTCCGGGCGGGCGCTGCGCGACGACGACTATGTCTTCCCGACCTATCGCGAGCACGGTGTCGCCTGGTGCCGCGGGGTCGACCCGACCAACCTGCTGGGCATGTTCCGCGGTGTGAACCACGGAGGCTGGGACCCCAACAGCAACAACTTCCACCTGTACACGATCGTCATCGGCTCGCAGACCCTGCACGCCACCGGCTACGCCATGGGGGTCGCCAAGGACGGCGCCGACTCCGCCGTGATCGCGTACTTCGGCGACGGAGCGTCCAGCCAGGGCGACGTGGCCGAGTCCTTCACCTTCTCGGCGGTCTACAACGCCCCGGTCGTGTTCTTCTGCCAGAACAACCAGTGGGCGATCTCCGAGCCCACCGAGCGGCAGACCCGCGTCCCGCTCTACCAGCGCGCGCGGGGCTACGGCTTCCCCGGCGTCCGCGTCGACGGCAACGACGTCCTCGCCTGCCTGGCCGTGACCCGCTCCGCCCTGGAGCGCGCCCGCCGCGGGGAGGGCCCGACCCTGGTCGAGGCGTTCACCTACCGCATGGGCGCGCACACCACCTCCGACGACCCGACCAAGTACCGGGCCGACGAGGAGCGCGAGGCCTGGGAGGCGAAGGACCCGATCCTGCGGCTCAAGGCGTACCTGGAGAAGGCCGGCCACGCCGACGCCGCCTTCTTCGAGGAGCTGGAGACGGAGAGCGAGGCGCTCGGCAAGCGCGTCCGCGAGGCCGTCCGTGCCATGCCCGACCCGGACCACATGGCGATCTTCGAGAATGTCTACGCCGACGGGCACGCGCTCGTCGACGAGGAGCGCGCGCAGTTCGCCGCCTACCAGGCGTCCTTCGCGGACGGAGGGGCCGAGTAATCATGGCTGTACAGAAGCTTCCCCTGGCCAAGGCGCTCAACGAGTCGCTCCGCACGGCCCTGGAGACCGACCCCAAGGTCCTCATCATGGGCGAGGACGTCGGAAAGCTCGGCGGTGTCTTCCGGGTCACCGACGGGCTGCAGAAGGACTTCGGCGAGGACCGGGTCATCGACACCCCGCTCGCCGAGTCCGGCATCGTCGGCACCGCGATCGGCCTGGCCCTGCGCGGCTACCGGCCCGTCGTCGAGATCCAGTTCGACGGCTTCGTCTTCCCCGCGTACGACCAGATCGTCACGCAGCTCGCCAAGATGCACGCCCGCGCCCTCGGCAAGATCAAGCTGCCGGTCGTCATCCGCATCCCGTACGGCGGCGGCATCGGCGCGGTCGAGCACCACTCCGAGTCGCCCGAGGCGCTCTTCGCGCACGTGGCCGGCCTGAAGGTCGTCTCGCCGTCGAACTCCTCCGACGCGTACTGGATGCTCCAGCAGGCCATCCAGAGCGACGACCCGGTGATCTTCTTCGAGCCGAAGCGCCGCTACTGGGACAAGGGCGAGGTCGACACCGAAGCCATCCCCGGTGAGCTGCACAAGGCCAAGGTGGCCCGCCAGGGCACCGACCTCACGCTCGCCGCGTACGGTCCGATGGTGAAGGTCTGCCTGGAGGCCGCCGCGGCCGCCCAGGAGGAGGGCAAGTCGGTGGAGGTCCTGGACCTGCGCTCGATGTCCCCGATCGACTTCGACGCCATCCAGACCTCGGTCGAGAAGACCCGCCGCCTGGTCGTGGTCCACGAGGCCCCGGTCTTCTACGGCTCCGGCGCGGAGATCGCCGCCCGGATCACCGAGCGCTGCTTCTACCACCTGGAGGCCCCCGTCCTGCGGGTCGGCGGCTACCACGCGCCGTATCCGCCGGCGCGCCTGGAGGAGGAGTACCTGCCGGGCCTGGACCGCGTGCTCGACGCCGTCGACCGCTCGCTGGCGTACTGAGGAGAGCATCGTGACGATCCGCGAATTCAAGATGCCCGACGTGGGCGAGGGCCTCACCGAGGCCGAGATCCTCAAGTGGTACGTCCAGCCCGGTGACACGGTCACCGACGGGCAGGTCGTCTGCGAGGTCGAGACGGCCAAGGCGGCGGTCGAGCTGCCGTGCCCCTTCGACGGTGTGGTGCACGAGCTGCGCTTCCCCGAGGGGACGACGGTCGACGTCGGCGAGGTGATCATCTCGGTGAACGTCGGCGGCGGTACGGCGGAGGCCGAGGCCCCCGCCCAGGCGCCGGTCGAGACCCCCGCCGCCGAGGAGCCGGCCGAGGACGAGCCCCAGGGCCGTCAGCCGGTCCTGGTCGGCTACGGCGTGGCCGCGACCTCCACCAAGCGCCGCGCCCGCAAGGGCGCGCCCACGGCAGCCGCCGCTTCCGCACCGGCCGCTGACACCACACCCGCACCGGCCGCCGCCGCCGCGCCCGTCTCCGTACCGGAGCAGCTCAACGGGCACGGGGGCCACGCCGCCACCCGCCCGCTGGCCAAGCCGCCGGTGCGCAAGCTGGCCAAGGACCTCGGGGTCGACCTGGCGACGGTCAAGCCGACCGGTCCGGACGGGATCATCACCCGCGAGGACGTCCACGCGGCCGCCGCCCCGGCCCCGGCCGTCACGGCACCCGCCGTCGAGGCCCCGGCAGCGGCTCCGGCCCCCGCGCCCGCCGCCGTCTCCGCGGCGTCGGCGGACGCGCGGGAGACCCGTGTGCCCATCAAGGGCGTACGGAAGGCGACGGCGGCGGCGATGGTCGGCTCGGCCTTCACCGCGCCGCACGTCACCGAGTTCGTGACCTTCGACATCACGCGCACGATGAAGCTGGTCGAGGAGCTCAAGTCCGACAAGGACATGGCGGGCCTGCGGGTCAACCCGCTCCTCCTCGTCGCCAAGGCCGTCCTGGTCGCGGTCAAGCGCAACCCGGAGATCAACGCGGCCTGGGACGAGGCGAACCAGGAGATCGTGCTCAAGCACTACGTCAACCTGGGTATCGCCGCGGCCACCCCGCGCGGCCTGATCGTGCCGAACATCAAGGACGCGCACGCCCAGACCCTGCCGGAGCTGTCCCGCTCCCTCAGCGAGCTGGTCGCCACCGCCCGCGAGGGCAAGACGACCCCGGCGGCCATGCAGGGCGGCACGTTCACCATCACCAACGTCGGCGTCTTCGGCGTCGACACCGGTACGCCCATCATCAACCCGGGCGAGTCGGCGATCCTCGCGGTCGGTGCGATCAAGCTCCAGCCGTGGATCCACAAGGGCAAGGTGAAGCCGCGTCAGGTCACCACGCTCGCGCTCTCCTTCGACCACCGACTGGTCGACGGCGAGCTCGGCTCCAAGTTCCTGGCGGATGTCGCCGCGATCCTGGAGCAGCCCAAGCGGTTGATCACCTGGGCGTGATGGCCTCGCCGGTCTGTTTCACGTGAAACGGCCGACCGAGCCGGTCGACGAGGGGCCCGGACGCCTATGGGTGTCCGGGCCCCTGCCTCGGCCGGGCCGTCGGGGGACGGCGCGCAGTCCGAGCGCGAATCCGAGTGCGAAGCGGCTGGTGCAGCCGTACTCCTCCATGAGTTGGCGCACTCGTCGCTGCACCGTGCGTTGGCTCAGGACAAGCGTGCGCGAGATGCGTTCGTCGCTCCAGCCACGCACCAGTAACTCGATGATGTGTTGATTGTCCACCGTGTCATGCACGCCTCGTCTCCTCCTGCTCGCGCAGTCCCCCGGGTCTTGGCGATCGCCGCCACGGTAATCGCTTTCGCGACTCCCCTGCACAGGGCCTTTCGGCCAGTTGTCCGAATCCGCTGTGACTGGCGGGAAGACGACAGGTTGCCGGTACGGGACCGCTGGGGGACCGAGTTCGTCGTTAGCGTTCCGAATCGCAAGGAAGTTCCGCCCCCTGTCACATGGAGGAAAGACCTTGAAGATTCGATACGCGGCCGCGGCCACCGTGGCGGGATTCGTCGGCGTCATCGGGCTGGCCGCCCCCGCTCAGGCCGCCGACGCCGATGTCCAGGTGGCACAGCCCACGGCGGTCTCCGCGCAGGCCGACTACACGCTGTGCGGGACCGTCTACACCAACGGCACCGCCGCGGGCCGGGGCTGCTTCCAGTCGTACGGCGACAAGTTCGTGATGGACGACTACAAGGCGGACGGCCTGCGGGTGGTCGCCGAGTGGTACACGGACTACGGGCGCAGCGGCGAGTGCCACTTCACCGCCGGCGCGGACGGGGGCCAGGGCGTGTGCAACTACGACATGCGCGAGGACGGCCGTATCAACTTCCGCGTCGTGGTGCGCAACGGCTCCGACGGCGCCAACCAGGCGGCGACCAGCTGGTCCGGCTACGTGCCGATCGGCGGCTGACCCGGCGGCTGACCCGGCGGCTGATCCGGTGACTGCCCAGGTGACTGCCCCGGCGCGGGCCTGTGCCGGGGCCTGCGCCGGCCGTGCGCGGTCCGGCAGGAATGCGACGGGGCTTTGACACCGGCCACGGGGGTTGCCGGCCCGGACGCGACGGCGCGTCCGGGCCTTGCCCCCGTTCGGTTCGGTACCCGCCCAGTGCGTCTCCCGCATCCCGTCCGCGATGCGGACAGCGCTCCCTGTTGTACCCCTGTTGTATCTAAGCTGTGCGCATGCCTTCCGCCCCCGCAGCAGCCGACCGTGTCTACACGCACGTCAAGCAGGCCGTCCTCGATCGCCGTTACGAGGGCGGGACCCTGCTCACCGAGGGGGAGCTGGCCCTCGCCGTCGGGGTGTCCCGGACGCCCGTGCGCGAGGCGCTGCTCAAACTGGAGATGGAAGGGCTGCTCAAGCTCTACCCCAAGAAGGGCGCCCTGGTGCTCGCCGTCTCCGCCCAGGAGATCGCCGACGTCGTGGAGACCCGGCTGCTGGTCGAGGAGTTCGCCGTGCGCCGGGCCGTGCCCGCCTCGCCGGCGCTGATCGCCCGGCTCGAAGAGCTCCTGGAGGAGCAGAAGCGGCGGGCCGAGGTGGGGGACCTCGCCGAGGTCGCCGGCACCGACCGCTCCTTCCACGCCGAGATCGTCAAGCACGCCGGGAACCAGATCCTCGCCCGCCTCTACGACCAGCTGCGCGACCGTCAGCTCCGCATGGGCGTCGCCGTGATGCAGTCGCACCCGGACCGTATCGCCAAGAACATCACCGAACACGCCGAGATCCTGGAGCGGATCCGGGCGGGCGACGTCGAGGGCGCCGCCGCCTGCGTCCGGCAGCACCTGAGCTGGGTCAAGGTCCTGGTCCGGGGTGAGGCGCGGTGAGCGGACGTGGCTTCGGATCCGCCGTCACCCTCCCCGGTGACCCGCCCGGCGGCAGGCGCGCCGCCCTCGTCTGGGGCGTCGGCGTCGCCGTCTACTTCGTCGCCGTCATCTTCCGTACGTCACTGGGCGTCGCCGGCCTCGACGCCGCCGACCGCTTCGACGTCAACGCCTCCGCCCTCTCCACCTTCTCGATCCTCCAGCTCCTCGTCTACGCGGGCATGCAGATACCCGTCGGCCTGATGGTCGACCGGCTCGGCACCAAGAAGGTGCTGACGCTCGGCGTCGTCCTCTTCACCGTCGGGCAGCTGGGCTTCGCGCTCTCCCCCTCGTACGGCATGGCGCTGGCCTCCCGCGCGCTGCTCGGCTGCGGTGACGCGATGACCTTCATCAGCGTGCTGCGGCTCGGCGGCCGCTGGTTCCCCGCCCGGCGCGGACCGCTGATCGCCCAGCTCGCCGGGCTCGTCGGGATGGCGGGCAACCTCGTCTCCACCCTCGTCATCGCCCGGCTCCTGCACGGTGTCGGCTGGACCGCCGCCTTCGCGGGCAGCGCCGTCGCCGGCCTGGTGGTCCTCGTCCTGCTGCTGCTCTTCCTCAAGGACCACCCCGAGGGCCACGAGCCCGCGCCGGTCGCGCACGCCGGTGCCACGTACGTCCGCCGGCAGATCGCCGAGTCCTGGCGGGAGCCCGGCACCCGGCTCGGCCTGTGGGTGCACTTCACGACCCAGTTCCCGGCCATGGTGTTCCTGCTGCTGTGGGGGCTTCCGTTCCTCGTCGAGGCGCAGGGCCTCTCCCCGGAGACGGCCGGGGGGCTGCTCACCCTGGTGGTGGCCTCCAACATGGTCGTGGGGCTGGTCTACGGCCAGATCATCGCCCGCCACCACGCCGCCCGCGCACCGCTGGCGCTCGGCACCATCACCGTGACCGCCGCCCTGTGGGCGACCACCCTCGCCTACCCCGGCGACCGCGCCCCCATGTGGCTGCTGATCACCCTCTGCGCGGTCCTCGGCGCCTGCGGACCGGCGTCGATGATCGGCTTCGACTTCGCCCGCCCGGCCAACCCGCCGGAGCGTCAGGGCACGGCCTCGGGAATCGTCAACATGGGTGGTTTCGTCGCCTCGATGACGACGCTGCTCGCGGTCGGCGTCCTCCTCGACGCCACCGGCGGCAACTACCGGATCGCGTTCTCCTCCGTCTTCGTCCTGGAGGCCCTGGGCTTCGTGCAGATCCTGCGCCTGAAGGCCCGTACGGCGAAGCGCGAGCGCGAACGGCTGGTCGCCAGCCGGGTGGAGGCCGTGCACGTCCCCGTCTGAACAGGCCGCCCCCCGGGGTGGCTACCGGGGCGTCACCGTGAAGTGGTCCAGGATCGCCGCCGCGAGGTCCAGGTCGCCCTCGGTCTTGACCCGGTCGGCCACGTCGGCCGGCCGGACCCGGCCGCACGCCAGACGGACGTACGTCTCCCAGTCCATCGCCAGCGTCGCCGCGGGCCCCAGGGACGGCGCGCCGTCGACCGAACCGCGGCCCTCCGCGTCCACCCGTACGGTCCGCAGGAACTCCACGGGCCCGTGCACGTCGAAGACGACCGCCGAGTTCGTGGGCGCGCCCGCGTCCTTGGCGACCACCTTCGGCAGCGCTTCGAGCAGGACGTCACGGGTGACCAGCGCGCCGGGGGAGTCGAGGTTGCCCGGCCGGCCCAGCGCGGTGCGCAGATCCTGCTCGTGCACCCACACGTCGAAGGCGCGCAAGCGGTAGGCCAGTTCCAGGGTCTGCTCGGCGCCCAGCGGGGCGCGGATGAGCTGGTCCGGCTTCCGGTTCTCGTTGCGGAGCATCCGCGCCCGGCGGATCAGAACGTACTCGAGCTCCGAGGTCATCTCGGGCGCGGTGTGGTGCCGGCGCACATCGACCTGCATCTCCATGTAGCGCGCGAAGTCGCTGCGTACGTGGTAGAGGTCGCGGGGCAGGGAGTGGATGGGGCGTGGGTCGCCCAGCATCTCGCACTCCATGCCGATGACATGGGACACGATGTCCCGCACCGACCAGCCCGGGCACGGTGTGGCGCGGTTCCATTCGCCTTCCACGAGCGGCTGTACCAGCTCGGATATCGCTTCGATGGAGTGGGTCCAGGCGTCGGCGTAGGTCTGAAGGCTGGGATGGACGGTCACGGGACCCCTCGGCGGTTCTGCGGTGCGCGGGCTGAAAACAAGACTGCTTGGGAGGCTCGGACGCTAAGTTACGCTGCCCGAAGGCACCCCGGCAGTGCTTTCGTGTGACGATCGTAGGCCCGTGTTGACGACTCGAATGCCAGGACGGTGGTAGTGTGCGCGCCTCGCTGATCCAGATCGCAGTAAACCCGGATGAACCGGTTGAATCCCGCCGTGCGCGGGTGGCCGGACTGGTACGGGCGGAACGCGGCGCGGACCTCGTCGTGCTGCCGGAGCTATGGCCCACGGGGGCGTTCGCGTACGAGTCCTTCGCGGCGGAATCGGAGCCGCTGAAGGGGCCGACGTACGAGGCGATGGCGGCCGCCGCCCGGGACGCGGGGGTCTGGCTGCACGCCGGGTCGGTCGTCGAGGCGGTGGGCGGCGCGCTCTACAACACCTCGCTCGTGCTCACCCCGGAGGGCGAACTCGCCGCGAGCTATCGCAAGATCCACCGTTTCGGCTTCGACAAGGGCGAGGCCGTGCTGATGGCGGCGGGCGAGGAGCCGGTGACGGTCGCCCTGCCCGGCCTGACGGCCGGTGTCGCCACCTGTTACGACCTGCGCTTCCCCGAGCTCTTCCGGGGCCTGGTCGACGCGGGCGCGCAGGCGTTCGTCGTCCCGGCCGGCTGGCCGGCCCGCCGCCGCGATCACTGGACCGTGCTGGCGCGGGCGCGGGCCGTGGAGAACCAGGCGTACATGCTGGCCTGCGGCACGGCCGGCACCCACGCGGGCGTGGAGCAGGCCGGTCACTCGATCGTGGTCGACCCCTGGGGCGAGGTCCTGGCGGAGGCGGGCCCGGACGAGGAGATCCTGCGGGTGGAGCTGGACCCGGCGAAGGTGACGACGACGCGGGACCAGTTCCCGGCCCTGAAGGACCGGGTCCTGGGGGTGGCGAAGCCGGAGCGGCGGTGAGCGGCTGAGGGGGAGCGCCGGAGCGGGCCGGGGCCCTGAGCGGGTGTCCCCGTCGCCGGGCCGGGGGCCGAGAGGCGGGGCTCTGAGCCGCTGAGGGGGGTGCCCGCCGCCGGGGCGGGCCGCGGGCACGGGGCCCTGAGACGCTGGCGGGCGTCTGCCGTGGGGCCAGGGGCCTGGCGCCCTGTGCCCTGACCGGCGTCTGATCCCCCGTGCAGCGTTCCCCTCCCCCGCACCCCCGCCCTCAGACCGCGATCGCGTTCAGGGTCGCCGGGGACGGTTCCGCCGTGGCGGCGCCGGGGGCGTACTCGTGCCAGGCCGTCGCCAGTCTGCGGACCGCCTCCGCCAGGACGTGCGGGGCCAGCAGGAAGTGCAGGCGCAGATGGCCGGTGCTGCCGCCCAGCGCGTCCATCGTGGCGCCCGGCAGGACGGCCACCCCGTGGCGCAGCGCGACCTGGGCGAAGGCCACGCCGTCGCCGTACGGGAGGCGTACCCACAGCGTCTGGCCACCGGTGGCCGGAGCGCAGGTCCACGACGGCAGCCGCCGGGCCAGCTCCGCCCGCAGCCGGTCGTGGCCCGCGCGCAGGGTCCGTACCCGGTCGGACACGATCGCGTCGAAGTCGTCGAGCAGCCGCGTGGCGACCAGTTGCGCCGGTACGTCGGACCCCAGGTCGTGGATGGCCTTGAGCCGGGCCAGCCGTGCGATCAGCCCCGCCGGCCCCCGTACCCAGCCGATCCGCAGCCCGGCCCACACCACCTTGCTCAGCGAGCCGACCCCCACGACCTCACCGAACGACGACAACGGCAGCGGCGCCCGCCCGGGCTCGAACGCGAGATCGGCGAGCACCTCGTCGTCGACCAGCGGCACCCCGAGCGCGTTCGCCGCCTCGACGAGACGACGGCCGGGCAGCTGCGGAAGAACGGACCCGGTCGGATTCTGGAAACGCGGCACCACATACGCGAGCGCCGGGCGGTGACGCTCCATCAGCCGGATCGCCTCCGCCACGTCCACCCCGTCCGGCCCCACCGCCACCGGGTACGGCACCGCCGCCGCCTCACGGAACAGGTCGAGCGCCCCCGGATACGTCGGCGCCTCGACAAGGACCCCGTCGCCGGGCGCCACGAGCAGCCGGGTCAGCAGCGAGAGCGCCTGCTGCGCCCCCGTCGTGACCAGGATCTGCCCCGGATCGGTCGGCACGCCCCGTTCCGCGTACCGCCGTGCGATCGCCGCCCGCAGCCCGGGGAGCCCCGCCGGGTGATAGCCGAGGTCGTCGTCCGGCAGGGCGAGCGAGGCGTACGCCCGCGCCAGCTCCGGCGGCGGACCCACCGGCGCCGCGCAGCTCAGCAGGATCACGTCGTCCGGCGTCTCCAGCAGGTGCAGGAAGAGCGGGTTCGACGTCTCCCGGACCCGGGGTCCGGGAGCGAGCGCGGCCGACGCCACCCGCGTGCCGCTGCCCTGCCGCCGCACGAGCCGCCCCTCCTGCCGCAGCGTGTCGTACGCGGCGACCACCGTCGTACGGCCCACCGCGAGCGCGGCCGCGAGCCGCCGGTCCGGCGGCAGCGGCGCACCCGCCGGAAGCAGCCCTTCGTCGATCAACTGCCGGAAACGGGCCGCGAGGAGGAGATACAGCGGCCCCCGCCCGGCGGACCAGCGGCCGAGCCGGGCGACGAGGTCGTCCACGGAGAGAGAGATTGGTTCCATCGGCAGACCAATCTGCCGTGATTGGTCCTGTGGCGGCAAGGGGATCGTCCACAGACTGGCGATCATGATCGACGACACCGCGGCACTCCGCCCCGAAACCCTCGCCGTCCACCCGCCGCAGCCGCTCATCAGCGGCAGCACGCCACTGGGCGTCCCCCTCCACCAAGGGCACGTCTTCGCCTTCGACAGCGCCGAGGCGATGGCCGACGCCATCCACACCCCAGGCACCTTCCTCTACAGCCGCCTCGGCAACCCCACCGTCCGCGCCCTGGAGGACGCCGTCGCCCGCCTGGAGGGCGGCGCCGCCGGCCTCTCCTTCGCCTCCGGCATGGGCGCCATCAACGCGGTCCTGCTCGGACTGCTCTCCTCCGGCGGCCATGTCGTCGCGCAGAGCTGCCTGTACGGCGGTACGTACGCGGTCCTCAGCGACCTCGCCGAGCGCTGGGGCGTCGATGTCACCTACGTCTCCGGGACGGACCCGGACGAGGTCCGCCGCGCCCTGCGGCCCGAGACCCGGCTGCTCTACCTGGAGACCATCGCCAACCCGACGACCCGGGTCGCCGACCTCCCCTCCCTGATCGCCGTCGCGGCGGAGGCGGGCGTCCCGACCGCCGTCGACAACACCTTCGCCTCGCCGCTGCTCTGCCGGCCGATCGAGTTCGGCGCGGACGTCGTCATCCACTCCGCGACCAAGTACCTCGCCGGGCACGCGGACGTCCTCGGCGGAATGGCCGTCTTCCGGGACGCCGAGCTGTACGGCCGTATCCGCGCCTACGCGGTCGAACAGGGCGCCTCCACCGACCCGTTCGCGGCCTGGCTGACGCTGCGAGGCATGCAGACGCTGCCCCTGCGCATCGAGAGGCAGTGCGCCACGGCCCTCGACCTCGCGGAGCGGCTCGCGGACCACCCGGCGGTCGCCGCCGTACGCCACCCGGCGCTGGCCGGGCACCCTGACCGGAAGGTCGCCCGCCGCCTGCTCCCGAACGGCGGCGGCGGGGTCATCTCCTTCGACCTCGCGGGCGGCCGCGAGGCGGGCGGTGCGTTCGTCGGCGCGGTACGAGTGGCTTCGCTGAGCCTGTCCCTGGGCGACGTGAAGACCCTCGTCATGCACCCCGCCTCCACCTCTCACCGCCAACTGGACGCGGGGGCCCTCGACGCGGCGGGCATCGGGCCGGGGACGGTACGGGTGTCGGTCGGAATCGAGCACGTCGAGGACCTGTGGGCGGACCTGGAGCAGGCGCTGGAACGGGCGGCGAGCGGGGCGGCCTGAGCGGCCCGCTCCCGGGGGCCTTGCTCCCCGGCGTCCTCCTGCCGGGCGTCCTGCTGCCGGGCGTTCTGCTCGGTGGGGCCCCTACCCTTCCCGCTCGCGTTCGGACATCCGGATCACGCACACCGCCACCGCGATCAGCAGCGCCGCGTCGGCGTCCTCGCGGACCACGTTCACGGCGTACGTGTCCCGGACGTGGAACCACTGCCGGGAGACGTGGGCGAGGAGTTCACCGTCGTGCTCGACGGTGAACTCCCGGTCCAGGATCCTGCCGCTGACGTCCAGCTCCGTGCCCTCGGACAGCGTGACGCGGTAGTGGTTGCGGAGCAGCGAGAGACGCTTCCTGCGGATGGTGGCGAGCGGTCGGCCGTCCCTTTCGAGCGTCATCGCGTCGCGCAGGCTGAACACCTTCTGCCGCAGCGTGACCAGGACTTGTCCGTGAGGGTCCTTCAGCTCCAGGGTGTCGCGCAGCCGCAGGGCCTTGCCGTCGACGAGGAAGGCGTGGTGGCCGTTCTCGTCCTCGATCCAGTAGTCGTCCCCGATGGCGAAGATTTTGTCCCGTACGAGATATTTCATGCCGTCAGGGGTTCCCCGTCGGGCTCCGCTTCACGCAGGACCGAAGTAGCGGGTGAAGGGATCGGCGGTGGCGCCGAGCACCGCGCCGAAGGGCGCGTTCAGCTGGTGGATCAGGAGCACCGTGAAGGCGATGAAGCCGGCCAGGCCCATCACCATCACCACATGGGTGGCATTGCGCTGGACGCCGAACAGGAACATGAAGGCCAGCGTCAGCACACCGCCGATGAGCAGGCCCGCCCACAGGACCGGTGACAGGCGTTCCTGGGCCGACGCCTCCCGGCCGCGCCGGGCGTCGTCCACGTAGCTGAGCTGGGCGACCAGCTCCTGGGCGGCGATCTGCTCGGACGTCGAAGCCGTTTTGTCCACTTCGCCGGCGGCGCGGAGCCGGTCGAGCAGGTTCCAGCCCTCCGAGCCCAGGGGGTGGCCCTCGGCCATCAGCGGCCATTCGACGTCGACGACGTGGGTGGCGTACGAGTGGGCCGCGGCGCGGACGGGGCCGCGCCGGTCCTCCGGGAGCGAGCCGGCCAGCAGATAGGTCTGGTGCAGGGCGCTCGCCTCGACCTGGACGTGGTCGGCGGCGGCGGATCGGTTGTCCCAGACGGAGACGAGGCACAGGCCGAGCACGACGGCGTAGAGCACCGAGACCATCATCGCGATGTACTCGGCCACGTCCTCGCGAGGCTCCTCGTCGTCCGCGACCGGGAACAGCTTCGTCTTGACGACCACGGCGAGGGCGGCGAGCAGCGCCACACCGAGCACGATGGCGATCGTTTCGAGCAGGACCATGGTGTTCTCCCGTGGGCGGCGAGGTCAGCGGGGGCGGGAGCCGAGCAGGGCGGCCGCGACCGCGGCGGGGATCAGGAGCAGCAGGAGGAACATCACGGTCCCCATCTCGGGCAGCTCACGGGACCGGCGGCGGAGCCGGGGGAGGAGCCCTTCGTCGTCGGCGGGGACGGGGACGCGGGTGCTGGGGACGGGGACCTGCCCCGGGATCTCACCGATCCGCCCGGGAACCCGTGGCGGGACCTCGGCCGGGGGACGAGCGCCCGGTACGTCCCCGGGGGCGCGGCCGACCCCTGGGACCGCTGGCCCAGCCGGGACCGCCGGGCCTGCTGGTGCGGCCGCGGCCGCGGCCGCGGCGTGGGCGGCGGCCGGTGCTCCTGGGACGGCCCCGGGCCCCGCCAAGCCGCCTGCGGCGGCCCCGGCACCGGCGGCCCCGGCGCCTGCAGCCGCACCCGCAGTCGTACCGGCAGCCGCGGCGGCAGCGGCGGCAGCGGCAGCAGCGGCGCCTGGCGCACCCGCAGCACCCGCCGCACCGGCAGTCCCAGCAGCAGCACCTGCCGCCCCCGCCGCACCGGCCGCAACAGCACCGGTCGCAGCCGCTCCCGCCGCTCCCGGCACCCCACTCCCGACCGCCCCCGGCGCACCTGGCACCCCCGGCTGCGCTGCAGCCCCGGGCGGAGCCGGCACGCCAGGAGGAACCGCCACGCCAGGCGCCCCCGGCGCGCCAGGAGGAGCCACCCCTCCCCCCGTACTCCGCTCCGCCGCCCGCAGGATGAAGACGGCCGAGGCGCGGGCGGTCAGCAGTGGTGGGGGCACCGGGCCCCCGTCGGGGCCCACCGTCGTGACCCGGTCGCTGCCGGAGACCACGCCCGTGCTGCGGTGCGTGCCCGGTGGCCGGTGGACGGTCACGGAGCAGCGGGCCGACGCCCCGGGAGCGAGCACCGGCACGGTGCCGGGTCCCCCCGCGCAGCGGATGCGTACCGCGTCCCGCCCCAGTGCGGGGTCGGTGAGCCGGATCCCGTGCACGGGCCGGTTGCCCGGGTTGGTGACGGTGTACTCGATGTCCGCCGCGAGCTGCGGCGGAGGCCGGGTGCGGGCCGTCTCCGTCAGCGTCAGGGCCCCGCTGATCCCCGTGTAAGCGGAACGCGCGGTGGTCGTGAGCCGCTTCCGCAGCGAGGGAACGGAGCCCACCGCCTTCGCCGTACCGCCGTGGTGGCCCGCCAGGGCGGGGAATCTGGCCGTACAGACCATGGTCCGCAGGGCCGCCAGGGGGCCGGCCGGGCAGTGGATCGACCCGGCCGGCGCGCCGGGGTCGGTGATCCGGACGTGGTGGAGATCGGCCTCGCCGCGGTTGGCCAGGTGGTACCGCTTCACCACCACACCCCCGACCCGGACGGCCGGGGGCCGCGCCCAGGTGTCGTGCCAGGTGTTGACGGTGATGGTCAGCCGCAGGGCGGCGTCCCCCACCCCGCCGGCGCGCGCCGCCGGGAGCGGAAGGAGCGGCAGCGGAAGGAGGAGGACCACGGCCAGGAGCGACAGCCCGGCTCGCCGACGCCGCATGACACCTCACCCACCGCTCTCAGCCGGGAGGACGAAAAATCGGATGATCTGATCGCCATGGTGGCCAGTCCATCGGCACATGCCACAGGCAAGACACGCACACGCTCCCCACCCGGCCCTCTCTTTCACCCGTACGGCACCCTGGAGCCATGAACGACTCCGCGTCTGCCCCCCACCGCGCCCGCGCCCGTGTCCGCGCCCCCGAGCTCGTCGGCAAGGGCGGCTGGCTGAACACCGGCGGAGACGATCTCACCCTCGCCGACATGCGCGGGAAGATCGTTCTTCTCGATTTCTGGACCTTTTGCTGCATTAACTGCCTCCACGTCCTCGACGAGCTGCGCGAGCTGGAGGAGCAGCACCGGGACACCCTCGTGATCGTCGGCGTCCACTCGCCCAAGTTCGTGCACGAGGCCGACCACCAGGCCGTCGTCGACGCCGTCGAGCGCTACGAGGTGCACCACCCGGTCCTCGACGACCCGGAGCTCGCGACCTGGAAGCAGTACGCCGTACGGGCCTGGCCGACGCTCGTCGTCATCGACCCCGAGGGGTATGTCGTCGCCCAGCACGCCGGCGAGGGGCACGCCAACGCGATCCGCACCCTCGTGGAGGAGCTGGAGGCCGAGCACGGCGCCAAGGGGACGCTGCGGCGCGGAGACGGGCCGTACGTGCCGCCGGAGCCGGTCGCCACCGATCTGCGGTTCCCCGGCAAGGCGGTCGTCCTGCCCTCCGGGAACCTCCTCGTCTCCGACACCACCCGCCACCAGCTCGTGGAGCTGGCACCGGACGGCGAGAGCGTCGTACGGCGGATCGGGGACAAGGAGTTCCGTGAACCGCAGGGTCTCGCCCTGCTCCCCGACGGCAAGGTCGTCGTCGCCGACACCGTCCACCACGCGCTGCGCACCTTCGACCCTCAGACCGGTGCGATCGAGCTGATCGCCGGAACCGGCCGCCAGTGGTGGCAGGGCTCCCCCACCTCGGGACCGGCGCTCGACGTCGACCTGTCCTCGCCGTGGGACGTGGCCTGGTGGCGCGGAAAGGTGTGGATCGCCATGGCCGGTGTCCACCAGCTGTGGACGTACGACCCCGAGACCGGGACGGTCGAGGTCGCGGCCGGTACGACCAACGAGGGACTGGTCGACGGACCGGCCGCCGAGGCGTGGTTCGCCCAGCCGTCCGGTCTCGCCGCCACCGAGGAGCGGCTGTGGATCGCCGACTCGGAGACCAGCGCCCTGCGCTGGATCGACACCGAGGACGTCGTGCACACGGCCGTCGGCACCGGGCTCTTCGACTTCGGCCACCGTGACGGCCCCGCCGGCCAGGCCCTTTTCCAGCACCCGCTGGGCGTCACCGCCCTGCCCGACGGGTCCGTCGCCGTGAGCGACACGTACAACCACGCGCTGCGCCGCTACGACCCGGCGACCGGCGAGGTCACCACCCTCGCCACCGATCTGCGCGAGCCGAGCGACGCCGTGCTTGTGGGGGACGACATCGTCGTCGTGGAGTCGGCCCGGCACCGGTTGACGCGGCTGCGGCTGCCGGAGGAGGCCGTGCGGGTGGAGTCGGTCGCCCACCGCACCCGGCGCGAGGCCACCGAGATCGCTCCCGGCCGGCTCCGCCTCGATGTCGTCTTCCAGGCGCCGACGGGGCAGAAGCTGGACGAGCGGTACGGTCCCTCGACCCGGCTCCTCGTCTCCTCCACCCCGCCCGAGCTGCTGCTCGCCGGTGAGGGCACGGGCACGGACCTCTTCCGGGAGCTGGACCTCAACCCCGAGATCGGCGAAGGCGTCCTGCACGTCTCGGCGATGGCGGCGTCCTGCGACGACGACCCGGCCAACGAGTACCCGGCCTGCCATGTCCACCAGCAGGACTGGGGTGTTCCGGTGACGGTGACGGAGAGCGGCGCCGCCCGGCTGCCGTTGATCCTCGCGGGCATGGACGCCTGACGCATTACGCCTGACGCGCGCACGGGACCGGGCCGGCTAGTGCAGCATGCCCTGGTTCGTGGACGGGCGGCCCGCCGCGCCGTCCAGGCAGCCGGCCACCCACGCCTCCGGGGCGTGGACGGCCCGGTCGCCGCCCATGCCGCGGCGCTCCATGGCCACGCATTCGCCGGCCAGCAGGGCGCGGGTCCGCTCCCCCGTCATGTCGTACTTCCGGATGCGGACGGCCTGGAGATAGCCGCCCTCGTACGCGATGTCCGTGCCCCACGGCGGGCGTTCGTCGTACTCCGTGACGACGTACGCCGCCACCCCCGTGCCGAGCAGCACGGCGGTGGCGGCGCATGCGATGAACTTCCGCAGGGGTGGGCCCTCGTGACGAACCATGGGAACCACGGTGTCAGCGAGGGCCTTTCCCGGATGTTTCGCGGACCTCCGGTCCTTGACCCGTCGTCAGTAGCGGCGCGTGTCGTCGTCCACCACGGTGGGGGCGACCGGTGGTACGACGGCCCGCCGGCGCCGCGCGATGCTGGTGAAGGTCGCCGTGCCGATGAGACCGACCGCCATCATGATCAGTCCCACCAGGTCGAGGTTGACGCCGTCGAGTTCCCAGTCCGTGGCGAACGTGAGAATCGCGCCCACGGCGATGAGGATGATGCAGCCTCCAAGGCCCATGGATCCCGCCTCCTAGTGGGGTTGTCGGAATCGGGTACCCGGGTCGGCCGCCTCTATCCCTCCCCGGCCTATCCCTCCAGGAAGGCCACCAGCGCGTTCGCGAGCAGGAACGGGTCGTCGGCGCCGCACAGTTCACGCGCGCTGTGCATGGAGAGGATGGCGACGCCGATGTCGACGGTCGTGATGCCGTGGCGGGCGGCGGTGATCGGACCGATCGTCGTGCCGCAGGGCATGTCGTTGCTGGAGACGAACGTCTGCGACGGAACGCCGGCCTTCTCGCAGGCCGCGGCGAACACCGCGCGGCCGCTGCCGTCGGTTGCGTACCGCTGGTTGACGTTGACCTTGAGGATCGGGCCGCCGTTGGCGCGCGGGTGGTGCGTCGGGTCGTGGCGCTCGGCGTAGTTGGGGTGGACGGCGTGGCCGGTGTCGGAGGAGAGGCAGACCGTGCCGGCGAAGGCGCGTGCCTTGTCCTCGTACGCGCCGCCGCGGGCGAAGACCGAGCGTTCGAGGACGGAGCCGAGCAGCGGGCCCTGGGCGCCGGTGTCGGACTCGGAGCCGTTCTCCTCGTGGTCGAAGGCGGCCAGGACGGGGATGTACGGGAGGTCGCCGCGGCCCGCGACGGCCGCCAGCGCGGCGACGCCGGCGTGGACCGAGATGAGGTTGTCCATGCGGGGGCCGGCGACGAGTTCGCGGTCGCGGCCGAGGTAGGAGGGTGCCTCGATGGAGTGGACCATCAGGTCCCAGCCGGTGACGTCCTCGGCGTCGACGCCCGCCTCTTCGGCGACGAAGGAGATCAGGTCGCCCTCGTGGACGTCGCCGAGGCCCCAGATCGGTTGCATGTGGCGCTGCCGGTCCAGCTTCAGGCCCTCGTTGGCCTGGCGGTCGAGGTGGATGGCGAGCTGCGGGACGCGCAGCACGGCCCGGTCGATGTTCACCAGGTGGTTGCTGCCGTCCCGCAGGGTGATCCGGCCGGCGAGGCCGAGGTCGCGGTCGAGCCAGGTGTTGAGCAGCGTGCCGCCGTAGATCTCGACCGCGACCTGCCGCCAGCCCTGGGTGCCCATGTCGGGCCGCGGCTTGACGCGCAGGTTGGGGGAGTCGGTGTGCGCGCCGATGATGCGGTACGGGGTGTGGGGGGCGGCGCCCTCCGGTACGTACCAGGCGATGATCGCGCCGCCGCGGATCACGTACTTCCCGCCCGACGTACCGTCCCAGGCCGCGGTCTCCTCGACCTGCCGGAAGCCGGCCTTCTCCAGGCGCTCGGCGGCGTTGGCCACGGCGTGGTACGGCGACGGGGAGGCCGCCAGGAAGGTCATGAGGTCATCGGTGT
Organism: Streptomyces sp. NPDC093600; assembly: GCF_044764755.1. NCBI lineage: Bacteria > Bacillati > Actinomycetota > Actinomycetes > Kitasatosporales > Streptomycetaceae > Streptomyces > Streptomyces sp. NPDC093600. Next base: position 336,103 of record NZ_JBIWIU010000007.1, read on the forward strand.
GGCCACGGTCGAACGGCTGCGACGGGCGGGAGGGTGCGCTACTCATGCGCTCACCTTACGCACGGTCCGAAAGCCGTCGAGGGGACCCCGGAAAACGGGCGGGCGCGGAAAACGGAACCGTGGGGGAGGGCGGCGGGGGCCGGAGAACGGAGTGGCCGGGAAGCGGGAATCGGTGCGGTGGGACGAGTCGCGGCCGGGGAGGCGGAGGCGCTGCGGTGAGCGGAACGGCTGCGGTGAACGGAACCGCTGGGGCGAGCCGGCACCGCCGCCGCGCGGCCCGGGAAGCGGAACGGCCCGCCCCCCTCCCCGGGGACGAGCCGTTCCTGTATGGACGAAGTGCGTACCAGTGCGTACTAGAACGCGGCCTCGTCCAGGTCCATCAGCGAGCCGTCGACGGCCTCGGCCAGCGCGCGCTCGGTGGAGACGCCCGGCAGGACGTTGGCGGCGAAGAACTTCGCGGCCGCGATCTTGCCGGTGTAGAACGCCTTGTCCTTGGCGGAGGCGGTCTCCAGCTTCTCGGCGGCGACGGCCGCGCCCTTCAGCAGGAGGTAGCCGACGACGACGTCGCCGGAGGCCATCAGCAGGCGGGTGGTGTTGAGGCCGACCTTGTAGATGTTCTTGACGTCCTCGCCGGTCGCGGTGAGGTCGGTGAGCATCTTGCCGACGATGCCCTCCAGGTCCACGGCGGCCTTGGCGAGCGCGTCGCGGGCGTCGGCCAGCTCCTCGCCGCCGGTGCCGACCGCGAGGAACTTCTTGATCTCCTCGGCCAGCGCGTTCAGGGACGCGCCCTGGTCGCGGACGATCTTGCGGAAGAAGAAGTCCTGGCCCTGGATGGCCGTGGTGCCCTCGTAGAGGGTGTCGATCTTGGCGTCCCGGATGTACTGCTCGATCGGGTACTCCTGCAGGAAGCCGGAGCCGCCGAAGGTCTGGAGCGACTGCGCGAGCTGCTCGTAACCCTTCTCGGAGCCGTAGCCCTTCACGATCGGGAGCAGCAGGTCGTTCAGGCCGTGGAGGGCCTTGGCGTCCTCGCCGGCCGCCTCCTTGACCTGGATCGCGTCCTGCACGGAGGCCGTGTAGAGGACGAGGGAGCGCATGCCCTCGGCGTACGCCTTCTGCGTCATGAGCGAGCGGCGGACGTCGGGGTGGTGCGTGATGGTGACCTTGGGCGCGGCCTTGTCCATGAAGTTCGCCAGGTCGGTGCCCTGGACGCGCTCCTTGGCGTACTCGAGGGCGTTGAGGTAGCCCGTCGAGAGGGTGGAGATCGCCTTCGTGCCGACCATCATGCGGGCGAACTCGATGATGAGGAACATCTGGCGGATGCCGTCGTGCTTGTCGCCGATCAGCCAGCCCTTGGCGGGGTGCTGGTCGCCGAAGGTCATCTCGCACGTGTTGGAGGCCTTGAGGCCCATCTTGTGCTCGACGTTGGTGGCGTAGACGCCGTTGCGCTCGCCCAGCTCGCCGGTCTCCCAGTCGAAGTGGTACTTCGGCACGAGGAAGAGGGAGAGGCCCTTGGTGCCGGGGCCGGCGCCCTCGGGGCGGGCGAGGACGTAGTGGAGGATGTTCTCCGACATGTCGTGCTCGCCGGACGTGATGAAGCGCTTCACGCCCTCGATGTGCCAGGAGCCGTCCTCCTGCTGGACGGCCTTGGTGCGGCCGGCGCCGACGTCCGAGCCCGCGTCGGGCTCGGTGAGGACCATGGTGGAGCCCCACTGCTTCTCGACGGCGATCTGGGCGATCTTCTTCTGCGCCTCGTTGCCCTCCTCGAAGAGGACGCCGGCGAACGCGGGGCCGGAGGAGTACATCCAGACGGCCGGGTTCGAGCCGAGCAGCAGCTCCGCGTAGGCCCAGATCAGGGAGCGCGGGGAGGTGGTGCCGCCGATCTCCTCGGGCAGGCCGAGGCGCCAGTACTCGGAGTCCATGAAGGCCTGGTACGACTTCTTGAAGCTGGCCGGGACCGGGGCGGTGTTGGTGGCGGGGTCGAAGACCGGCGGGTTGCGGTCGGCGTCGGCGAAGGACTCGGCGATCTCGTTCTCCGCGAGGCGCTGGATCTCCTCCAGGACGCTCTTGGCGGTCTCGACGTCCATCTCCTCGAACGGACCGGTGCCGTACACCTTGTCGCGCCCGAGGACCTCGAAGAGGTTGAACTCGATGTCGCGGAGATTCGACTTGTAGTGCCCCATGGCGACGGCTCCGTAAAGGCTCGGGGAGGCGGATGTCCTGGTGGGCGTGCTCGTGGCAGGACGTACTACCGGTGAGTAGCCCACGTTCTCTACGATGATGCTACCCACCGGTAATAAGAGCAACCCCTGTCCGGACATCTGTGACGCGAGCCGCATGTCCCGTAGCTGGACGCCCAAGACCCGGGGGCTCTCACCCCCCGGGCCCTGCCACCTTCCGTAATGAGCTCAGTACAGGCCGTTGAGGTCCGTGCCCTCCGGCGCGCGGAAGCAGCCGGAGACGACGTTGACGAGGATCAGATTCTTCTTCTTCGGGTCCGTGCTGCCCACCCACAGTTCGGCGTTTACGGAGAAGCGCTCCTCCTCGGAGTCCGCCGTGAGTTCGAGGGACTTGGCCTTGCTGTTGTTCGGGCCGTACGAGACGACCTTCCAGCCCTTGGTGGGCAGCGCCTGCCGGAGCCGTTCGAAGCCCTGCTTCAGCTCTTCCTCGGAGACGTCGTACACCGACCAGGGGTGGCGGATCTTGAAGAGGTGCTCGCGGTCCTCCTCGCACGTGGAGGCACTGGCGCCGCCCGGGGTCGTCTTTGCCCGCGGCAGCCCGATCATGTCGAAGATCTCGCTGGAGACCTCCTTGGTGCGCGTCCTTGCCCGCTCCACCTCGAGAGTCGTCGGGGTGTAGCCGAGGTCGTCGGTGTCGTCGGTGCCGTTCATGGAGCATCCCGTCGCGAGGGTCGTGAGGCAGAGGAGGAGGGCGCCGAGCGCCGCTCCGCGAACTCTGGTGCGGTGGTTGCCGGTGTTCATCAGTCCTCGTTCACCTTGTCGTACTCGCCGACCACGACTTTCGCCTGGTTCTTGAGACTCTCGGAATCCGGGGTCCAGTAGTCACTGTGGCCGCTCGTGTCCACATTCATGCGGTGCGCGCCGAACAACTCGTCGGACGGCACGGTCTGCACGAATCCGGCGCTGTACGGAATGCCGTTCCAGGTCTGCACGCCCCACGTCTGGCCGCCGAGTCCCGCCACTTTTCCACCTGCCGGCACCACGTCGTTCCACGCCGCCTCGGACCAGACGTGGTCCTTGCCGACGTCCAGGTCCTCGGCCCTGCCGGTCAGCATGCCGGGGCTACCGACGGCCACGATGTCGTCGGCGGCGAGATCGCCCCGGTTGGAGGCATCACCGACGACCGTCGAGCCGTAGCTGTGTCCGACGACCGTGGTGTGGCTCTTGTCGGCGCCGCCCTGCACGGTCTCCAGGCCGTCCATGAACTGGAGGAGGATGGGGGAGCCGTTGTGCGCCCAGCTCTTCTGCATGGCGTCGGGGGCGATGGACTGCGGTGCCTCGTAACCGAACCAGGTGATGGTGGAGACGTTCGAGCCGGGAGCCTGCGCCTGTGTCTCCATCCACAGATTGGTCATCCGCGAGATGTTGCCGTCGAAGTCTTTCAGATTCGTCGTCGTGCCCGGCACGTAGACGGCAGTGTGGTCGGCGGCGTCGGGGTTGCCGTTGGCGATGATCGCCCGGCCGATGCCGTCGTTGTCGTAGCCGAGGAGATACGCCTCGGGGAGGCCCTCCTTGCCGGTGGCGTCGAACCGGGCCTGGATCGAGTTGATGCCTTTCAGCTGGTCCTTCAGCCTCTCCTGGTCCTTCTGCCACTGCTTGTACTCGGGGCTCAGGACGACGGCCGGGTAGGTGCCGTTCGGGTTCGGAATGTACTGGTTCGGCGCGGGCTTGTTCAGCTCCGTCTGGATCTGTGCCCGGGTCTCCGCCAGCACCATCCGGTTCGCGTCGTCGCGGACCGGCGACGGCAGGCCGTCCAGGGCGCCGATCGAGGCGGGGTAGAGCGTCGCGTACTCGTCGCGCTGTTCCTGGGTGAGGCCGTTCCACCAGTCGGCGTTCTCCTTGGGGGATTTGCCGTGGGGGATCGCCGCGTCGTCGGCGTACTTGCCGGCCGCGTCCTGGAGGGCCTTCGTGTCGGCCGCGGCGTCGGCGAGGGCGGCGTCGTCGACGGTGAGGCCCGGCGGGGCCTTGAGCTTGCGCAGGACGGCGGCGTAGCGGCTGTCGATCTCGGCGGCCTCGCGGACCGCGTCGCCGATGCGTTGGGCGATGTCCTCGGCCTTGCCCTTGTTGGCGTCGGCGCTGCCGATGCCCTCGGCCGCCCCCGGCGCGTACGGGACGGGCGCGCCGTGCTGGGCGGTGTTGGTGCCGGGGGCGAGGACGGCGGACTTCATCGGGTACTCGACCGAGCCGTCCGGCTTGACCGTGAACTTCAGGTTCTCGGCGTCCTCCAACGCCTGCTTCAGCTTCTTCTGCGGGGCGGCGAGTTCGGAGGCCAGGCCGTTGAGCGCGGTGCGGATCAGCCCGCACTCGGTGTGCAGGTACTGGTAGTTGCGGCTGAGCTGACGGACGTCCTCGGCCGCGCGGGTGGCGGTCTCACCCTTCTGCGTGTCGTGGATCTTGGCGAACATGCCGTTGTCGACACGGTCCTTGTCGGCGTTGGAGCGGGAGCTGACCTTGCCCCACCCGTCCGCCGCGTCCGTGTACTCGTTCAGCTTCACGTCGCGCAACTGCTGCCAGGTGGGCACGGCGGCCTCAGCCCTCCTTCTTCGGCGCGGGGACGGGAGCCTCGGCGGCGATCTTGCGCTGGGTGTCGGTCTCCCGCTCGCCGAAGTCGCGCCCGGCGCTCTTGAGGGCGGATTCCAGCCGTCCGCACTCGTCGCGTACGGAGGTGATGCGCGACTTCCAGGTGCCGAGGATCTCGGTGAGTGCGGCGGAGGAGTCGAATCCGGCCGTTGCGCCTGTGACGCCTTCGTTCGCCGAGTCGAGGTCGGTGAGCGAGGTCGAGGTGCTGGTGCGCAGCTCGCCCGCGGTGTTGCCGGCGGAGTGCCAGGGGCCCTCGTCCGCCTTCAGGTTCGGACCGCCGCTGCCGCCCCCGCCTTCTTGTCCCGGGACCCCCGCCAGCGTCATCGAGGCGGGCCGTTCCGGTGGTCCGCTCGCGCCGAACAGCTCTTCCCATTGTGCGTTGAGTGCCATGCTCCACCCCCGTGGCGACCGGATTGCTCACGCGAACCTAGCAAGAGACGGTGAGCGGGCGAAAGAAAGTGCGAAGAACGGTCCGGTGGTGGGGGCGGGCGGTGTCCGGGTCCGGTCCCGGGCTGCCGTATCCGATCGGGGCGTGTGGTCCGCTCGATAGGCTGGGGCCATGTACGGATACGGCCAGCACGCAGACGGTAGTGCCGCCCAGCAGCAGTACGCCCCGCCGCAGCAGCAGCCGATGCAGGGCATGCCCGGCGGGATGCAGGGGGGCGGGTACGGGCAGCAGGCGCCGCTGTACCCCGAGCCGTCGCCGCCCTCGCTCGCCGACGCCGTACGGGCCTTCACGACCGGGTCGCTGGCGGCCGAGGACTTCCAGCAGATCTTCGCGACCTCGAAGGTCTACTGCCCCCGGGGCGACAATCCCGGCTTCCTCGCTCTGCACAACACCCAGCAGCCGGTCATCCCGATGTTCACCTCGCTGAAGGAGCTGCGGCGGTACGCGGGCAAGGAGTCGAAGTACTTCGTGATCACCGGCGCCGAGGTGATCGACCTGCTGCCGACGGGCTACGGCTTCGTCCTCGACATGGAGGGTGACCACCGCATGGTCTTCGACGCGAAGGCCGTGGAGCAGATGGTCGACTTCGCGATGCGGCGGATGTACGGCTGACCGACGCCGGCAGGCGGGAGAGCGCCCGGGGGGAATTCCTCCCGGGCGTTCCGCGTTCCGGGTGGCGGGAAGTTCAGTATTCAACTAAAGTGGTCGCACAAGGAGGTCCCGCCATGCCCGCCGTGACTGTCGAGAACCCGCTCACCCTGCCGCGCGTCGCCGCCCCGGCCGACGCCACCCCCCGCCCCGTGCTCGCCGTGACCACGGCTCCCTCGGGCTTCGAGGGCGAGGGTTTCCCGGTGCGCCGCGCGTTCGCCGGGATCAACTACCAGTACCTCGACCCGTTCATCATGATGGACCAGATGGGAGAGGTGGAGTACGCCCCCGGCGAGCCCAAGGGAACGCCCTGGCACCCCCACCGCGGCTTCGAGACCGTCACGTACATCATCGACGGGATCTTCGACCACCAGGACTCCAACGGCGGTGGCGGCACCATCACCAACGGTGACACCCAGTGGATGACCGCCGGCTCCGGGCTCCTCCACATCGAGGCCCCGCCGGAGTCCCTCGTCGTCAGCGGCGGACTCTTCCACGGGCTCCAGCTCTGGGTGAACCTGCCCGCGAGCGACAAGATGATGGCCCCCCGCTACCAGGACATCCGCGGCGGCCAGGTGCAGCTGCTGGCCTCGCCCGACGGCGGCGCGCTGCTCCGCGTCATCGCCGGCGAGCTCGACGGCCACGCCGGCCCGGGCATCACGCACACCCCGATCACGATGATCCACGCGACGATCCGGCCCGGCGCGGAGATGACCCTGCCCTGGCGGGAGGACTTCAACGGACTCGTGTACGTACTGGCCGGGCGCGGGTCCGTCGGTACGGAGCGGCGGCCGGTTCACATGGGCCAGACCGCGGTCTTCGGCAAGGGCGGCGCGCTCACCGTCCGCGCGGACGACAGGCAGGACGGCCACACGCCGGACCTGGAGGTCGTCGTCCTCGGCGGCCGGCCGATCCGCGAACCGATGGCGCACTACGGTCCGTTCGTCATGAACAGCCAGGCGGAGCTGCGCCAGGCCTTCGAGGACTTCCAGGCGGGCCGGCTCGGCAGGATCCCGGCGGTCCACGGCATGGGCGAGTAGGACGGTCGCCTCCGGTACGCGGTCGCATCCCGTAGACGCCCGCCTCCGGTGCACGGTCGTCTCCGGTACGCGGTCGTCTGCGGTACGCGTACGTGTACGCGCCCGCCTTCCGTACGAAGCCCGGTACAGCGCCGGGTGAGGGTCCGCCTCGCCCGGCGCCTCCGTGTGACGAGGCGTCACCCGTGCGGACCCGTACCGCAGGACGGCACGCGGAGGCCGTGGTCGGCTGGGGCTCGTGCAGACGCAGAAGCCGCAGCCGGCGCCGGGACCGCGACCTCTCCTTCCCGACGCCGCGCGACGGGTCGCCGCCTGGTGCGTCGTCGCGCTGCTGGTGACCGGCGTCGCCGCCGTCGGCGTATGGCTGTGCGTCGTGTTCAAGACGGCCGTGACGCCCGTCCTGCTCGCCCTCCTCGGGACGGCCCTCCTCGGCCCGCTCCACCGGCGGCTGCTGCGCATGAAGGTGCAGCGGTCGCTCGCCGCCGCGATCACCTGTGTCGCCGTGGTCGCCGTCGTCGGCGGCGCCACCTACATCGTCGTCAGCGCGCTCATCGAGACCGGCGACCAGATCATCACCTCCCTGCGCCGGGCCGCCACGGACCTCGCCGAGCACCTCGGCGCCGCCGGGACCTCCCTCGACGACCTCGCCGCGAACTCCAAGGAGCTCCTGCAGAAGTTCGGCGGCACCGCCGCCTCCGGGGTGATCAGCGGCCTCAGCGTCGTCGGCCAGATGATCGCCGTCGCCGTCCTCGCCCTGTTCCTCGTCTTCTTCTTCCTCCGCGACTCCGACAAGGCCGTGGGCACCCTGCGGTCCCTCGCCCCGCGCGCCACCGGCGACACGGTCGAGGCGATCGGCCGCCGCGCGTTCGAGGCGGTCGAGGGGTTCATGCGCGGCACCACCTTCATCGCCCTGATCGACGCCCTCCTCATCACCATCGGGCTGCTGATCCTGCGGGTGCCCGGCGCCGTCGGCCTCGGCGCGCTCGTCTTCGTCGGCGCCTACATCCCGTACCTCGGCGCCTTCATCTCCGGCGCCGTCGCCATCCTCGTGGCCCTCGCCGACCGGGGTTTCGTCATCGCGCTGTGGGCGCTCGGCGTCGTCCTGGCCGTACAGGTCCTGGAAGGCCACATCCTCCAGCCCGTGATCCAGAGCCGGACCGTCCAGATGCACCCGGCCGTGGTCATGCTGACGATCACGGCCGGGGCGTCGGTCGCCGGAATTCTGGGCATGCTGCTCGCCGTACCGCTGACCGCCGCCGCGTTCGGGGTGATCGGCGAGCTGCGCAGCCGGTACGGGGAGCAGGCCGGGTAGATCCGAGGGGGCCGACGGCCCGGTGGATCGGTCGCTTCAGCGGGTCACGTCGCCGTGGGGATGCCGCCCGGCTCGAAGCTGGCCAGCATCTGTTCGAGCGCCGCCTGGTCCGGGCCCACGAACGGGTCCGAGTCCGGCGCCATCGCGATCGTCTCGGTCATCCTGTCCGTCATCCGCACGGCGGGCGGCAGATGCGTGCTGAGCAGGATCTCCGGGTTCATCGCGCGGATCGGATCGATCGTCGCCCGGTACTTCGCCGCGTCCACGACATGCACCCACGGGCTGTCCAGCGTCGCCCACAGCAGCTGGGCGGCCCGCAGTTCGTCAGGCTTCAGATCGCTCGCGTGCCCGCTCTCCGCGAGCTCGGCGGTCGGCATCGGCCCGCCGAAGCAGTCGGAGCTGAAGCAGATCCGGGTCCTGTCGTCGTAGAAGCCGACGGTGGCCGGATTGTCGAAGAGCGGCGGCCTGAAGGCGTGCAGGGAACGGTCGCCGACGTCCAGGGACTGGCCGGGGTTGAGGAAGTAGACGCGGTCCATGGGCAGCGGGCGTTCGGTGGTCATGATCCCCGCGCCGATGAAGGTGGTCACCACCCGCGCCCGGGGAGCGGCGACGAGCAGATCGAAGATGCCGCCCGTGTGGTCGCGGTCGGGGTGGGTGAGCCAGATCCAGAGGATGTCGGCGGGGTCGACGACTCCGGCGACGGCGGTGACGAAGTCACGGTCGGAGACGGAGAGTCCGGTGTCGACGACGACCGGCTCCTTGGCGGTCAGAACGAAGGCGTTGACGGGGATGTGACCGACCCCCGGCGCTTCGAGGCTGTCGGCCAGGACGGTGGTGTCGCTGCCGACCTTGTGGGTGTCCATAGCTTGCTCCGTGGTCCCCCCGGCGGCCGTACGGCTCCAGTCTCCTCCGGTCCGACGCACGGCGCGCGCCCGATGCCCGAAGCGCCCCAATGCCCGAAGCGCCCGATGCCCGAAGCGCCCCGATGCCCGAAGCGCCCGACGCCCGAAGCGCCCCGCACTCACGACCGTACGTACGCCCCCTTCACGCCCCCGCTACTCGCAGCACCCCTTCCCCGACGGCGGCTCGTTCAGTTCGAACCAGATCGACTTGCCCTCGCCCCGCGGGTCCACGCCCCACGCGTGCGCCAGCATCTCCATCAGGACCAGGCCGCGCCCCGACGAGGCCATCTCGCCCGGCTGGCGCCTGTGCGGCAGCTCGTCGCTGGTGTCGGCGACCTCCACCCGCAGGCGGCGCGCCTCGTCGTCGCAGGTCACCTCGGCGACCAGCAGCGCGTCGCCGTCCGTGTGGATGAGCACGTTGGTGACCATCTCCGAGACCATGAGGACCGCCGAGTCGACCTGGTCCTCGTCGGTCCAGTCGTGCAGCAGCTGGCGCAGATACTGGCGCGCGGTGGCGATGCGCTCCGGCTCTGCCTGGGCGACGGTCATCATCGTGCGGCGCGGGGCCCGGCGCACGGCGCTGCCCTGGCGGGAGAGGAGCAGCAGGGCGATGTCGTCCTCGCGGCGGTCGGCGAGCGGCCCGGTGGTGTGGTGGGAGCCGGGGCCGTGGACGGCTTCGACGAGCCGGTCGGCGAGGCCCTCCAGGGAGTCGCCGTCGTGCTCTTCGAGGAGCGTACGGACGCGTTCCCAGCCGCTGTCGAGGTCGTGGCCGCCGGTCTCCAAAAGCCCGTCGGTGCACATCATCAGGGTCTCGCCGGGCTCCAGGGTGAACCGGGTCGTCGGATAGTCGGTGTCCGGGTCGATGCCCAGGGGGAGCCCGCCGGCGGTCGGTCGCAGCAGAACCGTTCCGTCGGTCAGCCGGACCGCCGGGTCCGGGTGGCCGGCCCGGGCGATGTCCACGACACCGGAGACCGGGTCGATCTCCAGGTAGAGGCAGGTCGCGAAGCGCGGGCCGCCACTCTCCTCGGCGGCCCCGTGCCCGCCCCCGTCGCCGTGGGTGATCCCGTACAGGAAGCGGGAGGCGCGCGAGAGCACCGCGTCGGGCCTGTGGCCCTCGGAGGCGTACGCGCGCAGGGCGATCCGCAGCTGCCCCATCAGCCCGGCGGCCCGGACGTCATGGCCCTGGACGTCGCCGATGACCAGGGCGATCCGCCCTCCGCCGTGGCCGCCGGCGCGGGAGGTGCCGCCCGGGAGCGGGATCATGTCGTACCAGTCGCCGCCGACCTGGAGCCCGCCGCCGGTGGGGACGTACCGGGCGGCGACGTGGAGGCCGGGGATGCCGGGGCCGAGGACCGGCATCATCGTGCGCTGGAGGCCGAGCGACAGCTCCCGCTCGGACTCGGCGACGCCGGCCCGGGCGAGCGCCTGCGCGAGCATGCGGGCGACGGTGGTGAGGACGGAGCGCTCGTCGGGGGTGAAGGCGACCGGGTGCTTGAACGCGGCCATCCAGGCGCCCATGGTGCGGCCGGCCACGATGAGCGGGAGGTAGGCCCAGGACTGTCTGCCGAACTGCCGGGCCAGCGGCCAGGTGACCGGGAAGCGCCGCTGGTACTCCTCCGGCGTCGGCAGATAGATCGCCCGGCCGGTCCTGGCGACCTCGGCCGCCGGATAGTCGGTGCCCAGCGACATCGAGCTGAAGGGGCCCTCGTCGCCGGCGTTGTGCCCGTGGTGGCCGATGATCGTCAGCCGGTCGCCCGCCACGCCGAAGACGGCCAGCCCGTCCGGGGAGAAGCCGGGCATGGAGAGGGAGGCGGCGACGCGCAGGACCTCGGCGGTCGAGCGCGCCTCGGCGAGCGCCCGGCCGGCGTCGAGCAGGAACGCCTCGCGCGAGCGGCGCCAGTCTCCGGTGACGGGGGTGCGGGCCGCCGTGCCGGGCTGGGGCTCGGCGACCTCCTGGAGAGTGCCGACGAGCTGGTAGTCGTCGCCCTCGATGAGCGGTTTGGACCGGCTCCGTACGGTACGGATCACCCGGCCGTGCTCGTCCATGATCCGCAGCCGGGCCTCGGCGAGGGTTCCCTCCGCGACGGCGAGGTTGACCACCCCGTCGATCTCGTTCCAGTCGACGGGATGGAAGCGCGAGCGCACGGCCGCCTCGGTGAGCCGGGCGGGTTCGGCGGGCAGCCCGAGCAGCCGGGCCGCCTCGGCGTCGAGCGTGACGATCCCGGACGCGTTGTCCCAGCGCCACAGACCGGTCGCGATCGCGGCCAGGACGTCCTCGGTGCGCATTGACCTACTTTATGAATATCGGACTCCAGGTCGCCACCGAGAGTATTCGAAAAGGGATCTTGGGTGGCCCGGTACCCTTGACGGGCCTGGATGATTCCAGGCTCCCCACCGATTCCGAAGACTGGATGAACGACGATGCATCGGTACAGGTCCCACACCTGCGGCGAGCTCCGCGCCTCTGACGTCGGCACCGACGTCCGGCTGAGCGGCTGGCTGCACAATCGGCGCGACCTGGGCGGCATCCTCTTCATCGATCTGCGCGACCACTACGGCATCACGCAGCTTGTCGCCCGGCCCGGCACCCCGGCCGCCGAGGCCCTGGACAAGCTGACGAAGGAGACCGTCATCCGCGTGGACGGCAAGGTCGTCTCGCGTGGTGCCGAGAACGTCAACCCGGAGCTGGCGACCGGCGAGATCGAGATCGAGGTCTCCGAGGTCGAGGTCCTGGGCGCGTCCAAGCAGATCCCGTTCACCGTCAACGCCGACGACGGCGTGAACGAGGAGCGGCGCCTGGAGTACCGCTTCCTCGACCTGCGCCGTGAGCGCATGCACCGCAACATCATGCTGCGCTCGGCCGTCATCGCCGCCATCCGCTCCAAGATGGTGGCCCTCGGCTTCAACGAGATGGCGACGCCGATCCTGGCCGCGACCTCCCCCGAGGGCGCCCGCGACTTCGTCGTCCCGTCCCGTCTCAACCCGGGCAAGTTCTATGCCCTGCCGCAGGCGCCGCAGCAGTTCAAGCAGCTGCTGATGATCTCCGGCTTCGACCGCTACTTCCAGATCGCGCCCTGCTTCCGCGACGAGGACGCGCGCGCCGACCGCTCGCCGGGCGAGTTCTACCAGCTCGACGTCGAGATGAGCTTCGTCGAGCAGGAGGACGTCTTCCAGCCGATCGAGAAGCTCATGACGGAGATCTTCGAGGAGTTCGGCGGCGGCCGCCACGTCACGTCGCCGTTCCCGCGGATCCCGTTCCGCGAGGCGATGCTGAAGTACGGCTCCGACAAGCCGGACCTGCGGGCCAAGCTGGAGCTCGTCGACATCTCCGACGTCTTCGAGAACTCCGAGTTCAAGGCCTTCGCCGGCAAGCACGTGCGCGCGCTCGCGGTGCCGGACACGGGCGACCAGCCGCGCAAGTTCTTCGACGGCCTGGGCGACTACGCGGTCGAGCAGGGCGCGAAGGGCCTGGCGTGGGTGCGCGTCGGCGAGAACTCGACGCTGACGGGCCCGATCGCCAAGTTCCTCACCGAGGAGAACGTCAAGGTCCTCACCGAGCGCCTCGGCCTGCAGCCCGGCCACGCGGTCTTCTTCGGCGCGGGCGAGTTCGACGAGGTCTCGAAGATCATGGGCGCGGTCCGCGTCGAGGCGGCGAAGCGCGCCGGGCACTTCGAGGAGGGCGTCTTCCGCTTCTGCTGGATCGTCGACTTCCCGATGTACGAGCGGGACGAGGAGACCGGCAAGATCGACTTCTCGCACAACCCGTTCTCGATGCCGCAGGGCGGCCTGGAGGCCCTGGAGACCCAGGACCCGCTGGACATCCTGGGCTGGCAGTACGACATCGTCTGCAACGGCGTCGAGCTCTCCTCGGGCGCGATCCGGAACCACGAGCCCGAGATCATGTTCAAGGCGTTCGAGATCGCGGGTTACTCGCGCGAGACGGTCGAGCACGAGTTCGCGGGCATGCTCCGCGCCTTCGAGTACGGCGCCCCGCCGCACGGCGGCATCGCCCCGGGCGTCGACCGCATCGTGATGCTCCTCGCGGACGAGCCGAACATCCGCGAGACGATCGCCTTCCCGCTCAACGGCAACGCCCAGGACCTGCTGATGGGCGCCCCGACGGAGCTGGACGAGGCGCGCCTGCGGGAGCTGAACCTCCAGCTGCGCAAGCCGGTGGAGAAGTCCACGGAGAAGTAACCCCCAGGAGTGAAGGGCCCGGAATCCGCGGATTCCGGGCCCTTGGCATATGCCAGGGTGCCGCCATGGCGACAGCGACGAACCCGGCCGCGCGGGCCGGGAACCACGTACCGTGGAAGGCACCACCGATCTGGGAGGAGTCTGCCGTGAGCGTCCTGACTCAGGAAGGGTTCGAGGAACTCGCCCGCCTCGGCGAACGCGTGGACGAATCTCTGCGTCTCGAGTTCATCGACGGCAAGATCGGCGAGAAGGCCTTGCCGGACGGCGACCACGGGCGGATCATCGCCTGGCTCACGCGACTGTGCATCCAGACCAATGCCGGCTGGTGGCTCTATCCCGACCAAGGGCTGCGGATCGAGAAGTACAGGAAGGGCAACGCCCGTCCCGACGGTTGCCTCGTACCGTTGGACGCGTTCGTCGGCCAGGGCGAGTGGGCCGACGCCGACGGTGTCCTCATGGTCGTCGAGGTGACCTCCGGCGACTCCGACACCGGCCGCCGTGACCGCGTCGAGAAACCCCGCGCCTACGCCGAGACCGGCATCCCCGTCTACCTCCTGATCGACAGGACCACCGGCGAGGTCAAGGTCCACTCGCAGCCGGACGGGGAGCGGTACGAAATGGTGGCGACGGTGCCGTTCGGGAAGACGGTCACGCTGCCGGAGCCGGTGGGCATGGAACTGGACACGGAGCCGCTGAAGAACTGGGTGCACTGATACGAGGGCTTGCCGGCTCCGCCGACGAGAACCGTGCTGTGCATTGCTTAATCCTCCTCCTCGGCAGCTCTTTCGAGAGGGCTGTCCGCAGCCCTTGCCAAGGCTCCGAGGATGCTTTCGAGGTCCGCTGCTGTGTCGGCACAGAACCCTTGATCGTTTTTGGAAATCGACACCATAGCCTCGTTGAAATCCTGTGTGCCCGGACCGGACTCCTCGATGAGGCGAACCGGGAGGATCATCCAGTTCTTGCCCGACCTGAATGTCCACTCTGTTTTCTGAGGCGCTGAACGCGCGGCTGCTTCGAAAACGGCCTTCAGTTCGTCGTGTGGATGTGCGAAGCGCCATCCCAGGAAGGCGACCTGAAGATTCCCTTGGAAGGGATGTCTCTCGGTCGGTGACCTGAACCAGACGATCTGTCCGAAGCGTTCCAGGACCTGCCTGGCCCGTTTACTCCTGTTCGGAAGGGCCTCATCTCCCTCTTCGTTCACCGCCGCCCCCAGGGAGAGGGCGCCTTGTATTCTCCTGCGGTCCTCACGATTTTCTCTCCTTCATTTGAAAGACGTATCGCGCGCTCGTAGTCACCACGTGGTATTGGCCGGTCGCTCAACGTGGGGTCGTAGACGTAGCGACCATCGGTGTACACCTCATGGAACATGTAGTCCTCGAGTATCTCCCCTCCGCGCTCAGGGATCCTGATGTCGTTTCCTGAATATGTTGTGTAGTGCACTATCCTCCCCTCGCCATCTGCTCGATGAGAGATGAACGAGCTGATGTCTGAACAGTCGATCTCGGATCCCTTCGGAGCAGCTCGCATGGCCTCCGTGAGAACCGCACTCGGCGGATGTTCCAGGTTTGGGCCACGGAAGTCGAAGGGACCGCGATCGTCCGGGCAGGGGGACAGCCCCAGCGGGTCGCTCCACGTGTGCGGGTTGTGGACGTACGTCGCCGGGTTCGGGGCCGGGGCCAGGCCCAGCGGGTCCGGGGTGAGGTAGCGGGCCGGTTCGGGGTCGTAGTAGCGGAAGTGGTTGTAGTGGAGGCCGGATTCCGGGTCGAAGTACTGGCCCGGGAAGCGGAGGGGGGTGTACGCCGTGGCGTCGCGGGTCCATGTCGTCGTGCCCCAGAGGGTGGTGCGGGAGCGCCACGCCAAGGTGCCTGACTCGTCGATGAGTTCGGTCGGGGTGCCGATCAGGTCCGTGACGATGGCGAAGAAGCGGTCGTCGGGGGAGTCCGAGCGGCGTTCCGTCTGGGTCAGGGGGCGCAGGCCCGCATGGTCCCAGGTGAGGGTGACGGAATCCGTGGTCTGTTCGCAGAGGGTGGTGCCGTCCCAGGTGAAGTGCACCTGTTCCGACGGGGACCGTTTGGAGACGCGGCGGCCCAGGGGGTCGTACGCATACCTCCACACCGTGCCGTCCGGCGTCGTCACCGACGTGAGGCGGTCCTCCGCGTCCCAGGTGTAGCGCCAGGTGTCCGGCTTCCGGGACAGGCGGGTCTTCTGGCGTAGGACGATCCGGCCCTGGGCGTCGTGTTCGTAGCGGACGGCGCCCGCGCGGGTGATGCGGGTGCCCGTGTACGCGCGGGGGCCGGTCGACTCGTGGCCGGGATGGGTGGACGGCCAGGCCGCCTCCGTCTGGTTGCCCGCCTCGTCGTATGCGTACCGCTCGCTCCAGCGGTCAGCGTGGACGGCGGTGACGCGGCCCGACGCGTCCAGGTCGAAGCGGCGGCCGCCGGAGAGATCGTCGGTGAGGGAGAGGAGGTTGCCGTCAGGACGGTAGGCGTAGGCACGGCGCTGGAGACGGTGGCCACGGGCGCCGGTGATTTCCTGGGACGTGAGGCGACCTTGCACGTCGAAGGAGGAGGAGAGGGAGGCGAAGTCGCCGACCGTGCGCGCCGTTTCGCGGCCCGCCGCGTCGTAGGCGAAGGCGAGCGTGCGGCCCGACGTCGTCAACTCCCGCCTGCGGCCCGCCGCGTCGTACGACCATGTGCTCGCCACGCCGCCGGGCGTCGTCCTGCCCGTGCGCCGGCCCACCGCGTCGTGCGTGAAGGAGACCGTACGCCCGTTCACCGTCTCGGACACGAGGCGGCCGAAGCGGTCCCGGAGCCGTACCAAGGACGCGTCCGGGGATGTCGCCGCCGCCAGTTCGTCGAAGACGTCGTACTCGTACGTGGTCACCGCACCCGCCGCGTCCTTGCGGACCACCTGGCCGAGCGCGTTGTGCGTGAAGTCGATCCGCTGTCCGGCTCCGTTCGTGCGGGATGTCAGGCGGCCCGCCGCGTCGTACGCGTACGTCAGCGTCCGGCCGTCGAAGTCCGTCTCGGAGGCGAGCCGTCCGGCCGGGTCGTACGTGTAGGTCCATGTCAGGCCTTGGGGGTTGGTCACCCGGGTCAGGCGCAGGTCCTTGTCGTGCGCGAACTCGTACCGCACGCCGTCCGGGCCCATGCGGGACGTCAGCAGGTCGAAGTCCGTGTACTCGAAAAGGGTCGTGCCGCCCATGGCGTCGGTATGGGTGAGGCAGTTGCCCTCGCCGTCGTACGTCCAGGACTCGACCGTGCCGTCCGGCGCGGTGCGGCGGGCGATGCGGCCCTCCACCGTCCACTCCAGCAGCGTCACCGCGCCGAGCGGGTCGGTGATCCGCACCGTGCGGCCGAAGCCGTCCCGCTCGAAGCGGGTCGTCGCGCCCAGCGGGTCAGTGATCTCGGTGGGCAGGCCGGCCCGGTCGGTGCGGATCCGGGTGATCGCCCCGAGCGGATCCGTGACGGCCGTGAGCCTGCCTGCCTCGTCGTACGCGAACTCCGTCCGCGCGCCCGAGGCATCCGTCACCGACGTCCGGTTGCCGCGCTCGTCGTAGGTCTGGCGGACCGTCGTCCCGTCCGGGCGCGTCACCCTCACCGGGAGGCCCAGGGCGTCGAGTTCCGCTGTCGAGCGGCGCCCGTCCGGGCGGATCAGAGCGGTGGGGCGGCCGTTCTCGTCGTACGCCCACTCGGTCCTGTGGCCCAGCGGGTCCGTGCGGGACAGCAGGAGGCCCCGGCGGTCGTGCTCATACCGGGTGACCGCGCCGTTCGGGTCCGTCTCGGCAGTGATCCGCGCCCGGTCGTCGACCTCGTACGTGGTGGTGCGGCCGAGGGCGTCGGTGAAGGCGGAGAGTCCGTCGGCCCAGGTGAAACGGGTGGCGAGATGGCCGTTCGCGCCCCCCTGGGAGACACAGCGGTGGCGGTCGTCGTAGACGTAGTCGAAGTGGCTGCCGTTGGTGTCGGTCCAGGAGGTGATCCGACCGTGCTCGTCGTAGCCGAACCGCAGCGGCCTGCCGGAGGAGTTGGTGACGGAGGTCAGGTGGCCGTCGGTGTAGCCGTAGCGGAGGATCTCCTGGTCGCCCAGGTGCAAGGCTGTTACCCGGGCTCCGTCGGTCGTCAGGCGCAGGTGGTAGCCGCCGTGGTGGACGATCGAGGTCGGCGCGCCGTCCTCGGCGTACTCGAAGGTGATCGAGTTGCCGTTGCGGTCGTCGATCTGGGTGAGGACGGCCAGGTCGCAGCCGTGCGTGGTGGTGAAGTGGCGTACGAGGCCCGTCTCCGGGTCCGTCACCGTGTACGCGCCCCCGTCCACGTCGCGGTCCAGTGTCCAGCGCCTGCTTCCGTGCGTCGGCAGCACCGGGACACCGGGCGCCGGGTGCGGGTACGCCAGCAGGCTGCCGTCCTCGCAGAGGAGGACGACGCCCTCCGCGTCGATCTCCAGGCGCTGGTCGACCGTGCTCGCCCAGGTGGGACCGAACCAGCGGCCCGCGCGGTAGGAGGACTCGAAGGCCCGGGTGAACGGCAGCGGCAGGATGCCCGGCAGCGTGAGGTCCGTCTGGGGCAGGACCATCCGGCCGGTCGCCATGTCGACCGGATCCTGTGCGCAGGTCTTCTCACCCGTGCAGCGGCTCTTGTCGTTCGGGTTCCCGCTGTGTTCCTGCCGGCCCTTGCCCTGCGGGCCGTTGGCCAGGTCCTTTGTCCGGATGAGTGTCTTCAGGCCACCGCCGGCGCCCTTCGTGCCGATCGCCTCGGGTATCAGGCGGCCCAGGGACTCGCTCGGGTCGCTCTTCAGTGACTCCCAGGCGCCCTTCAGAGCTCGGTCGGGGTGGGCGGCCGTGGAGGCAAGACCGGCCAGGTTCAGAGCGGCATTCTTGTAGAACTCGGCGGGGTGGGTGACGTTGTACGGGTCCAGCGGGTTGACCGCGCGGGTGTAGGTGACGATGCCGACGACACCCTTGACGGCGCCCCCGGCGAGATGCAGCATCTCGGCGCCCTGGCCGGTGACGTGATCGGTGAAGTCCATCCGGAGCCGGTCGGCGGCCGATGGCTCGGCCGGGGCGTGCGCCAGGGCGGCGGCGACCGCCTTCTTCGCCGTGTCGGCGGCCTCGTCCCGCTGGCGCCGGGCGTCGGTGAGAATCTCCTGGGCGCGGGCGCGCCGGGCGTCGCCCGGGTCCTTCCCCTGAGCCGGGCAGGGCAGCGGTGCGGCGCCGCCCAGGGACGCCTTGTAGGCGGCGACCTCCTTCTCGTACGCCGCCCGCGCCGCCTCGGAGGAATCGTTTCCCTGCTTGTGCAGGGCGATCGCCTCCCCGGCCTTGCCCTGGGCCCAGGCGACGGTCGTACCGTACGCCTCCAGGGCGGTGGCGGCGGCCTCGAAGGCGTCCGCCGCACGCAGCCAGTCCGTCGGCAGGGCCTGGAACTTCTCCCGGAAGGCGTTCGCCGCCTCGCCCTTCCAATGGCCGGAGTCCAGCGCCTTCAAGCCTCTGCCGATGCTGTCGAACGCCGACCGGAAGTCCCGGAGGTTCTTCACCGTGGCGGTGATGTCACCCGGGTTGCCGTGAATCAGCTCGTTCGGCTCCTCGGTCTGCCCGAGCCGCGCCTCGCCCACGGCCGCGCCGAGCGAGGACGCGGCGCGGTCCCCCCAGTCCTCGACCTTGTCCGCCGCACCCTCGGCACCGACCATGTCCAAGCCTGCACCGACCACGTCGGTGGCCTTGTCGATCCCGGTGCCGAACAGTTCCCCCCACTCCGGCATGTTCAGCGATCCCCCCGGTTCGGCGTGATGTCGCGCGCCGTGTCCCGCCCGATCCGCTCGACGTCCTCGTGTGCGCGGACGAAGGAGTCGCCGCTCCAGTCGGCGCCGTCGTAGACGGACTGCCGGTTGATCTCGTCCCAGCTCTTGCGCGTGACCTCGTCCTCGGACAGATGCGGATTCCCGTTGCCCGCGTTCACCACGATCTTGAACGTGTCCTTGACGTACCGCTCCTGTTCGTGGAACGCGCCCGCGGACACTCCGAGGCCGGCCGTGAGCTGGTTCGCCCGCCGCATCAGGTCCCGTACTCCCCAGCCCCAGCGGCTGCAGAACGTCTCGAACTGCTCCGCGAGCCCCTGATGGCCGAGCTGCACCCCGGACAGCGCCAGCTCCGAGAAGCCGCGCCCGGTGATCGCCGCCTGGCCGACCGTGAGGTCCTTCAGCTCTCCGTGCGCCTTGTCGATTCCCTGTGCGATCAGTTCGAGGGCGCCCTCCGGCGCCGCCAGGTCCGGATCGTTTCCGCTCATTCGCCACCCCCGAGATCGACGGCCGCTCCGTCCGGCACGACACCCCTCACCGGGGGGAACAGCGCTCCGTCCGCGCTGCCCGCGTCCAGCGCCACCCCCGCCGGCACGCCCAGCTTCGGCACCAGTACGTCGAGGAGCCGGGCGCCGAGCACCGTGCGGTACTCCCACGCGCGGCCGGCCTCACCCTGTGCTCGCGCGAATCGCGCCAGCGCCGCTTCGTCCGAGAACGCGCAGATCCAACGCACCCCGCCCTGCTCGGCCGACCACAGACTCCCGTACGGATCGACCGGCACCAGCACCGCCGTACGCCGGAACTCGCCCAGCAGCACCGCGAACTCGCGCCGTGCCGCTGTCGCCCGGTTCTCCGCATCCTGGCCCGGCCCCAGACGTGGAACCGGACCCGGAACCGGACCCGGAACCGGCCCCGGAACCGGATCCGTCAGCTCGGCCAGATCGGACAGTCGCATGCACCCACCCCCCCGGTCACGCACACGGGTGCGATCATCACACGCTGTCGTTCCCGATTGCAATCGCGTTGGCTGAAAAACGGCCGTGGCCGCCGGTCCCCTGCGGGAGCGGCGGCCACGGCCGGTGCGTGCGTGTGGGACTCAGTCCTTCTTCGGCTCCTCCAGGCGCGGGAAGAGCACCGCGCCCTTCGTCACCGTCGCGCCCGCCGGGAGTTGGCCCCACTCGGCGGCCGACTGGACCGGCTGGGTGGGGAGGGCGCCCAGGGAGGCTTCGGCGCCCAGGGAGTCCCAGAGGCGCTCGGAGGTCTCCGGCATGATCGGGTTCAGCAGGACCGCGACCGCGCGCAGGGACTCGGCGGCCGTGTACAGGATCGTCGCCAGGCGGGCGCGGCCCTCCGGGCTGTCGTCCTTCGCGACCTTCCACGGCTCCTGCTCCGTGATGTAGCCGTTGACCTGCTTCACGAAGTCGAAGATCGCCAGGATGCCGCCCTGGAAGTCCAGCTCCTCGCCGATCTTCCGGTCGGCCTCCTCGACCGCCTTCGCCAGGTTCTCGTGGATCGCCGTCTCCGCGTCGCCCTCGGCCGTCGCCGCCGGCAGCGCGCCGTCGAAGTACTTGCCGACCATGGCCGCCACGCGCGAGGCGAGGTTGCCGTAGTCGTTGGCGAGCTCGGAGGTGTAGCGGGCGGTGAAGTCCTCCCACGAGAACGAGCCGTCCTGGCCGAACGCGATCGCCCGCAGGAAGTACCAGCGGTACGCGTCCACACCGAAGTGCGAGGTCAGGTCCTGCGGCTTGATGCCGGTCAGGTTCGACTTCGACATCTTCTCGCCGCCCACCATCAGCCAGCCGTTGGCCGCGACCCTGCCCGGCACCGGCAGGCCCTGCGCCATCAGCATCGCCGGCCAGATGATCGCGTGGAAGCGCAGGATGTCCTTGCCGATGAGGTGCACGTTCGCCGGGAACGTCTCGTCGAACTTCGCCTGGTCGGAGCCGTAGCCGACCGCCGTGGCGTAGTTCAGGAGCGCGTCGATCCACACGTAGATGACGTGCTTGTCGTCCCACGGGACCGGAACGCCCCAGTCGAAGGTCGAGCGCGAGATCGACAGGTCCTCAAGGCCCTGCCTGACGAAGTTCACGACCTCGTTGCGGGCCGACTCCGGCTGGATGAAGCCCGGGTTCGCCTCGTAGAACTCGATCAGTTTCGGGCCGTACGCGCTCAGCTTGAAGAAGTAGTTCTCCTCCTTGAGGATCTCCACCGGCTTCTTGTGGACGGGGCACAGCTTCGTGCCGTCCTCCGCCTCGATGAGATCGCCCGGGAGCTTGTACTCCTCGCAGCCCACGCAGTACGGGCCTTCGTACCCGCCCTTGTAGATCTCGCCCTTGTCGTACAGGTCCTGCACGAACTCCTGGACGCGGTCCGTGTGGCGCTTCTCCGTCGTCCGGATGAAGTCGTCGTTCGCGATGTTCAGGTGCTCCCAGAGGGGCTTCCACGCCTCCTCCACGAGCTTGTCGCACCAGGCCTGGGGCGTGACGTTGTTCGCCTCGGCCGTGCGCATGATCTTCTGACCGTGCTCGTCCGTGCCGGTGAGGTACCACACCTTCTCGCCGCGCTGACGGTGCCAGCGCGTGAGCACGTCGCCTGCGACGGTCGTGTAGGCGTGGCCCAGGTGAGGAGCGTCGTTGACGTAGTAGATGGGGGTCGAGACGTAGTACGACTTCACGCCGTTCGCCCCCTGCTTCTCGGATCCAGTGGCCGCCATGGTCGAAATCCTAACGGCCCGTTCAAGATCCACTCACATCGATAAAGGGCCCCGGGAGACGGAGAGGTCCGCGAAACGTTTCCCGGCGTAGAAAGCATCGTGCACAGCAGCGAGGAAGAGAGCATGCGAGTACTGGTCGCCGAGGACGAGCAGGTCCTCGCGGAGCTGGTCGCCACCGGACTGCGGCGGGCCGGCTTCGCCGTCGACACCGTCTACAGCGGCGACGCCGCCCTCGCCTACCTCGGGCTGCACGACTACGACGTCGTCGTCCTCGACCGCGACCTGCCCCGCGTCCACGGCGACGACGTGGCGCGGGCCCTCGTCGCCGGGGCCGCCAGGACCCGGATCCTGATGCTGACCGCCGCCGCCACCCTGGAGGACCGCGTCGAGGGGCTCGACCTGGGGGCCGACGACTACCTCGGCAAGCCCTTCGAGTTCCCCGAGCTCGTCTCCCGGGTGCGCGCCCTGCGGCGGCGCAGCGCCCGTCCCGTACCGCCGCTCCTCGAACGGAACGGGCTGTGCATGGACAGCGTCCGGCGGACCGTGACACGCGACGGGCGGGACCTCGACCTCTCCCCGAAGGAGTTCTCCGTGCTGCAGATCCTGCTGGAGGCGGACGGCGCGACCGTCTCCGCCGAGGAGCTCCTGGAGCGCGCCTGGGACGCCCACACCGACCCCTTCACCGGCGCGGTACGGGTCTGCATGAGCAAGCTGCGCGGCAAGCTCGGCGAACCGCCGCTGATCCGTACGGTGCAGGGCGTGGGGTACGCGCTGTGAGCGGCGGTCCGATCGGTTCGGGCTCCACGATCCGGACGCGTATCGCGCTCGTGTACGGAGCGGTCTTCGTCGTCCTCGGCGGCTGCCTGCTGGGGGTCGTGAACCTGCTCTCCCGCGCCGGTACGGAGGGCGAGGCGGAAGCCATCGCGGCGCGCGTGCGGGTCGTGGAGCCGTTCGAGACGGTCACCGTCCACCGGCTGAGCGACGACGTCAGCCGGGCCGCCGGCGAGCAGATGCTGATGTGGTCCTGCCTGGCGCTCGTCGTCATGGCCTTCGTCGCGGTCGCGGTGGGCTGGTGGACGGCGGGGCGGGTGCTGCGGCCCGTCCACGAGATGACGGCCCGGGCACGGAGGCTGTCCGAGCGGAACCTGCACGAGAGGATCGCGGCGAGCGGGCCCCATGACGAGCTGAAGGAGCTCGGCGACACGATCGACGCGCTGCTCGGACGGCTGGAGACCGCGTTCGACAGCCAGCGGCGGTTCATCGCGAACGCCTCGCACGAGCTGCGGACCCCGCTCGCCACCCAGCGTGCGGCCATCCAGCTCGGCATCGACGACTCCTCGGAGGTCAAGCAGGTCCTCCTCGACAGCAACCGGCGCAGTGAGCGGCTCATCGAGGGGCTGCTGACGCTGGCCCGGAGCGAGCGGGGGCTGGAGGAGCGGGAGGACGTGGACCTGGGCGCGGTGGTGGCGGAGGAGTGCGAGCGGTACGGGGTGGTGATGACCGGCGACGGCGGCGGGGTGCGCGGGAACCGCGTGCTGCTCGCCCAGGCGGTACGGAACCTGCTCGCCAACGCCGTCGCCCACAACGTGCCCGGCGGCACCGTGGAGGTGACGGTGGCCGGCGGCGCGGTGACCGTCGTCAACACCGGGCCGGTGGTCGCCCCCGGCGATGTGCCGGGGCTCTTCGAACCGTTCCGGCGGGGGGAGGGGCGCGACCGGATGGGCCCGGGGGCGGGGCTCGGTCTGTCGATCGTGCGCTCGATCGCCGCCGCGCACGGGGGGAGCGTGGAGGCGGTGGCGCGGGGGGCCGGGGACGGGGGCGGCCTGGTCGTGACCGTGACGTTGCCCGTCACGGTCGCCGACCAGGCCGCGGCCCGGCGTTAGAGCCCTTGCCCGGGGGCTGGGCGCCCGGCGCTGGGAGGTCCGGCGCTGGGGGCGGAGCCCCGGCGTTCCGCGCTGTGGTGCCCGGCGCTGGGGGGGGGTGCCCGGCCTTTCGGCTGTAAGGCCCGGTGTTCCGGCGGTGGGGCCGCCGTTCGGGGTCAGTTCTGCCAGTCGGCGAGCAGCCCGCGGAAGAAGGCGGGGTGCGCGGTCTCGGCGGGGGTCGGTCCGGCGAGGAAGGTGCCGGTACGGGGGGCGGTGAGCTTACGGAGGTAGTCGAAGGCCTTGTTGTCCTCGTCGCCCCAGGCCACGAACTGCCAGTGGATCGGGCGCTCGGCGGCCTGGGCCAGGGCCTCGGTCGCGG
This sequence comes from Streptomyces sp. NPDC093600, assembly GCF_044764755.1. Classification (NCBI taxonomy): domain Bacteria; kingdom Bacillati; phylum Actinomycetota; class Actinomycetes; order Kitasatosporales; family Streptomycetaceae; genus Streptomyces; species Streptomyces sp. NPDC093600. Next base: position 360,205 of record NZ_JBIWIU010000007.1, read on the forward strand.
CGGTCTTCGACTCGGGGGCGCCGTCGGTCTGGAAGACGACGAACGCGGGCCGGGTGGGGTCGGTCTTCTCGTGGTGGGCGAGGACCTCTTCGACGGCGCGGTGGTAGTTGGTACGGCCCAGGCGGCCGAGGCCCGCGTTGATCTCGTCGATACGGCCCTCGATGCCCTGGGGGCGGAGTTCGGCGGTGCCGTCGATGTCGGTGGAGAAGAAGACGGCGGTGACGGCGGCGCCCTCGTCGAGGTGGGCGGCGAGGGCGACGGTCTGCTCGGCGAGGCGCTGGACGGAGCCGTCCTTGAAGTACCCGCGCATCGACCCGGACCGGTCGACGACCAGGTACACGGCGGCCCGCGCCCCGAGAAGCCCCAGCTTCTTGAGCACGGCCCCGGCGGCCTTGTACGCGTCGGCGAGCTGGGGGGCGTCCGCCTTGACCTTCGCGAGCGGCGTGGCGGAACCGGCCCCGGCGTCCGCGGGAGTGGGGGTGGCGCCGGGCGCCTGAGCGTCGGCGGACTCGGCCTCCGGCTCGGTGGCGTCGGTCTCGGCTGCCTCCGCGTTGGCCTTGGCGGACTCGGCCTCGGGCTCGGTGACCTGTGCGTCAGCCTGCGGTGCGTCAGCCTGCGGTGCGTCGGCCTCGGCGGCCAGCGCCTCGGACGCCTGAGCGTCGGCGGTGTCGGCCTCGTCCGGCTCCTCCTCGGCGGCGGCCTCGGGCTCGGGCGCCTGCACGTCGGCCTCCGGTGCCTCGGCTTCGGCGGCGGGCGCCGCGGCCTCGTCCGGCTCCTCCTCGGCGGCGGCTTCCGCCTCCGCCGGGGCCTCGAGCTCGGGCTCGTCGGCGACGGGCTCGGCCTCCGGCGCGGGCGCGTCCGTGGTGGCGGTGGCCCCGGCAGGTTCCTGCGGCTCCGCCGTGACCTCGTCGCTGTCCGGCGCGGCCGTGGAGGCGTCGTCCTCCGGCTCGTCCACGCGGGGCGCCACCTCGGTGCCCTCGGCGGCGTCCGCCTCCGGAGCCTCCGGCTCGGCGGTCGCGGCCGTCACGACCTCCGCCTCCGCCGTGGTGTCGATGTCGGTGTCGTCAGCGGCGGCCTTCGGCGCCTCCGCCTCCGGCCCCTCGTCGGCCGAGGTCTTCTCGCTCCCGACGGTCGCTTCCGCCTCCGGCGCGTCCACCTTCGGCACCTCCGGTGCCTCCGGCTCCGCGGTCTCCTCAGCGGCCGCCTTCACGTCCTCCGCGGGAGTCTGCCCCGCTTCGTCCGCCGCCGGCTCGACGTCCGCCGTCACGTCCTCCGCGGGAGTCTTCTCCGCCTCGTCCGCCTCCGGCTCGACGTCCGCCGTCACGTCCTCCGCGGGAGTCTTCTCCGCCTCGGCCGCCGCCGGCACCTCAGCCCCAGCGTCCGCCGTCGACCCGGTCGACCCCTTCGATCCCGTCTCCGCCGCGTCCCCACCCGCGCCCGGCGCCGGAGTCGCGGCCCGCGCTCGGGGCTCCGCCGTCGCCGGTACCTCCGCCAGGCTCTTCGACGTGCGGGCCTGCGGGACCTTCGGGTTGTCGAAGGCCGCTGCCACCAAGTCGTCCGCCGCGCGCTTCGCCGCGTCGTCACCCGGGGTCGGGGACGGGACCGTCACCGACCGGGGCTCCTGCGGCGGCGTCGCGCGTTCCGGCGCCGACTGGGGCGGGACGGAGGTTGCCGGAGTTTCGTCGTGCTGGTCCGCACGGTCGCGTCCGAACACCTTACGCAGCAAGCTCCGAATGCCCATGGGCGAGGCCTTTCGCATGAGTTGGGTGCGGTGAATGTCCGTACTGGGAGGATCATCCCTGGCCAGGGCGGACACGTAAGGTTAGCGGCCCCGGGTGAGTCGCCTTCGGCGCCCCGACACGCGGTGTCGGCGGCGCCTGTCGCCCCCGGTCGCCACGCATTCACCCATCGTTCACCCTGACGCCTCCCCCGTGCACAGAGGCACACATAACGTCGCCGCCGAACGTATTCCCGACACCATGTCGGCGCAGGCTGCGCCGGAGGAGGACGAAGTGCGCAAACTGCTGCCGCTGCTGAGCACCAACCCGCACGGAGGCGGCCGTTCCGCCCTCACCTGCCGGTTCCGCTGTGGTGACGCCTGCTTCCACGAGGTGCCCAACACCAGCGACAACGAGTACGTCGGCGACGTCATAGCCGGCGCGCTCTCCCGCCGCTCCATGATGCGCGCCGCCGCCGTCGTGACCGTCGCCACCGCCGCCGGGACCGGCGTCGCCGTCGGCAACGCCCCCGTGGCCGAGGCCCTTCCGCAGGGGCGCCCGCAGGCGCCCGGTCGTGCCGACGGCGCTCGTGGACTGCGTTTCGCGCCGGTCGCGCCCAACACCGCCGACAAGGTGACCGTTCCCACCGGCTACTCCCAGAACGTGGTCATCCGCTGGGGCGAGCCGATCCTCCGCGGCGCCCCGGCCTTCGACGCCGACAAGCAGACCGCCAGGGCGCAGGCCGGCCAGTTCGGGTACAACAACGACTTCCTCTCGCTGCTGCCGCTGCGCGGGGAGCGCGGACGTCAACTGCTCGTCGCGAACCACGAGTACACCGACGAGATGCTCATGTTCAAGGGGTACGACTCCGAGAACCCGACCCGCGAGCAGGTCGAGATCGCCTGGGCGGCTCACGGTCTGTCCGTCGTCGTGGTCCAGGAGGAGCACCGCTCCGGCAAGCTCACGCCGGTCACCCGCCACCCGCTCAACCGCCGCCTCCACACCACCAGCGAGTTCGAGCTGACCGGCCCCGCCGCCGGCTCGCCCCTCCTGCGCACCTCCGCCGACCCCGCCGGCCGCACCGTGCTCGGCACGCTCAACAACTGCGCCGGCGGCACCACCCCGTGGGGCACGACGCTGCACGGCGAGGAGAACTTCAATCAGTACTTCGCCTACGGCTCCAGCGCCACCGACAAGCGGTACGGCATCGGCACGGGCGCCTCCGAGCGCAAGTGGGAGCGGTTCGACAAGCGCTTCGACCTGCGCCAGGAGCCCAACGAGGCGCACCGCCAGGGCTGGGTCGTCGAGCTCGACCCGTACGACCCCGACTCCACGCCCCGCAAGCGCACCGCGCTCGGCCGCTTCAAGCACGAGGCCGCGCAGCCCCGTCTGACCGACGACGGCCGTCCCGTCGTCTACATGGGCGACGACGAGCGTTTCGACTACTTCTACAAGTTCGTGTCGTCGAAGCGGATGAAGAAGGGGAACTCGCGGGCCGCCCGCGAGCACAACCTCACCCTGCTCGACGAGGGCACGCTGTACGTCGCCAAGCTGACCGGCGACTCCCCGCAGGACGTCGACGGGAGCGGCAAGCTCCCCAACGACGGCGAGTTCGACGGCTCCGGCGTCTGGATCCCGCTCGCCACCGGCGACGTGTCGCACGTGCCCGGCATGACCGCCGACGAGGTGTACGTCTTCACCCGCCTCGCCGGTGACAAGGTCGGGGCGACGAAGATGGACCGCCCCGAGGACGTCGAGCCGTCCCCGCGCTCCGGCCGCGTCTACGTCGCGCTCACCAACAACTCCAACCGCGGCAAGGGCACCAACCCGGGCGCCGACGAGGCCAATCCGCGCAACCTCAACAAGCACGGGCAGGTCCTGGAGCTCGCCGAGCACTGGGACGACCCGGCCTCCGACGGCTTCGCCTGGCGTCTCTTCCTCGTCGCCGGCGACCCGAACGACCCGGCCACGTACTACGCGGGCTACCCGAAGGACAAGGTCAGCCCCATCTCCTGCCCGGACAACATCGCCTTCGACCCGTACGGCAACCTGTGGCTGTCCACCGACGGCAACGCGCTCGGTTCGCACGACGGTCTGTTCGGTGTCGCCACGCACGGCGAGCGGCGCGGTGAGCTCAAGCAGTTCCTGACCGTCCCGAACGGTGCCGAGACCTGCGGCCCGATCATCCAGGACCGCCGGGTCGTCGTCGCCGTCCAGCACCCGGGCGAGGTCGACGGCGCGTCCGTCGAGAAGCCCGCGTCGGCCTGGCCCGACGGGCCCGGCAGGATCGTCCGCCCGGCCGTCGTCGCCGTGTGGCGCGAGGACGGTCGCGACATCGGCGTCTGATCCGCCGTGCGGTCCACCGCCCGATCCGGTGCCTGATCCGGCGTCCTACCGGCGAGCCGGTGGGCGACCGGTGAGGAGCCGGTGGTGTGAGGGGCCCGGGGGGAGCCCCTCACACCACCCCGAAGCCCTCCCGGAACCGTACGAACTGCTCGGCCGGCTCCCCCGTGTACGACCACGGCACCCACGAGGCGCGCGGGCCGAGCATGCCGAGCAGCTCCCGTGCCATCTCCGCCTGGCCCGCGTAGCAGGCCGCGTGGGCGAGGTGGTTGAGGTCGGGGACCTCCTCGGGCGCCACCGGCCGGCCCGGCTCGCGCCCGCCGATCCAGCGGGCGTACGTCCGGCGCAGCTCGGTCACCGCCAGCTCATGTTTCCAGTGCTGGTCGAAGCCGCGCACCGGGCCCCGGCCGAGCGCTCCGTCCACGATGTGGCGGTACTCCTCCACCCGGGCCACCTGGACCAGGATCGGCAGCGGGGAGCCCGGCGGCGCCACGCCCGCGGCGTCCCGCGCGAAGTCGTACATCGCCCCGTGCGTGCCGTGCCACCGCGCCGACAGGTAGCGCAGCAGTTGCGCGTGCGCCTCGGTGTTGTACGGGTCGCGCCGCCGCACCTCGTCGAACCACTGGCGCAGTTCGCGGCGCGGCACCCCGCCCTCGTAGAGGCGGGCCACCGACAGCAGCGAGACCCAGGGCATCGGGTCGGCGGGCGCGGCGTCCGCCGCGCGGAGGCAGGCGTCGACGGTCGTGTCGAGCCTGCCCCGGTCCACGGCGTTGCCCCGGCCGGCCGCGATGGCCGTGTCGAAGACCCGTACCACCTCGGTCGCCGCCCGCAGCACCGCCGCGTCCGGGCTGTCCGGCTCGGCGGCCCGCCAGGCCTCGACCGCGGAGCTGCCCGCGGCGGCGTGCGCGAGGAGCCGCAGCCGGTGCGTGCGGCGGGTCCAGTCGTCGCCGGTGGCGGCCAGGAGATCCCGTACGCCCTGCCAGCGCCCGATGACGATGTCGTGCCGGGCCTCGGTGAGCGCGCGGTCCCCGAAGTCCGGGTCGAAGTCGGGCGTGAAGCGGGCCGATCGGGACGCGCGGCGGCGGACGGCCATCAGTCTCCCTCCTTCGGGTCGGCGCTCGGGCGTGATCGGGTGACCTCAGAAGTCGGTGGCGAGCGACTCGTCCGCCCGGCGGGCGCGCGGTGTGCTGGGCGCGAAACGCTCCGCCGCGGCCAGGGCGCGTACCGCGTCGAGCCGGGCGGGGCGGTAGTACGCGCTCCCCTTGCGCCAGTACACGATCATCGGGACGACGCCGACGAGAAGCCCGCCGATGCCGATCGTCAGCGCGGTCCTCGACAGTTCGGTGAGGGACTCGACGAACGCCCAGAGCATGAACACGGCCCCGAACAGCGGCCACACCCCGCCGAGCAGGAAGTTCCGTACGGAGGTCAGCAGCACCGACTTGTACGCGACGACGGCGGCGATGCCCGCCAGCCCGTAGTAGAACGCGATCTGCAGGCCGATCGCGGCCACGCCGTCGCTGAGGACGCGCCCCACCGAACCGGCGGTCGCCGCCGCGCCGAACATCAGCAGCGCCGCGAGACCGACGGCGGCGATCGCCACCCAAGGGGTGTTCCAGCGGCGGTGCACGGTCCCGAGCGCGGCCGGCATCGTGCGGTCGCGCCCCATCGCGAACAGGGAGCGGGTGACCTGGATGAGGGTGGTCTCCAGGGTGGCGACCGTGGACAGCAGCACCGCGACGATCAGCAGTTTGCCGCCGACGCCCGGCCAGATCTCCTGGCCGAGGACGGCGAGGACGTTGGCACCGGCGGACTCGATCTGCCCGGCGCTCAGCAGCACGTTGACCGAGATCGTGAACGCCTCGAAGAAGAGGAAGACGACGCCGACGCCGACGAGCGCGGCCAGCCCGGCGGTGCGGCGGCTGTCGCGGGTCTCCTCGCTGAGGTTGCTGGTGACGTCCCAGCCCCAGTAATAGAAAGCGGCGATCAGCGCGCCCGACGCGAAGCCGGCCGGCCCGTCGAAGTGGCCGAAGCCGAGCCAGGACCAGTCGAAGGCGGTGGCGTGGCCGCGGTGCGCGAGGGCGGCCAGGATGAACACGACCAGGATGGCGATCTCGACGCCCGACATGAGGAGTTGGGCCCGTACGGTGAGCCGGGCACCGCCCAGGACCACCAGCAGCATCATCAGGAACCAGCCCGCGCCGACGGCGGCGGCCAGCGGGGTGTTCTCGGCGAGCGCGGGATCGAAAAGGGACAGCGTCAGCGCGCCCGCCGGGACGGATCCGGCGACCATGAAGACGGTCGCGGAGACGACGAGGGCCCAGCCGGAGAGGAAGCCGAGGAACGGGTGGAGCGTGCGGCCCACCCAGGAGTATCCGGCGCCCGCGTTGACGTCGATCCGGCCCAGCCGGGCGTAGGCCAGGACGATGCCGAGCATCGGCACCGCGCAGTAGAGCAGCGCGGCCGGTCCGGCCAGGCCGACCGCGCCGAAGAGCACGGCGGTGGTGGCGGCGAGCGAGTAGGCGGGGGCGCTGCCGGCCACGGCCATGACGATGGTGTCGAAGGTCCCGAGAACATTGGGCTGGAGCCCTCTGCCGGTGGTGGTGCGCATGGCGATGTCCTTGGGTGGCACGGGGAGATGGCGCAGGACGAGGCGACCGTGCCGGTCGGGTCGGATCTCCCCGGTGGAAGCACGGGTCAAGGTGAATCGAGCGCATCGTAGTCGCACGAGTGGGTTCCGGTAACGGCGGTACGGAAGGTTCCATCCGGTGACCGCCGGTAAGTTCGATCGGCTGACTCGGGGCGGTGGAACGCGGGTTCAGTCCGGGTCCTTCCGGGGCGTGGCGATCGCGCGGGCGGCCCGTACCTCCTGGCGCAGCGGTGCGAGGACGCCGTCCTCGTCCCCGCCGAGTTCCGTCCGGACCTCCACCAGGACGTCGCTGCGCCGCAGTCCGTCCGCGAGTTCGCGCAACTCCCGTTCCAGGGCTTCCACTTCTTCCGCTTCCGGGGGCGGAGCGCCGTGGTCGACCCGGACCCGGGCGGCGGTCGTCGCGTCCACGATCCGCTCCACGGCGACGACCAGCGGCCACCAGGCGGCGGCCAGGGTGCCGGCCGGCGGCGGCTCGGTCAGCGCCCGCTGGAACTCGGAGCGGACGGTGGACAGGTCCCGGTAGAGCGCGCGCCGGGCACGCACCCGGGCCGCCGGGTCCTCCGCTTCCGGCGGGCAGAACGCCCGCGCCACGTACGCCGCGGTGTCCGCGACCGCGTCAGCGAGCCGGTCGCCGATCCGGGTGCGCCAGGACTCCGGCCACAGCAGGTACCCGGCGACGAGGGCGATCCCGCAGCCGATGAGCGAGTCGTACAGCCGGGGCAGCACCAGGTCGAAGCCCTGCCGGTTGAGCAGGTCGGAGAGCAGCATGATGACGGGGGTGATCGCCGCGGTCTGGAAGGCGTACCCCTTGGCCGAGAAGGCGGGGATCAGGGCGGCGAGCAGCACCATCACCGGCACGTCCCACCAGCCGCGGGGCACCTGGGCGAGGACGAGCGCGGCGACGACGAGCCCGGCGGCGGTGCCGAACGCGCGCAGCACGGCGCGGGAGAAGACCGACCCGAAGTCGGGCTTCATCACGAACGTGACGGTGAGCGCGACCCAGTACGAGCGGGGCACGGCGATCAGCGAGACCAGCGTCTGGGCGAGTCCGATGCAGAGCGCGAGCCGCAGCCCGTACCGCCAGGACGCCCCGGAGAACAGCACGGCGCGGGCGGAGCGGCGGGCCCGGACGCTCAGCGCGGCGGGGCGGCCGAGCCGGTCGTCGGCGGCGAACGGCTTGGGCTCGGGCTCGCGGACGACGGCCGCGGCGTGTCGCAGGGCGTGGTCCACGGCCTTCTCGGAGGGGCGGGCCGGCTCGGGCAGGGGCGGGAGAGCGGCGTCCGTCCGGCCCTCCTCGACGGCGTCGGCCAGCGCGCGCACGGCCGCCGGGACCTCGGCGGGCAGCGGCCGGTGGAACCGTACCGCCGCGAGGTGCGCGGCCGGGGCGGCCTCCACCAGCGGGATGACCACGTTCAGCTGGGCCAGCAGCCGCACGAGGGCCGGGGTGCGGCCGTGGTGGCGGGCGCGGCGCGCCAGGACGAGGTCGTACGCCTGGTTGAGGGAGGTGGTGACGGCCTGGCGCTTCTCGTCGTACGAGGGTGAGCCGGCGGCTTCGAGGAGGTCGGCGACGGCCCGGTAGGTGCCGGCCACGGCCGTGCGTTCGGGCACCCCGCCGCGCAGGGGCCAGCCGAGCAGGGTCAGGACGAGGACGACGACCCCGCCGAGGGTGAGCAGGACGGGCGCCTTCCACCAGGGCTCGGGCATGGGCAGGCCCGCGCCGACGACGGCGTTGAGGAGGAGCAGCAGACCGGAGACGGAGGCGACGGCGCCGATCGACGAGATCATCCCGGAGGCGAGCGCGATCAGGGTGAGGGCGGCGACGGCGAGCCAACCCTGGCCGAAGACGAGGCTGCCGAGGGTGACGCCGAGCGCGCCGAAGAGCTGGGGGACGGCGATGTTGTAGAACCGCATGCGGTACGCGTCGGCGGTGTCGCCGATGACCCCGGACAGGGCGCCCATGGAGACCAGCGCGCCGTAGACCGGCCGGTCCACGGCGAGGCCGACGGCGAGCGGCGCGGAGAGCGCGATCGACGCGCGGACGACGGCGGCCCAGGGCACGGGCGCGGCCTGCGGCCGGAGCCCGGCGGTGAGCCAGGGGGGCGGGGAGAGCCGTGGGGTACGCGCCATGCGACCAACGTACGGGGAGCCGGGAGCGGGGAGGCGGGAGGCCCGGCTGGTCAGGTCCGCGCCGGGTCAGGTCCGCGCCGGTCAGGTCCGGGTGGTCAGGTCGCCGCGGTCAGGTCCGCGCCGGTCAGGTCGCTGCCGGTCAGGCCCGGCTGGTCAGGTCCGCGCCGGGTCAGGCCCGGCTGGTCAGGTCCGCGCCGGTCAGGCCCCGCGGGGCAGGCCCCCGCCGGTCAGGGCGCCTCGCCTCAGCTGCGGTAGTTCTCGACCTCGGCCGCCGGGCGGACCGCGGCGGTGTCGGGATCCTCGCCGAATTCGGCCTTGGCGCGGCGCTGGCGCAACAGGTCCCAGCACTGGTCCAGTTGCACCTCGAGCTCGGCCAGCCGGGAGCGCTCCTCGGGGAGCAGCCCGCCCGTGCGTTGCCGCAGGGCGCGTTCCTCCTCGACGAGGGAGCTGATGCTCTCCAGGATCTGGTCGTCGTCCATGCGGTCCATGTGGTCCATGCGTCCAGCGTGGCCGATCGGCGGCTCTCGTGCAGGTCGAGCGGCTGCGGCCGTACGCACCGGCCCCGGCAGCTGGTGTCAGTGGCGCAGTGCCTGGCCGATCTCGGCCTTCGTCGCGCCGGAGAGCGACCGGTTGCTGCGTGCCGTGGCCTTCTTGGACGCGCCCGGGGCGACGCCGTCGATGTTCACGACGACCGAGTCGAGCAGGCCCCCGCCGTCGTCGCGGAAGTTGACCATGACCGTGTAGTCGGCGTTCCCGTCCCCGGGATTGGTCGCCGTCACGTCGGCGACGGTCCGGTCCCCCTCCGTCCTCACCGGCCCGGCCTTGACGTCGGCGTCGGCGTTCACCCCGTCCGTGATCTCGGCCATCCGCGACGCCGCCGCCGCGGTGGCGGACGAGACGGCGTCCCCGACCTTCGCCCTGTCCTCCTCCGTGCAGGCGGTGGAGGACAGGGCGAGGAGAGCGGTGACGGTCACGATGGCCCGGGCCCGGGCGCGGCTCGTGGGACCCGCGGTGTGCTGGCTCATGGGCCCATCGTCCGGGCGACGGTTCGGAACCGATCGTTCAGCGGGGCCGAACGAGTGAGCTCAGGAAATCGGCGAGGGCCGCGTCGAACTCCTCCGGCCGTTCCAGGTTGGGCAGGTGGGCGGCCCGTTCGACGACCACCAGCGTGGAGTCGGGCAGCGCGGCGTGCATCGCCTCCGCGTCCGCGACGGGGGTGTACGTGTCGTCGCGGCCGACGACCACCAGGGCGGGTACGGACACGGTGGTGAGGAGCGCGCGGTAGTCCGGGCGCTCGGCACGGCCGCGCAGGGCGGCGGCCGCGCCCGCCGGGTCGGTCGCGCACATCATCCGGTGCACATGGGCGGCGGCGTGGGTGTTGTACGGGGCGACCATCCGGTCGAGCACCTCGTCGGCGTACCGGCGCATGCCCGCCGCGCCCTCCGCGAGCAACCGGTCGGCGACGGCGTTGCGGCCCGCCTTCCCCTCCTCGGTCTCGGCGGCCGGGAAGGTGTCGGCGAGGACGAGGCCGAGGATCCGCTCGGGGAAGAGGCGGTAGCACTCCATGGCGATCTGGCCCCCCATGGAGAGCCCGGCGAGGACGAACTCCTCGATGCCGAGCCGGTCGAGGAGGGCGGCGAGGTCCCCGGCGAAGGCGGAGAGCGGGGTGGTGCCGGGGACGACGTCGCTCGCTCCGTAACCCCGGAGGTCGGGGGCGACGACCCGGTGCGTGGCGGAGAACCGGTCGATTTGGGGCTGCCACATGGTGCGGTCGAAGGGATGGCCGTGGACCAGGACGAGTGCGGGGCCCGTGCCCTTGTCCTCGTAGCCGATGACGACTCCGTCGATCTCTGCGGAAGGCATGTTCGGAGGCTAGGCAGCCGCTCGCGCTCGGTGCAATAAAATCTTTGCTCTCGGTGCAATCGTGGAGGGCGGCCGACGTGGGCGAGGACTATCGCGGGATCGCCGACCGGGTGGCGGAGGCCATCGCGGACGGGCGGCTGCGGCCCGGCGACCGGCTGCCTCCGCAGCGGGTCTTCGCCCGTCGCCACCGGATCGCGGACTCCACCGCGATCCGGGTGTACGGCGAGCTGCGCCGGCGTGGCCTGGTCGTGGGCGAAGTGGGGCGCGGCACGTTCGTACGGGCGGCTCCGCCGCTGCCGGGGCCCGCGCTCGCCGAGGCGACCGGGGCGGCGCCGGTCGATCTCCAGCTCAACTACCCGGTGGTGGAGGGGCAGCCGGAGCTGATGGGCCGCGCGCTCGCGTCGCTGGCCAGGGCCGATGTGCTGGCCGAGGCGACCCGGCGGCCCACGGCGGCGGCGGGGACCGTGGAGGCGAGGGCGGCGGCCGCGGGCGTCCTCGCGCGGGGCGGCTGGGCGCCGGACCCGGAGGCGGTGCTCTTCGCGGGCAACAGCCGCCAGGCCATCGCGGCCGCGGTCTCCGCGCTCGTACCGCCCGGGGGCCGGCTCGGCGTCGAGGCTCTCACGTATCCGCTGGTCAAGGCGGTGGCGGAGCGGCTCGGCGTACGGCTGGTTCCGATCGCGCTCGACGCGGAGGGGATGCGGCCCGACGCGCTGGCGGCGGCACACCGGGCGGGCCCGCTCGGCGCGGTGTACGTCCAGCCGACCCTGCACAACCCGCTCTCCGTGACGATGGGTTCGCGACGGCGGGCGGAACTCGCGGGCGTGCTGCGGGAGTCCGGCTTGACGGCGATCGAGGACACGACGTGGGCGTTCCTCCTCCCGGAGGGGCCGGACGGTCCGGACGAGCCGGGCTCGGCGGGTGGGTGGGACTCGGCGGACGGGTCGGGCTCGGCGGGTGGGTGGGCTTCGGCAGGGGGGTCGGGTGGGTCGGCCTCGCCGGACGGGGCAGGCGCTCCGGCGCCGTTGGCCGCGTACGCACCCGAGCGCGTGGTCCTCGTGGACAGCCTGTCCAAGCGGCTCGCTCCCGGTCTCACGGTCGGTTATCTCGTCGCTCCGGAGGTGCGACGGGCGGATCTCGCGGACGCCTTGCGCTCCGGGGCGTGGACGGCGGGCGGTCTGGCGCTGGCCGCCGCCACGCGCTGGGCGGGCGACGGCACGGTCGCGGCGGTGGTGGCGGCCAAGCGGACGGACCTCGCGGCCCGGGGCGCCGTGGTGCGGCGCCGGCTGGGCGCGTACGCCATCCGCACCTCGCCGCTGTCCGCCTACTGCTGGTGGGAGCTGCCCGCTCCCTGGCGGGCGGAGACCTTCGTCGCGGCGGCCGCCGAGCGCGCCGGGGTGGCGGTGACCCCGGGCAGCGCCTTCGCGGTCGGCCCCGGCTCGGCCCCCGACGCGGTACGCGTGGGCCTGGCCTCACCGGCCTTGCCGGTCCTGGACGAGGCCCTGGGGGCGCTGGCGTCCCTCGCCGCCGAAGGCCCCTGAGCGGGGCTCCGGTCACCCCTCGCGTCACCCATGGACGTGGTCACGGCCGTCGAGGGCCCGGGGGAGGCGTTTCGCTGCACCGAGATCCGGCAGCAAGGGCCGCGCGCCGGCCCGGGTGCGGGGACGGCCGCCGGGTACCGGCCTTCGGGGACCGGCTGCCCGCGCGGACGCTCAGTGGGTCGCCTCGCCCGCCCTGCCCAGGGATGTCTTCGAGATCGACGCGGTCGTGGTTGCGGTCCGGTCGGCGGCCTGAGCCGACCGCGCCCAGCCGCGCCCCGTCGCGTCCGGTCGCTTCCAGCCGCGCAGCCCCGCCCAGCCCCGCCCAGCCGCGCCCGGTCACGCCCCGCCCCGCCCCGTCGCGTCCGGTCACTTCCAGCCCCGCCCCGTCGCGCCCGGCCACGCCCAGCCCCGCCCCGTCGCGTCCGGTTGCGGGAGGGCTGGGCGCGGGTGTGCCCTGGAGGGTGGAGGGGGCGAGAGCGAAGGAGCTCCGGCCATGGCCGCACACGCCGCGCCGCCCACCCGGCGCCACCACCACCGCCGCCCGACCACCGGCACGACCGGCACGGCTGGCACGACCGGTGCCGCCGGCGGATGGATGCTGCCCGTCGTCCTGGGCGTGATCTACGGCCTGTACGCGTCGACCGTCGCACGCCACGGTGGCCCGCTCACCTGGGGGCAGGCCGTGCTCGGCGTCGTCTCCGCGGCGGTCCTCGCCGTCGCCCTCCACACGCTGCGGCGACGGCAGCGGGCGCTGCCCCGTGAGCCGCGCGCGATGGCCTGGGCGGCGCTGGCGGGCATCGCGATCGGGTTCCTGTTCAGCCTCTCGAACGCGAGCGTGCTGTCCGCCGTGGTGCTGGCCCTGCCCGTCGCGGCCGGCGTGTTCTGCGTGGCGTTCTACGTCTTCTACACCCACGAGGACGCGGCCGGGAGGCCGTTGCCGCGCCCGTAGCGGCCGGCGCGGCGGCGGTGGTACGCGACCGCCACGGCGGCGAGGAGCGGGCCCCAGGCGAGCAGCGGCAGGTAGCAGACGTACAGCAGGACCTGCTGGGCCGGGCCGTCGGTGTGCGTACCGACGGAGTTCTCGCCGAGTCCCGCGTACGCCGCGTACGTGAACCAGCCCACCAGCGCGCACAGCGCGACCGCCCCGGCGAGTGCGGCGGAGGTCGCGGCCGCCGCGCCGACCGGGCGCCCGCCGACGAACGGCAGCCGGCGCGGGAACACCTCTCCCCAGGAGCGGACCAGGCCGAGGGTGAGGAAGGCGAGCAGCTCGGCGGCGACGGTGAGGACGATCTGGTACGCGGCCTGACCGAGGCCCGGGTCGTCGACCTCGGCGACCGGCAGCCCGACGGTCAGGGCGATCCGCCAGATCCCGGAGGGCAGCACGATCAGCGGTACGGCGTGGGCGGCGAGGGCCGCCCAACGGGGCACGTCCGGGAGCGCCTTCGTCTTCATCATGCCGCTCAGCGTGCCGGGCGGCGGTGAGCCGGGGCGTCGTCGTGGGGGCCCGACCGTCTCCCCCGCGCGGGGGAGCCCTCCTCGTCCCCGAAGGTCCGGGAGGCGCCGGTCAGCGGGAGGACGCGGAAGGCGGTGCCCCGCCACCGGTGAGGCGGGCGAGACGGGCCTCGATACGGGCGACGTCCCCTCGCTCCGCCGGGGCCAGCGGCGCCCCCGCCCCCGCCCGCAGACCGGCCGCAGCCCCCAGCAACCAGGCCGCCCGGGAGGCGCCCCCGTCGAGCGACTCCGCCCCCGCGAGGCCCTCCAGGGCCAAGGCGCGGGCGCGCGGGTCGCGGGTGGCGCGGGCCGCCGTGAGGGCGCGCAGGTGCCAGGTGCGGGCGGTCGCCGCGTCACCGCGGAGTTCGGAGACGAAGCCCAGCTCGGCGAGGATCAGATGGTTGCCCTCCTCCGAGGAGACCTCCCGGTACCACTCCCGGATCCGCAGCAGCCGCTCCTCCGCCTCGTCCAGGCGCCCGGCGCGCCGCGCCCCCAGCGCGAGCCCCATCTCCGCGTAGATCTCCCCGAACTTGTAACCGTGCTCGGCGGCCCCCTGCCGTGCCCGCTCGTGCAGCTCCGCCGCCTGCTCGACGTCACCCGCGAGCAGCGCGAGCCGGCCGAGGCCCGAGAGCCGTGCGGACCGCTCGGCCGCGAGGCCCAACTCCTCTGCGAGCCGCAGCCCCTCCTCGTGCAGCCGGGCGGCCCTCGCGTAGTCACCGTCGATCTCGGCGAGCGCCGCCAGAGGGGAGACGGACTGCGACTCGCCCCACCGGTCGCCCAGGGCGCGGAAGAGCGCCCTCCCCTCCCGCCCGTGCCTGCCTTGCGCCGCCAGGTCGCCCCGCAGCAGCGCCTGCGCGGCCCGCAGGGCGTGGACGGCGGCCCGCGCCCAGGGGTCCGCGGCGCCGACCTCCGCGACGAGGCGCTCGCTCTCGGCCAGGTCACCGGTGTTGAAGTGGCCGTAGGCGACGAGCCAGCGGGCCCGGGCGCGGACGCCGGGGTCGCCGATCGAGCCGTACGGCAGATCCGACGTCCCGGCCTTCTCGCCGCACAGCAACGCGAAGGCGGCCGCGAGGACCCGCGCTTCGGGACTTCGCGCGGCCGCCAGCTGGCGGCGGCCCTCCCGCAGCCGCCCGGACAGCAGCCAGTACCACGACAGGGCGACCGCGAACCGGTCCGGCCGGTCCGGTTGGGCGTCGAGCGCGGCCCGCAGGTTGGCGCGTTCGGCGTCGAGCCGCCGCAGCCACTCCCGCTGTTCGGGGCCGCGCAGCAGGGGAGCGGCGTGTTCGGCGAGGTCCAGGTAGTAGGCGCGGTGCCGTTCCCGTACCGCGTCGCCGTCGCCCATCTCCTCCAGGCGCTCGGTGGCGTACGCGGCGATCGACTCCAGCATCCGGTACCGCTCCCCGTCGCGGATCACGAGCGAGCGGTCCACGAGCCGGCCGAGCAGCTCCACCACGTCCAGGGCCGCCGTGCCGTCGCCGCAGACCGCTTCCGCCGCGTCGAGGGTGCAGCCGTCCCGGTGGACGGAGAGGCGGCGCAGCACGATCCGTTCGGGGGCGGACAGCAGCTCCCAGCTCCAGTCGATCACCGCGCGCAAGGTCTGCTGGCGGGCCGGAACGCCCCGGCGTCCGGTCGCCAGGACCCGGAACCGGTCACCGAGCCGCTGTGCCAACTCCCGCGTACTCAGGGCACGGAGGCGGGTGGCGGCCAGTTCGAGGGCGAGCGGGATGCCGTCGAGGCGGGCGCAGATCTCGGTGACGTCGGCGCGGTTGGCGTCGGTGAGGGCGAAGGAGGTGGAGGCGGCGGAGGCGCGTTCGGCGAAGAGGCGTACGGCGTCGGCGGGCGGGAGGGGGCCGAGCGGGCGCACGACCTCGCCGGGGACGGCGAGCGGTTCCCGGCTGGTGGCGAGGATCCGCAGGCCCGGCACGGCGCGCAGCAGGCCACTCGCCAACTCGGCGACGGCGTCGACGACATGCTCGCAGTTGTCGAGCACGAGGAGAGCGGGCCGGTCGCGCAGCGCGGCGGCCAGGCGCTCGGTGGCGTCGCCCTGAGCGGCGGCGCGGGCACCGTGGCGCGGCAGGGTGACGGCGGCGTCCTCCCGGATGCCGAGGGCCGCGGTCACGGCTTCCGCCAGCTCGGCGGCGTCGCCGCGATGACCGGCGAGCTCGACGAACGAGCCGCCCCCCGCCACCTCCTGCGCGAGCCGTGTCTTGCCCACCCCACCGGGCCCGACCAGGGTCACCAGCCGGGCGGTACGGAGGAGTTCGCCCAGGTCTTGTACTTCCCGGGCGCGGCCTACGAGCCCGCTGAGGGGGCTCGGCGCGGAAGCCGGGAGAAGGGCGGACTCGCGCCTGAGCGAGGGGCTCGCACTGTGGCCGCGCGCCGCGTCGGTGGTGGGGGCGGCATTCATGTCGTCTGCGGCGCTGGCGTCGCCCGCCGCGTCCGCGCTGGCAGCGGCATTCGTGCCGCCTACGGCGCCCGCGCCCGGACCGTCGCCCGCTCCTGGCGCGGGCGCCGGCGCCCCCGTCCTCCCCCCACCTGCACGCCCCGGCGGCGTCACCGAAGGGTCCTGGCGGAGGATCGCGGTGTGGAGTGCGGCGAGTTCGGGGCTCGGGTCCACGCCCAGGTCCTCCGCGAGGCGCAGGCGCAGGGCCTCGTAGGAGGCGAGGGCCTCGCTCTGCCGGCCCGCGGCGTACAGGGCTCTCAGCTGGGCCGCGCGCAGCCGCTCCCGCAGGGGGTGCGCGGTGACGAGCGGGGCTAGGTCCGCCGCCAGGGTGCCCAGGACCGTGCGGTCGCCCGACTCCAGCCACGCCTCGGCCCGTTCCTCCTCCGCGACGAGCCGTTCCTCCGCCAACCGGTCCGCCTCCTCCCGTACGACGGCGTGGTCGGCGACGTCCGCGTACGCCTCCGTCCCCCGCCACAGGCCGAGCGCCTCGTCCAGCAGCGCCGCCCGCTCCCGAGGCCCCGGCGTGCGCCCGGCGCGGGCGACGAGCGCGCGGAATCGGGCGGCGTCCGGCTCGCCCTCGTCCAGGACGAGCAGATAACCGGCCGGCCGGTGCACGATCCGGTCGCGGCCGAGGGCGCGGCGGAGCACCGAGACCTTGACCTGGAGGGCGTTCGCGGCGCGGGCCGGCGGGCGGTCGCCCCAGAGCGCGTCGATCAGCGGACCGGTGGCGACGGGCCGGCCGCCTCGGGCCAGCAGACAGCCGAGCAGGACACGTGCCTTCGCCTCCGGAACGCCGACGGGACGGCCGGCTCCGTCCCGTACGGACAGTGGACCCAGCACCCCGAACCGCATGCCGAAACCGTAACCCACGGCCTGGCCCTCAGCCTTCCCTCAGCGGACCGTCAGCCGCCCCGCGCACAGTCGTTCCGAGAACGTCGTTCCGAGAACACCGAACACGCCGAACACAGGGAGCTGTGCGCACATGAGCAAGTACGAAGGACAGAAGGCCGTGATCATCGGCGGCACCATGGGCATGGGGCTCGCCATCGCCAAGCGTCTCGTCGAGGGCGGCGCGGAGGTGCTGCTCACCGGCCGCAACCCGAAGAACCTCAAGGAGGCCGCCGGCGAACTCGGCCCGGCCGCCCATGTCATCTCCTCGGACCTGGCCGACCTCGACGCCGTACGGGCTCTGCCGGCGATCGTCGAGGAGCGGCTGGGCGGCGTGGACCTGCTCTTCGTCAACGCGGGCATCTCGGAGCTCGGCCCGATCGAGGAGATGACCGAGGACCAGTACGACCGGATGTTCGCGGTGAACCTCAAGGGGCCGTACTTCACCGTGCAGGGACTGATGCCGCTGCTGCGGGACGGCGGTGCGGTGGTCTTCACCACCTCGGTCGCCGACGTCACGGGTACGCCCGGTATGAGCGTCTACGCGGCCACGAAGGCCGGGCTGTGGTCCTTCGCGCAGGGGCTCGCCGCCGAGCTGGTCGGGCGCGGGATCCGGGTCAACGCGGTCTCGCCCGGTTACATCGACACCCCCGGGGGCGGGGTGCAGGGGCTCACGGAGGAGGAGCACCGGGCGTTCAAGGCGGCGGGCGACGCGGCCACGCCGATGCACCGGCACGGCACGGCCGACGAGGTGGCGAAGGCGGCGCTGTTCCTGGCCGTCGACGCGACGTTCACGACCGGGGTGAAGCTGGCCGTCGACGGAGGTCTGGTGCAGCAGATCGTGTCCGTGTAGACCGGGGCGCGCCGCCGTCGCAGACTGGTGAAAGCGGTTGAAACGGCACACACGTCGCCGAGGGCGCCCACGTCTGGCAGGGCGCCCGCGATCGACACGGCGTCCGCGTCCGACGCGGCCCACGTCCCCGGACCCCGGAGGAATCGCATGACCGACCTCGCCATCGAGACCGAGAGCCTGGTCAAGGTCTTCGGCAAGAACCGTGCCGTGGACGGCATCGACCTCCGGGTTCCGGCCGGGACCGTCTACGGCGTCCTCGGCCCCAACGGCGCCGGCAAGACCACGGCCGTGAAGATGCTCGCCACCCTCCTCCGCCCGGACGGCGGCCGGGCCCGGGTCTTCGGCCTGGACGTGGTCGGGGACGCCGACGCCGTACGGGGCCGGGTCAGCCTCACCGGCCAGTACGCCTCCGTCGACGAGGACCTGACCGGCACCGAGAACCTGGTCCTGCTGGCCCGGCTCCTCGGCCATTCGCGGCCGGCCGCCCGTGACCGCTCCGCGCAGCTGCTCGCCGCGTTCGGGCTCGCGGAGGCCGCCGACAAGCAGGTCAAGCACTTCTCGGGCGGTATGCGGCGCCGTATCGACATCGCCGCGTCCATCCTCAACACCCCCGACCTGCTCTTCCTCGACGAGCCGACCACCGGCCTCGACCCGCGCAGCCGCAACCAGGTCTGGGACATCGTCCGCGCGGTCGTCGCCCAGGGCACCACCGTCCTGCTCACCACCCAGTACCTGGACGAGGCGGACCAGCTGGCCTCCCGTATCGCCGTGATCGACCACGGGAAGGTGATCGCGGAGGGTACGAAGGGCGAGCTGAAGGCGTCGGTCGGCTCCGGTTCGGTGCACGTACGGCTGCGCGACCCCGAGCAGCGCCCGGTCGCCGAGCGGGTCCTCGGGACCGCCCTGAACGCCTCCGTGCAGCTCGACGCCGATCCGGTCGCCCTCACCGCCACCGTCAACGGGCACGGTACGGAGCTCGGCGCCGCCGAACAGGCCGCCCGGGCGCTCGCCGAGCTGGCGGCGCAAGGGGTCACGGTCGACAGCTTCGGTCTCGGACAGCCCAGCCTCGACGAGGTCTTCCTCGCCCTCACCGACCGGAAGGGAACGACGGCATGAGCACCGTCACCACCGGCAAGGACACACAGCAGAGCGACGCCCTGGCCTTCGAGGCCCCGAAGGCCGAGGAGCTGGCCGCGCTCCTCGTCGACCAGGAGCGGCCGGACCGGCCCGGCGCGCTGGCGGCGTCGCTGACCTTCGGCTGGCGCGCCATGCTGAAGATCAAGCACGTGCCGGAGCAGCTCTTCGACGTGACGGCGTTCCCGATCATGATGGTGCTGATGTACACGTACCTCTTCGGGGGCGCGCTGGCCGGTTCCGTCTCGGCGTACGTCCAGTTCCTGCTGCCCGGCATCCTGGTGCTGAGCGTCGTGATGATCACGATGTACACGGGGGTCTCGGTCAACACCGACATCGAGAAGGGCGTCTTCGACCGCTTCCGTACGCTGCCGATCTGGCGGCCGGCCCCGATGGTCGGCTATCTCCTCGGGGACGTGGTGCGCTATCTGATCGCCTCGGCGGTGATGCTCACCGTCGGCCTGATCATCGGTTATCGCCCGGGCGGCGGGGTCCTCGGCGTGCTGGCGGGTGTGGCGCTGCTGCTGGTGTTCTCGTTCGCCTTCTCGTGGATCTGGACGATGTTCGGGCTGCTGCTGCGCAGCGAGAAGTCCGTCATGGGCGTCTCGATGATGGTGATCTTCCCGCTGACGTTCCTGAGCAACGTCTTCGTGGACCCGAGGACGATGCCGGGCTGGCTGCAGGCCTTCGTCAACAACAACCCGGTGACGCATCTGGCGACGGCGATACGGGAGTTGATGGAGGGGCGCTGGCCGGCGGCCGACATCGCCTGGTCGCTGGGGTGGTCGGCGGTGTTCGTGGTGGTCTTCGGCGCGGTGACGATGCGGCTCTACAACCGCAAGTGATCCGGGCCTGGTCCAAACGAAAGCCCTACCGCTGGGCGGTGGAGCTCGCGCCGTCCAGCGCCTCGCGGATGATGTCCGCGTGACCGGCGTGCTGGGCCGTCTCCTGGAGCAGGTGCAGCAGGATGCGGCGCGCGGACCAGCGAACGGGCTCCGGTGGGCTCCAGGGCGTGACGGGGAGGGGGACGGTCCGGTCCAGGTCCGGCAGCGCGGCGACGGCGTCGTCCGTCGCCCTGGTCGCGGAGGCGTACTGTCCGAGCAGTCCGGCGAGCGTGTCGTCGGCGGCCATCCGGTACTGGTCCATGTCGAGCATGCCCTCGGGGAGTTCGCCGTCTCCCGCGGACAGGATGCGGGTCCACACCCGCTCCCCGGTCGCGAGGTGCTTGAGAATGCCCCCGAGGGTCAGCTCACTGACGGTGGTGCGCTGTGCGGCCTGGCCGTCGCTGAGCCCGCGGAGCGTGATCAGAAACAGCTCGCGCTGTTCCGCCAGCGCGTGGAGGACTTCCCCGCGCTCACCGGGAAGCGGACGGCCCTGGTTGTCCGAAGAAGTGGTCATGAAGCGGACCCTAGGCGGGATATAGGACGAGCCGTGTCCTAGTCAGTCCTCGTGCGACTGCCTGTGTCCTAGGGAGTGTCCGGAAAGTATCGCCGTCCGCCCGGAGGGCGGGGTCTGCGGCGTCCGGTGCGTGCGATCGCAAGGCGGCCGGAAGCCCTCGTAGCGGAGCTACTTGGGCTTGTGGCCAACGCAGCGACCGCGCGTGCAGGGCGTCGCAGGCCAGGCGAGACTTTCCGGACACGACCTAGGGCCTTTTAGTCCAGGCGCAGGTCGGCGAGCTGCTGCTCGAACGGCACGACCTCAACCTCGTCCGCGTTCCCGGCCGGGCTGCGGGCCGCCACCGCGTCCGCCAGCTCGCGGCCCGCGCGGGTGATCCGGGCCGGCAGGCCGTCGGTGTACTCGTCGCCGCCTGAGCCCCAGTCCTCCGAGGCGGCGTAGACGGCCGTCGGCAGGACGAGGGCCCGCAGGTAGGCGAAGAGCGGCCGCAGAGCGTGGTCGAGCGCGAGCGAGTGGCGGGCGGTGCCGCCGGTCGCGCCGATCAGCACCGGCGTGCCGGTCAGCGCGTCCGGGTCGATCAGGTCGAAGAAGGACTTGAACAGGCCGCTGTACGAGGCGGTGAAGACGGGGGTCACCGCGATGACCCCGTCCGCGCCGGTCACCGCGTCGATCGCGGCCCGGAGCCGGGCCGAGGGGAAACCGCTGACGAGGTTCTTCGCGATGTCGACGGCGAGGTCGCGCAACTCGACCACCCGCACCTCGACGGCGTACTCCCGCTCGGTCAGCCGCTCCTCGGCGGCCTTGGCCAGCCGGTCGGCGAGCAGCCGGGTCGACGAGGGCTGGCTGAGCCCGGCCGACACGGCGACCAGCTTGAGCGTCTGCATGGCTTACGCCTCCTGAGTGCGTGCGGCGGGGTGGAGGGGGGCGGTCGCGGGGACGCCGGCCGGGCGGAGGTTGGCGAACTCCTTGCGGAGGACGGGGATGACTTCCT
>NZ_JBIWIU010000008.1:0-333304 GCF_044764755.1 Streptomyces sp. NPDC093600
CCCAGTAGACGACTGGGTTGATAGGCCGGATGTGGAAGCCCAGTAATGGGTGGAGCTGACCGGTACTAATAGGCCGAGGGCTTGTCCTCAGTTGCTCGCGTCCACTGTGTTAGTTCTGAAGTAACGAACTGTGCCGATTCCGGTTCGATATCTTCATAGTGTTTCGGTGGTCATAGCGTTAGGGAAACGCCCGGTTACATTCCGAACCCGGAAGCTAAGCCTTTCAGCGCCGATGGTACTGCAGGGGGGACCCTGTGGGAGAGTAGGACGCCGCCGAACAATCATTGTGGGAAAGCCCCGCACCTTATGGTGCGGGGCTTTTCTGCGTTTAAGGTACGACCATGCGCTATGACCTGGTCATCTTTGACAACGATGGTGTGCTCGTCGACAGCGAGCCGATCTCCAACACCATCCTGTCCCTCTACCTCACCGAACTCGGGCACCCCACCTCGTACGAGGACTCGCTGCGCGATTACATGGGCGCCGCGATCCACCGCGTACACGACGTGATCGGGGAGCGGACCGGCCAGCGGCTGCCGGCCGACTTCGACGAGGTCCTGCACGCGCGTGTCTTCGCCGCGTTCGAACGGGAGTTGGAGGCCGTCGCCGGGGTGACCGAGCTGCTCAAGCAGCTGGTCGTCGACGGCGTCCCCTACTGCGTGGCCTCCTCCGGGAGCCATGAGCGGATCCGGGTCGGACACCGCACGACCGGACTCGACGGATGGTTCCGGGACGAGATCATCTTCAGCGCCGAGGACGTCGGCCGGGGCAAGCCCGCCCCCGACCTCTTTCTCCATGCAGCCGCCCGGATGGGGGTCGCACCCGAGCGATGCGTGGTCGTCGAGGACAGCCGGCTCGGCGTCGAGGCGGCGCTCGCCGCCGGGATGGACGTCTACGGATTCACCGCGATGACCCCCGAGGAGAGGCTCGTGGGAGCCAACGGGTTCTTCGGCGACATGCGAGACCTCCTCCCCCTGCTGGGATGACCCCGCGAGATTGATGCCGTGATCCGCCTACCCATGGGTAAGGCCGGGTCCTACGCTGTGCCGCCATGACGGATGCGCGGTTGCGGCGTGGGCGGGGATCTCTGGCGGTCGGCTTCTTCGTGCAAGGAGTGACGTTCGCGCTCCTGGTGACCCGCATCCCCGCCATCCAGGACCGGTACGGGATCTCCGACGCGCTCCTGCCGTTGTTCCTGGCCGCCGTGCCGATCCTCGCCGGTGTGGGCAGTGTCGCCACGGAGAAGCTCGTCGCGCGCGTGGGGCCCGCCAGGGTGCTGCGCTGGGCGCAGCCGGTCGTCCTCCTGGCGCTGCTCGGGGTCGGGGCCGGAAGCCGGATGTGGCAGGTCGCCGTCGCGCTGGGGGTGTTCGGGCTCGCGGTCGGCGCGCTGGACGCGGCGATGAACATGCTCGGGGTGAGCCTCCAGCGGGCGTACGGGCGGAGCATCATGCTCGGCTTCCACGCCGCGTACAGCCTGGGCGGCATCGCGGGTGCCTCGCTCGCCTGGGTGGGAGCGCGCGGGGACCTTCCGCTGTTCGTCTCGTATCTGCCGGTGGTGGCCGTGCTCCTGCCCGTCGCGCTCCTCGGCAGCCGGTGGTATTTCGCCGGCACACAGCCGCCCGCGAACGAGGCGGACGAGGCGGGCGGGACGGGGGTCCGGTTCAGGCTTCTGCTGCCGCTCTGCCTTGTGATGACCTTCGCGTACATCGGGGACTCGACGGTGTCGAACTGGTCCGCGAAGTATCTGCAGGACGTGCTCGGCGGCTCGGAGGAGCTCGCGACCGTGCCGTACAACGCGTACATGGTCACCACGCTGCTCGGGCGGACCCTGGGGGACTTCGGGGCGCGGCGGCTGGGGGCGGAGACGGTCGTGCGCGCCGGGGCGGTGCTCGCGGCGCTCGGGTTCGCGGTGGTGGCGGTGGCGCCGGCGGCGTGGGTGGGCGTGGCGGGGTTCACGATGCTCGGATTCGGGCTGAGCGTCATCGTGCCGCAGACGTTCGCCGCCGCCGGACGGCTGTTCCCGGGGGCCAGTGACACGGCCGTGGCGCGGCTCAACGTCTTCAACTACGTGGGGTTCCTGATCGGGTCCCCGCTCGTGGGGGCGCTCGGGGACGCGTGGAGCTATCGGGGCGCGATGCTCGTGCCGATGGTGCTGGTCCTGGTGACGGTGGCGTACGCCACGTCGTTCGGTTCTCGACGAGCCCGATACGGTGACGGGCATGAGCGGCCGCGCACTGTTGATGTGGGATGAAGCTGTCCTGGGGTACGACTTCGGGTCCGAGCACCCGATGGACCCCGTTCGGCTCGCGCTGACCATGGGGTTGGTGCGGGCGTACGGGCTCGATCGGGCCGTGGACGTGGTGACGGCGAAGCCGGTCGGGGACTCGACGCTGCGGCTCGTACACCGCGAGGACTATGTGGCCGCGGTCCGGGCGGCCTCGGCGAACCCGGGGGCCGCGGACCAGTCGTACGGTCTGGGGACCGTCGACGACCCGGCGTTCGCCGGGATGCACGAGGTCTCGGCGCTGATCGCCGGTCAGTCGGTGGCGGCGGCCGAGGCGGTGTGGCGGGGGGAGGCCGCGCACGCGGTGAACTTCGCGGGCGGGCTGCATCACGCGATGCCCGGGAGCGCGTCCGGCTTCTGTATCTACAACGACGCGTCGCTGGCTATCGCCCGGCTGCTGGAGCTGGGCGTGGAGCGGGTCGCGTACGTGGACGTGGACGTGCACCACGGGGACGGGGTGCAGGCCGCGTTCTGGGAGGACCCGCGGGTTCTGACGGTCTCGCTGCACGAGCATCCGCGCACCCTCTTCCCTCAGACGGGGTGGCCCGAGGAGACGGGCGCGGCGGGTCCGGGCGAGGGCTCCGCGGTGAACGTGGCCCTGCCGGCGGGGACGGGCGACGCGGGGTGGCTGCGGGCGTTCCACGCGGTGGTGCCCGAGCTGATCGCGGACTTCCGGCCGCAGGTGCTGGTGACGCAGCACGGGGCGGACACCCATTTCGAGGATCCGCTGGCCCATCTGGCGGTGTCGCTGGACGCGCAGCGGGCGGTGCAGTCGGCCTGTCACGACCTGGCGCACGCGCACGTCGAGGGCGGGAAGTGGGTCGCGCTCGGCGGGGGCGGCTACGCGGTGGTCGATGTCGTACCCCGGTCGTGGACGCACCTGGTGGGGATCGCGGCGCACGCTCCGGTCGCGCCGGAGTCGGTGATCCCGTCGTCGTGGCGGGACGAGGTGTACGCGCGGACGCGGCAGCCGGGGCCCGCGCGGATGACGGACGGCCGGTGGCCGGTGGAGTGGCGGGACTGGGCGGACGGGTACGACCCGGCGGACCGGCTGGACCAGGCGGTGCTCGCGACGAGGCGGGCGGCGTTCCCGCTGCGCGGGCTGCTGGCCTAGACCGTCCCTCAAGTCCCTTCGGCTGCGGTTACGCCAACGGTGGGTCGTCACGCGGATTCTGACCCCTCGGCAGTTGGGCTCGGGCAGCATCGAGAGGTGCTGAGTACCGGGGCGCTGCGGGCGCATCTGTTGGCGGCGGGGTTGGCCGGGACCGTGGCGACCTCGAGGGAGGAGAGCCTGCGGAGTTACCGCCTCTTCGCCGCGCGGGATCCACGCGTGATGCTGGGTCTCGATCCCGAGTGGGTGTGGGGCGAGCCGGAGTTGCTGCAGCTCATGGCCGACAAGTGCGGGGTCTCCCGGGATCCGGCGCACCGCGCCGGGCCCGATGTCATCGATCCGGAGCGGACGTTGAGCGCGCTCGACGCGTTCGCGGCGCGGCTGGGCGAGGCGGCGCGGCGAAGGTCCCCGGTGCTGTTCGGGACCGGGCATCCGCATCGGCTGCTGGGGTTCTACGCAGCGCTCGCAGACGCTCTGTCGGCGGTGGGATGTCTTGTCCTCACCCCCGCGCAGGGGCGATGTGTCGACATAACGACCCGGTTCGGTCTACGCACGTACCTCCTCGACTACGTACGGGGGGTCGCGATGGTGCGAGAGCCCGGTCTGTCGGCCGCCGGGCGCGAGACGGGGGCGCACACGCATTCCCCGCTGCCGGTCAGGGCCGTTCTGGAGGGGGCGGTGGAGGGCGGGTGGCC
Source organism: Streptomyces sp. NPDC093600 (assembly GCF_044764755.1). NCBI lineage: Bacteria > Bacillati > Actinomycetota > Actinomycetes > Kitasatosporales > Streptomycetaceae > Streptomyces > Streptomyces sp. NPDC093600. Next base: position 4,091 of record NZ_JBIWIU010000008.1, read on the forward strand.
GCTTCCGGAACTCGTGGTCGGGGACCACGGCTGGGTCTGCGGGGCAGGTCAGCTGGGTATCGAGGCCATCGGGCTGGCCGACACGGACGATCCCGCGCTGTTCGTCGGCGAGGCGGAGGGGCAGGTGTCCGTGGCCGTGCCGCTCGATGACGGCGTACGGGCGGATTACTACCGCCCACTTACTCGCTATGTACTCAATCGAGCGTGTCTGTCACGGTAAACGGCCGATGGCTGCTCCTCTTCCCCACTCGTACCACCCGCCCCTAGTCTGGAGCGTGAGCGCACAGCGACGCAGGGTCACCGGAGGGGAAGCCGGTGGGCGTCGTGTGCGGAAGGTACAGGTGGGTCATGGCTGCTGGCGATCGGCCTCTCAACGAGGTCAAGTTTCTGACCGTGGCGGAAGTCGCCTCGGTGATGCGAGTGTCGAAGATGACCGTGTACCGCTTGGTGCACAGCGGTCATCTGCCGGCGATCCGGGTGGGCAGGTCCTTCCGGGTTCCCGAACAGGCGGTTCACGAGTACCTCAGGGAGTCCTTCGTGGGGGTGGGCACCGCGTAGCGAGCGCGCGGCCGGGAGCTCTCGTACCCCTCGGATTACGACGTCGGCGCTCGTGCCGGTAGGCTAGGCCGACGTAGGTCGTGTGGGCCCAGACGCCCCGCACCAGTGAAGAGAAGTGAGCGAGGGTAGTCGTGGGCTCTGTTATCAAGAAGCGGCGCAAGCGGATGGCCAAGAAGAAGCACCGCAAGCTGCTCAAGCGCACCCGCGTTCAGCGTCGCAACAAGAAGTAGGCGACGGTTGTAACGACGGCTGTTTGTGCGTCGGGCGTGGCCCCCCACCGGTTCGGTGGGGGGCCACGCCTTTTTTGGTCCAGTTGCCCACGGCGGCCGCCGCTGGGCGACAGGGAGGCGCTACGGTGGCGGACAGGCCCTGGGGAGAACCCGTGGGACGGAACCGACGGAAGGCGCGGATCTTGGGCAAGGTCGTGCTCGTCACCGGTGCGGCCCGGTATCTGGGAGGCCGTTTCGTACGGCGGGTCCAGCGGGACCCGGACGTGGACCGGGTGGTCGCCGTGGACGCGGTGGCGCCGGCGCACGACCTCGGCGGAGCCGATTTCGTCCGGGCGGACATCCGCCAGTCGGCCATCGCCAAGGTGCTCGCCGAGCACGAGGTGGACACGGTCGTCCATCTGGACGTCACCGGTACGGCGCTCGGAGCCGGCGGCCGCACGTCGGTCAAGGAGACCAACGTCATCGGCACCATGCAACTCCTGGGTGCCTGCCAGAAGTCGCCGCGGATCAACCGGCTGGTGATCAAGTCCAGTACGAGCGTGTACGGCTCCGCGGCCCGCGATCCGGCCGTCTTCATGGAGACGACACCGCCCAAGTCCCTTCCCAGCGGGGGCTTCGCGAAGGACGCGGTCGAGGTCGAGGGATACGTACGGGGTTTCGCGAGGCGCCGTCCGGACGTGGCCGTGTGCGTGCTGCGGTTCGCGAACATCCTGGGGCCGCGGGCGGAGTCGCCGCTCGCGGAGTATCTGTCGCTGCCCGTCATGCCGACCGTCTTCGGCTACGACCCCCGGCTGCAGTTCGTCCACGAGGACGATGTGATCGACGTGCTGCACCTGGCGTCGCGGGAGCCGCGGCGCGCGACGCTGAACAGCGGCACGTTTAATGTGGCGGGCGACGGTGTGCTGCTCCTGTCGCAGTGCGCGCGGCGGCTCGGGCGGCCGACCGTGCCGGTGCCGCTGCCCGCGGTGACCTGGGTCGGTTCCGCGCTGCGCACGGTCGGGGTCACCGACTTCTCGCCCGAGCAGATCCGTCTCCTCACGCACGGCCGGGTCGTCTCCACGGTCGAGATGCGCGAGACACTCGGCTTCGCACCACGGTTCACCACCGCGGAGACCTTCGCGGACTTCGCGGGCAGCCGGGGGCCGGGGCTGCTGCCGCCGGAGCGCCTGGCCGGGGCGGTGGACCGGGTTGCGGACCGGCTGGCACACACCCCTGTTGAGAGCGGCGACTAAGGAGCCCACGTAACGATGGCGGACGCCAAGGTCATTCCGTTCGACGACGACCGCTCACGCGCCCGGCGACGGCCCGCCAGGGCCGGCCAGGAAGCCGCCGTGCGCGCCCTGCCGGGGCAGCACGGCCCCGAGGGGCCCCTGTCGGCCGCCGCGGCCGCCAAGGGCGTGGAGCCCTCTCCTGAGCCGCAGGAGGCTGAGAGCGGCGCGCCCGCGCCGGAGAGCGGCGGCGGAGGGTGGGAGCGGCGGCTCGCGGGCGGGCTCGCCTTTCTGCGGCGCCGGGTGACGGGTGAATACGAGGTCGACGAGTTCGGCTACGACAAGGAGCTCACCGACCAGGTCCTGATGTCGCTGCTGCGGCCGCTGTACGCGAAGTACTTCCGGGTGGAGGTGAAGGGCATCGAGAACATCCCGGCCGAGGGCGGCGCCCTGGTGGTCGCCAACCACTCCGGGACGCTGCCGCTGGACGGGCTGATGATGCAGGTCGCCGTGCACGACAACCATCCGGCGGGCCGTCATCTGCGGCTGCTCGCCGCCGACCTGGTCTTCATGCTGCCTGTCGTGAACGAGCTGGCCCGCAAGGCCGGGTCCACGCTGGCGTGCGCGGAGGACGCGGAGCGGCTGCTGCAGTCCGGGGAGATCGTGGGCGTGATGCCGGAGGGGTTCAAGGGCATCGGGAAGCCGTTCGGCGAGCGGTACAAGCTTCAGCGCTTCGGGCGGGGCGGGTTCGTGTCGACGGCGCTGCGGGCCGGGGTGCCGATCGTGCCGTGCTCGATCGTGGGCGCGGAGGAGATCTACCCGATGATCGGCAACGCGAAGACGCTGGCGCGGGTGCTGGGGATCCCGTACTTCCCGATCACGCCGACCTTCCCCTGGCTGGGGCCGTTGGGGATGGTGCCGCTGCCGACGAAGTGGACGATCCAGTTCGGTGAGCCGATCGCGACGGACGGCTATGCGCCGGAGGCGGCGGAGGACCCGATGCTGATGTTCAACCTGACGGACCAGGTGCGGGAGCAGATCCAGCACACGCTGTACAAGCTGTTGGTGCAGCGGCGGTCCGTGTTCTTCTGACGGTACGAGTGTGGGGCGCCCCCTCCGCGAGGGGGCGCCCCACACTCGTGTCAGCGGGCGTCCTCGTCCTTGACGTCGAGGTCGGGGAGGAGGCCCGGCAGCAGGGGTGGGATCGTCACGCCGGGCATCGGGGGTGCCGACTGGTCGCCCGACGGGACCGAGGGCATGCCTGGTGAAGGCTGGTCGAGCAGGCCGCCCGTGTCCCCTCCCAGGAGGCCGTCGCTGTCCGGTGAGCCGCTGCCCGAGCGGGAGGGCTGGGGCAGGGTGCTGCCACCGCCCGCGGTGGGAGCGACGGAGGAGGACGGCGGGCGCTGGGTGTGCCTGCCCGAGGTGTCGTGTGTGGAGCCGGGGGTGCCGGTGTTGACGGCGCCCGTCTGGGGGGTGCGGGGAAGCATCCCCTGGAGCGGCTCGACCTCTTGGTCTATGGCGACGAAGACGTCGTTCACCGCGTCGCCGACGTCCGCGAGCTGGATCGGCAGGCGGTCGCGCAGGCCGTTCCAGGTGTCGCGGTGGGCCTGGGCGAAGGAGTTGAGCCGGGCCATCGGGGCGATGGCGCCGTCCTTCTCGTACGCCTGGCGCAGCAGTCGATGGCCTTCGGAGGCGTCGTGCTTCATGACTCCGAGGACGCGGCGGATCTCGCCGAGGGACTCGTGGTCGAGGGCGCCGGCGCGCCCGCGTTCCATCAGCCGGCGGGCCTCGCTGAGCCGGGTGGACGCCTGGTCCAGATAGATGCCGCCCCGGTCGGCGTCGTCGTCCGCCATCCCGAGCTTGATGTCCTCCATCCCGCGCTTCAGGCCGTAGAGCGAGTCACCGGGGAGTGCGTCGGAGCTGGCAGCGGCCACACCGCTGAAAGCGCCCGCGGCCACACCGACCGTGAGGCCGCCCGCGGCGATGCCCTTCGACCAGCGGGAGCGGGGACGCAATTTCCGGAGCGGGGAGGCCCGGTGGGCTCCCCGTCCGCTCGATGTCCGCTGCTCCGGCACGGTAGGGCCCGCGGCCGCGCTGCCCTCCGCGAGCATCGCTTCCATGGCAGCGACGAGCTGGGCTCGCTGCACCACTTTGACCTCGGGGTCCAGCTGCGGTTTCGGCAGTTCGCCGAGACCGTTCGTCAGCGCCAACAGCCGCCCCTGCTCGGCCGGTTCGGCCGACGTCTCGGGCTGCTCGGCCGCCGCGCCCTCGGACGCCCGATCCTCCAGGGCCTGGGCGAAGGCGTTCGCCCGCCGGTGCGCCGATACGTTCGCGATCACTGGCGGCACCTCCTCTCGTCATGACGGTCGACTCCCCGGGGTGTCCGGAAGGTTGCACACCTTGAGCACATCCACACGAACGAGTGAGTGGCTGGGTCCGAGGTGTGACCGCAGGGAGCCTGCATTCCGCACAACGAGCGGCGCGGCACTTGGGTTACGCGCGAAAGATGATCGGACCAGTGCGTCATCGAGGCGTCACCGACTGTGAGTTGGCAGGGATAGTGGGGACGTGGGGGGAGAGGTGCGGAGCGGGGGGTGCGGAAGGGGCGGGAGCGTCTGTGGGGGGCCGATGCGGTCAGCGGGCGTCGTCCGGGAGGAGCCGTGCCAGGGTACGCACCGCCCGGTACTGGAGGGTCTTGATCGCACCCTCGTTCTTGCCCATGACCCGGGCCGTCTCGGCGACCGAGAGGCCCTGCAGGAAGCGCAGGGTCACGCACTCCTGCTGCTGGGGGTTGAGCCGGCGGACCGCGTCGAGGAGGGCCGCGTTGGAGAGGGACTCCAGGACGGAGTCCTCGGGGCTGCGCTCGACCTCGTTGGCGTCGAGCATCTCGCCCGTGGTCACTTCCAGCCGGAACCGGCTCGACTTGAAGTGGTCGGCGACCAGGTTGCGGGCGATGGTGACCAGCCAGGCGCCGAAGTCACGGCCCTGCCAGGTGAACGTGGAGATCCGGCGCAGGGCGCGCAGGAACGTCTCACTGGTGAGGTCTTCCGCCGTCGCCTTTCCGCCGACGCGGTAGTAGATGTAGCGGTAGACAGTGTCGCTGTACTGGTCGTACAGGCGGCCGAAGGCCTCGGCCTCACCGGCCTGGGCGCGCTCGACCAGGTCCATCATGCGAGCGCTGTCGCTGTCGGCGGTGGGGCGGCGGGCGGCGGTCGAGGTTCCGGTGCCGCCGCGGCTGCCCCGTCTGCCGACAGCGGCACCGGTCTCGGCGAGGGCATAGCAGGGACCGGCGGGTGCCGGCGCGGCAAGGGCAAAGGCGGGGACAGGGACGGCGTACGCGGTGGGGACGAAGCCGCGCAAGTGGTCGAGGACCGTTGCGCGCAGCGTAGCCAGGCCCGAGGCGTCAACCCCGACGTGTGGGTACACGGGACTCCCAGAGGCAGAGCTTCCATCACGTGCAGTGCGGGACCGTTCACTCGTCGTGGCGACGTGTGGGTTCCGTTGTGCGTCTGAGGAGAATAACGCTTCGTACAGGCAGCGCTACACCCAGTTGCTCAAATCATCGATTCCGTCGTATCTGTTACCGCTTGGAGTCGGATCGGGGCGCAGTTCGTGACCGACTGTTGATCGGTTTGCTTCCGAGTGTGACTGCGACCAGGCTCTGTTGTGGTCGAGTACGGGACCGGGGAGTGATCTGGCCCGCTGCTGGGTAGGGAGCCGCGAATGCCTACGGGTCGACGTGTGCGGAGGTGTTCGACCACGTACGGGTGAGCCGCGCCGGTCCGGGGTTGTCGCAGGTGATCTCAGCCGGAACGTATCGGCGGGCAGAAGGCTCACGGGGTGTGACGGAGCCGACCGTGAACGGCTTGGCTCAGCGGCGGCGGCGGTGCAGGGCGACCGCGGCGGCCGTGCCGCCCGCCAGCGCGCCGACACCCGCGGCGGCGGGGATGCCGACCTTGGCCGCCTTGCGGCCCGTGCGGTAGTCGCGCAGCCGCCATTCGCGCGCCTTGGCGTACTTGCGCAGCTTGCTGTCCGGGTTGATGGCGTAGGGGTGCCCGACCAGGGACAGCATCGGGATGTCGTTGTGGGAGTCGCTGTAGGCGGCGCAGCGGTCCAGGTCCAGGCCCTCGGCCGCGGCCAGTGCGCGCACCGCCTCGGCCTTGGCCGGTCCGTGGAGGGGTTCGCCGACCAGCTTGCCGGTGTAGATGCCGTCGACGGACTCGGCGACCGTGCCGAGCGCGCCGGTCAGGCCGAGCCGGCGGGCGATGATCGTGGCCGTCTCGACGGGCGCGGCCGTGACCAGCCAGACCTTCTGTCCGGCGTCCAGGTGCGCCTGGGCCAGCGCCCGGGTGCCGGGCCAGATCCGGTCGGCCATGTACTCGTCGTAGATCTCCTCGCCGATCGACATGAGCTCGGAGACGCGGTGGCCCTGGACGATGGACAGGGCGCTCTCGCGGGCGTCCTGCATGTGCTCCGGGTCCTCGACGCCGGCCAGCCGGAACCACGCCTGCTGCCAGGCGAAGCGGGCCAGTTCCCGGCGCTGGAAGAACTTCCGCTTGTACAGGCCGCGGCCGAAGTGGAAGATCGCGGCGCCCTGCATGACGGTGTTGTCGAGATCGAAGAAGGCGGCTGCCCGGACGTCGCCGACCACGGGGAACGGGGTCCGGGCGGGCGCGGCCGCCGCCTCTTCCTCCCGCTCCAGTTCGAGCTGCTGCGAAGTCTTGCGCGCTGCCTCGGCAGCGGCCTCGCCCGCCAGAACGCTGCGCGCGGTGGCGGAGCGCCTACGAGGGGTGAGCCATCCCAGTGCGGCCATGGCGTGAGCATAGCCAGTCTGTTCGGTACTTCCCGACGTGTGGCGGGGCCGCGGCGTGAACACTCCGTGACTCCCTGCCGGGCGGGCGGTGAGGAGCAAGCTGGAGGGAGAGGGCCCGCGCTCTTTTCCGGGTCGGCGCGGACGCGCCCCGTACGGCGCAGAATGGAGGGCATGTTCGGACGGACGAAGAAGAAGGACATCTCCGCGCCCCCCGCCGCCTCCGCCGCGCGGACCGTGACGCTGATCGGCAAGCCGGGATGTCACCTCTGCGACGACGCCCGTGCCGTGATCGAGGCGGTCTGCGCCGAGACCGGGGCGAGCTGGGAGGAGAAGGACATCACCCAGGACGAGGAGCTGTACCGGGAGTACTGGGAGCAGATTCCCGTGGTCCTGGTCGACGGTGAACAGCACACCTTCTGGCGCGTGGACGCCGGGCGGCTGCGGCGTGAACTGGGTGGCTGACCGGAAGACGGTTACCATCATGGACGTTTTGTATGGGTCCCGGGGGCGTGATCGTGAGGAGAGTGTGCGGTTTTGCCCCCTTCGGATGCTCAACGGGTTGACGCGCTCCGCGGTTCCGTCCTCAGGCGAACCGGACGCGTGACCCCGGTCACTTTGGCCGGACAAAACGGACACCATCTTTGTGCACGCGTTCACAAAGACATAGCCTGCATTCGACGGGGCGGTCCTGGGACATATGGCCGCCTGCAGCCCCGCTCATCCCGCAGGAGCACCGTGGCAACTGGCCGAACTCACCGACCGGCGACCCGCAGCCGAGGAATTCCCGAGGCCACCGTCGCCCGCCTTCCGCTGTATCTGCGTGCGCTCACCGCACTGTCGGAGCGCTCCGTACCCACGGTCTCCTCCGAGGAACTCGCAGCCGCCGCGGGGGTCAACTCCGCGAAGCTGCGGAAGGACTTCAGCTACCTCGGCTCTTACGGCACGCGCGGAGTGGGCTACGACGTCGAGTACCTCGTGTACCAGATCTCCCGCGAGCTGGGTCTGACGCAGGACTGGCCCGTCGTCATCGTCGGTATCGGTAACCTCGGCGCCGCCCTGGCCAACTACGGCGGGTTCGCCTCCCGTGGCTTCCGGGTCGCCGCGCTGATCGACGCCGACCCCGCCATGGCCGGTACGCCCGTGGCCGGGATCCCCGTCCAGCACACCGACGAGCTCGAGAAGATCATCGAGGACAACGACGTCTCCATCGGTGTCATCTCGACCCCGGCCGGCGCCGCCCAGCAGGTCTGCGACCGGCTCGTGGCCGCCGGGGTGACCTCCATCCTGAACTTCGCCCCGACCGTGCTCTCCGTGCCCGACGGCGTGGACGTGCGCAAGGTCGACCTCTCCATCGAGCTGCAGATCCTCGCCTTCCACGAGCAGCGCAAGGCCGGCGAGGAGGCGGACGCCGAGGGCGCCGCCGCCGCGCCGCCCGCGGTCCGCGGCGGCTCCGCGGGCCCGGCCCGGAAGGGACCCGACGGGGACGTCCCCGCCGTGATGCCGGCATGAGCCTCCTCGTCGTCGGGCTGAGCCACCGCAGCGCCCCGGTCAGCGTCCTGGAGCGGGCCTCGCTCGCCGCGGACACCCAGGCCAAGCTGCTGCAGGACACCCTCGCCGCCGAACCGGCCGCCGAGGGCGCGGTCCTGGCCACCTGCAACCGCATCGAGCTCTACGCCGACGTGGACAAGTTCCACGCGGGTGTCGCCGAGCTGTCCACGCTGCTCGCCCAGCACAGCGGCGTCGGACTCGAGGAGCTCACCCCCTATCTCTACGTGCACTACGAGGACCGGGCCGTCCACCACCTCTTCTCGGTGGCGTGCGGGCTCGACTCGATGGTCGTCGGCGAGGGCCAGATCCTCGGCCAGATCAAGGACGCCCTCGCCCTCGGCCAGGACCTGCACACCGCGGGCCGGCTCCTCAACGACCTGTTCCAGCAGGCCCTGCGGGTCGGCAAGCGCGCGCACAGCGAGACCGGGATCGACCGGGCCGGTCAGTCGCTCGTCACCTTCGGTCTCGAGCAGCTCGCCGACGGTAGGGACGTCGGTGTCTGGGCGGCGGGCAAGCGCGCGCTGGTCATCGGCGCCGGCTCCATGTCCTCGCTGGCCGCCGCCACGCTCGCGCGCGCCGGTGTCTCCGAGATCGTGATCGCCAACCGCACGGCGGCCCGCGCCGAGCGGCTCGTAGAGATCCTCACCGAGCCCGGTGGTACGGGTGTGGCCGCGCGCGCGGTCGAGATGGTTGCCGTCGGCGACGAACTGACCCGTGCCGACATCGTCGTCTCCTGCACCGGAGCCACCGGACTCGTCCTGACCGGCGAGGCCGTCGAGCGCGCGCTGGCGGTCCGTACGGCTCCGCTCGCGCTGCTCGACCTCGCCATGCCCCGTGACATCGACGCGGCCGCCCACCGCATGCCGGGTGTGCGCCTCGTCGACATCGAGTCGCTGGCCGACGCGTCGGCCGACGCCCCGATGGCCGCCGACGTCGACCAGGTGCGCTCCATCGTCGCCGACGAGGTGGCCGCCTTCGGCGCCGCCCAGCGCGCCGCGCACATCACCCCGACCGTGGTAGCCCTGCGCACCATGGCCGCCGACGTGGTCGCGGGCGAGGTGGCCCGGCTCGAGGGCCGGCTGCCCGACCTCGACGACCGGCAGCGTGCCGAGATCACCCAGACCGTGCGACGCGTGGTGGACAAGCTCCTGCACGCGCCGACCGTACGGGTCAAGCAGCTGGCCAGCGAACCCGGCGGCGCCGGGTACGCCGACGCGCTGCGGACACTCTTCGACCTCGACCCGGAGACGGTCGCCTCCGTCTCCCGGGCCGACCTGAATGACGCCGACGTCAAGAACCGAGGGCGAGTATGACCGAGAGGGCACTGAGGCTCGGGACCAGGCGCAGCAAGCTCGCCATGGCCCAGTCCGGGCATGTGGCCGACGCCGTCCGGCAGCTGTCCGGCCGGCCCGTCGAGCTCGTGGAGATCACGACGTACGGGGACGTCTCCCGCGAGCACCTCGCGCAGATCGGTGGCACCGGCGTGTTCGTCGCCGCCCTGCGCGACGCGGTCCTGGCCGGCGAGGTGGACTTCGCCGTCCACTCGCTGAAGGACCTGCCGACCACCCAGCACCCAGAACTGGTGCTGGCCGCGATCCCGCAGCGCGAGGACCCGCGCGACGTGCTCGTCGCCCGCGACGGGCTGACGCTCGACCGGCTGCCCGAGGGCGCCCGGATCGGCACCGGCTCCCCGCGCCGCCAGGCCCAGCTGAACGCCTACGCGCGCAGCCACGGGCTGACCATCGAGACCGTGCCGATCCGCGGGAACATCGACACCCGCGTCGGATACGTGCACAAGGGCGAGCTGGACGCGGTGGTTCTCGCCGCGGCCGGCCTCAACCGCATCGGCAGGAGCGACGAGGTGACCGACTTCCTGTCGGTCGACGCCGTCCTGCCCGCCCCCGGCCAGGGGGCGCTGGCGATCGAGTGCGCGGCTTCCGCCACCGACCTCGCCGCCATGCTCGCCGAGCTCGACGACCCGTACACCCGGGCCGCCGTGACCGCCGAGCGATCCCTGCTCGCCGCCCTGGAGGCCGGCTGCTCCGCGCCCGTGGGAGCACTGGCCGACCTGCTGGCCGAGGATTCCGGCCGCGGGCAGATTGTCACCGAAATGCGCCTGCGCGGCGTCGTCGGCACCACCGACGGCTCGACGCTGGTGCAGCTGTCCACCACCGGTCCCGTACCCACGTCGCACGACGCGGCGATGGCACTCGGACGCGAACTCGCGGACGAGATGCTCGCCAAGGGTGCGGCCGGTCTTATGGGGGAGCGAGCACTTTGAACCCCACCAGTCCGACCACCAGCCCCGTGACCTCGGCCTTCACCGGCCATGGGAACGTCACCTTCCTGGGTGCCGGACCCGGCGACCCCGGACTACTGACCCTCCGGGCCGTGGAGGCCCTGGCGGGGGCGGACGTCTTGATCGCCGAGCCGGAGGTGCTCGAGGTCGTCCGCGGTCATGCGCGCACAGGCGTGAGCACGCCTGAGCTGACGGTTGTTGACGAGGCGTCAACAACCGCCGGTGTCCCCGTGTTGAGGGATGCGGCCAATCTTGTCATGGAGGCCGCCAGGGGCGGCAAGCGGGTCGTCCGTGCGGTGACCGGCGACCCCGGCCTCGACGGGAACGCGGGCGCCGAGATGCTCGCCTGCGCCGCCGAGGGCATCCCCTTCGAGGTCGTGCCCGGTGTCGCGACGGCGGTGGGCGTACCCGCGTACGCCGGTGTTCCGCTGCGTGACGCCCAGGGCACCGATGTGCGTTTCGTGGACGCCCGTACCGCCGACGAGCGGTGCTGGAGCGAGGTCGGCGCCTCGGACGGCACCGTCGTCGTGTCCACCTCGCTGGACTCGGTGGCGGCGGCGGCCGGGGAGCTGGTGGCGGCTGGCCGTAAGCCGGACACCCCTCTCACGGTCACCATCGCCGGTACGACGACACGGCAGCGGACGTGGACCGCGACGCTGGGCACGATCGCCCAGGTCTTCAAGCAGGGCAAGGTGCTCCCGTCGCCCGAGGGCCACCGGCCGGTCATAGCCGTGGTCGGCGAGCGCAGCGCTCCGGCGCAGCGGGACCAGCTGGCGTGGTTCGAGTCGAAGCCGCTGTTCGGGTGGCGGGTGCTGGTGCCGCGTACGAAGGAGCAGGCCGCGTCGCTCTCCGACCAGCTGCGCAGCTATGGCGCCGTGCCGCACGAGGTGCCGACGATCGCCGTCGAGCCGCCGCGGACGCCGCAGCAGATGGAGCGGGCGGTCAAGGGCCTGGTGACCGGTCGCTACGAGTGGATCGCGTTCACGTCGGTCAACGCGGTGAAGGCGGTCCGGGAGAAGTTCGAGGAGTACGGGCTCGACGCCCGGGCCTTCGCCGGGATCAAGGTCGCGGCCGTGGGCGAGCAGACCGCGGCGGCGCTGGTGGACTTCGGTGTGAAGCCGGACCTCGTGCCGAGCGGCGAGCAGTCGGCGGCGGGACTCCTGGAGGACTGGCCGCCGTACGACCCGGTCTTCGACCCGATCGACCGCGTCTTCCTGCCGCGGGCGGACATCGCGACGGAGACGCTGGTCGCGGGTCTGATCGAGCTCGGGTGGGAGGTCGACGACGTGACGGCGTACCGGACGGTGCGCGCGTCGCCGCCGCCGGCCGACACGCGGGAGGCGATCAAGGGCGGCGGCTTCGACGCGGTGCTCTTCACCTCCTCGTCGACGGTGCGGAACCTGGTGGGTATCGCCGGGAAGCCGCACAACGTGACGGTCATCGCCTGTATCGGGCCGGCGACCGCGAAGACGGCGGAGGAGCACGGGCTGCGGGTCGACGTGCTGTCGCCGGAGCCGTCGGTGCACAAGCTGGCGGAGGCGCTCGCGGACTTCGGGCTGCGGCGACGGGCGGCGGCGCTGGAGGCGGGCGATCCGGTGACGCGGCCGAGCGAGCGCAGGCCGGGCGCGAGACGGCGCCGGACGACGTGATCGTCTTCCGTAATCGTCTTCTCTGAGGGTGCGGGGCCTTGTCGGGGTCCCGCACCCTCGTGCGTGCGGAGGGGAGGTCCGCGACGCCGGTCCGGCAGGCTGTCGGTAAACGGATGGTTCGTACGGGCGTAGCCTCGGGCCTATGAACTCGTACGGATCCTTTCCCGGGGCGCGGCCGAGGCGGCTGCGGACGACTCCTGCCATGCGGCGGATGGTGGCCGAGACGCGGCTGAGTCCGGCCGATCTGATTCTTCCCGCGTTCGTGCGGGAGGGGATCGGCGAGCCCGTGCCGATCGCCGCGATGCCCGGGGTCGTGCAGCACACGCGGGACACCCTGCGGAAGGCGGCCGTGGAGGCGCTGGAGGCCGGGGTCTCCGGGATCATGCTGTTCGGTGTCCCGGCGGACGAGAAGAAGGACGCGGCCGGAACGGCGGGCACGGACCCGGACGGGATCCTGCAGGTCGCGATCAGGGACGTGAAGGCCGAGGTCGGGGACGATCTCGTGATCATGTCCGATCTCTGCCTGGACGAGTACACCGACCACGGGCACTGCGGGGTCCTGGACGCGAGCGGGCGGGTCGACAACGACGCCACGCTGGAACGTTACGCCGAGATGGCCCAGGTGCAGGCGGACGCCGGTGTCCATGTCGTGGGGCCGTCCGGGATGATGGACGGTCAGGTCGGGGTGGTCCGTGACGCGCTGGACACCATCGGCAAGGAGGACGTGTCGATCCTCGCGTACACCGCGAAGTACTCCTCCGCCTTCTACGGGCCCTTCCGCGAGGCGGTCGGCTCGTCGCTCACCGGTGACCGCAAGACGTACCAGCAGGACCCCGCGAACCTGCGCGAGTCGATGCGTGAGCTGGCGCTCGACCTCGAAGAGGGCGCCGACATGGTGATGGTGAAGCCGGCCGGCCCCTACCTCGATGTGCTGGCGAAGGTCGCCGAGGCCGTGGACGTGCCGGTCGCCGCCTACCAGATCAGCGGTGAGTACGCGATGGTGGAGGCCGCGGCCGAGAAGGGCTGGATAGACCGGGACAAGGCCATCCTGGAGACGCTCACCGGGATCAGGCGCGCGGGCGCGCGGATGATCCTGTCGTACTGGGCCACCGAAGCCGCGCGGAAGCTCAGCCGCGCGGTCTGACGACTCCTCGGAAGGGACGGAACCGCAGGACGGTTCCGTCCCCTTCGTCGTCGTGGGCGGTCAGGACGTGCCCGTGCCTTCCGTCCTCGCCGCGATGGAAGTACTGGGCGACACCGTCGTCGGACCGGGTGGTGCTGAGGGTGCGCACCGGCCCGTCCCGGAGGACGACCGAGCGTTCGTACCGGTACCGGCCGGGCGGGCCGACCGAGATCAGGGCCTGGACCGAGTCGGCGATGGCCCGCTGGTTGGCCGGGTCGGCGGCGAAGGCGTGGTGGGCGGCGGCGTCCGTCCACTGGGCGTAGTTGAGGATCGTCCGGCCGTCGGAGCCCGCCAGGCAGTAGCGGCCGAGGAACGCCTCCGGCAGCCGGGCCTCGGCCCAGGCGTCGATGACACCCTCCATGACGGCCTGCCGACGCTCCGGGTCCGGCGTCTGCCACTGTGAGATCAGGATGAGACCGGCGTCGGGACGGCCGAACTCGGGGAACGCGTGCGACTCCACTAAAACGTTAGTCATGTCTAACAGTTTCGCGTTCGGAAGCCGACCGTGCAAGCGCATTAACGGACGGTGAGCAGATCCGCGAGCCGCGAGAGACCGTCCCCCGCGTGACCGGCGGCGATCGCGCGGTCCAGGATCACCTGGAACGGCTCGAAGAGCTCGGTGCTGACGCCCTGATCCCGGAACGTCGTCAGGAAGTTGGGGAACGCGGCCTGGTTCACCGCCAGGCTCGACACGTCGGTCACATGCTGTCCGCTGTCCAGGTCCCGGGCGATCCCCGGAACGATACCGAGCATGGCCGTGACCCACGGAACCAGCAGCTCGGAGTACGCCTCGGCGCTGATGTTCTCCGTACGGACCAGGGCCAGCGCCTGGATGACGCCGACGAACATCCCGTACATGCCGGTCAGCAGACCGAGGTCGTGGAGCGCGGCGAGGCCGGGGTCGCTCCCGGTCCACTTGGTGCCGCCGAGGGCGGCGAGCGTGGCGCGGTGCGTCTCGTACGCCGCCTCGTCACCGCTGTAGAACACGTACGCGTCCGGGCCGGCGATCATCTGCGGGACGGCCATGATGCCGCCGTCGACGTACTGGGCGCCCTGCTTGACCGCCCAGGCGGAGAGCGTTCGGGCCTGCGTCGGGGTGCCGTTGGTGAGGTTGACCAGGGTCTTGCCCGCGAGCTCCTCGGGAAGCGCGGCGAGCAACTCGTCGACGTTGTCGTTGGACAGCAGGCACAGCACGACGAGCGGGCTCGCCGCCACCGCTTCCGCCGCCGAGCCGGCGGGAACGGCGCCCCGCGCCACCAGCGGGCCGGCCTTGGCGGGCGAACGGTTCCAGACGGTGACCCGGTGGCCCGCGTCCAGGAAGGCGCCGGCGAGGGCGCTGCCCATCATGCCGAGGCCGAGGACGGAGACCTGGGCGGAGGGCGAGGTGGACATGGCGTGGGTGGTTTCGGACATGGGGGTGCTCCAGGGCTGGGAGAGGGAGGTTCGGGCCGTCGGGCGGCTCGTCGTCGATCCTTCTCCGCGGCGCTTCGCCCCACAAGTACCGACTTATTGGTCAGGTACGCACCGATTGGTAAGGATGGGCCGGGCGGCGCACCCTGGTAGTACCGCTGGAGGTGGTCCCCATGCACACACTCGTCGGATGGCACATCGAGATGGAGTTCCAGGAAGACGGTGACCGGACCAGAGCGGCCGCCATGGTCCGCCTCGGTGACGGCACCGAGTTCCGCGCCCAGGGCAAGGCCCACCGGCACCCCTCGGACCCGGAGCAGCTGCGGGTCGGCGAGGAGATCGCGGGGGCACGCGCGCTCATGGATCTCGCCTCGCAGCTGCTGCAGAAGGCGCACGCGGAGATCGACGAGGTGTCGGGCAGGACGTCCCACGCCATTCGCTGATCCCCACCCCCTCCGCTCGTCCCCCGTCCGGCCCGCCTCCGTCCATCCCCGACAATGAGGGAGGCCGGACGGGCGGGACGAGGGGGGGGCGGGAACGGGTGGCAACGGAGACGGACGGTTTCGCGGAGCTGGTACGCGGGCTGAAGGAGCGATCCGGGCTCAGCTACGGGGCGTTGGCGAAGAAGCTGCATGTCAGTACGTCGACACTGCACCGGTACTGCAACGGCGACGCCGTGCCGACGGAGTTCGCGCCCGTGGAACGGCTCGGGCGGCTGTGCGGGGCCACCCGGGACGAGTTGGTCGCGCTGCACCGCGGCTGGATCCTCGCGGACGACGCCCGCCGCCGCGGACGTCCGGGCACGGCGGCGGCCGTGCCGGAGGCGGTGGCTGTGCCCTTGGAGGCTGTGCCCGCGCAGGAGCCGGAGGCAGTGCCTGATCCGGAGACCGCGCCGCCCGCGCCGGTCACCGTCTTCCCGCCGGAGGCCGTTCCCGCGCGGCGGTCCCGCAAGCGCCTGCGCGTGGCGCTCGCGGCGGCGGCCGTCGTCCTGGTCGCCGTGCCCGTCGCGTACGCCGTCGGCCGCGCCGGTGGCGGCGGCGCCGGAGAGACGGCCGCCGGCGGGCGGACGGCCGGCCCCGCCGACGGGACCGGAGCGAAGACGCCCGAGTCGGCCGAGGCCGGCGGCCAGGCGGCCGGAGCGCCCATCAGCGTGGGCATCAGCTCGTACAACTGGGACGCGCCCTGCGGCCAGTACTACGTCCTCGACCGGAAGCCGGACCGTGTCCCGCCCCCGCCCGCGCCGCAGGACACCCGCGGCTGGGCGCGCGCGCTCGGCGCGGTCGACGGCGGCCACATGCTGCTCCAGCTCACCGCCACCGGCAGGACCGACGAGTCCGTGGTCCTCAACGCCCTGCACGTACGCGTGGTGGAGCGCGGAGCACCCCTGAACCGGGCGGCGTACGCCATGGGCGACGGCTGCGGCGGGATCGTCACCCCGCAGTCCTTCGACATCGACCTCGACGCTCCCCGCCCCTTCGTGAAGCCGGTCGCCGGCCACGACGGCGACTCCGTCGTGCCGGCCAAGGACTTCCCGTACAAGGTCTCCACCAGCGACCCCCAGGTCCTCAACCTGGACGTCCACACCGACGCGCATGTCATCGGCTGGTACCTGGAGCTGGACTGGAGCAGCGGCGACCGGCACGGCACGGTGCGCGTCGACGACGGCGGGAAGCCGTTCCGTACCAGCGCCATCGAGGGGAAGACGGTCTACGGCTACCGGCCCGACAAGGGCGACTGGGCGGCGCAGCAGTAGCGAGGAGCGGAGCGGAGCACGGGAAAGGCCCCGACACGAGGTGTCGGGGCCTTCGCCGTACGCCGGTGGTGCGCCTGTCCGTATGCCTGCCGGGGGTCAGAGGCGCTCGGGGGTCCGGATGCCCAGCAGCGCCATGCCCTGGTGGAGCGTCCGGGCGGTCAGGTCGCACAGGAAGAGACGGTTCTCCGCGACCTCTTGCGCGGGCGCCGGCTTGATGACGGGGCACTGGTCGTAGAACGTCGTGTAGAGCGACGCCAGCTGGTACAGATACGCGGCCAGCTTGTGCGGGGCGTACTCCGCGGCGACCTCCGCCAGCTGCTCCCCGAACTGGTCCAGGTGCAGGGCGAGCGCCCGCTCCGCCGGGGCCAGCTCCAGCTCCGGGTGCGCCACGGGCGTACGGTCGCCGGCCTTGCCGAAGATCGAACGGATACGGGCGTACGCGTACTGGAGATACACCGACGTGTCGCCGTTGAGCGACACCATCTGGTCCAGGTCGAACTTGTAGTCGCGCGCGGCGGACGTCGACAGGTCGGCGTACTTGACCGCGCCGATGCCGACGTACCGGCCGTTCTCCACGATCTCCGACTCGGTCAGGCCCACCTTCTCGGCCTTCTCGCGCACGACCGACGTCGCCCGCTCCACGGCCTCGTCCAGCAGGTCCACCAGCCTGACCGTCTCGCCCTCACGGGTCTTGAACGGCTTGCCGTCCTTGCCGAGGACCGTGCCGAACGCCAACTGGACGGCCTTCACGTCCTCGTTCAGCCAGCCGGCCCGGCGGGCCGTCTCGAAGACCATCTTGAAGTGCAGCGACTGGCGGGCGTCGACCACGTACAGCAGGGTCGTCGCCTTCAGGTTCCGCACCCGGTCCCGGATCGCCGACAGGTCCGTCGCCGCGTAGCCGAAGCCGCCGTCCGACTTCTGCACGATCAGCGGGGTCGGGTTGCCGTCCGGGCCCTTGACGTCGTCGAAGAAGACGCACAGCGCGCCGTCGGAGCGCACCGCGACGCCCGACTCCTCGAGGATGCGGCAGGTCTCCACCAGCATGTCGTTGTACCCGGACTCGCCGACGACGTCCGCGTCCCGGATGTCCATGTCCAGCTTGTCGAAGACGGAGTAGAAGTAGATCTTCGACTCGTCGACGAACCGCTGCCACAGCGCGAGGGTCCGCTCGTCACCGGCCTGGAGGTCCACGACCCGCGCCCGCGCCCGCGTCTTGAACTCCTCGTCGGAGTCGAAGAGCGCGCGCGACGCCTTGTAGAGCCGGTTGAGGTTCGACATCGCCTCTTCGCCGGAGACCTCTTCGCCGGAGGAGTGGTCCAGCTCGTGCGGGTGCTCGATCAGATACTGGATGAGCATGCCGAACTGGGTGCCCCAGTCGCCGATGTGGTGGCGACGGACCACCGTCTCGCCCGTGAACTCCAGGATCTCGACCATCGCGGCACCGATCACCGCCGACCGGAGGTGGCCGACGTGCATCTCCTTGGCCACGTTCGGCTGCGCGTAGTCGATCACCGTCGTGCCGGCGTTCTCCGCGTACGGCACGCCGAGGCGGTCGTCGGCGGCGCGCGCGGCCAGCGTCCGGACGATCGCCTCGTCGGTGACCGTGATGTTGAGGAAGCCGGGGCCGGAGACCTCGATCTCCTTCAGCACGTCGTTGGCCGGGATCGCCCCGACGACCTTCGCCGCCAGCTCACGCGGATTGCCCTTGAGCTGCTTGGCCAGCGCCAGGATGCCGTTGGCCTGGAAGTCGGCCCGGTCGCTTCGTCGCAGCAGCGGATCGGCGGAACCGGCCTCCGGCAGGGCTGCCGAGAGACCTTCCGCGAGGCGCTGCTGCACGGTCGAAGCGAGGGAAGGGACCGAGGCCATGAGCTTCCGTTCCTGTATGTGGGGCGGGTGGGCTATTTCGCTTGTCAAGTGTCCCATGGGCGGGCAACGTGTTTTCTCCCCTGTGGACAACCTCGGAGTGCTCCGTTCCGTCTGGGAGAATGGCTGACGTAGGGCAGCAGCTTTCGAGGGAATCAAGGAAGAAGGACGTACCGACCGTGGCTCAGAGCAGCACCGAGACCGACTGGGTCTCCCGTTTCGCGGACGAGGTCATCGCCGAGTCGGAGCGACGTGCGCCTGGCAAACCGGTCGTCGTCGCCTCCGGACTCTCCCCCTCCGGCCCCATCCACCTGGGCAACCTCCGCGAGGTCATGACCCCGCACCTCGTCGCCGACGAGATCCGGCGCCGCGGCCACGAGGTCCGGCACCTCATCTCCTGGGACGACTACGACCGGTACCGCAAGGTGCCCAACGGCATCCCCGGCGTGGACAAGGAGGGGTACGAGCAGCACATCGGCAAGCCGCTGACCTCCGTCCCGGCCCCGCCCGGCTCGCCGTACCCGAACTGGGCCGAGCACTTCAAGGCCGCGATGGTCGAGTCCCTGGCCGAGCTGGGCGTCGAGTACGACCCCATCAGCCAGACCGAGCAGTACACCGCGGGCACCTACCGCGAGCAGATCCTGCACGCCATGAAGCACCGCGGTGACATCGACGCGATCCTCGACCAGTACCGGACCAAGAAGGCCCCGGCGAAGAAGTCGCAGAAGCCCGTCGACGAGGCCGAGCTGGAGGCCGAGGAGGGCTCCGGCGCGGCGAGCGAGGACGACGGCTCGGGCGGCGCCGGCGGGTACTTCCCGTACAAGCCCTACTGCGGGCAGTGCGAGAAGGACCTGACGACCGTCACCTCGTACGACGACGAGACGACCGAGCTGGCGTACACCTGCACGGCCTGCGGCTTCGCCGAGACCGTCAAGCTGAGCGAGTTCAACCGCGGCAAGCTGGTCTGGAAGGTCGACTGGCCGATGCGCTGGGCGTACGAAGGCGTGATCTTCGAGCCGTCCGGTGTCGACCACTCCTCGCCGGGCTCCTCCTTCGTCGTCGGCGGCCAGATCGTCCGGCAGATCTTCGACGGCGTCCAGCCGATCGGCCCCATGTACGCCTTCGTCGGCATCAGCGGCATGGCCAAGATGTCCTCGTCGCGCGGCGGCGTGCCCACCCCGGCGGACGCGCTGAAGATCATGGAGGCCCCGCTGCTGCGCTGGCTGTACGCGCGGCGCAAGCCCAACCAGTCCTTCAAGATCGCCTTCGACCAGGAGATCCAGCGGCTCTACGACGAGTGGGACAAGCTGGAGTCCAAGGTCAAGGACGGGACGGTGCTGCCGGCCGACGCCGCCGCGTACGCCCGGGCCGCGCGCACGGCCGCCGGCGAGCTGCCGCGCACCCCGCGCCCGCTGCCGTACCGGACGCTCGCCTCCGTCATGGACATCACCGCCGGCCACGACGAGCAGACCCTGCGGATCCTGACCGAACTGGACCCGGAGAACCCGGTCACCTCCCTGGACGAGGTCCGGCCCCGCCTGGACCGCGCCGAGAACTGGATCACCACCCAGGTCCCGGCCGACCAGCGCACCATCGTCCGCGACGAGCCCGACACCGAACTCCTCGGCTCACTCGACGACCAGGGCCGCGAGTCGCTGCGCCTGCTCCTGGAGGGCCTGGACACGCACTGGTCCCTCGACGGACTGACCACCCTCGTCTACGGCGTCCCCAAGGTCATGGCCGGTCTCGACCCCGAGGCCAAGCCGACCCCGGAGCTGAAGGTCGCCCAGCGCGCCTTCTTCGCCCTGCTCTACAAGCTCCTGGTGAGCCGCGAGACCGGCCCGCGGCTGCCCACGCTGCTCCTCGCCGTGGGCGCCGACCGGGTGCGCAAGCTGCTCGGCGCGTAGCCGGACACCGTACGCGAGAAGGCCGCCGCCCGGACTCCGGGCGGCGGCCTTCTCGCCACACCCCTACGGGATGTGGTTCTCCGCCATCTCCTGCTCAAGGCGCTCGCGCAGCCGCGGGTGCAGCTCACGCAGCAGCGAGGCGCTGCGCGGGTGGTGGATCCGGTACCGGTCGCTCAGCTGTATGTCGAGCTGCTCCACCGTCGGGAACTCCTGCTGCTCGTCGACGTAGTCCCACATCGCCTTGTACGCGGCGTCCGCGAACTCGTCCACCGACGGCTCCGGCTCGACGTACTCCGGATACACCTCGAACCGCTCCGGACCCTGCTCCTGGCGCGGGTCCGGGACCGGCAGATCCTCCGGACCCTGGGGCACCGCCACCGGCGTCGGCTCCAGACCCTCCACGTACGTCGGGGCGTAGGCACCCTCGTACGCCTCGGGCGGCAGCTGCTGCGCCGCGAACCAGGGGCTGTCATGGGTGGGGGGAAGCCCCTGTTGCTCCTGCTGCTGTCCCTGCTGGTGCGGCTGCTGACCGGGCTGCTGCGGCTGTGCGGCCTGCGGGAGTTGGGGCGCCGACTGGGCGGGCGGAACCTGCGGGAGATGCTGGGCCTGCTGCACCTGCTGGCCGTGCTGCGTCGGCTCGATCTGCTGGGCCGCGCTCGGCTGCGGCGGGATCAGCGCCGGCTCCACGCCCGCCGCCGCGAGCCCCGCCGCCGCCGTCTCCGCCAGCGGCACACCGTACTTCGCCAGCCGCAGCGGCATCAGCGCCTCCACCGGCGCCTTCCGCCGCCACGCCCGCCCGAAACGAGCCTGCAGCCGGGCCTGGTAGATCAGCCGGTCCTGCTCCAGCTTGATGACCTGCTCGTACGAGCGCAGCTCCCACAGCTTCATCCGGCGCCACAGCCGGAACGTCGGGATCGGCGACAGCAGCCAGCGGGTGAGCCGCACGCCCTCCATGTGTTTGTCGGCCGTGATGTCCGCGATCCGGCCCACCGCGTGCCGCGCCGCCTCCACCGCGACCACGAACAGCACCGGGATCACGGCGTGCATCCCCACACCCAGCGGGTCCGGCCAGGCCGCCGCGCCGTTGAACGCGATCGTCGCCGCCGTCAGCACCCACGCCGTCTGGCGCAACAGCGGAAACGGGATCCGGATCCACGTCAGCAGCAGATCCAGGGCCAGCAGCACACAGATACCGGCGTCGATGCCGATGGGGAAGAAGTACGAGAAGTCGCCGAAACCCTTCTCGACGGCGAGCTCCCGCACGGCGGCGTACGAACCCGCGAAACCGATACCGGCGATGATCACCGCACCGGCGACCACCACACCGATCAGAATCTTGTGCGTACGTGTCAGCTGCACCGCGGCCACCCGCGATCCCCTCCCGTCATTCGACATCTCGCGGGCACAGCGTGGCACACGCGTACGGAGCCCGGCCCTCGGGGGAGGGCCGGGCTCCGCGAAAACCTGCGTATTTGCGGGTGTTCAGGGTGAGTCGACGACTACTTGTTGGCCGCCGCGACCGCCGCCACGGCCTCCTTCGTGGCCTTCACCGCACCATCCATGATCGTCTTGGCGCTCGGGGTGGACGCCCCGTGGTACCCGGCGCCGTTGTACGAGAGCAGCACGACGACGTTGCCCGTACGCGCCACGATCGACGCGTACCGGAAGTCCTCGCCCGTCTTGCGCAGCTCGTAGGCGACGGCCTTCGCCTCGTCGCCGATCCCCTCGGCGTCGGTCGTGCTCAGCTTCTTCGCGCCCTCGGTGGCCTGCAGCTTGGCCAGCTCCTTGCCGAGGCTCTGCCGCGCGCGCTCCTGGCCGCTGCCGAGCGCGACATCGGAGTCATAGCGGTAGAGGGAGATGTCGAGCCAGCGGTACTGCGAGCCCTTCACACCCTTGTCGTCCAGGCCGTTCCACGAGCAGCCGCCGCGGCTGGTGAGATCGGTGGAGGTGGCGGCCGTACCGTTCTTCGTCTTCGCCTTGGGCACCAGGTCGGCGGTCGTCTTCGACGAGATCGACTTGCAGAAGTCGGGCAGCTTCGCGTACTTCGCCGGCTCGACCGTCTTCGTCGACTGCGTGGGCTGCGGGGTGGCGGAGGACGCCGAGCCCTTGCCCTTGGCCGAACCGGAACCGCCGTCGGAGTCCGAGGAGCACCCGGCGACGACGAGCATCACCGGGACGGCTGCGCAGGCGAGAATGCGGGTGAGTCGCGGGGCTGATCGGTGCATGGTTCCTTCAGTCGCTTGTCGTGCGGCCGGCCGCGTGTCGTACGGTCCGGCCCGGCGGCCACGGTACGCCGACACGTTACGTGGTCGACGTCCGCTCACGGAGCGGGTCCGGGCGGCTACTCCTCCAGCCGCTCGGCGAGCAGACCGGCCAGATTCCGGGCCTTTTCCTGCAGCTCCCGGCTGTCGGGGGCCCCGGCGGAACCGGTCGTCTGCTCCAGGTATTCGACCGTCACGATGACGTTGGATGTGCGGAACACCACGCTCACGGTGCGGTGGCCGCCGCTGGATCCGGCCGTCGTGAGGGCGTCGTCGAGGAAGGCGACCTCGCCGAGACCCTCCAGGAGGCGGGGCTCCAGACCGGTGGTCGATCCGGGGCTGGGGGCGGTGGGCGCGGAAGGGTTCGCCGTTCCGGTGGCGGGGGTGGGGGTGCCGGTGCCCGTGCTCGGGGGGCTGGTCTCCGTGCCTGGGGTGCCGGTACCGGTGGTCGGGCTCGCCGTCCCCGGCGCGGTCTGCGGGGGCTGGGGAAGGTCCGCCGCGGCCTGCTTGCGGTCGAACACCTCCTTCGCGCGGGCGTCGTCACTCGTCGCGGGGTCGTACGACACCACGCGCTCGATGTCGATGACCAGCCGGTGCGAGGCCTCGGGGGTGTCGGCCTTCCAGGTGCAGCCCACACGGCGGTCGGTGTCGTACGTGACGGTCGCCGTGCCGCGGTACGCCCTGTCGCGCTCCGGGTCGGGCAGCGCCGCGGCGCCGGGCAGCAGCTCCTTGAGCGTGGCCGGCGGGACGGCGCGGCAGGGCTCGAAGAGGGTGCGGTAGCGGCCGGGGGGTGCGACGGCGGTGACGGGGCCCGCCTTCGAGTCGACCGTGGCCTCGCCGTCGCCGCCGGTGGTCGCGGAGCAGCCGGTGAGTCCCGCCCCGACCCCGAGGACAAGGGCGGCGGCGGTGAGCGCCGCGGACCGTGTGCGGCCGGCGCGGCCGGCTCCGTACGCCTGTCGCTGCACGCTCCCAGGCTCCCTTCTCCGGGGACCTCCCCCGAAAACTGTTTGCCGCCGGATGTCGGCCGATGGACACAATGTGTATCGCACGCGCTGCCGTCGATGCCGGTCCGTCGTCACCTATACGGGCCTTGGTGCCGGTTTTTGCGTTATCAGGCTTTTCGGGGGAATCGAGGAAGTATGTCGTACGTAGAGGTACCGGGCGCCAAGGTGCCGATCCGGATGTGGGCCGACCCTTCCACGGTGGAGGGCGGCGCCATGCAGCAGCTCCAGAACGTGGCCACGCTGCCGTGGATCAAGGGCCTCGCCGTGATGCCGGACGTGCACTACGGCAAGGGCGCGACGGTCGGCTCCGTGATCGCGATGCACGGGGCGGTCTGTCCGGCGGCGGTCGGTGTGGACATCGGCTGCGGGATGTCGGCGGTGAAGACGTCGCTGACGGCGAACGACCTGCCGGGTGATCTGTCGCGGCTGCGGTCGAAGATCGAGCAGGCGATTCCGGTGGGGCGGGGGATGCACAGGGACGAGGTGGATCCGAAGCGGCTGTTTCAGTTCCCGACGGCGGGGTGGGACGACTTCTGGGCGCGGTTCGACGGGATCGCGGACGCGGTGAAGTTCCGGCGTGAGCGGGCCGTTCTGCAGATGGGCACCCTCGGATCCGGAAACCACTTTGCGGAAGTTTGTGTAGATACGTCCGATTCGGTGTGGCTGATGCTGCACTCCGGGTCGCGGAACATCGGCAAGGAGCTCGCCGAGTACCACATCGGCGAGGCGCAGAAGCTGCCCCACAATCAGGGCCTGATCGACCGTGACCTCGCCGTCTTCGTCTCGGACACGCCGCAGATGGCGGCCTACCGGAACGATCTCTTCTGGGCGCAGGAGTACGCGAAGTACAACCGCGCGATCATGATGGCGCTCTTCCAGGAGGTCGTCCGCAGGGAGTTCCGCAAGGCGAAGGTGTCCTTCGATCCGGTCATCTCCTGCCACCACAACTACGTGGCGGAGGAGCGGTACGAGGGGATGGACCTGCTGGTCACCCGTAAGGGCGCGATCCGGGCCGGCTCAGGGGAGTTCGGGATCATCCCGGGCTCCATGGGCACCGGTTCGTACATCGTGAAGGGGCTCGGCAACGAGGCGTCCTTCAACTCGGCGTCGCACGGCGCGGGGCGGAAGATGAGCCGGAGTGCGGCGAAGCGACGTTTCTCGACGCGGGACCTGGAGGAGCAGACGCGGGGTGTGGAGTGCCGTAAGGACTCCGGTGTCGTGGATGAGATCCCGGGGGCCTACAAGCCGATCGAGAAGGTCATCGAGCAGCAGCGGGATCTGGTCGAGGTCGTCGCCAAGCTCAAGCAGGTCATCTGCGTGAAGGGCTGACGGCACGCGGGATTCGCCGAGAAGGGGCCGGTGCGGTGCGCCGGCCCCTTCTCGGCGATCGCCGTCACAGCTCGCGGTGGACCTTGGTGTTGGAGGCCTGGGCGCGGGGGCGGACGACCAGGAGGTCGATGTTGACGTGCGGGGGGCGGGTGCAGGCCCAGGTGATGGTGTCGGCGACGTCGTCGGCGGTGAGGGGTTCGGCGACGCCTTCGTAGACCTTGGCGGCCTTGTCGGTGTCGCCGCGGAAGCGGGTGGTCGCGAACTCGTCGGTCTTCACCATGCCGGGGGCGATCTCGATGACGCGGACCGGGGTGCCGACGATCTCCAGGCGGAGGGTCTCGGCGAGGACGCGGGCGCCGTTCTTGGCGGCGACGTAGCCGGCGCCGCCCTCGTAGGTGGAGTGGCCGGCGGTGGAGGAGACGATGACGACCGTGCCGTCGCCGCTCGCGGTGAGGGCGGGGAGCAGGGCCTGGGTGACGTTGAGGGTGCCGATGACGTTGACCTCGTACATCTGGCGCCAGTCGTCGGGGTCGCCGGTGGCGACGGGGTCGGCGCCGAGCGCGCCGCCCGCATTGTTGACCAGGACGGCGATCGTGCGGAAGGCGGTCGCGAAGGTGCGGACGGCCTCGCGGTCGGTGACGTCGAGGGCGTAGGCGGTCGCCTGGTGGCCCGCGTCATTGATCTCGGCGGCGAGGGCTTCGATCCGGTCCTTGCGGCGGGCGGTGAGGACCACGCGGTATCCGGCGGCGGCGAGTTGTCTGGCCGTGGCCGCGCCGATTCCGCTGCTCGCTCCGGTGACGACGGCGATGGGGGTACCGGCGGCAGTCATGGCGTGCTCCTCGCGCGTGGGTTCGATGACGTGGATCGCGTGGTCAGGATAGGTGTCGGTGCTGTCAGCGGGCGCGGGGGGCGTACATGATCACCGCCATGCCGGCGAGGCAGATGAGTGCTCCGGTCACGTCCCAGCGGTCGGGGCGGTAGCCGTCGGCGATCATGCCCCAGGCGATCGAGCCGGCGACGAAGACTCCGCCGTAGGCGGCGAGGATCCGGCCGAACTCGGCGTCGGGCTGGAGGGTTGCCACGAAGCCGTAGGCGCCGAGGGCGAGGACGCCGGCGCCGATCCAGATCCAGCCGCGGTGTTCGCGGACGCCTTGCCAGACGAGCCAGGCGCCGCCGATCTCGAAGAGGGCGGCGAGGGCGAACAGGGCGGCGGAGCGGGCGATCAGCATGCGATCAGACTGCCACGGGGACACGCTGACTGATGGGTAGTCAGAAGATATGGGGAGCAATGGGTATCTTCAGGGCATGAGTGCGATGCGCAAGGCTCTGCTCGGTGCGGCCCTGGTGGCCGCGGTGGTGATCGAGGCGGGCGGGACCGCCCGTGCGGTGGGTCGGGAGGTCCTGCCCGAGGCGGATCTGGCCCACCATGGTCATGTCTCTCTGTGGGAGGGGCGGCTCGATGTCCGGGTGGTGAGTGAGAATCACGGGCCTTCGCATGTGTCCCAGGCGACCGTGCGGCTCGCCTTCTCCGAGCCGCTGGCCGCCGGTCAGGAGCTGCCGACCTCGTGTCTGTGGGGCGGCGACCGGGTCGTCGTGTGCCGGACGGGTGAGCTGCGGGCCGCGGGGGCGCCCGGTGAGCTGGCGCTCGATCTGCGGACGGTGGGCTCCCCGGACGAGATGACCGTCACGGTCGACACCGTCTGGAGGGACGGCTCCACCGACCGGAACCCGAAGAACGACCGGCACTCCGTGCTGGTCCTGGCCACGGGTGATCCGTACGTCTTCTGAGGGCGGCTCTCAGCGGGCGGCGCTGCCGGTCCACGCGGCGTAGCCGTCGGGGCGGACCAGCAGTGCCGTGCGGCGGGCCGGGTCGGTCCAGGTCGCGCGTATGAGGCGCGCCGCGGAGGCGGGGGCGGTCGGCGGGAGGGCCGGCCGGCTGCCCTCGGGGGCGATCAGGACGAACTCGCCGTCGCGGAGCAGTTCGTAGAGCCTGCCCTCGCGCAGCCGCAGGTCGGGGACGCGCCTGCCGTCCCGGCCGTAGGCGATGCCGATTCCGCTGATCATTCCCGTGGCCTTGCTGGAGGCGGGGCGGAGGGTGTTCAGGAGGTGGGCGGCGAGGGCGCGGGCGGCTCGCGGAAGGGGGCGGCGGGCCATGGCGAGGCGGATGAGGGCTCCGCTGCTGCGGAGCACCGCCGCGCCGACCGGGTGTCGTTCCGACTGGTAGCTGTCGAGGAGCGCCTCGGGGTCGGGGGCGTCGCCGCGCAGGACGGCCGCGAGCTTCCAGGAGAGGTTGGCGGCGTCCTGGAGGCCGGTGTTCATGCCTTGTCCTCCGGCGGGGGAGTGGACGTGGGCGGCGTCGCCGGCGAGGAAGACGCGACCGGAGCGGTAGGCGGGTGCCTGTCGTTCGTCGCTGTGGAAGCGGGAGATCCAGCGGGCGTCGTGCATGCCGTAGTCGCTGCCGAGGGCGCGGCGGGCGATGTCGCGTACCTCGTCGAGGTCGACGGGCTCGTCGTCGGCGACGTGGCGGGTGCGGTTCCAGCCCATCACGCGGTACCAGCCGTCGCCGAAGGGGGCGATGAAGGCGAAGGCGTCCCCGACGCCGTTGACGGTGAGGAGCTCGTCGGGTTCCTTGGCGAGGCGGACGTCGGCGAGGACCATCGAGCGGATCACCGAGACGCCGGGGAAGGGCAGTCCGAGGGCTGTCCGCACCGCGCTCCGTATGCCGTCGGTGCCGACGAGGTAGCGGGCGCGGAGGGTGAGCGGGGTTCCGTCGGGTCCGGTGAGGTGGGCGGTCACCGTGTCGGTGTCCTGGTCGAGCGCCCGCAGCTCGGTGCTGTGACGGAACTCCACACCTATGGACCTCGCGCGGCGCTCCAGGAGCTTCTCGACCTCGTACTGCGGGGTGATGAGGAGGTACGGGAAGCGGGAGGGGAGCCGGCCGAGGTCGAGGGAGAGGCGGCGGAAGAGCCGCAGGCTCGTGATCGGGTTGCCCGTGGCGATCAGTTCGTCGGCGAGGCCGCGGGCGTCCAGCTGCTCCAGGGTGCGGGCGTGCACGCCGAAGGCGCGGGTCATGTTGCTGATGCCGTGCGGGCGGCGCTCCACCAGGGTGACGCGCTGACCCGCGGCGGCGAGGTCGCCGGCGAGCAGGAGTCCGGTGGGGCCCGCGCCGACGACGAGAACGTCCGTGTCGAGGGGGTGGTTCATGGCTGCCTCCCGTGCTCGATGGTGCCCACGGTCGTTGGCCAACGACTGTTGGTCAACGCTTGTTGGCAACTCTAGATCCCGCTCCCTCGGGTGTCAACGCCTGTTGGCCTACACTTGTGGGCATGACGACAGTCCGCCGCTCCGACTCCACGCGTGCCGCCATCCTCGAAGCCGCCCGGGAGCGCTTCGCCGCCGACGGTTACGAGCGCGCCACCATCCGGGCCATCGCCCGCGACGCCGGAATCGATCCGTCGATGGTGATGCGCTACTACGGCAACAAGGAGGGGCTGTTCGCGGCCGCGTCCGAGATCGATCTACGCCTCCCCGACCTCGGCGCCCTGCCCGACCGGCACATCGGGGCCGTCCTGGTCACGCACTTCCTCGACCGGTGGGACCGCGACGACGTCCTCACCGCGCTGCTGCGGGTGGGCGTCACCAACGCCGCCGGTGCCGAGCGGATGCACGCGATCTTCGCCGAGCAGATCGGCCCCGTGGCGAGAGGCGTCTGTCCCCATCCCGCCGAGGCGCCCCGGCGCGCCGCGCTCGCCGCCTCCCAGATCCTCGGCATGGCGCTGGCCCGCTATGTGCTGCGGCTGCCGCCGGCGGTCGAGATGTCGCGCGAGGACGTCATCGCCTGGCTCGCGCCGACCGTGCAGCGCTACCTCACGGCCGAGCGGCCGTAGGGCTTGCGGAGGTGGAGGCGGGCGCGGGGCGTCCCCGCGGGGCTCCCCGGTTCAGCGGGCCGCCGCGCCGCCGAATTCGCGCAGCGCGTCGGTGACGATCGCCTCCAGGCGGGCGTGGTGGGCGCCCCGCCAGTACACCCGCTCGCACGCCGTGCACCGCGCGAAGACGTCGTACGTCCTCTCCGTGCCATGCTCCAGCCGCTCGCGCACCGAGTCCTTGTCGGCGTCGGTGAGCTCGCCGTTGCACGCGGTGCAGCGGGTCCACGGCGTCAGGACGGGCGCGAACCGCTCGAGCACGTCACGGAGCTGGTCCTCCGGCCGATCGCTGTACACATAGGCGCCGGCCCACAGCTCGCGGCGGCGCAGCAGCCCGCGGTCCCGGGAGAGCATCACCCGTTGTTCCCGCGCGGACAGCGCGGCCAGGGCCGGGTCGCCGATGTCCTCGCTCTCGTACGCCGCGTCGACCCCGAGCAGCCGCAGACGCCGGGCCAGTGTGCCGAGGTGGACGTCCAGCAGGAACCGGAGCGGGGCGCCCGGAACAGGCTGGGGGCGCTCGACGCCCTCCACCTCGACCGTCTCGCCCGCCGCGGGGATGTGGGAGACGTCCACCGGGCGCCCGTCCACCAGCAGCCGCCCCGCCTCGGTGAGCGGAACGCCCAGCGACTCCACGACATGGCCGAGGGTCGAGGCGCCGTCGGTCACCACGGCGGTACGCCCCGAGCGGCGGTCCGCCGGGACGAAGAGCCGCAGGCCGGGGGCGAAGCTGATCTGGATCTCCGGTCCGTTCACGGGGACAAGGATGTCATCGGGGCCCGCAGCGCGGCCAGGGAATTCGGCGGGTCCGGGCCGGCGGTCGATGCCGGAGGACCCCGTCGAAGCCCCGGGAACCCTCGGGTGCGATCGCCGCGGCCGAGCCGGGCCAGCCCCGGAACCCTCGGTCCGAGCCGGGCCAGCCCCGGAAACCCTCGATCCGAGCCGGGCCAGCCCCGGAAACCCTCGATCCGGCCGGGTTTGATCCGGGCCACCCGACCCCGGTGTCGTCCCCGGCCGACCCCGAGCCGGCCCCCGGGGAGAACCGGGGTCCGCCCAGGGAAAACCCCAAGGGTGCCGCCGGTGCCCCAGGGGTACGTTCTCGGCATGAAGATCGTCGACCTGGATCCGGGTGACCCGCGCCTGGAGACCGAACTGCTGCCCGTCCTGACCGAACTGCGTCCGCACCTGACTCCGCGCCTCTTCCGCGAGGTGTACGAGCGCGGCCACGCCCAGGGGCTGCGCTTCACCGCCGCCTACGCCGAGGACGGGACCTGCGTCGGGGTCGCCGGCTGGCGGATCATCGATAACACCAGCTCCATACGCAAGCTCTACGTCGACGACCTGGTGACCGCGGTCACCGCCCGCTCCACCGGTGTCGGGCACCGGCTCCTGGCGTACCTGGAGGAGCGGGCGCGCGAGGCCGGCTGCCTGGAGTTCAACCTCGACTCCGGCACCCAACGGACCGACGCCCACCGTTTCTACTTCCGCGAACGCCTGGACATCGTCGCCTTCCACTTCACCAAGTCGCTGGAGCGCCAGGACGGCTGAGCGTCCCCCGGCGCCGGGCCGTCGCACCGGGCTGTCGCGCCGGGCCGTCGCGCCACCGTCCGGCCTGGCCACGGGCGGGGGCAGGCCCTCTTGTGCGGGTCGGTGAAGCGCCTCAAGGTTGCGGGAGGAGAGGGAGGTTTTCGGCCGGGGAGGGAGCAGCCGTATGCCGGACGCAGGGGCGTGGGGGTTCGTCGACGACAGGGGCGCGGCGGTGGCGGCCGCGCGGAGGCCGGAGCGGGTGGTGGCCTATGTGCGGGCCGGGGCGGCGTTGCGGGATCTGGGGGTGACGCCGGTGGCGGTGTACGGCTCCGGGCACGACGGCGGTGTGCTCGACCCGGTGAAGGCGGGTGGGCTGGAGGCGGCCGGTGTGCCGTATCTCGGGCCCGGCCGGGGTCTGGACGAGGAGGCGCTCCGGGAGCTGCGTCCGGATCTGGTCGTCGATGTGACGTACGCCGGGAAGAGCCCGTACGCGCTGGAGGAGGCCGTGGCCGAGCGGATCGGGGTGCCGCTGGTCGCGCTGTCCGTGGGGGGTGAGTCGAATCTGGCGGCGATCATCGGGCGCTTCGGTGAGCTGGGCGCGGCGTTGCGGCCCGCTGACGGGGCCGCCCTCCCGGAGCCCTTGTCCGGGCCCCGCGAGTTGGCGTCCGCCGAGGAGGCGGTGCGGGCGGTCGTGGCCGACGGGGGTGGGGGCGTCGCCGTCCTCGCGCTCTCCGGGGCGGCCTCCGACCGGGTGCATCTGGCCCGGCCGCCCGCGTGGCCCGAGCTGGCGCGGCTGGCCGAGCTGGGGGTGCGGCTGGTCGACCCCGGGCCCGGCCCGGGCGCGAACTGGCTCACGGCCGACTGGGAGCACGCGGCACGTCTCGGGCCGGACCTCGTGCTGTTCGACAGCCGTGCCAACGCCGTCCGGCCCGCCGACCTGCCGCCCGTGGGCCACGCGCGGGTGGCGTCGTGGAACCCGGAGACCCCGCCCAGCCCGGCGGCGTACGCCCGCTTCTTCCGCGACCTCGCCGACGCCCTGCGGGCGGAGCGGGCGTCAGCGGGGGACGGTCTCACCCGCTGACGTCCGCGCCGAGGCGGGAGCGCAGGGAGGCGGCGAACTCCTCGGCGCGGGCGAGCTGGGCGCGCAGTTCGGCGACCCGTTCGGTGGCGGCCTGTTCGTACCGGCGTACTCGTGCGACCAGCGCGGACCGCTCCTCGGGGGAGAGTTCGCCGTCCGTGCCGGGTCGGTCCGCGCCGAGCCGGTCCATGGCCGTCAGCAGCTCGCGGGTCTGGTCGAGCGTGAAGCCGAGGGGTGTCATCCGGCGGATGACAAGGAGCCGGTCCACGTCGGCGTCGGTGTAGAGGGGGAATCCGCCCTGGGAGGAGGCGGACGGGACCACCAGGCCGCTGTCCTCGTACTGGCGGATGGACCGCAGGGACAGTTCCGTCCGTGCGGCCACCTCCCCGATCTGCATCGGCTCACCCACCGTGCGCACACTGCTCACGTCGTCCGTCCTTCCTCGCGCGGCGGCGCCGGAGAGGCGCGATTCCGCGCAGCGCGTGCCGTTTGTCCTCACTTCAGCACTTATGGGAAGGGGAAGTGTGGCGAAACGCCTGCGGTCGAGGCCGGGTGATCAGGGCCAGACCAGGCAGTAGGGCTGGTGCCCCGCCTCGTGCAGACGCACCGAGAAGTCCTGCCACTCGTGCAGCAGCTGGTAGACGTTGAAGGCGTCGCGGGGACCGCCGCGGTCGGGGACGGTGGACCAGATGAAGGCCGCCGCGCCGACCGATTCCTCGCCGATGCCGCGCAGCGGGTCGACCACGGTCATGGGGAGCTTCACCACGGCGTAGTCGGGGTGGAGGACGACCAGTTCCAGCGGGGGCACCTTGTGCAGGGGCATGCCCTGGATGCCGGTGAGCACCATCGCCGCTATGGTCTCCGGCTTGATCTTGGTGAACATGCCGCCCATGCCGAGCTCGTCGCCGCCCAGCTCCTCCGGGCGCATCGAGATCGGGACGCGGGCCGCCGTGGCGCCGTCGGGTGCGCCGAAGTACTTGTACGTCACCCCCAACCGGCTACTCCCGCTCCCTGACATGGGGCCCGTGGATCCCGTGGATCCCGTCGGCCCGGTGGACCCCGTCGGTCCCGTGGCACCCTTCGGGCCTACGGATCCCGTGGGTTCTTCCGTCCTCCGTCGCCGGTGCCTCCCCCGCCGGGCAGGCTCCGGACCCAGGTCGTCCGTCCCCTCGCCCAGTCCGCCACCGCGATGCATATCTCCACCCGACTGCTTTTTTAGGCAGCACGACCCCCGCCGCGCAACCCGATCATCGTGTCAGTGACCTCCCCCACGCTCTCGCGGTGAAACACCTGTCCGCAAGAACGTCCGACGCTCTGACACCATGGATTCCGTGAGCCATCCCTATGACGCCCCAGTTTCGCAGACCCGGAGGACCGACGCCCCGGCGTAATGCACAGGGAGCCCACGCCGTTCCTCCGTACTCGCAGTCTTACTCGCAGGTCAGGACCACAGTGCCGTATTCATACGAAGCCCCAGTCTCACAGACGCTTTTCGACCGCGCGTCCCTCGTGACGCCCGGCGGCGTGAACTCACCGGTGCGCGCCTTCCGGGCCGTGGGCGGTACGCCCCGGTTCATGGTGTCCGGTACCGGCCCGTACCTCACCGACGCGGACGGTCGCGAGTATGTCGACCTCGTCTGCTCGTGGGGGCCGATGATCCTCGGCCACTCCCACCCCGAGGTGATCGCCGCGGTCCAGGCCGCCGTCGCCCGCGGCACCTCCTTCGGTACGCCGGGGGAGGGCGAGGTCGCGCTCGCCGAGGAGATCGTGGCCCGGATCGAGCCGGTCGAGCAGGTCCGCCTCGTCTCCTCCGGCACCGAGGCGACGATGTCGGCGATCCGGCTCGCCCGCGGCTTCACCGGCCGGGCGAAGGTCGTGAAGTTCGCCGGCTGCTACCACGGGCACGTGGACGCGCTGCTCGCCGCCGCCGGCTCGGGCGTGGCCACCTTCGGCCTGCCCGACACGCCCGGCGTGACCGGTGCGCAGGCGGGGGACACCATCGTCCTGCCGTACAACGACCTGGAGGCGGTCCGGGCCGCGTTCGCCGCGCACCCGGGCGAGATCGCCTGTGTGATCACGGAGGCGTCGCCGGGCAACATGGGCGTCGTCCCGCCGGCCGAGGGGTTCAACGCCGGGCTGAAGCGGCTGTGCTCCGACAACGGCGCGCTGTACATCTCCGACGAGGTGATGACCGGTTTCCGTACCTCCCGGGCCGGCTGGTACGGCGTCGACGGCGTCGCGCCCGATCTGATGACCTTCGGCAAGGTCATGGGCGGTGGCTTCCCGGCCGCGGCCTTCGGCGGCCGCGCCGACGTCATGGGCCACCTCGCCCCGGCGGGTCCGGTCTACCAGGCCGGCACGCTCTCCGGTAACCCGATCGCGACCGCCGCCGGGCTCGCGCAGCTGCGGCTGCTCGACGAGGCGGCGTACGACAAGGTCGACGCGGTGTCGAAGGAGATCCAGGGCCTGGTGACCGCCGCGCTCACCAAGGAGGGTGTCGCCCACCGGCTGCAGACGGCGTCCAACATGTTCTCCGTCTTCTTCACGGCGGACGAGGTGCGGAACTACGACGACGCGAAGACGCAGGAGGCGTTCCGCTTCAACGCCTTCTTCCACTCGATGCTGGCCGACGGCGTCTATCTGCCGCCCTCCGCCTTCGAGTCCTGGTTCGTCTCCACGGCCCACGACGAGCGCGCGGTCGAGCGGATCGCCGCCGCGCTGCCCGCCGCCGCCCGTGCCGCGGCGGAGGCCACGGCATGAGCACCGCGAAGAGCGACGACGTCACCGTCGTCCACCTGGTGCGGCACGGCGAGGTCCACAACCCCGACGGGATCCTCTACGGCCGCCGTTCCGGCTACCACCTCTCCGAGCTGGGCCGCCGGATGGCCGACCGGGTCGCCGAGCACCTGGCCGACCGTGACATCACGTACGTCGTCGCCTCGCCGCTGGAGCGGGCCCAGGAGACGGCGCAGCCGGTCGCCAAGAGCCACGGTCTGGATCTGGCCACGGACGACCGGCTCGTCGAGGCCGGCAACGTCTTCGAGGGCAAGACCTTCGGCGTCGGCGACGGCGCGCTGCGCAGGCCCGGCAACTGGCGGCATCTGACCAACCCGTTCAAGCCGTCCTGGGGCGAGCCGTACATCGAGCAGGTCGTACGGATGATGGGCGCGCTGGACGCGGCGAAGGACGCGGCCCGCGGCCACGAGGCGGTCTGCGTCAGCCACCAGCTGCCGATCTGGATCCTGCGCAGCTTCGTGGAGAAGCGGAAGCTGTGGCACGACCCGCGGCGCCGGCAGTGCACGCTGGCCTCGCTGACCTCGTTCACGTACCACGGCGACAAGATCGTGTCGGTCGGGTACAGCGAGCCGGCCCGGGATCTCGTACCGCCGCATCTCCTCGCGGGGGCGAAGCCGGTGAAGGGGAAGTCGAAGGCTTTCGGCGCCTAGCGGCGTCTTGTCCCCTGGGCGCCCAGCCGCCCGGAAATCGCGCCCGTCCGCGCGTTCGTACGGCAGTTCAATGGGTACACCCTCAGGGCGATCGGATGACGGTATGTCATCTGGTCGCCCTGAAATTTTTGTGCTATTTCCCGGAACCTCCGTGTTCCTCCAGGCATCTCATTCATTGTCGGATTGGATGACCTTTCGGTCAGACAACAGCGCGAATGGGGATGTCATGCGCGAGCTGAGGCGGATCAGCCGAAGGGGACTTCTGGGAGCGGGCGCGGGAGTTGGCGCGGCGGCCGTGATGGGGATCACCGGATGCAGCACCAAGGAACAGGCCGCGAAGGGCGGTTCCGGGCCCGGCAAGGGCGGTGACGTTCCGGGCGCTCCGAGCACCCCCGCCCCGACCCCGGACGACGTCAAGCCGATCGGGGACGGCTCCACCGCCGACACCGGCAAGCAGCCGCACCAGCCCGACGCCCCCGTGCCCCTCGAACCCGGCCAGACCCCGCCGCAGTTCGTGATCTTCTCCTGGGACGGGGCGGGCGAGGTCGGCAACGGACTCTTCCCGCGCTTCCTCGAACTCGCGAAGAACCACGACGCCGCGATGACCTTCTTCCTCTCCGGGATCTACCTCCTGCCCGAGTCGAAGAAGCACCTCTACCGCCCGCCGAACAACCGCGTCGGCGCCTCCGACATCGGCTACCTCACCGACGACCACATCAAGGACACGCTCAAGAACGTCCGTCAGGCCTGGCTCGACGGACACGAGATCGGCACCCACTTCAACGGCCACTTCTGCGGCGGCTCCGGCTCCGTCGGCAACTGGACCCCCGCCCAGTGGCAGAGCGAGATCGACCAGGCGGTGAAGTTCGTCACCGAGTGGAAGACCAACAGCGGCTGGACCGACCTCGACCCGCTGCCCTTCGACTACACCAAGGAACTCGTCGGCGGCCGCACCCCCTGCCTCCTCGGCCAGGACAACCTCCTGCCCACGGCGCGGCGCCTCGGCTGGCGCTACGACGCCAGCTCACCCGGCGGCCGCCAGACGTGGCCGGTCAAGCGCGGCGGCGTCTGGGACCTGCCGCTGCAGGCCGTGCCGTTCCCCGGCCGCTCCTTCGAGGTCCTGTCCATGGACTACAACATGCTGGCCAACCAGTCGAAGAACACCACCAAGGGCATGCCCTCGCGCTACCCGGGCTGGCGCGAACAGGCCGCCGGGGCCTATCTCGCCGGATTCCGCCGCGCGTACGAGTCCAATCGCGCGCCCTTCTTCATCGGCAACCACTTCGAGCAGTGGAACGGCGGCATCTACATGGACGCCGTCGAGGAGGCGCTCAAGGGCATGGCGGGCAAGAAGGACGTCAGGCTGGTCTCTTTCCGGCAGTTCGTCGACTGGCTGGACGTGCAGGACCCCAAGATCCTCGCCAAGCTCCGTACGCTGGAGGTCGGACAGGCCCCGACGGGCGGCTGGAGCCATTTCCTCAAGACCGCCTGAGCGCTCAAGACCGTCTGAGCGCCCAGGGGTGCCCCGTGCGCGTTTGCGTGGCAATGCGTGTTTAGCCGATCTTGACAAGGGGCTTTACGGGCACGTAGGGGGGTGCCCAAGATCTCCCAAACGTCCATGCGAAACTTTTCACATGAGCCTTAGCCGTGCCCCACGACGCACCCTGCTCGCCGTCGGAACGCTGTCGGCCGCCCTCGCTCTGTCGGCCTGCGGCTCGGACACCAACGGCAAGTCCGGGGGTGGCGGCGGGACGAACTTCGTGACCAACACGGGCGGTATCTCCACCGTCGCCAAGGGCGATCGCGTCGCGGCCAACAAGATCGCCGGCGAGACCCTGGAAGGCGAGCGGCTCGACGTCGCCGACTTCAAGGGCAAGGTCGTCGTCCTCAACCTGTGGGGCTCCTGGTGCGGCCCGTGCCGGGCCGAGGCGCCGCATTTCGCCAAGGTCGCCAAGGACCTCAAGCCCAAGGGCGTGGAGTTCGTCGGGCTCAACACGCGGGACTTCGAGAAGGACAAGCCGCTCGCCTTCGAGGCCGACTACGGCATTCCCTATCCGAGCCTCTACGACCCGGCCGGAAAGATCATTCTCAGCGGATTCCCCAAGGGCTCCCTCGTCCCGCAGGGCATTCCGACCACGATCGTCCTCGACAAGGACGGAAAGATCGCCGCGCGCTCCCTGATGGCCCTCGACGACAAGAAGCTCCGCTCGATGATCGAGCCGCTTCTCGCGGAGAAGTGATCCGGTGAACGAGACGGTCTTCAGCGGAGCCCTTCTGCTGGCTCTGCCCATCGCGGTGCTCGGCGGCCTGGTCTCCTTCTTCTCGCCCTGCGTCCTGCCGCTCGTCCCCGGCTACCTCAGCTACGTGACCGGCGTCACCGGCACCGACCTGGCCGAGGCCAGGCGCGGCCGGATGGCCGCCGGGGCCGCGCTCTTCGTCCTCGGCTTCTCCGCCGTCTTCGTCTCCGGCGGCGCCCTCTTCGGCTACTTCGGCTGGACGCTCCAGGAGCACCGCGAGACGCTCACCACCGTCCTCGGCATCCTGATGATCGCCATGGGCGTCTTCTTCCTCGGCCTGATGCCCTGGTTCACCCAGCGCGAGTTCCGCTTCCACCGGAAGCCGGTCGCCGGGCTCGTCGGCGCGCCGCTACTCGGCGCGCTCTTCGGCATCGGCTGGACCCCGTGCATCGGCCCGACCCTCGCCTCCGTCCAGGCGCTCGCCGCGCAGGAGGCCAGCGCCGGCCGCGGA
This sequence comes from Streptomyces sp. NPDC093600, assembly GCF_044764755.1. Taxonomy (NCBI): domain Bacteria; kingdom Bacillati; phylum Actinomycetota; class Actinomycetes; order Kitasatosporales; family Streptomycetaceae; genus Streptomyces; species Streptomyces sp. NPDC093600. Next base: position 41,825 of record NZ_JBIWIU010000008.1, read on the forward strand.
GCCCTGCTGACCGTCGCGTACTGTCTCGGGCTCGGCGTCCCCTTCATCCTCGCCGCGGTCGCCTTCCGCAAGGCCCTCGGCGCGTTCGCGTGGGTCAAGAAGCACTACGCGTGGGTCATGCGGATCGGCGGCGGCATGATGATCGTGACCGGGCTGCTGCTCCTCACCGGCGCGTGGGACAGCATGGTGGCCGAAATGCAGGACTGGTCCAGCGGCTTCACGGTGGGGATCTGACAGTTCCATGAGCAAGACCGAATCGACAGAGCAGACCGTGCAGACAGAGAAGACCGCGCAGCCTGAGCAGAGCGAGCAGACCGAGCAGCCAGAGCAGCAGGACGGCCTCGGCGAGGCCGGGGCCCAGCTCTCCACCGCCCCCAGGGAAGAGTCCGCCATCGGCGGCCCGACCCTCTCGGTCGTCGGCTGGATCCGCTGGTTCTGGCGGCAGCTGACCTCCATGCGGGTCGCCCTGATCCTGCTCTTCCTGCTCTCCCTCGGCGCCGTCCCCGGCTCCCTCATCCCGCAGACCAGCGCGGACGAGGTGAAGGTGCGGACCTTCAAGGAGGCGCACGAGACCCTCACGCCGATCTACGAGAAGCTCCAGCTCTTCGATGTCTACGGCTCGGTGTGGTTCTCCGCGATCTACATCCTGCTGTTCGTCTCCCTCATCGGCTGCATCGTCCCGCGCACCTGGCAGTTCGTCGGCCAGCTCCGCGGCCGTCCGCCGGGCGCCCCCAAGCGCCTGAACCGGCTGCCCGCGTACGCGACCTGGCGCACCGAGGCCGAGCCCGAGCAGGTCCGCGAGGCCGCGCTCGCCCTGCTGAAGGGGCGCCGGTTCCGTGCGCACACCGTCAAGGACGCCGTCGCCGCCGAGAAGGGCTATCTGCGCGAGGCCGGAAACCTCCTCTTCCACATTGCGCTGATCGTGATGCTGGTGGCGTTCGCGACCGGCCAGCTCTTCAAGTCCGAGGGCGGCAAGCTGATCATCGAGGGAGACGGGTTCTCCAACACCCTCACCCAGTACGACGACTTCAGGTCCGGCTCCCTCTACAGCGTCGAGGACCTCGCGCCGTTCAGCTTCAAGCTGGACGGCTTCACCGGTACGTACGAGCAGAGCGGCCCGCAGCGCGGCACCCCCCGGACCTTCGAGGCGGCCGTCACGTACGCGGAGGGCGCCGGCCCGGACAAGAAGGCGGTCATCCGCGTCAACGAGCCGCTGGTCGTCGGCGGCTCCAAGGTCTATCTGATCGCCCACGGGTACGCGCCCGTCGTCACCGTCAGGGACGGCCGCGGCAAGGTCGTCCACCGGGGCGCCGTCCCGCTGCTGCCCTTCGACAACAACCTCACCTCCACCGGCGCGATCAAGGTGATGGACGGCTACCGCGACAAGAACGGCAAGAAGGAGCAGCTGGGCTTCCAGGCCTTCTTCGTGCCGACCTTCGCGGGCGCCGGCAAGGGCGACATGTTCTCGCAGTTCCCCGCGCTCGACTTCCCCGTCATGGCGCTCACCGGCTACCACGGCGATCTGCGCGTGAACTCCGGACTGCCGCAGAACGTGTACCAGCTCAACACCTCCAAGATGACCCAGTTCAAGGTCGAGGGAGGCACCGGCAGCGCCAATCGGCTGCTGCCCGGCGAGACCATGACGCTGCCCGACGGCGCCGGCTCGATCACCTTCGAGAAGGAGATCAAGGAGTGGGCGAGCTTCCAGATCTCGCAGCAGCCCGGCAACGGCTTCGCCCTCGCCGGTGCGATCGCGGCCATCGCGGGTCTGACCGGCTCGCTGTTCATCCAGCGGCGCCGGGTCTGGGTCCGGGCCGTACGCGGGGACGACGGCGTCACCGTCGTCGAGATGGCGGGCCTCGGCCGCAGCGAGTCCGCCAAGCTGCCCGAGGAGCTGGCCGACCTCGCGGCCACGCTGCACACACAGGCGCCGACCGCGCCGACTCCGCCGCCCGCGCCGTCCGCGCCGGAAACCCCGGACGTTCCCGCAGAAGATCCTGCCGAAGCAGAAGCAGAAGGGTCTGAGACCAAGTGATCCTCGCCGCCGAGACCAACGAGAGCCTGGCGCAGTTGAGCAACTCGCTCATCTACTCCTCGATGGCCGTCTACACCCTGGCCTTCCTGGCCCATATCGCCGAGTGGGTGTTCGGCAGCCGCAGCAAGGTCGGCCGCACGGCCGCCGCGCTGACAGGGACCACGGGCACGACCGCCTCCGCCCCGGCCGTCCAGGTGAAGCAGGCGGGAGGTACCGCCGTCATCGACCGCCCGACGGTCGTCACCCGCTCCGCCGCCGGGACCCGTGACGTACCCGACGGCCCGGGCGCGGCCGGCGGCACGGTGAAGGGTGACCTCTACGGCCGTATCGCCATCTCGCTCACCACGCTCGCGTTCCTGATCGAGGCCGCGGGCGTGGTCACCCGCGCGATCGCCGTGCAGCGCGCCCCCTGGGGCAACATGTACGAGTTCTCCACCACCTTCTCCACCGTGGCGGTCGGCGCGTACCTGGCCTTCCTGGTCGCGAGGAAGAACGTCCGCTGGATCGGTCTGCCGCTGGTGACGACCGTCCTGCTCGACCTGGGCCTGGCCACCACCTGGCTGTACACCGAGAGCGACCAGCTCGTTCCGGCGCTCGACTCCTACTGGCTGTGGATCCACGTCTCCACCGCGATCTTCTGCGGAGCCGTCTTCTACCTCGGCGCGGTCGCCACCCTGATCTATCTCTTCCGCGACTCCTACGAGAACAAGCTCGCGACCGGCGGCGACCCCGGCGGCTTCGCCCGGTCCGTGATGGAGCGGCTGCCGTCGGCGGCCTCCCTGGACAAGTTCTCGTACCGGGTCAACGCGGCGATCTTCCCGCTGTGGACCTTCACGATCATCGCGGGCGCGATCTGGGCCGGCGACGCGTGGGGCCGCTACTGGGGCTGGGACGCCAAGGAGGTCTGGTCCTTCATCACCTGGGTCGGTTACGCGGCGTACCTGCACGCGCGCGCGACGGCCGGGTGGAAGGGCCGCAAGGCCGCGTACATCGCGCTCATCGCCTTCGGCTGCTTCCTCTTCAACTACTACGGAGTCAACATCTTCGTGAGCAGCAAGCACTCCTACGCGGGCGTCTGAGCCCCGTCGGCTAGCGGCTGCCGGGCCCCGGCGCGACGCTGGAGGTATGAGCGAGATACCTCGGGGCAGGTGCGAGACCCATGACGGCGACACGCATCTCCTGCGGTTCGTGATGCCCCTGCCCCACCCGATGGTGCGGGTCTGGGCGGCCGTCGCCACGCCGGAGGGCCTGCCGCGGTGGCTCTGCGCGGCCGATCCGCTGGAGCCGAGGCTGGGCGGCCGGGTGAGCCTGCGGTGGCCGGACGGCGGGACGGCGGTCTCGGGGCGGGTGACGGCGTGGGACCCGGAGTTCGTGGCGGAGTACACCGTCGAGCCGCCGTACGGGCGGATCCGGTTCCATCTGGAGCACGGTGAGGACGGCGGCGCGGGGACGGTGCTGCGGTTCACCAACGAGGTGCGCGGGACGTGGGAGCTCAAGCTGGACCGCTTGGCGGCGTGGCACGACTCCTTCGAACGGCTGGTGGAGGCGCTGGAGGGCCGGCCCGTCGACGGGGCCGCCTGGTCGCCCGAGCGCCGGGAGCACCTGCGGGAGCTGTACGCGCGGGACGAGGCGCCCTGGCCGAAGTGGGTGCCGTAGCGCCTGAGGCGGTGCCGGTCAGCCTCTCCTCGGCGGGAGGCAGTCGTCCGTCGGGGCGCGGCCTTCCGGCCAGGCGATCTGGACGAACTTCTGGGTGCCGTCCGGGGCGAGTTCCACGATCGGGATCGCTTTGTTGAACGGGTTGCCGAAGTTGTCCAGGCAGATCCAGCCGCTCGCGCCCTCGACCCGGAGCGAGCCCTTCACCTGCGGCCACTGGGTGGCCACGTCCGCCAGTTCCGGGTACTGGCTGCCCTGTGGGGTGGCCTGCCGGATCGCGTGGACCGCCGTCGCCATCGCGTCGTACGCGACGATCGCCTGCCCGTCGGCGAGGGGCACCGGGGTCTTCGACGCCCGGGCGATGTCCGTCAGGAACGTCTCGAACGCCGCCGTCGAACCGCCCGTCGCAGGGACCGGCCGCCCGGGCGCGGGCCGCCAGGCGTCCGGATGGGCCAGGGCGGCGTAGCGGACGGTCAGCTTCGCCTTCAGCGCGGCCTTGTTCAGCTTGTCGTCGGCGCCCAGGTACGAGCCCTCGTCGCCGGTCAGGATCGTGAAGGCGCGCTCGGCGCAGCCGCGTGCGCCCAGCGCGTTGATGAACTGCCGCAGCTGTGTGTGGCGGCCCGCGAAGAAGACCGTCTCCGCCCGGGTGTCGCAGATCAGATGGGTGATCTGGCGGAAGGTGTTCGCGGTCGTGCCCTCCTCCGTCGGGTCGGCGGGCGAGGTGAACAACTGCGGCTCGTAGGGGGCGCCCTTCAGTGAGGCCGTGAACGCGGACTTGAGCGTATCCGTGTAGTGGTCGCCGGTACGGGTGTCCTGGACGAGCAGCGCCTTGGCCGCCTCCACCCGGCCGAAGTGGGCGAGCGCCTTGGCCTCGTCGCCGTTGGTGGGGGAGACGCGGGCCAGGCCGGGGAAGCGGTTGTGGCCCGGGCCGGGGCCGTTGGCGATGTCGTCGGCGGTGATGGTGGTGCCGACGACGGCGATCCCGGCGCCGGTCAGGGCCGCGACCGCCCGCCGTATCTCGGTCGAGCTGGTGGCGACGCCGGAGACCGCCCGCAGCCGGTCGGGGGCGGCTGTCATCTTCTTCAGCCGCTCGACGGTGGCCTGCCAGTGGGCATTGCCCTTGCCGGTGTTGGCGAGGACGAGCCGGATCTTCGGGGTCTCGTTGTTGGAGGCGTGGTTGGCGCGGTACTGGCGGGCGAAGGCGCCCTGCACCTCGTGCAGGACCTTGACCCGCATCCCGTCGTCGGTGGAGGTCAGCGGCAGCAGGAGGGCGACCGTCGCGTACTCGCCGTCCCTGAGGGTCGCGTTCTCCCGGCCCACGGCCCGCGCGACCTCGGTCAGGGACGGAACCCCGAAGTCGTACCCCGAGCCGTTGACCCCGACGCATTCGTCACTGCCCAGGGGGCGTTCGACGCCCGGGGCGCAGGAACGGTCCTCCGGGGTGGTGGCGCGGTCCACGGCGTACCCGATCAGGGTGCCGAGGACGGCCAGGACCAGCACGGTCGTGATGAACTTCTGGCGGGGGGTGTAGAAGAGGCGGTAGCGCAGCCGGTCGACCATGGTCCTCAGGCTCCGTTCCCCTCGCCCGGCGGGAGCGAGAGCGCCCGCCAGGCGCGGATGTCTCTCGGCCAGTGGGTGGCCGCGTCCCACAGCGGTCTGTTGCCGGTGCGATGGCGGCCGGAGAGCTGGCGCAGTTCGTGGGCCAGCTTCTCGGTCACGTCACCGTCGGGCAGCGCCAGCGGATCGGTCAGCAGCCAGACGGCGTGCAGCAACCGCCTTAACCCGAGGTGCAGTTCGGTCTTCTCGTCGTCGAGTCCGGCGGGCAGCCGCTCGGGCGGCTCCTGGCCGAGGGCGACCGCGCGGCGCGGATCGGGCCCGGTGCGGTGCTGCTCGCGCGGGTACGGCGCCGAGGCGATGAACCTGAGCCGCCCGAGCCAGCCCACGACGTCCGGCTCGGAGAAGGTGAGCCGCAGATGGGTCACGGCTTCCTCGGTGCGGCCGAGCGCGAGCTCCTGGTGCAGCCGGTACGGGCCCGGCTCGGGGCCGTAGTGCCGGTGCAGGGTCTCGTGGACCGCCCGCCAGGCCGCGTACGCGGGGTGGTCGGCGTCGCCGAAGCGCAGCCGGTGCAGGAGCAGGGCGCGCAGCAGCGGGTCGGTGACGAAGTGCTCGGCGCTCTCGGGCCAGTCCTCGGAGCGCAGCATGTCGCGGACGAGCAGGGCCATGTCCCCGTCGAGGGACTCCCCGCGCAGCCGGGTCCGGGCGAGCAGCCGGGCCGACTCCTCGTCGTGGGCGGCGGCGAGGACGGCGAAGGGCCCGAGGGCCCGGCCCGGCAGCAGCTCGTCGAGGAGGGTGGGCGCGACCGGCACCGGAGCGGTGTCCTCCCGCAGCTCCACGGTGAGATCGAGCAGGGCGCCCGGGGTCAGCGAGGAGGCCAGGCGGGCCGGCGCCTCGCCCGCCGCCCTGCCCAGCAGGACCACTCCGAGGGGGCGGCCGCCGGTCAGCCGGTGGACGGCCCGGGCCAGCTCGGCGGGCGTGCGGCCGGCCGGGTCGAAGCGGTCGAAGGCGCTCTGGGTCTGGGCGGGGCTCAGCGGGGTCAGTTCGACGGCGAGGATGCCGGAGGTGATGTCCGTACCGCGCGGGCAGGGGGCGCGGTGGGCGGTCTCGGGAAGCCGGACCCGGGTCGCGTGCCGGATGCCCTCGTGGTCGCGGACCCGGGAGGCGGCGATCACCACGACACGGTCGCGGTGGCCGTCGGCGCGGGCCCGCAGAATCGGTTCGACCAGGCGGCGGCCGAGCGGCTCGTGGGCGTTGTCGAGGAGGAGCACGGGCCGGCCGCGCCGGGTCCCCATCCGGGTGAGGCCGGTGTAGGCGCGGGTCAGGTCCTCGACGAGCGCGCCGACGAGGAAGTCCTCGGCCTCGCGCCGGCGCCGGCCGCCCTGCTCGAAGTCGACGGCCAGCTGCTGGAGCCCGGCCTTGCCGTGGCCGCCGGCGTTGCGGTAACTCCCGTACCAGCGCTCGGAGTTCTGCTGGAAGCGGCCGAAGACCTCTTCGAGGACCGTCTCGACGGTCGCCTCGGCGAGGAGTCCGGCCATCGGCGCGGTGGCCTCGGCGAAGTTGGCGGCGAGCTTGGCGAGGACCTTGGTGACCCAGGTGGTGGCGGCGCCCTTGGCCGCGTCGACGGTCGCGAGGACGGGGCCGAGCCGCTGCAGATCGCGCCGGGCGCGTTCGTCGTCCTCCTGCGACCAGCTGATGGACGCGACGGCGACAAGACCGAGCGAGAGCCGGGGGAACCGCACCGGCTTCGCCGCGTGCACCCTCGGCGCCAGCTGTACGGCGATCTCGGCGAGCGCTCCGGTGAGCGGGTTCCAGCCGGGGCCGTGATCGGCGGGCCGGTCGATGCGCGCGCAGTCCAGGAGCGCGAGCGGAGTGGCCCCCTTGTAGGCGTTGCGCACCTGCTTGAGCAGCGCGGTCTTGCCCATGCCGCGGCCGCCGGTGAAGACGGTGACCGGCGGGTCGTCGCCGTGCTCGTACGGCACGCGGTCGAAGGTCTCGGGCGCCAGCCCGGTCAACCGCGCGGCAAGCCCGGACGCGTGCAGGACCGCCTCGCGGCCGTACAGCTCTCTGTCCACCCCTGCCACCCCCGTCGCACGTCAATTCAAGGATATCGACGGGCTGTTGGGAAGACGTCGGGGTTTTCGAGTCGGGATACCGGTGTCGGCGATGGCCGGCGCCGTCAGTCGTCGCCGATGTCCTCGTTCCACAGGGCCGGGTGCTTCTCGACGAACTCCCGCAGGACGGCGGCGCACTCGGGATCGTCGAGCACGACGACCTCCACCCCGTGCTCGGCCAGCCAGTCGTGCCCGCCGTGGAAGGTCTCGGCCTCCCCGACGACCACCCGCGAGATCCCGAACTGCCGCACGAGCCCGGAGCAGTACCAGCAGGGCGAGAGGGTCGTCACCATCGTCGTCCCCCGGTACGACCGCTGCCGCCCCGCCGCCCGGAACGCCTCCGTCTCCGCGTGCGCCGACGGGTCCCCGTCCTGCACGCGCCGGTTGCGCCCGCGCCCGAGGAGCGTCCCGTCGGCGGCGTAGAGCGCGGCGCCGATCGGGATCCCGCCTTCCGCCCGCCCGGCGCGGGCCTCGTCGAGCGCGGTGGCGAGCCACCGGCGTGCTTGGTCCTGGTCCATGCGGGGAGCCTTCCCGGGCGGACCGCCGGGCTCACGCGGCCTACGGCCTTCTCGGGTCGCAGTCGCAGGGCGAAGCCCCACCGCGCACCGCACGGCGGGGCCGCCCTGAACCGGTATGCGTGGGCGTTGGCCGGGTGGTCAGAAGGTGCCGAAGTCTCCGGCCCTGACGCCCGCGATGAAGGAGGTGAACGCGGTGGTGGGGACGTCCAGGACCGGGCCGCTCGGGTTCTTGGAGTCGCGGACGGGAACGACGCCGCGCGAGGCGGCGAGGTTCGTGGCGACCTCGACGCACTGGCCGCCGTTGTCGCTGTAGGAGGACGTGAACCAACGGGGGGATTCGGTCGTCACAGGGTGCCCTTTCGTACCTCATGGATCATGGCCACGGATTCCGCCTGTGAGGGCGCTTCGGCCTGTAGCTGATGGTAGGCCGTCAGCATGGGAAGCACCCCAGAGGTTTCGCGCTCCAGGTGGCCGCGTTGAGCGGACTCGGCGTACGACAGGAGCGAGCGGTCCGCCATCGTCAGGACCGTGATGGGGAGGTTGAACGGGCGCCGCGCGCCCATGGTGAAGGGGGCGACCTGGAGCACGGTGTTCGGCTGCTCGGCGAACTCGACGAGCCGCGCCAACTGAGCGTCCATGACACCGGGTTCACCGATGGGGCGGCGGATGCAGCTTTCGTCCAGGACCACGATGATCAGCGGCGGGGAGGCCCGGGCCAGCGCCTCTTGTCGTTCCGCGACGAACGCCACCCGCTCGCTCGCCTCCTCCGGTGTCGCCGCTCCGCGCCTGACATGGCTTTCAGCGAGGGCGGAGGCGTACTCCGGTGTCTGTAGCAGGCCGGGGATGACGCCGACCTCGTAGAGCCGGATCTCCACCGCGCGCCCCTCGTACGCGACGTACTCCGGAAAGCCCTCCAAGAGCGCCCCGTGCCGGATCTCGCGCCACTGCCGCTCGAACGTGTCGGCCGTACCACTGGTACCGAAGACGCGATCCGCACTGCGCGCGAAACGAAGAGTCGGCATCTTGCGGGCAGTTTCCACAGCCGAGACATGCGTTCCGGAGTACCCCATGTGCTCACCTAAGCCTTGCTGACTCCAGCTTCGGGCCTCTCGTGACGTGCGGATACGAGCCCCAAAGGCGGCTGCCGGGCTGCTCTCCGGATTCAGGTCCTTGCGATTGACCACAACTCCTCCTTCTGTTCTGACACGTTGAGGACCCTTCGACTCTAGGCCACGCTGGCAACCCCTGGTAGTGAAATCGCTACAGAGAGGAGCGGTGATGCCTGAGCACTCCCCCGTTCTCGGCTCGTTCGTGGTGGACACCGGCAGGCGAACGGAACGCCTCGGAAGGGTGACCGCTCGCGAGGGCGGACTCCTGTACCTGCGTCCCCCAGGCGGTGGCATCGAGTGGACCACCGAGCCGGCGAACCTGCGTCCGCCCACGGAGGAGGAGTGGGCGCGGATCCGGGTGCTCACCACCCCCGTGGCGACGACGGAGCACTCACACGCGTTCGTCCTCTCCGCGGACCACGGCCTGCGCCCCCGCCCCGAACCGGCCCCGGACTGCACGGCGTGCGCCTTCCTGGCGCAGTGGTTCGACCACTACATGGGCGTGGGGCCGCAGCGCGACGAGTCCGCGGCAGTGGATTGCGTGGTGGAGATCCACAACCACCCTCATGACCCGCCGAAGATGACGATCGCGGAGTTCCCGCCGCCGCCCGACCAGCCGAAGTGACCGGCCCGCACCGCACAGCGCAGTCCCCGAAGAAGACAGAGACAGGAGTACCAAGGTGATGAGCAACCTGTACGAGCGGGAGGTGTCCGGTCCGTTCGCCGCGCTCTGCGGTGGCGGCACGGACAACGACGGGAACATGGAGAGCTGCATCACGCTCGCCGAGCTGCACGGCGGTGGATACGCGCTCGGTGACAGCAAGCCCGAGGGGGCGGGGCGCGAGCTGCGGATGAGCGCGCGTGAGATCACCGAGTTCGCCCGAGAGTGGCTCGGCAAGACCGACGCGAGCCACTGACACCAAGCGGGGCCCACATAGGCGCGGTGGGCCCCGACCCGCCCCCTCACATCCGAAGGAGCCGGCAATGCCGCTCGCTGACCTGGCGGACCATGTTCCACAGATCCTGGAGAAGTGGCCCGCTCAGCCGATGCTCTTCCGTCGTGACCCCCGGGCCTTGGCCGCCCTGTGGTGCGCCGAGGAAGTCAACGCGCTGGTGGATGCCGAGTGCATCGCCGCCCGGAACGTCGTCCTGATCAAGGACGGCAAGGTCCTGGAGCGGCACACCTACATCGACGGTGACATGCCCCGGCCCGGCGCGATCCGCGCGCACCTCTACAACGGGGGCACGATGTCCGTCCGGCAGCTTCAGACGATCAAACCGTCGCTGAGGATCCTGCAGCGAGAGATCCAGGACGAGACAGGTTGCCTCGTGCACGTGAACGCGTACATGACCCCACCTGGCGCGCAGGGGCTCAAGTACCACTACGACCCGTACGTGACGCTGATCGTCCAGCTCTCCGGGCGGAAGACGTGGCCGCTTCACCCGCCGTTCGTCGAGAACCCGATGACGGAGCACGGCAACTTCCTGGGACGGGGATTCACCCGCGAGGAGCGGCACTATCTCGCCAATACGGCTCCGGCTCAGTCGTTCACGCTGGAACCGGGTGACGTCTTCTGGCTGCCCCGTGGCTACGTCCACTCGCCGTACACCGAGGGGGACGAACCTTCCCTGCACCTGACGTTCGCACTCAAGGAACGGACGTTCCACTGGCTCGCATCCGAGATGACGCACGAGATCCTGTCTCAAGCTCTGGCCGACCCCGCGCTTCGAGCCGAGATCCCGCCCGCCGGCCTGCTCGCATCCCCCGACGCGGCGATCCAGTGGACCCGTGAATACCTGATCGGCGCGCTGCTGCTCCTGGAGGCCGAGCACGTGGCCGAACTCGCTCGGAGGGCCGCCACCCGTGTCGCGTGGTGAGGACCCTCCGCGTGCATACGCTGCGCCCGTGACGCACCACTGGCACGCCTACGCGTACACCGGCCGGTCCTACTCGGATACGGCGATCCGGCGGGCGGAGGTTCCGGCCAACTACCCGCCCATCGAGATCGTGAACTGGCTGAAGCGCCCCGTCGACCAGGTGGTGGCGACCTACCGCGACGTGGAAGAGGCGGTCTCGTGGATCGAGGGGGAGCTTACGCAGAACGCCCCGTTGGACCAGGAGCACTTTCCGTGGTGGGAACGGCTGCAACGTAACCGCGAGACGCTGCTGCAGGCTGCCGGAAACGACGTGGTCCACGGGTACTACTCGAAGGCGCAGCAGTACGTCTCACGGGCCCTCATCGCCTGCCCCCGCGAGGCAGGGCAGACCTGCCCGTACGGAGCCGCGTAGTCCTCACAGAAAACCCCGGCGGCCGTCCTACCGGCCCCGGGGCATGGCCACCAACTACTGAGGAGTTGATGACGTGCGGAACTCTATCGCGCGCGTACTGGGTCTGGCCCTGATCCCCGCCCTTCTCTGGCTGCTCACGCTGACCCTGCCGCCCACCGGCAGACACCGCCCCCGCCCCGTCACCCACCGCCGCCCGGCCCCGCCCGTCCAGGCGCCGCGTCACCGCGCTCCCACCCGACGCTCTCCCTACGCCCAGGAGCAGACGACACTCCTGGACGGCGCCCGGTCACCCCTGGAGCGCCCCTACGTGGCGGCTGCGCGAGCAGCGCAGCGCAGGCGGCGGCGGGCGTTGTGGCTGGCGACGGTGGGGGTGGATGTCGACCACCGGAACATCCATGCCACGGCCGCCCGATGAGCCGCTGTGGGGCGCGACGGCCCGTGATCGCCGTCGTGGAGGTCATGCGGCCGGTGTGCGCGGGCAATGTGGATCGTCGCGGCCTGCGCTTCCTGGTGCGCGTGGGCGATCTGCGTGGCGCGATGGCCAGCTGCGAGGTGCCGCTTCCAGCTCCGGTAAGACTTCTCCAGGTTCCGCAAAGAGTGCTTCAACTCCACGGCCACGTTAAGCTGTTCAGCTGCCCGGGCCCACGCTGTGACGTCGGCGTCCGTCGCGGTCTGCTTGCCGTTCTCCAAGCGGGAAACCTTCGACCGTTGCCAGCCGAGGCGGGCGGCCATGTCCTTGCCGTTCAGGCCGGCCTCGGTGCGCAGCTCACGCAGCCGCGCACCGAGAGCCTCCCGTGCCTGTTGGAAGTCGGTGCTCACACCGTCGAAGCTACTCCCGGCGCGAAGTCCGAGTGCGGGATCGCCTGCGGCCAAGCAGCCGCCCGGATCTGGCGGAACTCCGCAATCTGGACGGGATCTTCGACGAGCTCGGAGCCGAGGTACTCGTCATCGTCATCGAAGTGGAGCACCAGGGCGCGCCGGTGGTCGAAGAGCCAGAAGTCGACCGCGGGTAGGCCGAGGCGCTCGGCGTCCGCACGCCACATGTTGCGGATGTCCTCGCCCGAGGCCAGATTGTTGGGAGCCCGCGCGAGGAGGAACCGCTGCCCGGCGGTCGGAGGATTGTCGACGAGTCGGACGCGCTCGAACCGCTTCCCCGCCGTCGTCTGAACCTGGACGTTCTCCCCCCACGCAGTCGGCCGGCCGTGGCTGACATCGTCGCCCGCCTCCCAACGAGCCCAGTTCGGGCTCCGGCGGTCGGAGGCGTAGCCACGGCGGGTTTCCAGGCGCCAAGCGGTGTTCTCGAACTCCTCGAAGTACGTGCCGAATGTGGCGTCGTCGATGAACTCAGGCACGAGCTCTACTCCTTGGGGGCGAAGCGGGTGAGCAGCTCGCGGGGGATCACGACCATGGACTCTCCGGACAGCGGGTGAACCATCTGGGCGATGTCATCGGGGTCGGCGAGCAGGCCCTGTACGAGGACCTCACCGGTGTCGAGGTCCTCGTACAGAGTGGGGCACTTGCCCTCGTCGCTGGTAGTACCGAGCATGCGGAGCCGTCGGGCCATCGCCACTCTCCCTCCCGGCGGCCGCCCCCCGAGGCGGCGGGCGGCGCCGGGGTCCTCACGCCGCGGCGTCGGCCTTCGTCTCGTGGGGGAAGAGCGCGAGCGGGGTCTCGCCCTGGAAGAAGGTCTTGGCGCGGGCCATCGCCTGTTCGTCGGCGCGGACGCGGCCGGGGCGGGAGCCCGTGCCGGTCAGGACGCCGCCGAAGCGCATCCGCAGGTAGGCCGCCGAGTGGCTCAAGCTGGTGACCAGGCCGTCCGCGACGACGTGGTCGTCGTGCGCCATGGCCGTCACTCCCCACAGCGTGCCGCCCGCCATGCGCTCCTTGAAGTCGGAGCCGGGCACGTTCAGCCAGCCCGACCAGTAGTCGAGGTAGCGCTTGGTCTGTGCGGAGAGGCTGTACCAGTAGAGGGGCGAGACGATGACGATGTCCGTGGCCTCCACCGTGGCCCGCCACAGCGTCTCCTCGTTCTCCTCGGCCTGCCGCTCGGGGCTCTCGTGCCGTCCGTCCTGGAAGTCGGGCAGGGGCAGCCGGTTCAGGTCCACCCAGCGCTGCGGGATGTCGGCGGGCAGGTGCGCGGCGGCCGCGCGGGCCAGTGTCTCGGAGTTGCCGTCGGCGCGGGAGCTGCCGAGGACGAAGAGGAACGAGCGGTCCGTGCGGTCCGTGCCAGGTGCGGCGTCGAGGGTCATGTTTCCTCCGGTGTCAGGGGTGCCCCGGTGCCAACTCCGCCTTCTCCGGCGGTATTCCGGCCGCCCATCGGCTCCGCCGATGACCCCATCGGCAGGACCCCCCACTCGTCCGTGGACCCGCCCCACCCCCGCTCCGTAGCGTCACCGGCATGAGAAACGAGACGAGCGGAACGCAGACCCGCGGGACCCTCGAACTGACCCTGGCCATGGTGCTGTCCGGCACCCTCGGCATCTTCGTCGTCGAGTCCGGGGCCTCGCCCTTCGAGGTGGTGTTCTTCCGGTGCCTCTTCGGGGCCGCCGCCCTCGGTGCGTACAGCCTGGCCCGCGGGTACTTCACCGGCCACGGCCTCACGCCGAAGAAGCTCGGACTGGCCGCCCTCGGTGGCGTGTTCATCGTCTTCAACTGGGTGTTCCTCTTCGAGGCGTACGAGGCGACCTCGATCTCCTTCGCCACCGTCGTCTACCACACGCAGCCGTTCTTCCTGGTGCTCTTCGGCGCCGCGCTGTTCCGGGAGCGGATCACCGCCGCCAAGTTCGGCTGGCTCGCCGTCGCCTTCGTCGGACTCGTCCTCGTCTCCGGGATACGGCCCGGGGACACCGCATCGCTCAAGGGCCTGGGGCTCGCGCTCGCCGCCGCCGTGCTCTACGCGCTGTCGACGATCGTCACCAAGCGGATCACCGGCGTACGGCCGCACCTGATCGCCCTCGTGCAGGTGCTGGTCGGCCTCCCGCTGCTGCTGCCCTTCGCCGACTTCGGCGCCATGGCCGGTGTCGGAGCCGGGTGGGCGTGGCTGGCCGGGCTCGGGCTCGTCCACACCGGGCTGATGTACGTGCTGATGTACGCGGCCTACCAGAAGCTGCCCACCGCCAAGATCGCCGTACTCGCCTTCACCTACCCGGCGGTCGCCATGCTCGCCGACTGGGCGGTGTACGGGCATCACATCGGGCTCGTCCAGGCGCTCGGCGTCCCGCTGATCGTGCTCGCGAGCCTCAAGGTGACTCTCGCACCAGCCGCCGCGCCTGCTCCACGAACAGCCGTACGTGCGCCGGAAGCCGTTTCCCCCGCCGCCACGCGATCTGCGTGAAGAGGGTGAACGGCGGCTCCCAGTCCAGCGCCACCAGCGCCCCGGACGCCAGCTCCTCGGAGACGGTGACCCGGGGCAGCAGGGCGATCCCCAGACCGGCGGCCGCGCCCCGCTTGGTCGCCTCGATCGTGCCGAACTCCATGAACGGCGGCGCCCACTCCCGTAGCTCCGCCTCGAAGAGGTCGCGGTACGGGCAGCCGGGTTCGGTGCCGACCAGCTGGGCCTCCGCCAGGTCGGCGCTCGTCAGACCGGTACGGCCCGTCAGCGGATGGTTCGGCGCCGCCACGAGCACCAGCGGTTCCGCCGCCAGGACCTCGCTCTCCAGGCCGGCGTGCTCGGTGTCGGGCTCCATCAGGAAACCGATGTCGTACGTTCCCTGGCGCAGCGCCTGCCGGGTCTCGTCGCCGAGCGTGGGCCGCAGCGTCAGCCGCACCTTGGGGTAGCGGTGGTGGAACAGCTCCAGGAGCGGCGGCAGCCGGTAGGAGGTGAGCGACTCCATCGTGCCGACGGCGATCGTGCCCGCCGGCTCCTCCGTGGCCGCGACCGCGGCCCGTGCCTCGTCGGAGAGCTCGATGATCCGGCGGGCGTACGGCAGGAGCCGCTCGCCGGCCTCGGTGAGCCGGATGCGGCTGCCGAGCCGTTCGAACAGCTCCACGCCGAGCGAGGACTCCAGGGAGCGGACCTGGCCGGTCACGCTGGACTGCGCGTACCTCAGCTCGGTGGCGGCGCGGGTGAAGGAGAGGACGGTCGCGACCTTCTCGAAGGTGGCCAGGAGCCGGAGCTCCATCACTGGTCCTTGTCGTCGTCGCCCTGCTCGCGCTTCTTCAGCTCCTCCTCGCGGCGGCGCAGGTCCGCCTCCCAGTCCTTGAGGAGGGCCTCGTCCTTCGCCCGCTTCTCATCAGGCACAGCCTCGTCCTTGAGGGACTTGAGGAAGTCGGGGTTGTCGTCGGGGGCGACCCACTCGCTGCGGTGGTTGCGGTGCCATGCGGAGGGCGTACGGCCGCCGGCTCCGGCGTTGGCGCGGCGCGGCTTGCCGACGGCGAACCAGACGACCGATCCCGCCACGGGGAAGAGCAGGATGAGGAAGACCCAGACCACCTTCGGCAGATACCTGGCCTCGTCGTCGGGGGTGGTGACACAGTCGATGCAGGCGTAGATCGCCAGCGCCAACGGCAGGATGAACATCAGCGCCCTGAGCATGTGGGACAGCCCCCTGGAAGCGGTGGCGGGACCCGATTCGACGGCCCCGGTGACAGGCCCAGCCTATCGGGTGGCGGATACTGGCCCCTATGGCTTACGACGATCTCCGCTCGCTGCTCAGGGCCCTGGAACGCGAAGGCGACCTCAAGCGCATCAAGGCCGAAGTCGACCCGTACCTGGAGGTCGGGGAGATCGTCGACCGGGTGAACAAGGCGGGAGGCCCGGCGCTCCTCTTCGAGAACGTCAAGGGCTCCGCCATGCCGCTCGCGATGAACGTCTTCGGGACGGACCGCCGGCTGCTGAAGGCGCTGGGCCTGAAGTCGTACGGCGAGATCAGCGACAAGATCGGCGGCCTGCTCAAGCCGGAGCTGCCGCACGGCTTCGTCGGGGTCCGGGAGGCCTTCGGCAAGCTGGGCTCGATGGTGCACGTGCCGCCGAAGAAGGTGAAGTCCGCCGACGCCCCGGTGCAGGAGGTCGTGCTCACCGGCGACGACGTCGACCTGGACGCGCTTCCGGCGCTGTTCACCTGGCCCAAGGACGGCGGGTCCTTCTTCAACCTCGGTCTGACGCACACCAAGCACCCCGAGACGGGCATCCGGAACCTCGGGCTATACCGGCTGCAGCGCCACGACAAGCGCACGATCGGCATGCACTGGCAGATCCACAAGGACAGCCGAAACCACTACGCCGTGGCCGCGGCGCGCGGCGAGCGGCTGCCGGTCGCGATCGCCTTCGGCTGCCCGCCCGCGGTCACGTACGCGTCGACGGCGCCGCTGCCCGGTGACATCGACGAGTACCTCTTCGCCGGCTTCGTGCAGGGCAAGCGGATCGAGATGGTCGACTGCAAGACCGTGCCGCTCCAGGTGCCGGCCAACGCGGAAGTGGTCGTCGAGGGCTGGCTGGAGCCGGGCGAGATGCTGCCGGAGGGCCCCTTCGGCGACCACACGGGCTTCTACACGCCGCAGGAGCCGTTCCCCGCGCTGCGGATCGACTGCGTGACGATGCGGAAGCGTCCGCTGCTGCAGTCGATCGTGGTGGGGCGGCCGCCGACGGAGGACGGGCCGCTGGGGCGGGCGACGGAGCGTTTCTTCCTGCCCCTGCTGAAGATCATCGTGCCGGACATCGTGGACTACCACCTGCCGGAGTCGGGCGGCTTCCACAACTGCGCGATCGTCTCGATCGACAAGAAGTACCCGAAGCACGCGCAGAAGGTCATGCACGCCATCTGGGGCGCGCACATGATGTCGCTGACGAAGCTGATCATCGTGGTGGACAAGGACTGCGACGTGCACGATCTGCACGAGGTGTCCTGGCGGGCGCTCGGCAACACGGACTACGCCCGCGACCTGACCGTCGTCGAGGGGCCGGTCGACCACCTCGACCACGCCTCGTACCAGCAGTTCTGGGGCGGCAAGGCGGGCATCGACGCCACGAAGAAGCTGCCCGAGGAGGGCTACACCCGGGACGGCGGCTGGCCGGACATGGTCGAGTCGGACCCGGCGACGGCCGCGCTCGTGGACCGCCGGTGGAAGGAGTACGGCCTGTGACCGGCGCCGCTGCCGCCGCCCCGGCGCCCGGGCGGACGAAGGCCTTCCTCCGCCTGGTGATGATCGAGCACTCGGTCTTCGCGCTGCCGTTCGCCTACATCGCCTCGCTGACCGCGATGTTCGGGCGGGACCGGAGCATCGACTGGGTCACGCTGCTGCTCGTCACCGTCTGCATGGTGGGGCTGCGGACCTTCGCGATGGCCTGCAACCGGATCATCGACCGCGAGATCGACGCCCGCAATCCGCGGACGGCGGGGCGCGAGCTGGTGACGGGGGCCGTGTCCGTGCGGTCGGCGTGGACCGGGGCGGGGATAGCGGTCGTCGTCTTCCTCGGCGCGGCCGCGCTGCTCAACCCGCTGTGCCTGGCGCTCGCGCCGCTCGCGGTGGTCCCGATGGTGATCTATCCGTACGGGAAGCGGTTCACGAACTTCCCGCACGCGATCCTCGGCATCGCGCAGGCCATGGGGCCGATCGGGGCCTGGATCGCGGTGACGGGGGAGTGGTCCTGGCACGCCGTGATCCTGGGGCTCGCCGTCGGGGTGTGGATCGGTGGCTTCGACCTGATCTTCGCCTGCCAGGACGTCCAGGCGGACCGCGCCCACGGCGTGAAGTCCGTCCCGGCCCGTTTCGGCATCCCGGCGGCGCTGTGGGGGGCGCGCGGTTCGGCGGTCGTGACGACGGGGCTGCTCGTCTGGTACGCGCTGGCGACCGGGGCGGGGCTCTTCTTCTGGGTGGGCCTTGTGATCGTGGTGGTGGCGTTCTGCTACGAGCACACGATCGTCAAGCCGCACGACCTGTCCCGGCTGAACCGGGCGTTCTTCACGACGAACGGCTTCATCGGGATCTCGCTCTTCGTCTGCGCCCTGCTCGACCTGCTGGTGCGCGGTCTCACGCTCTGACGGTCCGACGCCCGGCGCGTCTCACGGGGTGAGGGCCGGTGCGTCTCACGGGGTGAGGGCCGGCCCGTCTCACGGGGTGAGGGCCGGGCGCCGGCCAGCGGGCCGGAAGAGGAAGGCCGCGCCCACGCCGGCCACCAGACCGACGAGGTGGGCCTGCCAGCTGACCGCGCTGTCGGTGGGGAGGGCGCCGAGCAGCATGGTGCCGCCCCAGATCGCGGCGATCGTCACGCCCACGGCGATGCCGAGGAGCCTGCGCTCCACGAAGCCCCGGATCACCAGATAGCCGAAGAGGCCGAAGACGAGGCCCGAGGCGCCCGCGGTGATGGAGTTCGTCGGGGAGAGCAGCCAGACACCCAGGCCGTCGGCGACGACGATCAGGGCGCAGACGGCGAGGAAGCGGCGGATGCCGCCGAGGGCGGCGACGAAGCCGAAGATCAGCAGCGGCACGCTGTTGGAGGCGACGTGGTCGAAGCCGAAGTGCAGGAACGGGGCGGTGATGATCCCGCCGAGGCCGTCCGGGTCGCGGGCGACGATGCCGTACGCGTCGAGGGCGTGGCCGGTGGCGTGGTCGACGGCTTCGAGCACCCAGAGGGCGGCCACCCAGACGAGCATCATCTTGGCGGCGGCCTTGCCCCGGTCGGCCGAGGTCCAGACGCGGGTGTGCGGTTCGGTCATCGCGACCCCCCTGCGGTCGTGCGCTTCCCCCCGGAAACGTCCGGGACACCTTACTCAGTTCCGCGGGGAGCGGGCCGGATAGGCTCGTCGGTGTGGAGCCGGTAGAGGAACAGCAGCGTCGTCCGTGGGTCGTCGGGGTGTCCGGGGCGTCGGGGACCCCGTACGCCGCCGCCGTGCTGAGGGGCCTGCTCGCAGCGGGGGAGAGCGTCGACCTGGTCGTGTCGCGCGCGTCGCGGCTGACGCTGCTCGACGAGACGGGGATCGCCTTCCGGGACGCGCACTGGCGCGAGGACCTGGCGGCCTGGCTGGCGCGGGGAGCGGACGGGAAGCCGGACACGTTCGCGCCGGACGTGAGCGGCGTGCGGTACTGGGCGGCCGGGGACCTGGCCGCCGGGCCGTCGTCGGGGTCGTACCCGGCGAAGGGGATGCTGATCGTGCCCGCGTCGACCGCCTCGGTGGCGGGGGTGGCGCTGGGGCTCTCGAAGGACCTGCTGCAGCGGGCGGCGAGCGTGACGCTCAAGGAGCGGCGGCCGCTGGTGGTCGCGGTGCGGGAGACCCCGCTGAGCGGTCAGACGCTCAAGGCCCTGGTGGCGCTGGACGAGGCGGGCGCCGTGGTGCTGCCCGCCTCTCCGGCGTTCTACGCGGGGGCGACGCACATCCAGGATCTGGTGGACTTCGTCGCCGGGCGCGTGCTCGACGCGGCGGGGGTGCCGCACGGGCTGTACCGCCGCTGGGAGGGAGAGCTCGGAGGAGGTTCGGGCTCTCGGGGGAATTAGCGCTTCTTCGCCGCGCGCTTCTCGGCGCGGCGCTTCGGCTTGGCCGGCTGGTGGGCACGCGAGCGGTTGGCCATCTCCTGCAGCTCGCGCATACGGGCGTAGGCCATCTCGATCGTGTACACGGTGAACACCACTCCTGAAAGATCGTCTTTGATCTGCTGAAAGATTCACAGGGTGTCGCCCCCTGTGTACCTTAGATTCTATACCTAAACTCGCGGTATCGCTGGACAATGGAAGGCTTCATACCTATGGACGCCGTGGACAGGCAGCTCATCCAGGCTCTGCGCGAGAACGGCAGGGCTTCGTACGCCGAACTCGGCCGGCTCGTCGGGCTCTCCGGCCCCTCCGTCACCGACCGCATCAACCGTCTTGAGGCGGCCGGCGTGATCACCGGCTACCGCGCCACCGTCGACGCCGCCTCGCTCGGTCTCGGCGTCACCGCCCTCATCGGCATCTCGCTGTCCGACGCGGCCGACCACGAGGACGTGGCCCGCCGGCTGAAGGACCTCGCCGAGATCGAGGACTGCTGGTTCATCGCCGGCGACGACTCGTTCATGCTCAAGGTGCGGGCGAACGACGTCGACGGCTTGGAGAAGACGATCCGCCGGCTCTCCGGCACCAAGGGCGTCTCCCGGACCCGTACCACGATCGTGCTCTCCACCAAGTGGGAGAACCGGGTCGGGGATCTGCCGGAAGAGGGCTGAGGGTAGCGTGGGTGGGGCCTGATTTCGGAGATATGGGAGGCGGCCGCACATGACTGCATCTATCCAAGATGTGGGACTCAAGCGCGAGCTGGAGCAGAAGGTGCTCGCCGGTGAGCGGCTGAGCCGTGAGGACGGCATCGCCCTCTACGACTCCGACGACCTGGCCTGGCTCGGCGGCCTCGCCCACGAGGTGCGGACCCGCAAGAACGGTGACGTGGTCCACTTCAACGTCAACCGTCACCTCAACATGACCAACGTGTGCACCGCCTCCTGCGCGTACTGCTCGTTCCAGCGCAAGCCGGGCGAGAAGGACGCGTACACGATGCGCATCGAGGAGGCCGTCCGCCTCGCCAAGGCGATGGAGGGCGAGAACCTCACCGAGCTGCACATCGTCAACGGGCTCCACCCCAACCTGCCCTGGCGCTACTACCCGCGCTCGCTCTCCGAGCTGAAGAAGGCGCTGCCGAACGTCTCGCTGAAGGCGTTCACGGCCACCGAGATCCACCACTTCGAGACGATCTCGGGCATGTCCGCGTCCGACATCCTCGACGAGCTGATCGAGGCCGGTCTGGAGTCGCTGACCGGCGGTGGCGCGGAGATCTTCGACTGGGAGGTCCGCCAGCACATCGTGGACCACCGGACGCACTGGGAGGACTGGTCCCGCATCCACCGCCTGGCGCACGAGAAGGGGCTCAAGACCCCCTCGACAATGCTGTACGGGCACATCGAGGAGCCCCGGCACCGCGTGGACCACGTGCTGCGGCTGCGTGAGCTGCAGGACGAGACCGGGGGCTTCCAGGTCTTCATCCCGCTGCGCTACCAGCACGACTTCGTGGACATGCGGGACGGCAAGATCCGCAACAAGCTCCAGGCGCGCACGACCATGGCGACCGGCGCCGAGGCCCTGAAGACCTTCGCGGTCTCGCGCCTCCTCTTCGACAACGTGCCGCACGTCAAGGTCTTCTGGGTCATGCACGGCGTCCAGACCGCGCAGCTCGCGCTGCAGCACGGCGCGGACGACATGGACGGTTCGGTCGTCGAGTACAAGATCACGCACGACGCCGACAACTACGGCACGCCGAACAAGCTCACCCGTGACGACCTGCTGGAGCTGATCCGGGACGCGGGCTTCCGGCCGGTGGAGCGGAACACGCGGTACGAGATCATCCGCGAGTACGAGGGTCCGGACCCGGCGCGGCGCGAGTCGCCGCAGCCCATGCGGGTCTGACGCCTGCCGCACGTGCCGAGACGGCCGCGGTCGGCCCCTGCGGGGGGCGGACCGCGGCCGTCCGGCTTTCGGACACCTCTTGAGCCGGGGTGGAGGTAATGGCTACTCTCTCGCTATGGCCCTTACGTTCGAGCTGGACCCCCCCGTCACCCCCGCCCTGCGCGACGGCGTGCTGCGCCTGTGGGCGGACGTCTCCAACGCGGGCGGCGCCGTCGGCTTCGTCCCGCCCGTGACCCCCGACGAGATCCGGCCCGAACTGGTCAAGCACCTCGTCGCCATGGTGGAGGGGCGGATGCGGCTGATCGTCGGCTACGAGGAGGACGGCACCGTCGCCGCCACCGCCTTCGTCGCGTACAACGCGCACCGGCTGATGACCCACTGGGTCTGGCTCTACACCGTCATGGTCCACCCCTCCCATCAGGGCAAGGGGTACGGCCGGGACCTGATGGCCGCGACCGAGCGCGAGGTCCGCGGCTTCGGCGGGATCGACGCGATCCGGCTCAGCTGCCGGGGCGGCACGGGCGTCGACCGCTTCTACGCCTCCTGCGGCTACAAGGAGGTCGGCCGGGTTCCGGGTGCCATCAGGGTCGCGGACGGGGACGACCGGGACGACATCCTGATGCTGCTCCCGCTGGATTGATCCCTTTAGGGACATGCTTCACTGGTCGGGCAAACCAGTGGAGCAGAGAAAGGGGCCGTCGTGTCCGAGAACGGGACGGGCGCAGCCACCCTCCGGTACACCCTCATGCGGCTCGGCGTCTTCGCCGGGTGCTTCTTCGTCCTGTGGGGTCTGGTCTACGTCGGCGTGCTGCCCCGTGGCCTGGGCGACTCCAACCTGCTGTGGGTGCTGGTCCTCTCCGTCGTGATCTCCGCGCCGCTCAGCTTCGTGCTGCTGCGCAAGCAGCGGGACGCGATGTCGGAGCGGATCGCGGCCAAGGTCGACCACGCGAAGGGTCGCCTGGAGGCGAACCGGTCGCGGGAGGACGCCGCGTAGCCGTCGTCACACCGACGTCATGCCGACGTAAGTTTGCTCACAGCAGGACATACCCGACCACCCCGGACGGGAGCTTCGAAGGCTCCTGACCGGGGTGTTCTGCGTTTCGCAGGCGAGGAGGCGCTCCCTCACCTCAAAGAAGGGCTTTGAGGTTCTCAAAGTTCAAGTGTTAACGTGTTCGGCGTGAAGACGGCAGTGCGACTCCTCGGCGCCATGAGCAGCCCGCTCGTGGCGCGCCTGCATGTCGATCTGTGCCGCTGTATGTCCGCGGTCTGTTGCCGCGAGCTCTGACCCCGGCATCATGCAGCGGCACGCCTGAGCGCGTGTGCCGCACCCCCCGTCCCCGTATTTCCCGATACGCACCTGTGGAGTGTGTCTGTGTCCGCGTCCGCGTCCGCGCCCGTGACGAAGTCCCCGTCCCGTATACCCAAGGTCCCCTTCTGGGCCCAGATCGTCGCCGGTCTCGTCCTCGGCGTCCTGCTCGGCTGGCTCGCCCGCAGCCAGGACGTCAGCTGGCTCAAGGAGACCCTCGGCCAGGTCGGCGACATCTTCGTCCAGCTTCTGAAGCTGGCCGTCGCCCCGCTCGTCTTCTTCGCGATCCTGGTGTCCATCACCAACCTGCGCAAGGTCAACAACGCCGCCCGGCTGGCCGCCCAGACGCTCGTCTGGTTCATGATCACCTCGCTGATCGCGGTCGGCATCGGCCTCGCGATCGGGCTGCTCACCAACCCCGGCGCCGGCACCGGCCTCACCCCGCAGGACGGCAAGCTGCCGAAGCGCGAGGGCACCTGGATCGACTTCCTGACCGGGATCATCCCCAGCGACGTCATCACGCCCTTCACCGAGCTGAACGTCCTGCAGATCGTCTTCATGGCCGCCGTCGCCGGTGTCGCCGCGCTGAAGCTCGGTGACAAGGCCCAGCCGATCCTCACCTTCGCCGAGTCCGTCCTGGAGCTGCTGCAGAAGGCCCTGTGGTGGGTCATCCGCCTCGCCCCGATCGGCACCGTCGGCCTCATCGGCTTCGCCATCGCCGACTACGGCTGGGAGCTGATCGGCAAGTACGCGACCTTCACCGCCGACGTCTACATCGGCTGCGCGCTGGTGATGTTCGGCGTCTACCCGCTGCTCCTCGCGACCGTCGCCAAGGTCAACCCGCTCCAGTTCTTCAAGGGCGCCTGGCCGGCCATCCAGCTGGCCTTCGTCTCCCGCTCCTCGGTCGGCACCATGCCGGTCACCCAGAAGGTCACCGAGCGCCTCGGCGTCCCGAAGGAGTACGCCTCCTTCGCCGTCCCGTTCGGCGCCACCACCAAGATGGACGGCTGCGCCGCGATCTACCCGGCGCTCGCCGCGATCTTCATCGCGCAGATCTTCGACGTCCAGCTGGGCATCCAGGACTACCTGCTGATCGCCTTCGTCTCGGTCGTCGGCTCCGCGGCCACCGCGGGTCTGACCGGCGCGACGGTCATGCTGACGCTGACCCTCTCCACCCTGGGCCTCCCGCTGGAGGGCGTGGGTCTGCTGATGGCGATCGACCCGATCCTCGACATGATGCGGACCGCCACCAACGTGGCCGGCCAGGCGCTGGTCCCGGTCGTCGTCGCCGCCCGCGAGAAGATCCTGGACGTCGAGAAGTACAACGCGGCCTCCTCGTCCCCCGTGGACGAGCGCGAGCCGCTGGCCGTCGCGGCCTGACCTCGGCCCGACTCCCCTCCGGTTCCCGCGAGTTCCGGCCCCACGTGCCCTCTGCCCCCGTCCGGGCAGGGGGCACGTAGGCTTGGGGCGAGAGGCCGTCGAGTGCGGGGCGGGGCCGAGTGCGGGGGCGGGGCGGAAGGATGTCCGGCGTGGGTGCCACGAAGGCGAAGCGTCTGCCCCGTGCGGTGCGGGAGCGGCAGATGATGGACGCCGCCGTCCGGACCTTCGGGCAACGGGGCTACCAGGCCGCGTCCATGGACGAGATAGCCGAACTCGCGGGCGTCTCCAAGCCGCTGGTCTATCTGTATCTGAACTCCAAGGAAGACCTCTTCACCGCCTGCATCCGGCGGGAGGCGCAGGCGCTGCTCGCCGCCGTGGCCGCCGCGGTCGACCCCCGGCTGCCGGCCGACGAGCAGCTGTGGTCCGGCCTCCTGGCCTTCTTCACGCACACGGCGGAACACCCCGACGGCTGGGCGGTGCTGAGCCGGCAGGCGCGCACGCAGGGCGAGCCGTTCGCCGGCGAGGCGGCGCAGATGCGGGACGAGATCGTGGCGTACGTGGGGACGCTGATCGGGGCCACGGCGAAGAAGACCCACCGCGCCACCCACCGCGACCCGGAGCTGGCCGAGCGGGACGTGGCCGGTCTGTCCCAGGCCCTGGTGGGTGCGGCGGAGTCGCTGGCCGACTGGGCCAACGAGACGCCGGGGATGGGGCCCCGGGAGGCGGCGGCGACGCTGATGAACTTCTGCTGGGCCGGGCTCGGCAACCTCATGAACAACGAACGCTGGTCGCCTCGTTGACCCTGGGGGGTGCCTGGTCGAGCAGCCTCACACCGACAGCTTCACCTCGTGGATCTCGTCGGCCGCGTGTCCCGTACGGGAGTGGATCCGCTGGACGGCCTCGGCCGACGGGCCAGTGGACAGGCAGTACACCGTGCCGGACTCCGGGTCCGCCCACGCCTTCTGGAAGTGCACGCCCTCGTCCTTCTCGATGGCCAGGTCGGCCGCGTGCGCCTCGTTCAGCTGCTCCGCGGTGATTCCCACCATGCCCCGGTGAACATCCATGTACGTTCCCATGGTTCTCACACCTCCACCTCCATGGTGCGCCCCGCACCCGGTCACGGCCAGAGCAGCTCGCGGGCCCAGACCTCGCCCTGCCTGCGGTAGCGCAGCCGCACGTGCCGCCGCTCCTCGTCGCCCTGGAAGAACTCGACCGCGGACGGCTCCAGGACGTACAGCGTCCAGGTCTTCGACTCCGCCTCCGGCTCGGCGTGCGCCCGCTCCCAGGCCGCCGCGCTCGCCTCGGCCAGCGTCTCCAGGGACGGCAGGACCTCGCTCTGCCTGCCGACCAGCGCCGAGGCGAGGGCGCCGGTGGTGCGGGCGTGGAGGTCCGCGTACGCCTCCTCCGGCGTCCCGGTCGTGACCCGGCCGCGCACCCGCACCTGGCGGCCCCGCTTCGGCCAGTAGAAGCCGAGCGCGGCCTCGGGGCGGGCGGCGAGCTGGCGGCCCTTGGCGCTGGTGGAGTGCGAGGCGAAGTGCCAGCCGCGCTCGTCGGCGCCGTGCAGCATGATCGTCCGTACGTCCGGCCGGCCCTCCTCGTCGACGGTGGCCAGGGACATCGTCTGCGGCTCGACGGCCCCGGCCTCGGCCGCCTCGACGAACCAGTCGCGGAAGAGGTCGACCGGCTCGGCCGGGGCGGTGGCGGGGTCGAAGGCGGGCAGCTCGGTGTCCCAGACCCGGGAAGACCGCAGGGCCTCATGGAAACGCGCATCGTTCATGGCGTCCATCATGAGGCCCTGCGGGTGGGTGGAGCGGGTGTCAGCTGGTGTAGTAGCCGGAGATGTCGGCGATCAGATCGACCGTGCCCGCCCGGTTGTAGAAGGTGACCGCGCCGTTCTTCACGGGGACGACCACCAGGTTGGGGACGGTCTGGCCGGCGACGAAGTTGAGGTTCGATGCCGCCGTGCGCTGGGTGCCGTACGGGTAGACGGAGACGAAGCTCGCCGCCGTCGGGTTGGTCGCGGTCACGTTGAGGACCACGGCCGTGTACTTCGTACCGACGCGCAGCGTCACGGTCCCGCCCGGGCCGATCTTCGCCTTCGCCACGCCCGTGCCGTCACGCGTGTCCAGCAGCCGCTTGGGCTGCATGCCGGTGAAGAGCGAGCCGGAGCCCGTCTTGAAGTACCCGGCGACGTCGGCGATCAGGTCGACCGTGCCCGCCCGGTTGTAGAAGGTGACCTTGCCGTCCTTGACGGGGACGACCACCAGGTTGGGGACGGTCTGGCCCGCGACGAAGTTCAGGTTCGACGCGGCCGTGCGCTCCGTCCCGTACGGGTAGACGGAGACGAAGCTCGCGGCGGTCGGGTTGGTCGCGGTCACGTTCAGGACCACGGCCGTGGCGCCGGGCTCGGTGACCGGGAGGGTCACCGTCCGGCCCGCGCCGACCTTGGCCTTCGGCACGCCGATGCCCGCGCGGGTGTCCATCAGACGGTTCGGGGTGACCGGCTGGTACGTGGAGCCCCCGCTGCGCTCGGAGTAGAAGCCGGCGATGTCGGCGATCAGGTCGACGTCGCCGTTCTTGTTGAAGAAGTCGACATGGCCGTTGACGACCGGGACCGTCACCAGGTTCGGAACGGTCTGCCCCGCCTTGAAGTTGAGGTTCGAGGCGCTGGTGCGCTCCGTGCCGTCGGGGTAGACCGAGACGAAGCTGCCCGCCGTCGCATTGGTCGCCGTCACGTTCAGGACCACGGCCGTGACGGTCGTCGAGGGAACACCGGCGACGCCCGTCACCTTCAGCCGCGCCCATCCGCCGGCGCCGAGCTTGCCCTGAGGCACCCCGAGACCGCTGCGGGTGTCCATCAGCCGGGTCGGCGTGAGGGGCTGGTACGTGCTCCGCAGCGTCGTGAGGGAGCTGCCCTCCAGCCGTACGGTGCCGGTCAGCGTCCGCTCGTCGGCGGGTGCGACGCCGCCGACGGGGAGGACCCGCAGCGACCAGGTGTAGTCGCCGTCGGCCAGACCGCGGCCCCGCGTGTCCTCGCCGTTCCAGGTCGCGGCGACGGCGGCACCCTCGCCCAGGTCGCCGCCCGTGCTGCGCACGGTCTGGCCGTGGCGGTCCGTGACGACGAGGCTCCAGCTGCCGACCGGCCGGGAGAAGCGCCAGACGGGGGACCAGGTCACCTGCGGTTCGGCGCCGGCGTGGCCGTCGAAGGAGAGGACCGGCGGGACGGAGGAGTCGAGGGAGGCCATCGGCTGTGGGGCGATGTCGACCCGCTTGACGTGGATGTCGCTCTCGGCGTCGACGTAGGCCACGCCGCCGCCGAACTTGTCGACGGTCCACGTGGTGCGCCGGCCGGAGCCGGACGCGGACGCCGGAAGGTCCGCGAAGTCGGTGGTCACGCCGGTGCCGGCGTTCGTGAGCCTCAGCTTGTCGCCGTCGTGGCGGACGACGAAGCCGTCGCCGAGCAGGGCTTCACCGGTGGGGACGGGGACGCTCTTCTTCGACGTGTGGTCGTAGACGCCGGCCTTGTCGGCGCCGCAGGCCCAGTACAGCCAGCGGCCGACGGCCTGGAGCTCGGTGGGCTTGCAGCCGGAGCCGAGGTCGAGGGGGGTGGAGGTGGCCTTGGTCTTCAGGTCGTAGGAGTTGACCTGGCCCGCGGTGGCGGCGGGCTTCCAGACCTTGGTGTCCCACAGCGCCGCGGCGGAGTCCGTGAGCGTCAGCTTCACGTCCGGCGTCTCGTCGCGGTAGTCCTCCAGGTCGGCGACCCACGTGGTGTCGCCGCCGCGCGCGAGGACGTACCGGCCGGAACCCTCGACCACGTCGCCGGGGCCCGGCAGATCCGCGATCCGCGTCGACCCGGGGGTGATGGGGGAGAGGAGGGCGTTCCCCTGGGCGTAGACCGTGTCGCCGTCACCGAGGGAGGCGAGGCCCGGCCGCAGCACGTTCTGCTTGGTCCGCAGCTTGGCGACGGGGGCCCACACCGCGTTGGTGTCGACGTCGTAGAGACCGGTCATGCCATAGGACTCGGTGTCGGCGAGGTAGCTCAGCCGCCCGCCGCCGAGGGCGATCCCCTGGTACGTCGCCGGAACCTGCGGGATCTTGCGGACGACGGTGGCGTGCGGGACGCCGTCGGCGCCGGCGGTGATCCGGTGCAGGGCCCAGTCACGGGCCTTCGTGCCGCCCGGGACGAGGACACTGCCGTCGGGGGCGATGGCGAAGCCGCCCTCCTCCGCGCGCCACAGCACGTCGGTGACCGTGCCGCCGCCGACCGGGATCGCGCGGACCGCGTTGCCCCGCTCGAAGCCGTTCTGGGGATAGGTCAGGGTGCGCTGGAAGAGCAGCGTGTCGCCGACGACGCTGAACTTCGTGCCGGGTCCCTCGGCGCCGGTCGCCGCGGGCAGCGGCGTCGCCACCGGGCTCGCGGCCGGGGTCGCGCGAGGGACGGAGTGCAGCTCCTCCCCGAAGGACGCGTGTGCCACGACGTGACGCTCCCCCAGGGTGATGTAGCTGGTGGGAGAGATGACGTCCGGGAGCCGCGTCAGGGTGGCCGAGGCGTGGTCGAGCAGGTAGAGGCGAGTGGTCTCGCCCGTCCTGATCCGGAGCACCGCGCCCTTGCCGTCCTGCTTGATGACGACCAGGGGGCCGCTGGCGTCCGGCAGGTCCCGCACCGGCCGCTCCACGGAAAGGCCGTCGGCCGCCGCCTGCCACAGGCTCAGCGAGACCAGCCGTCCCGTGCCGTCCTGGGCGTACGAGACCGTGGTGTCGGCGTTGTACACCTTGGCCCATACCTGGCCGCTCGGGATCGTGATCGCCTTCTGGGCGCCGGTCGCCAGGTCCGAGACGGTGACGGTGCGCGGCTGGTCGAAGGGCTCCGTGCCGATCGTGGCGAAGAGCCCGGAGTGGCCCCCGGCCTGCTCGGCGGTGAGCGGGGTGTCGGTGCCGGTGGCGTAGTCGGTCCAGACGGTGCCGGCGCCCTCCTGCTGGTGGGCGTAACCGGTGGCGCCGGCGTGCTTGAGGATCTCCTCGCGCGGGGTGTAGCGGCCCGGGTCCGGAACGACGATCTCGTTCGACGCGGGTTCGTCGGCGGCGATGGCGGGTGTGGCGGCGCCGCCGACTCCGCACAGGCCGGCCGCGATGCCGAACGCGGTGGCGGCGGCCAGTGTTCTGCGCGTGCGCGCAGGGCGATGCAAGGACTGCAAGGGTGGGTCCCTCCCCATGAAAAACCTGGACCGGCGCGGGGGGACTCGTGAGGACCGGCCCGTACGGCCGTCCCCTCGGCCGTCAGTGCGGCCGCTCCTCCGGCCCCCCGCCGGGACGTCGATCGTAACAGCGGTGCCCACACCCCCAGGAAGGTCTTTCGAACCCGTTCAAACCGCCTCCTGGAGGTGGTCGCGGATCCCGGTCGGCCTCACCGCGCCCAGCGCAGCAGGGTCGTGCCGATGGACATGCCGCCGCCGAACGCGCTCAGCAGGATGCTGTCCCCGCTCTTCAGCGCGCCGCGCCGGTGAACGAGGTCGAGGGTGAGGGGGACGGACGCGGCGCCGGTGTTGGCGGTGTCCTCGACGACGAGGTGGTGGTGGGCGTTGTCGAGGCCGAGGGTGGGGGTGATCTCCCGGAGCATCTGGCCGTTGGCCTGGTGCGGGATGAAGTGGTGGACGTCGTCGGGGGCGGTGTCGGTGTCCCGCAGGATCTCCTTGATGGCCAGGGGGAGTCGTTCGGTGACGAAGTCGCGTACGTCGCGGCCCTTCATGGCGAAGTAGTGGGCCGGGTCGTCCGGTCTGTGGTGGCGGGCGGGCAGTCGGCTGCCGCCGGCCGGGACTTCGATGGTGCGGTGCAGGTCGCCGAAGGTGCGCAGCCGGGTGGCGAGGATCCCCGCGGGCTCGGGCACGGGACCGAGGACCACGGCACCGGCGCCGTCACCGAACAGGACGGCGGTGCGGCGGTCCGTGGGGTTGATGATGCGGGAGTAGATGTCGGCGCCGATGACGAGGCCGTAGCCGTCCTCGGGGACGATGCCGTACGCCGCGTCGAGGGCGAAGAGGAAGCCGGTGCAGACGGCGTTGACGTCGAACGCGGCGGCGTTGTCGGCGCCGATGAGGTGTTGCACGATCGCGGCGGTGGCGGGCTGGGGGTGGTCGGGGGTGGAGGTGGCCACCACGATGTAGGAGAGCTGCCCGGGCCGTATCCCGGCGTCCGCGAGCGCGGCGCGGGCCGCGTGCGCGGCCAGGTCGGAGGTGGCCTCGTCGTCGGCGGCGTAGTGGCGCAGGCGGATGCCGGTCTTGCGCAGGATCCAATCCTCGGTGACGCCGGTACGGGCCGCGATCTCACCGTTGCCGACGGTGCGCGAGGGCAGGTACGAGCCGGTGCCGAGGATGCCGTGCCGGCGAGGCGTGCCGGGGGGTTCTTCGAGCGGGCCGCCCTGGGTGTACCAGATGCCGGAGAGGCAGGGCGAGGTGGTGCAGGACATGGTCGTTTCCCCTCTTGTCGTTTCCCCTCTTGGTGGTGCGGCGTCAGCGGACCGCGGTCGGCGCCTTCGGGGCGGTGGCCTCGACCGGGCGGGCGGCCGCTTCCGCGGTGGCGCGGGCGGCGTGGCGGCGGCCGGCGATGTTGGCGCCGAGGAGCGAGACGATCACCAGGCAGATGCCGGTCAGTTCGGCGCCGGTGGGGGTGTGTCCCTGGAAGGCGGAGACGACGAACGCGGTGACGGGCACGAGGTTGATGAAGAGCACCCCGTTGGTCGGGCCGAGGTTCCGGTTGGCGATGTTCCAGGTCAGGATGGCCACGGCGGTGGCGGGGATCGCGACGTAGAGGATCTGCCACCAGGCGGCCGCGTAGTCTCCGGGGCCGAAGCCGTCGATCCAGCCGGCCGCCTGGCTGACGGCGGTGACGACCAGGATGCTGAGGGTGCCGGGCAGGCAGCTCAGGGCGGTGAAGCGCAGCGGGGACCAGGTGGGGAACTGGGCGGCGCTGGTGGTGTAGACGACCCAGCAGATCACGCCGATGAGGGTGAGCAGGCCGCCGGTGCCCAGGCCGCCGGAGAACACGGCGAGTGGGTTGCCGTTGCCGAGCACGATGGTCAGGCCGACCAGCGCGAGGACGACGAAGGCGAGGGCGAGGGGCGCGGGGGCCTTCCTGGTCCTGATCCAGAGGACGATCACGGTGACCAGCGGCATGGTGGCCACGACCAGGGACGAGCTCTGCGAGGGCATGGATTCGAGGCCCACGTAGGTGAGCAGGTTGAATCCGGCGAAGCCGATCGTGCCGAGCACCCAGAGCTTGGCCAGGTTGCCCTCGTAACGGAAGGCGGCGGAGCCCTCCTTGAGCGCGAGGAGCGCCAGGAAGATGGCGGCTCCGAGGGTGAAGCGGGCGGCCGTGAGGTGGAAGGGATCGAGGTGGTGGTAGGCGGACTGGGCCACGGCGAACATGCCGCCCCAGGCCAGCGCGGTGGCCAGGCCACCGGTGACACCGGTCAGGGTCTTGGAAGAGGACATGACTGTTGTTGTTCCGTCTCGTGGTGGGAGGAGTGGGGGAGGGTTCCTGCCGCGTGGCAGACGCGCGGCGCTTGGCAGGCGTGGCGCGGGTCGGGTCAGGCCCAGCGCCAGGCGTCCAGCTCGATGGAGGACGGGTGGGCGCGCGACGAGCTGGTCAGGATGGCCCAGGTGGCGTCGGCCACGTCCTCGGCGGACAGCATGCGTTCGCGTTGTTCGGCGTCGTACGAGACATGGGCGGCCATGCCGTCACGGAAGTTGGTGTCCACCTTGTCCAGGACGAGGCTGGAGACCTTCACGCCCCAGGGCCGGGCTTCTTCGGCCAGGCACTTGGTCAGCCCCTCGACGCCGTACTTGGACACGGAGTAGGCGAGGGTGCCGGGGGCGGGGCGCCGCCCCCAGATCGAGGACATGTTGACGATGACGCCGTCGCCGGCCTTGCGCATGTGCGGCAGGACGCTGCGGGCCATGAGGAAGTAGCCGGTCAGATTGGTCCGCAGGGTCTGCTGCCACTCGTCGACCGTGCACTGCTCGATGCCGCCGAAGTGGACGATGCCGGCGACGTTGAGCAGGTAGTCGATGCCGCCGAAGCGGTCGACCGCCTCGGTGACCGCGCCCTCGACGGCGTCCGCGTCCGCCACGTCGAGGACGCTGGTGTGCAGGCGTTCGGCCGGCCACTGCTCCCGGCGCAGCGTCTCGCGCAGTCCGTCGGCGCTGTTGGAGTGCAGGACGAGGTTGACGCCCTCGGCGCCGAGGCGCCGGGCCAGGGCGAGGCCGATGCCCCGATCGGCTCCGGTGATCAGGGCCGTGCGGCCGGTGAGTGCGGGCATGACGAACTCCTAGGGGTTGGGAGGGAAGGTCGGGGTGAGGTGGGGACTGGCGGGCCGGCGGGCGCGCCTCGGGGTGGGGCTTGGGCCGCCGCCCCGAGCCGCGCCCGCTGCCGCGGCGTCAGTCGTGGGTGGTGAACTCGGCGAAGTGCGGCCCGCGCAGCTTGAGCTGGGCGTGGATGTCGCCGCCGAGGCCGAAGTGTCCGATCGCTCCGCCGTAGTTCTGCTGATAGCTCATCCACAGCACCACCACGTTGATCACGCGGTTCGCTCCGGGGGTGCCCGGTGCGGGGAAGGGATTGGGCAGGGTGGCCTCGTAGTGGGCCATGCCGTGCCGGTCGCTGTAGAAGGCGTTGGGCACACCCAGCGGGCCGGGCCGGGTGGGCCCGGCGGGGTCCAGGTCGTGTTCCCGTAGCGACATCACCGTGTACACGCTGTCGGGGATCAGCCCGGTGAAGGAGAAGGAGAAGTGGGCGCTGCGCCGGTCGGGGGCTACCGACACCTGGAGCTGGCCTCGGGCCCTGACCCACTGCTCCAGGGTGATCGCCTCCCGCAGGCGCGGGCCGTCGGCCTCCCGCATGTCGGGGATGGGCGCCTGGTGCAGGGGGTAGCTCGGCCGCCGGACCTCGTGCGCGTCCGGACGCTGCTCGGGTGCGAAGAGCATGGGGTAGTTGTTGCACGGCAGCGGCAGCGGCAGCGTGTACAGCTCCATCAGCCCGTCCCGCTCGTCGAGCTCCTCCGGCAGTTCACGCACGATCGTGTACGGCAGGTCCTCGCCGAGCGGCGGAACCGGGCTGTCGGCGGAGACCACCGCGCTGCCCCAGCGGGGCCCGGACTGCGTATTGAGCCGACCGATGACGACGAAGTTGCCGTCCTTGTCCATGACTTCGCTCGGCGGGTACGCCGGGCCCTGCGTGGTGACGCTCAGGTCGTACGAGCGACTCGTCGCAGTCGCCGTGACCGGCGGCGAGACGGGGGCCGTCACTTCTCCACCCGCTCGTAGAACTTGGTGTACAGGCCACGGTCACCGCCGGTGATGTACCGGTCGCCGGCCTGCTGGACGATCTCCTGGTAACGGGGCGAGGTGAAGGCGGTGTTGTACCGCTCCGGCGAGCAGTCGAAGCCCGAGATGAACATGACGCCCGGCGCGCTGCTCAGCACGGAGTGGTACGCCAGGAAGACCTCCGCGTCGTCGTGGCCCCGCACCACGTCGTAGATGGTCTCCTCGCGCCAGGCCCGGTAGGCCTGGTACTGGGCCGGCCTGACCTCGACGTGGCGCATCTGGACGTACCGCGTCGCGGGCAGCGGCAGGTCCGTCGGCTTGGGAGCCTCGACGAACTCGAGCAGCTCGCGGGAGAAGTCCCCCTCCGCGAACGGCGCGAGCTCCTCGAACTGCCGCTGCCAGTCGGTACGCAGGGACTCGACCTCGGTGACGGCGGACAGCGGCGTGAACTCCAGCAGCGAGGTGCCGTCGAGGCTCCGGAAGAGGGCGCGCTCGCGCTCCGGGGTGCCCTGGTGCAGACGGAGCCAGGCGGCGGCGGCCTGGTCGGCCTGGTCCGGCTTGACGGACAGCTCGGACGTCACGATCAGGGAAGCGGACATGGGTGTTCCTCCAAGGAAGCGGTTGAAAGAAGAGGGAGTGAGAACGAAGGGAAGGAGAAGACGCGGGGGCTAGGCCGCCGCCCGCGCGTGGGGTAGCCGCCGCCAGCCGTTCTGTTCGGCGAGGCGCGTCATCTGCGGGTCCTCGCCGACCACGACCGGCACGCCGGCCACCCGGAGCAGCGGCAGGTCGCTCAGGTGGTCCCCGTAGGCGGCGGTGCGCTCGGCCGGGACCCCCCTGCGCTCCAGCCAGGCACGCGCGGCGCGCGCCTTGCCTTTCCCGATCATGGGCTCGGCGATCTCCCCGGTGAGGTGCCCCTGGCGGATGACCACCGGGGCGCCCAGGACATCGCTCGCGCCGAGTTCCGCGGCGATCGGATCGAGACAGGCGAAGAACGAACCCGAGACGAGCACCGTCTGCGTCCCCGCCCGTCGCAACCGGGTGTGCTCGTCGACGGAAGCGTGCAGCCAGAAGGCGCTGTCGGCGCTCTCGTGGGCGAACCACCGCGCGCCCA
The DNA here is from genome assembly GCF_044764755.1 of Streptomyces sp. NPDC093600. Lineage (NCBI taxonomy): Bacteria > Bacillati > Actinomycetota > Actinomycetes > Kitasatosporales > Streptomycetaceae > Streptomyces > Streptomyces sp. NPDC093600. The sequence goes on from NZ_JBIWIU010000008.1 coordinate 76,572, forward strand.
GGCGGGCGAGGCGGCGCTCCGACTCTCCGGCGTACAGCCGGTAGTAGGCGCGGTTCACGTCCTCGCGCGCCGCCCCCATGGCCGCCATGCCCGACAGCTCCCCGGCCAGTCGCCGGTAGGTGTCCGGCCCCTCGCCCCGGTCCTCCAGGTAGAAGGCCAGGAACCGGAACATGCTCTTGAGGGAGATCAGGGTCTCGTCGACATCGAAGAACGCCACGGCCGGGTCGGCGGCGGCCGCGCGCTCAGACACCGGCAGGCTCCGGCACCAGCAGTTCGGCGGCCGCGTGGGCGACGGCGCGCGCCGCGCGGCGGTGCTCCTTCGGCTTGAGCAGCTGCTCGTCGAAGGCGCTGAAGGTGACGCGGGTGACCGACGCCCGCCTGCCGGCCTGCAGCAGCCCGATCTCCGCCGAGAACCACAGCCGCTCCGGATCATCCACCTTCGCGTCCTGTACGCGGTAGTCGATCCGCGCGTCGAGAGGGAAGAGGAAGTTCTCGAAGTCGGTGTTCAGGGATTCGATGACGTAGTAGTAGTGGCGCCCGGGATGGGCCGAGGCGAAGAACCGCTCGGTGACCGCGAGGAACATCTGCCGCGCCGCCTCCACCGCGACCATGCCCTGCACATGCTGACCGGTCTGGTGGTCGAGCAGCAGCTCGTTGTCGTTGTGCAGGCGCAGGGACGCGCGGAACAGCTGCTCGTCCACCTGGTGCAGGCCGGCGATGAGCGCGTTCGGCTCGCTGCGCTTGTGGCACTCCGCCCGGGAGACCAGCTCCCCCTCGGGCCGTACCAGCCGCACCCGGAACTCGAGGCCGTGCACGCGCACCTGCTCGCGCAGCAGGTGCCACTCGAAGTCGCCCACCCCCTGGCCGGCTCGCACCACGGTCGAGCCCTCCGCGTACCCCCCGGCACGCAGCTGCGTGAGGAACTGGGACACCGTGACGACGCTGTCGTGAGCGGCGAAGCCGGGGAACCGGTCCCCGACGACCACGCGCGTCCGAGGCGCTCCATTCATGCCAAACCCCCTGTGTGTAGTGACAGACCACCGCGGAGGGGCGCCCAGCGCGCCTGTATCCCCCCGTTCCTCCGGGAGTGGCCGTGTCAGTCGTGGCCTCGCCCCGCGGTGATCCACACGCTACGAAGATCGACACGGCAGATGCAACCATCTAGTTGGTTCTTTACCGTGTCTTGAAACCAACCAGATGGTTCTTTGAAACTAACCAGATGGTTGGGGCGTCTCGTATGGTGAACCCATGCAGACAGCGAAGAGCCAGATCACCCGGCGCAAGCTGCTCGACGCGGCGCGGAAGGAGTTCGCCCGGCACGGCATCGCCGGCGCGCGCGTCGATCGGATCGCCGCCGCCTCGTCCGTCAACAAGCAGCGCCTGTACGCGAACTTCACCAACAAAGAGGGGCTGTTCTCGGCCGTCATCAGCGACGCCTACGAAGACCTGACCCGCCAGGTCCCCGTGCCGGACACCCTCGAAGCGGCCCGTCGCTACGTCGGCGACATCTTCGACTACCACGCCAAGGACCGCACGCTCGCCCACCTGATCGCCTGGGAGGGCCTTTACTACGGCGGCCAGGACTTCCCCGACCGGGAGGCCCGCGCCGCGTACTACCGGGACAAGTGCGGCACCTTGAACGAAGCCCTGGGACGGATCGGCCTCACCGAGACCGCGCACCTGGTCCTCACCCTGATCGCCATCGCGACCTGGCCCTACGTCGCCGAACAGCAACGCGCGCTGCTCGCCCCCGAAGGCGAGGGTTCGGTGAGCCTGCGGGAGACCCTGATGCGTCAGGGCAGGGCCGTCGTCGAAGCCACCGTCGCCCAAGCGGCGCAGCCCCAGCAGTCGCGGCCGACGGCCGTGGAGAGTGCCTGATCCGCTGACAGGGCGCTCCACCGGCGCAGGCGACGGCGCCCCGCCGTGGCCTGCGCCGGGCGCGCCGGTGCGGCGGGCGGGGTCACCCCCGTCCCTGCGCAAGTCAGCCCCGGCCGAGGACCACCGTCCCCGACGAGCAGAACCAGCCGCCCGTCCCCGACGCCACGGCCAGTTCCGGCAGGCTCCCGTCGGTTCGCCGCACCTGCGCGCCCGGCGCCTCCCCGCGTAGCTGCCGTACCGCCTCCACCAGCAGGAACAGGCCCCGCATCCCCGGGTGGCAGGCGGACAGGCCGCCCCCGTCCGTGTTCACCGGCAGCCCGCCGCCCCCCACCGTCAGCCGGTCCTTCCCGACGAACGCCCCGCCCTCCCCCTTCGCGCAGAAGCCCAGGTCCTCCAGCGTCACCAGCGTCATATAGGTGAAGGCGTCGTAGATCTCCGCGAGATCGATGTCCTCCGGCCGTACCCCCGCCCGCTCGAATGCGAGCCGCCCGCTGACCTGCGCCGGGGAGACCGTGAAGTCCTCCCACTCCGACATCGTGGTGTGGGAGACGTGCTCGCCCGTGCCGAGGATCCACACGGGTGGCTTCGCCGTGTCCGGTACGTACTCCTCGGCCGCCAGCAGCACCGCGCACCCGCCGTCGCTGCGGACGCAGCAGTGCAGCTTGGTGAAGGGGTCCGCGATCATCGGGCCGCTCAGGACCTCGTCCACCGTGATCGGCTCGCGGAACATCGCCTCCGGGTTGGGGGCGGCGTTCGCGCGCGCCTGGACGGCGACCTCGGCGAGCTGCTCCAGGGTCGTGCCGTAGGTGTGCATATGACGGCGGGCGGCCATCGCGTACTTGGCGACGAGCGTGTGGCCGTAGGGGGCCTCGAACTGCAGCGGCCCGCGCGCGCCGAAGGAGAGGTTCGAGGTGCGGCGCCCGGCCTTGATGTCGGCGCGGGCGGTCGAGCCGTAGACGAGCAGGACGGCTCCGGCGTGACCGGCGGCGATGGCGTCGGCGGCGTGGCCGGCCATCACCTCCCAGGTGGCGCCGCCGACGGCGGTCGAGTCCACCCAGCGGGGGCGCAGGCCGAGGTACTCCGCCACCTCGACCGGCGCGAGGGCGCCGAGGCCCGCCGAGCACAGGCCGTCGATCAGCGAGCGGTCGAGCCCGCTGTCCGCGAGGGCGCGGCGGGCGGCCTGGGCGTGCAGGGCGTAGGGCGTGGCCGCGTCGACGCGGCCGCAGTCGGAGAGGGATATGCCGACGACGGCGACGCGGCGCCCGGAGCGGTTCCGTGAAGTGGTGGGCATGAATCTGACGGTACATCAGATAAGTCGAAGCGGTGGCGGGTTGCCGGGTGAGATCCGCCGTCCCCGGCTCTGTGCTTCCGAGTCGGTCCGCCCTGACATGACGGCCCGTCAGTTACGGAGGGGGAGCCCATGCACGCCGCCGTCACCGGAGAGCAGTACGAGATCCGACGCACCCTGCGGGATCTGCGGGACCTTCTGGCAGAGAAAGCCGGGCCCGGCGAGAGGCGGGCGGCCGTCGCGAGCCCCGAGGGGTACGACACCGGCCTGTGGCACCGGATGTCCACCGCCCTCGGACTGCCCGGCCTCACCCTCCCGCAGGAGTACGGCGGCGCGGGCGGCGGCCCCGCCGAACTGGCCCTCGTCTGCGAGGAGACCGGTCGCGCCCTGGCCCCCTCGCCGCTCCTGGCCACCACCGTCCTCGGCGCCCCGCTGATCACCGCACTCGGCACCGCCGCGCAGCGCGCCGCGCTCCTGCCCTCCTTGGTGGACACCTCCCTGACCTGCGCTCTCGCCGTGCCCGGAGGCTCGCTCGCTCTGGCTCTCGGGCTCACCGGCGACAACACGGACGGCGCCTGGGCCGGCGGCGGCCGCGCCGGTGGCGTGCAGGCGCGGCTGTCCGGAGGGCGGTGGCGGCTCTACGGGGAGGCGGCGCGGGTCCTCGACGGGCACAGCGCCGGCCTGCTCCTGGTCGCCGCGCACACCGGGGGCTTCACACGCGGCCGCACCCTGCTCTTCCTGGTGCGCGGGGACGCGGCCGGGCTGCGGCGCGGGCGGCAGCCGGCGCTCGATGCCACTCGACCCCAGGCGACCGTACAACTGCGAGACGCGGAGGGTGAGTTGCTGGGCGAGCAGCCCGCCGACGTGCCCGGGGCGCTCGCCGGGGTGGGGCGGACGGCGGCGGTGATGCTGGCGGCCGAGGCGGTCGGCGCGGCCCGGGCGGCCCTGGACCGCACCGTCGAGTGCGTCGGGACACGGGAGCGGTTCGGCCGCCCGCTCGGCTCCCTCCCGGCGGTCGAGCAACGGCTGCCCGACCTGTACGTCCAGGTCGAGGCGGCGCGCTCGCTGACGTACCACGCGGCTCACGAGCCGGCGGCGGGCGGGACGGGCGGGCTCGCACTCGCGGCCGGTCTGGAGGCGCTGCGGGCGGTGGCGGGGGAGGCGGTCCGGCTCCATGACGGGGCCCATGGCGGGACAGGCTCCACCGGGGAGCACGAGGCCCACCTGTACGTCGAACGGGCGACGGGGGGCGAGCTGCTCTTCGGGCCGGTGCGCGCGCTGCGGGCCCGGGCGGCGGAGGGGGCGGGGCTGTACGCCGTACGTGACGTACCGGGCGCGGATCGGAGACCAGGCTCTTTCGCCTGACAACGCGCGCAGGGCCTTGGGGCGAGTCCTGTCCGGACAGGGGAACGCCGGTGGCGGTCTCTCGGACGGGACCGCCGCCGGCGCGACAGGACGGGTGAAGGGAGGGCGCGGGTTACCTCGTCGGCTTCTTGCCCGTGATGCCGAGGTGGACCAACAGCGCCAGGTTGGGCTTCAGTTCGTTCTGCTTCACACCCCAGGTCTGGAAACCCTTCTGGTGGCCGGCCACCGCGGCCAGCATCGCCACGAGCGAGCCCGCCATCGCGGCCGGGCTGACGTCCTTGTCGACCTTGCCCTTGGCCTGGAGCTCCTTCACCGTGTCGGTAAGGGAGTTGGTGACCGAGTTCAGGATCTTCATACGGATCTTGTAGAACCGTTTGTCGCCTTCGGCGGCGCCCAGGTCCACCACCCGCAGGATCGCGTCGTGCTTGCGCCAGAAGTCCAGGAATCCTTCGACGAGTTCCTCGGAGGTCTGCCAGCCGGCCTTGCCGACCCAGGACCGGCCGGAGACCAATTCGGTCAACGCCGCGCCCTCCTTCGCCATTTCCTCGGCGATCTCGAGGACGGCGCCCTCCACGTCGGGGAAGTACTGGTAGAACGTCGCGGGTGAAGTGCCCGCCTTCCGGGCCACGTCGATGACCTTGACGTCCCGGTACGGCGAGGAGCTGAGCATCTCGCTGAGGCAGTCGAGCAGCTTCTGCCGCGTCGCCTGGCCTCGTCGTCCGGCCACGCGGCCGTCGACCGTGCGTACTTGTCCTGTCATGCCGTCAGCTTACCGACGGGTGATCGGCGCGCGATTCGGCCGACTGCAAATGGGGTGCACCCCTCCTCCGGGCTCTCCCCGGCCACTCCTGAAACCCTCCCGGGCGTCTCCCGGGGGAGGGGGCGGGGAGTGGCGCACCCGAATAGGCTTATTAACAGCCTGTGGACAACTTCGGTGGACAACCCAAGGAAATCAAGGGTCACCGGGGTCATTCATGCGCATATCTTCTATTTTGAGGCGTGCGGGGCGGACCCCGCCGCCCTAGCGTGGAGCCATGGCCGCATTCACAGAGGGCACCCCCTGCTGGGTGGACGCGCAGCTCCCCGATCTCGAAGCGGGGAAGCGGTTCTACGGCGAGCTCTTCGGCTGGACCTTCGACCCCGACCGGGACGAGGCCCTCAGCGACGGAAAGCGCGTCGCCGGTCTCGTACCGAAGCGGGACGGCCGGATGCCCACCACCTGGACCGTCTACCTCGCCACCGACGACGCCGGTGTGCTGGCGGCCCGGATCAAGGCGGCCGGCGGCCAGATGGTGATGGAGCCGTACCCCGTCGGACCCTTCGGCGTCATGGCGCTCGCCGCCGACCCCGGAGGCGCCGTCTTCGGACTGCGGCAGGCGGGTGACGACGACGGCTTCGAGAAGACGATGCTCCCCGGGTCCTTCTGCTGGATGGAGGTCTATACGAGGGAGCCGGACAGGGTCGACACCTTCTACGCCACCGTCTTCGGCTACCTGGGCCGCCAGGTGGAGGCGGCCGAGGAAGGCAGGGAGAGCGGCTTCGACTACCGCGTCTGGTCGCCGCCCGGCTCCCGCCCCGGCGACGACGCGTCCTTCGGCGGCCGGGCCGTGCTGACCGACGCCTTCCCGGCCGAGATGCCGGGCCACATCCTCGTCTACTTCGCCGTCCGCGACTGCGACGAGACCTGCGACACGGCCGTACGCCTCGGCGGCCGCGTCACCAACCCGCCCTTCGACACGCCGCACGGCCGGATCGCCGTCCTCCACGACAACCAGGGCGCCCGCTTCGCGGTCCTGGCCGAGCCGGCGGAAACGGCGGAGCCGGCCGGTCCCTCCGAGGAGCGCACCGCCGGAACCACCGCGGAATCCACCGCCGGAGCCACCACGCGAACCACGGCCGACGCCGCGACGGAAGCCATCCCCCGGGCCACCCCCGGAGCCACCTCCCGCCCCGGCGGCGAGCGCGCCGCCGGGAGAACCGGCCAGGCCGGGGATATGACCTGAGACACCCCGATCCGCCCCCGGGTTCGCAACCACCGCCTCGGACAGGAAGAATCAGGGCCACGGGGCCGTATTCTCATGGCCCGTACGGGGAGGTGGCAGGCAAGTGGAGCAGCTGACGCAGCACGACCCGAGACGGATCGGGCCCTTCGAGGTGCTGGGCCGGCTCGGCGCGGGCGGTATGGGTCTGGTCTATCTCGCACGCTCGGCGTCCGGGCGGCGCGTGGCGATCAAGACGGTGCGGACCGAACTCGCCGAGGACCAGCTGTTCCGTGTCCGTTTCACCCGCGAGGTCGAGGCCGCGCGGGCCGTCTCCGGGTTCTACACCGCGGCCGTCGTCGACGCCGACCCCCGGGCGGCCGTGCCCTGGCTGGCCACCGCGTACGTCCCCGCGCCCTCCCTCGAAGAGATAGTGAACGAGTGCGGGCCGCTCCCGGCGCAGGCCGTGCGCTGGCTGGCCGCCGGTGTCGCCGAGGCCCTGCAGTCCATCCACGGCGCGGGCCTGGTCCACCGCGACCTCAAGCCCTCCAACGTCCTCGTCGTCGAGGACGGACCGCGCGTGATCGACTTCGGCATCGCGTCCGGCGTCTCCAACACCCGGCTGACCATGACCAACGTCGCCGTCGGCACGCCCGCGTACATGTCGCCCGAGCAGGCCCGCGACTCGCGCAGCGTCACGGGCGCGAGCGATGTCTTCTCGCTCGGCTCGATGCTGGTCTTCGCCGCCACCGGCCACGCCCCCTACCACGGCGCCAACCCCGTCGAGACGGTGTTCATGCTGCTCAGGGAGGGCCCCGACCTGGAGGGGCTGCCGGACGAGCTGCGGCCGCTCATCGAGTCCTGCATGCAGACGGATGTCGCGCGCCGCCCCAGCCCGGCCGATCTGCAGGCGCAGCTCGCACCCCATCTGTTCGGCTCGGGCAGCGACGACAGCGGTACGGCCTCGGCCTGGCTGCCGGAGCGCGCCACGGCCATGATCGAGCACCGGCGCGGTGGCCGCCCCAGCGTCGCGGCGCCGGCCGCCCCGCCCCCGGCCCCGCCCGCACCGCCGCGTCCGCCCCGGCCGGCGCCGGAGTGGAGCGGCGACCCGCGCGGTGGCCAGGCAGGCGGCGGGCGCCACGCGGCTCCCGCCGAGTCCGCCGGGCCCGTACGGCTCGCCGGCGGCACCGTCCCGATCGGCCCCGGCCCCCGGGTGGCCGACACCCGGGCCGCCGTCGGCGCCGACGCCGGCCCGGCCACCGGCTGGATCCGTCCGCCCGGCGGCGGTGCGAACGGCGCCGAGCCCGGCCCGCGGCCCGGCTCGCGTCCGCTGCCCTCGCCGTCCGCGGCCGCGGCCCCCGAGGCCCCGCCCGCACCGGCTCCCGCGCCCGAACCCGGCCACTGGCGGCCGTGGCGCTTCCGGATGTCGAACGACGTCTGGGGCACCCCGGTCGTCGCCGGCGACCTGCTCTACGTCACCTCCTTCGAGGTGCACGCGCTCGACGTGGCCAGCGGCCGCCGCCAGTTCAAGACCCGGGACGTCGCCTGGTCCATGGCGGTGTCGCAGGGCCGTATCCACGCCTCGGACGGGCCGTCGCTGTACGCGCTGGACGCGTCCGACGGCGCCGAGCGCTGGCGGGTGCGGACGGACGCGTGGGTGTACTCCCTGAAGGTCGACCGGGGCACGGTCGTCACCGGCACCCGGGGCGGCGGGGTCCAGGGCTGGGAGGCGTCCAACGGCGCCAAGCTGTGGGAGATCACCGGCGCGCAGACCGACTTCGAGACCCCGGAGGCGGGGCCCGCCGTGCACGGCGACACCGTGTACGTGTGGCGGGACGCGCGGCTCCAGGCCCTGGACGCGCGGACGGGCGTGGAGCGCTGGTCGTACCCGGTCGGGGACGCCGCCTCCTGCGGCAGCGTGCCGGTCCGGGTGGCGCGGGCGGAGGACGGCTGCGTGTACGTCTCGGCCGGTACGCGCGTGCTGTCGATCGACGTCACCAGCGGGCACGTCCGCTGGCACTTCGAGGCGCCCGCCGTCTTCCTCTCGCCGCCCGCCTTCGCCCCGGGGCCCGCCGTCACCGGCGGCGGTGTCTACCTCGCCGACTACCTCGGCACGGTGTACGCGCTCGACGCCACGACCGGCCAGGACCGCTGGCGGATCGCCACCGAGTCGCGCCAGTCGATCGAGCCGGTCCTGATCGCCGACGGCAACGTGCACGTGGGCAGCGGCAGCGCGCTGTACACGCTCGACGCGGTGACGGGGACGCCGAAGTGGCGGTTCGCGGCGGGCGGCGAGCTGATCGGCGCGCCGGTCGTCGCCGACGGCCGGGTGCACTTCGGCTCGGCCGACCACGTCCTGTACACGCTGGACGCGACCGGCGGGCAGCTGCGCTGGAAGCTCGCCACCGGCGGCGAGATCACCGGTTCGCCCGTGGCGCGGGGCGGGGTCGTGTACGCGTGCAGCAAGGACCGCTGCGTGTACGCGCTCGACGCGGTCAAGGGCACGGCGACGGGGCGGGGAGCGGCGGCACCGCGCGTGTGACCGGCAGGCACACCCGCCCGTGTGGGCTCAGGGGCGCTGCGGCGGCGGTGGTTCGTCGTACCGGTCCGGGTGGTCCGGGTGGTCCCGGTGGTACGGCTGGTCGCCGGCCCGGCCGTGGTCCCACTGGTTCTCGCCCTGGCCGCGCCCGTCCCAGCGGGGCTCGTCCATCGTCCGGGTCGGTGCGCCCCTGTCACCCGTGTCATGGGGGTACACGGGCGCGTCACCCGGTCCGGCCTCGCGCGGGGGTCCGTGACCGTCGACCCGCACCGCGTGCTCGCGGTGGCGGCCCGACATCACCGCCGCGGCGAGCAGGAGCAGCAGCCCGCCTCCCAGGGCGTAGAAGACGCCGTGGTCGAGGCCCATCCGCTCGCCGCCGACCGTCAGGCCGTTCTCGGCCTGCCCGACCCGGACCATCCACAGGATGGTGAAGCCGAGCACGATCACCCCGGCGACCGCGACCAGCAGACGGGAGCGGAGCACCAGGCCGATCAGCGTGAGGAGGGCGGCGAAGGCGAACGGCAGCAGGATCGACCCGATGACCTCGGCCCTCTCGTCGGTGATCCCGGCGAAGAGGTCCTCGATGCGGTAGTGCCTGCCGTGACGGCCGTCGTACCAGGCACGGAAGGGGCTCCAGACGGCGGCCGTCGCTCCGGCGAGCGCCAGGACGGAGCCGATGACGTTGCGGACCATCGCTCGGCCTCCTTCGGTCCGGCTCTCGGTCTCGACGCTACGCCGAGTGCGGGAGCCTCGCCACGCGGCTCGGGCTCCGGCGGCGGGTACACCTCGGAGCCGACGGTGACGCCGACGTCCAGCACCACGTCGGCGTTCGACGTGGTGGTCGTCGACACCGCGTGGAGCCCGCCCGGAAGAAGCGCAAGGGCAGGCCCGCCCGCAAGGCGGACACCACCGCGAGCTGGAGCTCACCTCGCGCGCGACGGTCACGGAGACCGGAGTGCGAGGTCTGGCGCGTGGGCGCGGCCTGATGCTCACCGCAGCCGGAAACCGTCCGCCCTCCGGGTGAACAGCTCCGCCTGCCGCCCGGCGGGCAGGTTCCCGAGCGCCACGAGGTGCGGCGCGTGGGCGAGGGCCTGGGCGCGGGCGGCCTCCTTGGCCGACCACAGGGCGCGGACCGTGCCCTGCACCGCCTCCGTCGGATGCGAGGCGATGACGGCGGCGGCCCGGCGGGCGGCGTCCAGCGCGCCGCCGGGCTCCGTCACCTCGGACACCAGACCCGTCTCGTACGCCCGCCGGGCCGAGATCCGCTCGGCGCTGCCCATCAGCGCCATGCGCGCCACCTCGCCGTACGGCATCCGCTGCGCCATGTGGACGGTCTCGAAGGCGCTGACCATGCCGTAGCTCGTGTGCGGGTCGAAGAAGACCGCCCCTTCGCCGGCGATGAGGAACTCCGCCTCGCCGAGGAGGTAGAACGCCCCGCCGCAGGCCATGCCCTCGACGGCGGCGATCACCGGTTTCCACAGGTCGTTGGCCTTCGGGCCGATGGCGACCAGCGGGTCGTCGATCGTGTACGGGGAGGAGGGCTGCGGGATCCCGGCGGCGGCCGTACGGTCGACGCCGGTGCAGAAGGCCCTGCCGCCCGCGCCGGTGACGACGATCGCCCGCACCTCGTCCGCGTACCGGAACTCCCGCCACACGGCGCCGAGCCGGCCCGCCATCTCCACCGTCAGCGCGTTGTGCTTCGAGGGCCGGTCGAGGGTGACGACCGCGACCCCGGACTCCTCGTCCGTCTCGACCCGGACGCTCATCCGCGCTCAAGCAGCCAGCGCGGGACGGCCATGCCGTCGATGTCGGTGAAGGCGACCCGTACCGGGGCCCCGATCCGCAGCCGCGCCGGGTCGACGGAGTCGAGAGCGGCGTCCGGGGCGGCGACCACATTGCCGACGAGGCGGATGCGGGGCGCTTCGGCGAGCTCGACGACGACGGCGTTGTACGGGGCCTGGGCGGCGTAGTCGGGAAGCAGCGGCGGATGGGGCAGGACGTACGACCAGATCCGGCCGCGGCCCGACATCCGGCGCCACTCGCTGTCGAACGACTGGCAGTGCGGGCAGCAGGGCCGGGGCGGGAAGCGCGGTTCGCCGCAGTCCGGGGCCGCGCAGGCCTGGACGCGGAGCTCGCCCCGGGCGGCGTACTCCCAGAAGGGGGCGCCGTCCTCGTCGACGACGGGTGTGAGCACGGGGGATCAACTCCTCAGCAGGAGAGCCGATGTGGGGACGCCTTCGCCGGCCGTGACCAGACAGGTGGCGGCGCCGGGGACCTGGGCGGTGGAGGTGCCGCGGAGCTGCTTCACGCCTTCGGTGATGAGGTTGAAGCCGTGGACGTACGCCTCGGAGAGGCCGCCGCCCCCCGTGTTGAGGGGCAGCCGTCCGCCGGTCTCCAGGGCCCCGCCCTCCGTGAACGCGGCTCCCTCGCCCCGCCCGCAGAAGCCGTAACCCTCCAGGGAGAGGGGGATGAGGGGGGTGAAGGCGTCGTAGATCTGGGCGACGTCGATGTCCTCGGGGCCGAAGTCGGCCCGCTTCCACAGGTGTCGGGCGGCGGTCCAGGCGGGACCGGAGAGCGGGTCGTCGTTCCAGTAGTTGACCATGCCGTGGTGCTGGGCGGGCAGGCCCTGGGCGACGGAGTGGACGTAGACGGGCTTTCGCCGGCAGTCGCGCGCCCGCTCGGCGGAGACGACGACGCAGGCGAGGGCCCCGTCGGTCTCCAGGCAGTTGTCGAAGAGGCAGAGGGGTTCGCTGATCCAGCGGGAGGTCATGTACATCTCGCGGGTGAGGGGCCGCTCGTACATGATCGCGGCGGGGTTCTGGTTGGCGCGGTTGCGGCAGGCGAGGGCGACGTTGAAGAGGTGGTCACGGGTGGCGCCGTACTCGTGCATGTAGCGGCGGGCGAGCATGCCGATCTCGTCGGCGGGGCGCAGCAGCCCGAAGGGCCGGGTCCACTGGCCGGGGGTGGGGAGCTGCGCCCGGGTGTTCTTCCACGGCCGCGGTCCGCTGCCCCGCTTGCGCGACCGCCAGGCGACGCCGACGCCGGCCTGACCGGTGGCTATGGCGGCGGCGAGGTGGCCGACGGTGGCGCACGAGCCGCCGCCGCCGAAGCCGACCTTGCTGAAGAAGGTGACGTCCCCGGCCCCGATGGACTTGGCGATCTCTACCTCGTCGGTCTCCTCCATGGTGTACGAGGCGAAGGCGTCGACCTCGGCCGGTGCGATGCCGGCGTCGTCGAGGGCGGCGAGGATCGCCCGGCAGGCGAGGGTCTTCTCGGACTCGGGGAGCTGTCTGGCGAACGCTGTCTGCCCGATTCCGACGATGGCGGTGGCGTCCTTGAGCACTGCAACCTCCCCGATCGCAAGCGACTGCCGAGCTGCTGACAGCGCGTCAGGCTACCGCTAATCTGACGCATAGTCAGCTCACGGGAGGGTGGGAGATGCGCGGCGACCTGGAGTGGGGCTCGATCCCGAGGCTGGTGCGCTCGGCGGCCGATCGGTACGGCGCGGCGGAGGCGGTCGTCGAGGGCCGTGTCCGCGTCTCGTACGAGGAGTTGGGCGCCCGCGTCGAACGCGCGGCGGCGGCCTGCATGGCGTCCGGTGTCGAGCCGGGCGACCGGGTCGCCGTCTGGGCGCCGAACACCCTGGACTGGATCGTCTCGGCGCTCGGCGCGGTGACGGCGGGGGCTGTGCTCGTCCCGCTGAACACCCGCTTCAAGGGCACCGAGGCGGCGTACGTCCTCGCCCGCTCGCGGGCCAGGCTGCTCTTCGTCACCGGCACCTTCCTGGGCACCTCCTACGTCGCGTCGCTGCGGCGGGCCGACGTGGAACTCCCGTACCTGAAAAGGGTGGTGGTCCTGGGCGACACCGCCCCGGACGACTATCTGACCTGGAAGTCCTTCCTGGCGGAGGGCGACGGCGTACCGTCGTCCGAGGTGCGGCGGCGGGCGGACGCGATCGCCTCCTCGGCCGCCTCGGACATCATCTTCACCTCGGGGACGACGGGCGCCCCGAAGGGCGCGGTGATCACCCATGCGCAGACCCTGCGCTGCTACGGCGTCTGGGCGGACCTCGCCGGCCTGCGGGAGGGCGACCGATATCTGATCGTGAACCCGTTCTTCCACACCTTCGGCTACAAGGCCGGGATCATCGCCTGCCTGATGCGGGGCGCGGTCATGATCCCGCAGCCGGTCTTCAACGTGGACACGGTCCTCGCGAACGTCGCCGCCGAACGGATCTCGGTGCTCCCCGGCCCGCCCACCCTGCTCCAGTCGCTCCTGGACCACCCGTCCCGCCGCTCGTACGACCTCTCGGCGCTCCGTCTCGTGGTGACGGGCGCGGCGGTGGTCCCGCTCCGGCTGGTCGAGCGTCTCCGCGGCGAACTGGGCGTCGGCACGGTCCTGACGGCGTACGGCCTCTCCGAGGCGAGCGGCATCGTCACCATGTGCCGCCGCGGCGACCCGGCCGAGGTCATCGCGACCACCTCGGGCCGCCCGATCCCGGACACGGAGGTCCGCCTCTCGGAGTCGGGCGAGATCCTGGTCCGCGGCCACCAGGTGATGCGCGGCTACTTCGAGGACGACGAGGAGACGGCCCGGGCCATCGACCCGGACGGCTGGCTCCACACCGGCGACGTGGGCGTCCTGGACGAGGCGGGCAACCTGCGGATCACCGACCGGATCAAGGACATGTTCATCGTCGGCGGCTTCAACGCCTACCCGGCGGAGATCGAGCGACTCCTCGGCCTCCACCCCGACATCGCGGACGTGGCGGTCATCGGCATCCCGGACCCCCGCCTCGGCGAGGTGGCCAAGGCGTTCGCGGTCCGCCGCCCGGGAGCGCGGGTGACGGCGGACGACCTGATCGCCTGGGCACGGCGTGAGATGGCGAACTACAAGGTGCCGAGGGAGGTCGAGTTCGTCCCGGAACTGCCCAGGAACGCGAGCGGCAAGGTGGTGAAGGGGGCCCTGCGGGCTCAGACGAGGGGGGACGGGTAGGGGCGGGGCTCCGGCCGGTGGGGGCAGGAGGGCGACGGCTTAGGTGGCGGCCCGGGGCGCGGCCCTGTACACCGACGCATGCCTTCATGGCGTCTCGCCGACGCCGGAGGTGTCGCGGCACTCGGCGATGAGAAGGGCGTCTCGCAGGGCGGCGACGAGGTGACCGGCCAGGACGTGCAGTTCCTCGGGTGACGGGCGCTCGCCGGTCAGGGTGTCGTGGGCCCGCTCCAGGATCTGGCGGGCGAGGCCGAGCTGAACGGTCTCGATCTGATCGGCCAGACGGGACAGACGCCCCGTGCCGTCACCGATCAGGTAGCAGGGCTTGCCGTCCGCACCGCTCCAGGGGAGCAGACGCGGGGAGCGGATCGGATTCATGCCGTCTCCAAGGGGTGGATGACACGGGTGTCGAGGTCGATGCCGTACGTGGCGGCGAGGAGAGTGATCCGGCGCTGCTGCCGGACAGCCTCCTCCCGCTCGTACGCGGGGAGATAGGGGCGTACGAGGGCGGTGGCGGCGCCGTCGATGGGGGCGTGCCAGACGCGGACGTTGGGGGCGGGGCGCGTCGGGGGAGGCGGTGGCGGTGGCGGTTCGGGGCGCACGGGAGTGAGGCCGGCACGGTGGCGACCGGTGGGCGTCACCAGTGAGCGGACTCGGGACGCGAGTCGGACGAGTGTGGGAAGCATTTCAACGGGCCTCTTCCGGAGTCGAATTGCCGATGACGAGTTCCGCCCATACCGCGCAGCCGTCACTGGTCGTGCCGTTGGTGGCGCTGAAGGCCCGGATGATGGCGAGCCCGGGGCCGTGGCTGCAACGGACGGGAAGCTCGACGGGGCCTCGGGCGGTGATGCGGATGCGGTGGTCTGCCGTCGACAGCGTCATCTCGACGAAGGCCGGTCGCGTGCCGAGACACGCCACGAACAGCTCGTGCGCCACCAGCGGGGCGTCGCCCTGCGGTATGTGGCTCCTCGTCCAGCACCGAACGCTTCGTGCCTCCTGTGGCACGGCCCCGAAGCATCTGGACCACGAACAGCCCGAAGCGGGCATGGCACCTCCCAGCCGTTATCTGATTACAGATAGCGGTTATCTGTAATCAGAATGCCGACGCGGTTGGCGTCGGTCAAGCCGGGCGGGACATTATGTGTATGCAGATTGGGATGCTCGTTCGGAACGGTGGTGTGGCGTGGCACAGCCCGAGTACCAGCGGATCGCCGCTGACCTGCGGCGTCGTATCTCTTCTGGGGAGTTCGGGCCTGGTGAACGGCTGCCGATCCTCCCCGCGTTGTGCGAGGAGTACGGCGTCTCGGAGGTCACCGTTCGCAACGCGCTTGGGCTGCTGCGCAACGAGGGTGTGATCGAAAGCCGCGCGCGAGCGGGTACCCGGGTGCGCCCGCGTCCGCCTGTGCATCGGATGGCGGCGGATCGCTATCGAGCCGCTCCGGGAGCGAAGTCCACGCCGTTCACACGGGATCAGGGCATCGGATGGTCGGAGTACCGGCTCGACAAGCGCTTCGAGAAGGTCCAGGCGGACACGGAACTGGCGGCGTTGTTCGAGTGTGAGGCGGGCGAACGGCTCCTCGCGCGGCACTTCGTCTTCTACGACAACGACGTGCCGACGCAGCTGAGCACCAGTTACGTGCGGTGGAGCGACGTCGCCGGAACGCCGGTCGCCGATCCCATCCACGAGCCGTGGCCGGGCGGAACTCGGGCTCAGCTGGCCAGCCTCGGGATCACGGTCGCCCGCATCACCGAGTCGTTCACGTGCGGCATGCCCAGCGAGGGCGAGGCGGCGGCGCTGCGTATCGGTTCCGGTGTGCCGGTGTTGCGTTATACACGGCGGCACATCGCGGATTCGGGGCGCGTGGTCGAGGTCGCGCATCCCATCGTGCGGCGGGGTGACACGACCGTCGTCGACTTCGTCATCGACCTCGACGCCTCGTAAGGCGGACCAAGGCCCCGCGCGCGGCGAAGGGGCCGGGCGGGTGCCCGGCCCCTTCTTCTTGCGTCCGGTCGCTTTCGCGCCGCGCCCTGCCCGGCGGGTCCCCCCAGACCCGTCGGCTGTCCCCCGGGCGTTCGCGTTCCGGCGGTCCGGACTTCCACAGCACCGGCGACTCCCCCGATGGTGCCGCCGGGGCTGCGCCCCGTGGGGAGTGGTCTACTTGGCCGGCTCCGTCGTCACGTGGATGTTCTCGGTCGACGCGGTGCCGCCGTCCTCGCCGCCGCCGCCCGTCACGTGGATGTTCTTGATGCCGATCTTGTCGGCGATCGCGTCGGTGGCCTCACCGCCCGTGACGTGGATGTTCTTCGTCTCGATGTCGGTCGCCTCGCCGCCGGTGACGTGGATGTTCGTCGGCTTGACGATCTGCTCGTCGCTCATCGCAACTCCTGTTGATGCTTCGATTCAGATGGGTCGGCGAGACCCGTCCGGCTGCTCCCCCGTGGACTGCCGAACGGGCCTCTGCGCAGGGCCGATCACCCTAGTGCGTCGGGGCCACGGCCTCACCGGCGACCCGTCTGCCCCCCGACGCGACGGATCGATGAGTAGGAGCATGCCGGGCCGCGATAAACGAACGATGAACGCCCAGTACGGGGGCGCGGGCACACGGTCGGGCACACGGTCAGGCGGCGGCGGCCGGCTGCAGCAGCGACCTGACCTCCGCCGCCTCCGGGGAGCCCAGCCTCTCGTGGATGGCCAACGACTCCCGCCAGCAGACCTCGGCCCGGCCGAGCTGCCCTATGCCGTGCAGCGCGCGGCCCAGGACGGTGAGCACGTTGCCGCGTCGCCAGTCGCCGCCCACGTCCCGCAGGACGGTCAGGGCCATCTCGGCGTTCGAGGCCGCCTGGGCGAACCGCCGGCCTGCCACCTCGACCTCCGCCAGCCGGAAGAGGGTCATGCCCTCCCAGAGGCGCTGGCGGCTGTCCCGGAAGACCTCCAGGGCGGCGGCGAGGCTCTCGGACGCCTCGCCGAGCTGACCGCTCTGGGTCAGGGCCACGCCCATGGCGTAGCGGCCGTTCGCCCCCTTCAGGGCGTGGCCCATCCGGTCGTACATGTCGGCGCCCTGCCGCGCCAGGCTGACCGCGCTCGCCGTCCGTCCGGTGACGAGATGGATGCGGGAGAGGTTGCACAGGGCGCTCGCCTCGCCGGGCCCGTCCTGGCACTCGCGGAAGGCGTCGATGGCGCGGTTGAGGAACTGCTCGCCCTCGGCGTAGCGGTTGCGGTAGACCGCCATCACGCCCAGCGTGTTCGCCGCCCAGCACTGCGGGAGCCGGTCGTCGACGGTCTCGGCGAGCCGCATCGCCTCCCGCGCCTCCTGGTCGGCCTGGTCGAACCGGCCCGAGACGTGGTGGACGTACGCGAGCGTGATGGCCGCCCGCCCCTCCGCCCGGGTGTCGCCCGCCGCGGCCGCCGCGTCGCGCAGACCCGCGGCCACCGCCTCGTACTCCTTCGAGTTCGCGCCCGACTCCGCCAGGTCCAGCGACGCCCACAGCAGGTCGACCGCCCGCCGCAGGGTCCCCGCGCCCGCCGACTGGCGTACGCAGCCCAGCAGGCAGTTCGCCTCCGCGTACAGCCAGTCCTGGGCCGCGTGGCGGTCGGTGAAGGCCAGGCCCTCGTACTCCGTCGGCTCCAGATGGTCGACCAGCCGGTCGCCGGGCCGCTCGATGGCGTACACCCGGGAGGCCGTCGACAGATAGAAGTCGAGGAGGCGCGACAGGGCCCGCTCCCGCTCGACCGGGGGCTGTTCGTCCCGCTCCGCGCACGCACGCGCGTAGAGCCGGACCAGGTCGTGGTAGCGGTAGCGGCCGGGGGCGGCCGACTCCAGGAGCGAGGTGTCCACCAGGGCCTCCAGGAGGTCCTCGGTGTCCTGGGCCGGAAGGTCGAGGACGGCCGCCGCCGCCGGGAGGGAGATGTCGGGGCCGTCGGCCAGGCCCAGGAGGCGGAAGGCGCGGGCCTGGGCCGGTTCCAGCTGGCCGTAGCCGAGTTCGAAGGTGGCCTTGACCGCGAGGTCGCCCGCCTGGAGCTCGTCCAGACGGCGGCGCTCGTCGGCGAGCTTGGCCGCGAGGACGGCGACCGTCCAGGTGCGGCGGGCCGCCAGACGGGACGCCGCGATGCGGATCGCGAGGGGAAGGAAGCCGCAGGCGGCGACCACGTCGAGGGCCGCCTCGCGCTCCGCCGAGACCCGCTCCGCGCCGACGATGCGGGTGAACAGCTGGAGCGCCTCCTCCGGGGACATCACGTCCAGGTCCACCAGATGCGCCCCGGCCAGGTCCACCATCCGGATACGGCTGGTCACCAGTGCCGCGCAGCCCGCCGTGCCCGGCAGCAGCGGACGGATCTGGGCCGCGTCCCGGGCGTTGTCGAGGAGCACCAGGATCCTGCGGCCGTCGAGCGTCGAGCGGTACAGCGCCGCCCGGTCGTCCAGCGAGTCGGGGATCGCGGAGTCGGGGGTGCCCAGGGCGCGCAGGAACGACCCGAGGACCGTCTCGGGGGCGGCGGCCCGCGCGCCCGCGCCCTGGAGGTCGACGTAGAGCTGGCCGTCCGGGAAGTGCGGGCGGGCCTCGTGCGCCACGTGCACGGCCAGGGTCGTCTTGCCGACACCGCCGATGCCCGCGAGCGCCGAGACCGCCATGACGGAGCCCTCGGCGGTCGCGAGCCGGTCGCCCAGCTCCCGTACGAAGGCGGCGCGGCCGGTGAAGTCGGGGACGGTCGCGGGGAGCTGGGCGGGCCGGGAGACGACGAGGGCCGGTGCGGGTTCCTCGACGGGGCGGGCCAGTTCGGCGTCCGCCCGGAGGATCCGCTGCTGGAGCCGGGCGAGCTCCGGGCACGGGTCGACCCCCAGCTCGTCGGCGAGGAGCCGGCGGGTGTCCGCGTACACGGCCAGGGCCTCCGCCTGCCGCCCGCTGCGGTAGAGGGCGAGCATCAGCAGTTCGCGCAGCCGCTCCCGCAGCGGGTGGGCGGCGGTGAGCGCCGTCAGCTCGGAGACGGCCTCCGCGTGTGCGCCGGCCTCCAGGTCCATGTCCAGGCGGGTTTCGAGCAGTTGGAGGCGCCACTCCTCCAGGCGGACCCGCTGCGTCTCGGCGTACGGTCCCGGTACGGAGGCCAGCGCCTCGCCGTCCCACAGCCCGAGCGACTTGTTGATCCGGGCCCGTGCCTCGCCGCGGTCCCCGGCGGCCCGCAGCTTCTCCGCCTCGGCCGCCAGGTCGGCGGCGACGTTCAGGTCGAGGGCCGAGTGGTGGGTGCGCACGGCGTAGCCGCCGGACACGCTGACGAGGACCCCGGGCGGCAGGATCTTGCGCAGCCGCGAGGCGTACGTCCGTACCGCCGCCAGCGCCTGCGAGGGCGGTTCGTCGCCCCAGATGGCGTCGATCAGCTCGGCGGCCGTGGCCGTGCGCCCGTCGCGCAGCAGCAGCGCCGCGAGGAGCGCCCGCTGCTGCGGGGAGCCGGAGGGGAGGGCTTCTCCGGCCCGCCAGGCGCGTACCGGACCGAGCACGCCGAAGCGCAGGTCCTGACCGACGCTGTCGGGACCACCTGTCGACGGAGCCCGCTGCTCCGGAACTCGCGGGCCGTTCTCACGGTCCATAGCTCCCCCTGCCGTACCGCTGGTTTCGCCCAAGACAGTCTGCCTTGTCCGGAGGGGGCGCGTCAGCATCGGGTGACTGTCTGCACAAGTCCTGCCACAGATCAGGGTATCCCGAGAGCTGACGGACCGTCAGTTCAGCGCTACCGTGAAACGCATGGAGACCTTCCCGAAGATCATCTCGGTGGACGACCACACCGTGGAGCCCCCGCACGTCTGGCGGGACCGGCTCCCGTCCCGGTACCGCGACACCGGGCCGCGGATCGTCCGCGCCCCGCTGAAGGAAATGACCTTCCTCGGTGGCAGATTCGCGCCGGTCATGGGGGCCAGGGGCGACGACGGGCCGGTCGGCGACTGGTGGGTGTACGAGGATCTGCGCCGTCCGCTGACCCGGCTCGACACCGCCGTCGGCTACGACCGCGACGAGATCAGGCTCGAAGTGATCACCTACGAGCAGATGCGCCCGGGCTCCTACTCCGTGCCCGACCGGCTCGCCGACATGGACGTGAACCACGTCCAGTCCGCGCTCTGCTTCCCCACCTTCCCGCGCTTCTGCGGGCAGACCTTCACCGAGGCGGGCGACCGCGAGCTCGGTCTGCTCGGCGTGCGGGCCTACAACGACTGGATGGTGGAGGAGTGGTGCGGCCCCGAGGCGCGCGGCCGGCTCATACCCCTCACGCTGATCCCCCTCTGGGACGCCGAGCTCGCCGCCGCGGAGGTCCGCCGCAACGCCGCCCGGGGCGTGCGCGCCGTCGCCTTCTCCGAGATCCCGCCGCACCTCGGCCTGCCGTCGGTGCACACCGACCACTGGGACCCGTTCCTGCGGGCCTGTGACGAGACCGGCACGGTCATCGCCATGCACATCGGCTCCTCCAGCCGTATGCCGTCGACCTCCGCCGACGCCCCGCCCGCCGTCGGCTCCACCATCACCTTCGCCAACTGCTGCTTCTCGATGGTGGACTGGCTGATGAGCGGCAAGTTCGAGCGCTTCCCGAACCTGAGGGTGATGTACGCGGAGGGCCAGATCGGGTGGATCCCCTACATCCTGGAACGCGCGGACGTGGTGTGGGAGGAGAACCGCGGCTGGGGCGGTGTCGCCGACAAGGTGCTGCGCCCGCCGTCGGAGCTGTTCGCCGGGCATGTGTACGGCTGCTTCTTCGACGACGCCTTCGGGCTGCGGAACCTCGACGCGATCGGGGTGGGCAACGTCCTGTACGAGACGGACTACCCGCACTCGGACTCCACCTGGCCCAAGTCCCGCGAGGTCGGCGAGGCGCAGATGGGGCATCTGGCGCCGGACGTCGTCGAGCGGATCGTGCGGGGGAACGCGATCGATCTGCTGGGCCTGACGCCGGAGGGGCTCTGGCAGCCCTGACCGATCAGCGGACGTCGTGGACGCTGTGCTCGCTCAGGTCGGCCGCGTGCCGAGCGATGGTGCGGTAGTCGACGTCGTCGTGAAGGACGGTCAGACCGTGATGGGCCGCTGTGGCGGCGGTGATCAGATCGACGGCCGAGGCGCTCCTGTGTTCCCCGGCCCTCGCCATCCGGTGCTGGACGGAGCTGATCCAGCGTCCCGCGTTCTTCGGGACCGCTACGTCGGGGTAGAGATCGCTGAACATCTCCGCGATCTCGTCGTACTCGCGACTGCTCCGAGCGCTGTAGAGGAACTCGGCGCGCTGGGGGTAGCAGGACGCGATCGCCTCGGCGTCGACGGCGTCGTACCACGCGGACTGGAGCTTTGCGTCACTGAGCAGCCGGACAAGACCGGACGTGTCGAGGAGATAGATCACCGACTGTCCTTCTCGGCTTGATGCCGACGCTCGGCGTCCTCGATCGCTCCCCACGTGCGGGCACGCTCGAAGTGACGGCTGATGCGCGCTGCCCGGTCCTGCCGGTCGGCATAGAAGCGGAGGGCCAGGTTGACCGCCTCCTTCTTGGTCCGGGCCTTGGACAGGGCCATGGCTCGCTGCAGTGCGTCATCGTCTATGTCGATCTGGGTCACAGCCATGCCGCGCCTCCTGCGTGTGGGTTATGTACAAAGAATCATACGCCACCAACATTTCCTGGGCGACCGCCGACGTCGACCAAGCCCTTGCCTGATGCGGTGCCGGCGATGACGATGGGTCCTCACGCTGCCTGATGGATCGTCAGATGTGAGGTCTCCCATGGTCGTGTACGGCATACAGCTCCCGGTCCAGTCGCAGAGCGCCCTCTACGCCGAGCCCTGGGAGGCCGCCGCCGGGCCCGCCGACCTGCTGGAGATCGCGCGCACCGCCGACCGCGCCGGGTTCCACTACATCGCCTGCTGCGACCACGTCGCCGTCCCGCGCCGGCTCGCCGGGGCGATGAGCACCGTCTGGTACGACCCGGTCGCCACCCTCTCCTTCCTCGCCGCCGCCACCGAGCAGGTCCGGCTGCTCTCCCACGTCGCCGTGGTCGGGCTGCGCCACCCGCTGGTGAGCGCCAAGGCGTACGCGACCCTCGACCACCTCTCCGGCGGGCGGCTGGTCCTCGGGGTCGGTGCCGGACATGTGCGGGAGGAGTTCGAGGCGGTCGGTGCGGACTTCGACGGGCGCGGTGCGCTCCTCGACGAGACGGTCGACGCGCTCCGGGCGGCGCTCGGACCGGAGGAGTACCCCGAGTTCAGCGGCGCGCGGTTCGCGTTCAAGGAGCTGGGGCAGCGGCCCCGGCCCGCCCAGGAGCGGGTCCCGGTGTGGGTCGGCGGCTCCTCGCCGGCCGCCGTGCGCCGGGCGGCGCTGCGGGGCGACGGCTGGCTGCCGCAGGGTGATCCGCGCGAGAAGCTGCCCGCCTTGATCGCCCGGCTGACGGACCTGCGCGCCGGGGCGGGGATCGAGGAGCCGCTCACCGTCGGGGCGATCGTCGAGCCGCTCTACGTCGGCACCCCCGCCTGGGAGGTCGGCCGGCGGACGCTGACCGGCGCGCCGCAGGCCCTCGCCGCCTCACTGCGTGCCTACGAGGAGATGGGCGTGCACCAGATCCAGGTCCGGTTCCGCTCCCGGAGCCGTACCGAACTCACCGACCAGATGGCGGCCTTCGCCGCCGAGGTGGCTCCGCACCTCTAGAGAGGAGTACGGACATGGGCAAGCTGGACGGGCGGGTCGTGGTCATCACGGGCGCGGCGCGCGGTCAGGGCGAGCAGGAGGCGCGGCTCTTCGCCGCCGAGGGGGCCCGGGTCGTGCTCGGGGACGTACGCGACGATCCCGGCGAGGCGCTGGCCGCAGAGCTGGGGAAGGAGCGGGCGGCGTACGTCCACCTCGACGTGACCAGGGAGGCGGACTGGGCGGGCGCGGTCGCCGTCGCCCAGGAGCGGTTCGGGCGGATCGACGGGCTGGTGAACAACGCCGGCATCCTCCGCTTCAACGAGCTGGTCTCCACGCCGCTGGACGAGTTCCAGGCGATCGTCTCGGTCAACCAGGTCGGGTGCTTCCTGGGCATACGGACGATCGCGCCGGAGATCGAGGCGGCGGGCGGCGGGACGATCGTCAACACGGCCTCGTACACGGGCCTGACGGGCATGGCGGGGGTCGGTGCCTACGCCGCCACCAAGCACGCGGTCCTCGGACTCACCCGGGTCGCGGCCCTGGAGCTGGCGGCCAGGGGCATCCGCGTCAACGCGGTCTGCCCGGGGGCGATCGACACCCCGATGAGCAACCCGGAGGGCGTCGACCCGGCGGCCACGGCCGAGCTGTACCGGAAGCTGGTGCCGCTGGGCCGGATCGGGCGGCCCGAGGAGGTGGCGGCGCTCGCGCTCTTCCTGACCGGGGACGACTCCGCGTACATCACCGGGCAGCCGTTCGTTATCGACGGCGGCTGGCTGGCCGGAGTCAGCCTCTTCTGACGCTCCATCAGCTATTGACGCCCCCGCGCGGCGGTGCGAAAGTCGGGCACATCGAGTATCTGACGGAGCATCAGAAGTGACGAGGACGGTGAACCCCCTTGGAATTCGGGATCTTCGTACAGGGATACGTCGGCAAGCGGGCCGAGACCGATCCCGAGGCCGAGCACAAGGTGCTGATGGAGGAGACCGAGTACGTCATCCAGGCCGACAGGTCCGGGTTCAAGTACGCCTGGGCCTCCGAGCACCACTTCCTGGAGGAGTACTCGCACCTCTCGGCGAACGACGTCTACCTCGGCTACCTCGCCCACGCCACCGACCGCATCCACCTCGGCTCCGGCATCTTCAACCCGCTCGCCCCCGTCAACCACCCGGTCAAGGTCGCCGAGAAGGTCGCCATGCTCGACCACCTCTCCGGCGGACGCTTCGAGTTCGGCTCGGGGCGCGGGGCCGGCTCCCACGAGATCCTCGGGTTCATGCCGGGCATCACCGACATGAACCACACCAAGGAGATCTGGGAGGAGACGATCGCCGAGTTCCCCAGGATGTGGCTCCAGGACGAGTACCCCGGCTTCCAGGGCAAGCACTGGTCGCTGCCGCCGCGCAAGGTCCTGCCCAAGCCGTACGGCAAGTCCCACCCGGCGATGTGGTACGCCGCCGGGTCCCCGTCCTCGTACGCCATGGCGGGCAGGAAGGGCCTGGGCGTCCTCGGCTTCAGCGTGCAGAAGGTCTCCGACATGGAGTGGGTCGTCGAGTCGTACAAGACGGCGGTCAAGGAGGCGAAGGCGGTCGGGGACTTCGTCAACGACAACGTCATGGTGACCTCGACCGCGATCTGCGCGGAGACCCACGAGAAGGCGGTCGAGATCGCGGCCGGGGGCGGGCTCAACTACCTGCAGTCGCTGCTCTTCCGCTACCACGACACCTTCCCCCGGCCCGAGGGCGTCCCGGAGTGGCCCGAGCTGCTCCCCGAGTACAGCGCCGAGATCATCGAGCTGCTCATCCAGGAGGAGCTGATGATCTGCGGCGACCCGGCCGAGGTCCTCGCGCAGTGCAAGCGCTGGGAGCAGGCGGGGGCGGACCAGCTCTCGTTCGGGCTGCCGATCGGCGTCTCGTACGAGGACACGATGAACACGATCAAGCTGATCGGTGAGCACGTGATCCCGAAGATCGACACGGACCCGGTCCACCGCACCACCCGCTTCCGCCAGGCGGCGGGCTCCTGACAGGGGCGGCGTCTTCCCGGACCGCCGCCCCGCACCGGCCCCGGCCGGGGACGCCGTAGCCGCGGCCGGCTACCGCGCCCTCGGCCGGGGCATGCCCGCGCGGCCCCCGGCCGGGGCATGCCCGCGCGCAGAAAGGACCGTCATGCTGGATCACCTGATCAAGGGCGCCACCGTCGTGGACGGCACCGGCGCCCCCGCCCGCACCGCCGACGTGGGGATACGCGACGGGCGGATCGTCCTCCCCGAGCCCGGCGCGGCCGCCAGGACGAGCGAGGACGCCGCCGGTCTCGTCCTCAGCCCCGGATTCGTCGACCCCCACACCCACTACGACGCCCAGCTCTTCTGGGACCCCTTCGCCACCCCCTCCATGAACCACGGCGTCACCACCGTCGCCGGCGGCAACTGCGGCTTCACCCTCGCGCCGCTCCACCCCGGCCGGCCCGAGGACGCCGACTACACCCGCCGCATGATGTCCAAGGTGGAGGGCATGTCCCTCAAGGCCCTGGAGGAGGGCGTCGACTGGAGCTGGTCGTCCTTCGGCGAGTACCTCGACGCCCTGGAGGGGCGGATCGCCGTCAACGCCGGCTTCATGGTGGGGCACTGCGCCCTGCGCCGCCATGTGATGGGGGCCGAGGCGGTCGGCGGACAGCCCACCCCCGAGCAGCTGGGCCGGATGGTCGGCCTGCTCCACGACGCGATGGACGCCGGCGCCTGGGGCCTGTCCACCACCCAGTCCTCCACCCACTCCGACGGCGACGGCGCCCCCGTCGCCTCCCGGCACGCCACCCCGCACGAGCTGATCGCGCTCTCCCGGGCCGTCGGCGCACACGAGGGCACCCAGCTGGAGGCGATCCTCGCCGGCTGCCTCGACCAGTTCTCCGACGCCGAGATCGACCTCTTCGTCGCGATGACGGCCGCCGCCGGCCGGCCCCTCAACTGGAACGTCCTCACCATCGACGCCACCGTCCCCGAACGCGTCCCGCGCCAGCTCGCCGCCTCCGCGCGCGCCCGCGAGTCCGGTGGCCGGATCGTCGCCCTCACCATGCCGATCCTGACCCCGATGAACATGTCGCTCGGCACCTTCTGCGCCCTCAACCTCATCCCCGGCTGGGGAGAGGTCCTCTCCCTGCCCGTCCCCGAACGGATCGCGCGGCTGCGCGACCCGGACGTACGGGCCGGGATGCTGCGCCGGGCCGACTCCAAGGAGGCCGGCGTCTTCCGGCGCCTGGCCGACTTCGGCCGGTACGTCATCGGCGACACGTACTCCGAGGAGAACCGGGGGCTCACCGGACGGGTCGTCCGCGACATCGCCGCCCAGCGCGGCCAGGACCCCTTCCAGTGCCTCGTCGAGATCTGCGCCAACGACGATCTGCGGACCGTCCTGTGGCCCATGCCCACCGACAACGACCCGGCCTCCTGGGCGCTGCGCCGCGAGACCTGGGAGCACGAGGACGTGCTGCTGGGCGGCTCCGACGCCGGCGCGCACCTGGACCGCATGTGCGGCGCGCCGTACACCACCCGCTTCCTCGGCGACTGCCTGCGCGGCCGGAAGCTCGTCCCCCTCGAACAGGCGGTGCGGATGCTCACCGACGACCCGGCCCGGCTCTTCGGGCTCCGGGAGCGCGGGCGGATAGCGGAGGGCTTCCACGCCGATCTGGTCCTCTTCGACCCCGGGCGGATCGACGCGGGACCGGCGACCCTGGTGCATGATCTGCCGGGGGACAGCCCCCGGCTCGACTCGCGCGCGATCGGCGTCGTCTCCGTCCGCGTCAACGGCGTGGAGACGATCCGCGACGACCGGGTGACCGGCGCGATCCCGGGCCGGGTGCTGCGCTCGGGGCGCGACACCAGGACGGTGAGCACCCGGTGAGGACCGAGCGGCTGTTCATCGGCGGGGAGTGGGTCGAGCCCGACGGCGGGCACTACGAGGTGGTGAACCCGGCCACCGAGGAGGTCGTCGGCCTCGCGCCGGAGGCCTCCCGCGCCCAGGTGTACGAGGCGGCCGCCGCGGCCCGTGCCGCCTTCGCCACCTGGTCCCGTACGCGGCCGGAGGAGCGGGCGGCGATCCTCCACCGGGCCGCGGAGCTGATGGCCCGCGACGCCGAGGAGAACGCGGCCCTCGCCCGGGCCGAGACCGGGGCCACGACCGCCACCGCGCGCGGGATGCAGGTCGCCGTCGGCGCCGCCCGCTTCCGGCGGTACGCGCGCGGCACCCTGGAGCCGGTCGAGCGGGCGCTGCCCCCGCAGATCAACGAGGCGGGCCCGATGGGGAAGGCCGGCGTCCTCGGCGCGGTCGCCGTGCGCCGCCCGGTCGGTGTGGTCACCTGCATCACCTCGTACAACAACCCCTGGGCCAATCCGGCGGGCAAGATCGCTCCGGCGCTCGCCATGGGGAACACGGTCGTGGTGAAGCCCGCGCCGCAGGACCCGCTCTCGGTGTACGCGATGACGCGGGCGCTGGCGGAGGCGGGGGTCCCGGCCGGGGTCGTCAACGTCGTCACCGGCGCGAGCACCGCCGTCGGCGAGGCGGCCGTCGACTCGCCGGACGTCGACATGGTCTCCTTCACCGGCTCGACCGCCGTCGGGCAGACGATCGGCGCGGTCTGCGGCCGCGAGCTGAAGCGGCAGCTGATGGAGCTGGGCGGGAAGGGCGCGGCGCTGGTCTTCGACGACGCCGACCTGGACTCCGCGGTGGCGGGGATCGGCACCACCTTCGCCTTCTACAGCGGTCAGATCTGTACGGCCCCCACGCGGGTGCTCGCGCAGCGCGGGATCCACCGGCGGCTGATCGAGAAGCTCACCGGCTACCTCGCGTACATGAAGGTCGGCGATCCGGCGGCGCCGGGCACGGTGGTCGGCCCAGTGATCTCGGCGGCCCACCGCGACCGGGTGGAGGCGTATGTCGAGCTGGGGCGGAAGGAGGGCGCCCGGGTGGTGGCGGGCGGCGCGCGCCCGGACCTCGCGAAGGGCTTCTACGTCGCCCCCACGCTCCTCACCGAGTGCACCAACGACATGCGGGTCGTACGGGAGGAGATCTTCGGCCCGGTCGTCGTGGTCGTCCCCTTCGACGACGAGGAGGAGGGGATCGCGCTGGCGAACGACAGCGACTACGGACTCCTGGACTACGTGTGGTCGGGGGACGTGGCCCGGGCCTTCCGGGTCGCGGCGCGGCTGCGGGCCGGGGGGGTCGGGGTGAACACCGTCGGGCGGAACATGGAGGCGCCGTTCGGTGGGTTCAAGAAGAGCGGTGTGGGGCGGGACGTCGGCTCGTACGCCCTGCACGCCTACAGTGAGACGCAGGCGGTGGTCTGGCCCGGTTGATCACCGGACGGGCCCTTCGGGAGACCTCCGGGTGTCCTCCGGGAGATGGCCGAAAAACAAGCACGGGAAATTTTGGATTCGGACATTTCGGGCTCGGCTGCGGTTCCCGCATATCGGACATCCGCCGGAGCGCCAACCAATCGGTCGGTGCGGCGAATGGTCGATCTTTCAATCATTGGTGGCTGTCCGGTTTGTGCCACGCAATGCAAGGTAAAGATCGATGGGCTGAGTGGATTTCGATCTTCCGGATGTGGAAACCGCAGCACTTAACGTCCTGTTCATGACTCAGGTGGATGCACGGCCCATGGCCGGAGACACGGTAAGGGGCGTCGACGCCCCCGGCGACACCCACGGCGTGCGCACGAAGGGCCTCGGCGGGAACTCCGTCGGGCTGATGGGCGGCGCCGTCATCGGCATCTCGACCGTCGCCCCCGTCTACTGTCTGACCTCCACGCTCGGCCCCACGGTCGGCGAGGTCGGACTCCAGATGCCCGCGATCTTCCTCGCGGGCTTCCTCCCGATGCTCCTGGTGGCCTTCGCCTACCGCGAGCTGAACCGGGCCCTCCCCGACTGCGGCACCTCCTTCACCTGGTCCGTGAAGGCCTTCGGTCCCAAGGTCGGCTGGATGTGCGGCTGGGGCCTGCTGGTCGCCACCATCGTCGTCCTGTCCAACCTCGCAGGCGTCGCCACCTCCTTCTTCTGGCTCACCGCGGGCGAGGTCACCGGCAGCGAGAGCGTCGCCGCCCTCGACGGCAACAAGGCCGTCCACATCCTCACCACGCTGGTCTTCATCGGCATCGCCACGGCGATCAGCTACCGCGGCATCACCGCCACCAAGTGGGTCCAGTACGCCCTCGTCGGCCTGCAGCTCACCGTCATCGTGATCTTCGCCTTCATGGCGATCAGCAAGGCGGACCAGGTCGCCGGGTCGCTCGACTTCTCCCTCACCTGGCTGAACCCCTTCGGCGTCGAGTCCTTCTCGGCCTTCACCGCCGGCCTCTCCCTGTCGATCTTCATCTACTGGGGCTGGGACGCCTGCCTGTCCATCAACGAGGAGAGCACCGGCAGCGCCCGCACCCCCGGCCGCTCCGCGCTCCTCGCCATGGTCGTCATCGTCGCCTCCTACCTGCTGGTCGCCATCGCCGTGCAGATGTACGCGGGCATCGGTGAGAAGGGCACCGGACTCGGCAACCCGGACACCTCCGACAACGTCTTCGCCGTCCTCGCCGGCCCGATCATGGGCTCCGGCCTCGGCGTCCTGCTCTTCGTCGCCGTCCTCGCCTCGGCAGCCGCCAGCCTCCAGACCACCTTCATCCCGGTCGCCCGTACCGCGCTCGCCATGAGCACGTACGAGGCGCTGCCCGCCGCCTTCGCCCGGGTGAACCCGCGCTTCAAGACGCCGGGCCGCGCCACCGTCTGGGCGGGTGTCGCCACGGGCGTCTTCTACGCGGTGATGAGCCTGGTCAGCGAGAACGTCCTGGTCGACACGATCTACGCCCTCGGCCTGATGATCTGCTTCTACTACTCGATCACGGCCTTCGCCTGCGTCTGGTTCTTCCGCAAGGAGCTGACCGGCTCGTTCGCCAACCTGATGGTCAAGGGCGTCTTCCCCGGCGTCGGCGGCCTGATGCTGACCGCCGTCTTCGGCAAGACGCTGTACGACATGTGGGACCCGGCCTACGGCAGCGGCTCCTCGGTCCTCGGCATGGGCTCCGTCTTCGTCATCGGCGTCGGACTGCTGCTGCTCGGCGCGGTGATCATGCTGGTGATGCAGCGCAGGAGCCCGGCGTTCTTCCGCGGCGAGGTGCTGACGAAGGAGACGCCTTCGCTGGTGGTCGCCGACTGACCGGCACCCATCACATCTGAGTCACCTGTACGAAGGTGGCGGGACCGGACGGGGTCCCGCCACCTTCTCGTGCGTCCAGGGGGTGCCGGGGCTACCAGGTGACGGTGCCGGCGGGCTGGCGCGTGGTGACGTTGACCCGGTTGAAGAGGTTGGTGATCCCGACCATCAGCACGATCGCGGCGAGCTGCTTCTCGTCGTAGTGCGCGGCGGCCTCGTCCCAGACCGGGTCCGGCACGGCGTCCGAGGTGTCCGCGATCCGGGTCGCCGCCTCCGCCAGCGCCAGGGCGGCCCGCTCCTCGGCGGAGAAGTACGGCGCCTCGCGCCAGGCGGCGACCGTGAACAGCTGCGCGTCGCTCACGCCCGCCTTCCTCGCGCTCTTGACCCCGAAGTCGACGCAGAAGCCGCAGCCGTTGATCTGGCTGGCCCGCAGGTGCACCAGCTCCAGGGTGGACTCCGGGACTCCTCCCTCACGGGTCACCTTGAGCAGGTCCTGGATGGCCGGCAGGGCCCCCGGCAGGAGAGCGGCGGGGTTGGTGAGCCGTGCCTTGAGTTCGTGCTGCATGGTGGTCGCTCCTCAGCGGTCGGTGCGGCCGTTTCCGTCGGCCTCACCGCATTGACGGAGCGCGGCACACCGATGTGACACGTCCGGAGGAAATTTCCGCCGACTTCTCGGCAGCCCGGTCAGGAGGCGGGTTCGGCGATCAGGGCCGTCCCCGCCGTACGGAAGCCCAGCCGGCCGTACAGACGGGCCACGTCACCGTCCGTGGCCGTCAGGAAGACCGTCTCCACACCCCGCGCCCGGGCGTCCGCGACCAGGGCGGCGGTCACCGCCAGGCCCAGACCGCGGCGGCGCGCGGCCGGAAGCGTGCCGACGCCGACGACCTCCGAGACCCCGCCGACCGGCTGGTGCTGACCCGCGCACAGCGCCGTGCCGTCCGCGTCCAGAGCGGCGGCGAGGTGCGTGAGCCCCGCCGCGATCCGGGCGGCGACCTGGGCGGCCGCGCCCGGCGGCGGCGCGACGCCGAAGGCCGCGTACGGCGCGGCGGCCGCGCTCGGCAGCACCGGATCGTCGGCACCGACCATCCGTACGGTGACCCCTTCGGGCGCGGCCGCCGCACCCTCGCCGTCCAGCACCATCAACGGGTGCTCGCGCACCAGGAGCCCGCTCGCCTCGACGGCGGCCCGCAGCCCCGGCGTCGTCTCCGCCACCCACTCGAACGCCTCGGGCACCCCCAGCTCCCGCTGCCGCGCCCGAACCCGTTCCACGTCGGCGACCGTCACCTCCCCGCCGTACCCCAGCGCGGGCCGGGCGTAGTACGGCCAGCCCTCCCCCTCCCGGACGAAGAGGGTCAGCGGCCCGAACTCCTCGGCGCGGGCGGCGGAGCGCGGGACGGCGTCGTAATAACTCTCGAGTCGCGTCAGCATGGAGATCATCCAAACACCCGCCCGGGCCGGAGCGCCCGCGGATTTCCACAGGCACGGGAGCGCCGCCGCCTGCCCTCGGGGAACCGGCCCCCGGACACCCAGGCCGCCCCTGACGCGGCCCGGCCCGCCCGGTTCCGGCAGGATGGGCCCCATGACCGAGATCCGTACGCCCCGCCTCATCCTCCGCCGCTGGACCGACGACGACCTCGTCCCGATGGCCGAGATCAACGCGGATCCGGAGGTCATGCGCTGGATCGGGGACGGCTCCGTCCGGGATCTGGAGGAGACCGCCGAGGACATCGAGCGGTGGGAGGAGGAGTGGGACGAGGAGGGCTTCGGGCTCTTCGCCGTCGAGCTCATCGCCTCCGGCGAGCTGATCGGCTTCGCGGGCCTGTCCGTGCCGGAGTTCCTTCCCGAGGTGCTCCCGGCCGTCGAGATCGGCTGGCGGCTCGGACGGCCGTTCTGGGGGCAGGGGTACGCCTCCGAGGCCGCCCACGCGGCGCTGGAG
Source organism: Streptomyces sp. NPDC093600 (assembly GCF_044764755.1). Classification (NCBI taxonomy): domain Bacteria; kingdom Bacillati; phylum Actinomycetota; class Actinomycetes; order Kitasatosporales; family Streptomycetaceae; genus Streptomyces; species Streptomyces sp. NPDC093600. The sequence continues at coordinate 108,371 of NZ_JBIWIU010000008.1, forward strand.
TTCGCCCTCCAGGACCGCGGCCTCGACCGGGTGGTCGGCATCGCCCACATCAGCAACACGGCCTCCGAGAACATCATGCGCAAGCTCGGCATGACCCCGGAGCGCGACGTCAACCACCCGGTCTTCGGGGTCCCGCTGCGCGTGTACGCCATCGACCTCACCGAGTACCAGGGCTGAGCCCGGCGGCCTCCGTACTCCCCGGCGGCGGCAGGCGTCCCCCGCGAGGAACGGCTCTCGTGAATCCGCTCCGTGCGCCCTACCTTGGCCGCATGCGGATCTCGACCACGATCTTCCTGACCGACGAGACCATCTCCCCGGTGCGGCTCGCGCGCGAGCTGGAGCGGCGCGGCTTCGCCGGGCTCTACCTCCCCGAGCACACCCACATCCCCGTCGAGCGGACGACTCCGTACCCGGCGGGCGGCGAACTGCCCCGGGAGTACGGCCGTACTCTCGACCCCTTCGTCGCCCTCGGCCAGGCCGCCGCCGTCACGGAGCGGCTCGGGCTGGGCACGGGCATCACGTTGATCACCCAGCACGACCCGATCGCACTCGCCAAGCAGATCGCGACGCTCGACCATCTGTCGGGCGGCCGCTTCACCCTCGGCGTCGGCTTCGGCTGGAACCGGGAGGAGGCCGCCGACCACGGCGTGGAGTGGGCGACGCGGCGCGAACTCACCCAGGAGCGCATGCGGCTGATGCGGGCGCTGTGGGCGCCGGAGCCGACGGCGTACGAGGGCGCCTTCGGGCTGTCGGTACGCGCCTCCTACGCCTACCCCAAGCCGGCGGGCGGCGCCCCGCGCACCCTCCTCGGCGGCGCGGCGGGACCGAAGCTCTTCGCGCAGATCGCCGCGTACGCGGACGGCTGGATGCCGATCGGCGGCCGCGGCCTGTCGGAGTCCGTTCCGCTCCTGCGCGAAACCTGGCAGAAGGCGGGCCGGGACCCGGAGGCGCTCCAGGTGGTGCCGTACGCGGTCCGGCCGAACCCGGGGAAGCTGGCGCACTACGCGGAGCTGGGCTGCGAGGAGGTGGTGCTCCAGCTGCCGCCGGGGGAGGAGGGAAAGGTTCTCGGGGTCCTGGACGACTTCGCGCAGTACCTCTGACATCGACTCGCCCGGAATGCTCGGGCCAGCACCGAGCCCCCGGTCGCGGGTGAGGGTTCCGCCGTCGGAGGCCACTCTTATGCTCGGTCCATGACGGATCACCAGGCGGAACAGCCCGAGCGGCCCACCGAGAACGCCATGCGCCGCGCGCTCAGGCGGGCGCGGGACGGTGTGGCGCTCGACGTCGCCGAGGCCGCCGTGCTGCTCCAGGCCCGGGGTGGCGACCTGGAGGACCTGGCCGCCTCCGCGGCGCGCGTACGGGACGCCGGGCTCGCGGCCGCCGGGCGGCCGGGGACCATCACCTTCTCCAAGAGCGTGTTCATTCCGATCACCCGGCTCTGCCGCGACCGTTGCCACTACTGCACCTTCGTCACCGTCCCCGGCAAGCTGCGCGCCGCCGGCCACGGGATGTTCATGTCCCCCGACGAGGTCCTCGACATCGCCCGCCGCGGCGCCGAACTCGGCTGCAAGGAAGCCCTCATCACCCTCGGGGACAAGCCGGAGGACCGCTGGCCCGAGGCGCGCGAGTGGCTGGACGCGCACGGCTACGACGACACCCTCGCTTACGTACGCGCCATGGCGATCCGCATTCTGGAGGAGACCGGGCTGCTGCCCCACCTCAACCCGGGCGTGCTCTCCTGGACCGACTTCCAGCGGCTCAAGCCCGTCGCCCCCTCCATGGGGATGATGCTGGAGACCACCGCCACCCGCCTGTGGTCCGAGCCCGGCGGCCCGCACCACGGCTCCCCCGACAAGGAACCGGCCGTGCGGCTCCGGGTCCTGGAGGACGCCGGGCGCTCCTCCGTGCCCTTCACCAGCGGACTGCTCATCGGCATCGGCGAGACGTACGAGGAACGCGCCGAGTCCCTCTTCGCACTGCGCAAGGTCTCCCGCGCCTACCACTCCATCCAGGAGCTGATCATCCAGAACTTCCGCGCCAAGCCGGACACGGCGATGCGTGGGATGCCGGACGCGGAGCTGGACGACCTGGTCGCCACGATCGCCGTCGCCCGCCACATCATGGGCCCGAGCGCCTGCCTGCAGGCCCCGCCGAACCTCGTCGACGAGGAGTACGGCCGGCTCATCGGCGCCGGCATCGACGACTGGGGAGGGGTCTCGCCGCTCACCATCGACCATGTGAACCCCGAGCGGCCCTGGCCCCGGATCGACACCCTGGCCGAGAAGTCCCGCGCCGCCGGCTTCGAGCTGCGCGAACGCCTCTGCGTGTACCCCGAGTTCGTCGGCAGGGGCGAGCCCTGGCTCGACCCGCGGCTGCTGCCGCACGTCCGTGCCCTCGCCGACCCGGAGACGGGCCTGGCGAACCCGGACGCGCCGGTGCGCGGACTGCCCTGGCAGGAGCCGGACGAGGCGTTCACCGCCACCGGCCGCACCGACCTGCACCGCACCATCGACACCACCGGCCGCACGCACGACCGCCGGGACGACTTCGACGAGGTGTACGGGGACTGGGAGGCGCTGCGCGAGGCGGCGGCGCCCGGCATGGTCCCCCAGCGCATCGACACCGATGTCCGCGACGCCCTCGCCACCGCCGCCGACGACCCGACGCGGCTCACCGACGACCAGGCCCTGGCCCTGCTCCACGCCGACGGCCCGGCGCTCGACGCGCTCACCCGGATCGCGGACGACGTCCGCCGGGCGGTGGTCGGCGACGACGTCACGTACGTCGTCACACGGAACATCAACTTCACCAACGTCTGCTACACCGGCTGCCGCTTCTGCGCCTTCGCCCAGCGCCGCACCGACGCCGACGCCTACACCCTCTCCCTCGACCAGGTCGCCGACCGGGCCCAGCAGGCGTGGGACGTCGGCGCGGTCGAGGTCTGCATGCAGGGCGGCATCCACCCCGACCTGCCGGGAACGGCCTACTTCGACATCGCGCGCGCGGTGAAGGAGCGGGTCCCCGGTATGCATGTGCACGCCTTCTCCCCGATGGAGGTCGTCAACGGCGCGACACGTACGGGTCTTTCGATCCGCGAGTGGCTGACGGCGGCCAAGGAGGCCGGTCTCGACTCGATCCCCGGGACGGCGGCCGAGATCCTCGACGACGAGGTGCGCTGGGTCCTCACCAAGGGCAAGCTGCCGACCGCCACCTGGATCGAGGTCGTCACCACCGCCCACGAGCTGGGCATCCGCTCCTCGTCCACGATGATGTACGGACACGTGGACCAGCCCCGCCACTGGCTGGGCCACTTCCGCACCCTGGCCCGGATCCAACGGGAGACCGGGGGCTTCACCGAGTTCGTGACGCTCCCGTTCATCCACACCAACGCGCCCGTCTACCTCGCCGGCATCGCCCGCCCCGGGCCGACGGTCCGGGACAACCGGGCGGTCACCGCCATGGCCCGGCTCCTCCTCCACCCGCACATCACCAACATCCAGACCAGCTGGGTGAAGCTGGGCGCGGACGGCGCGGCCGAGATGCTCCGCTCGGGCGCCAACGACCTGGGCGGCACCCTGATGGAGGAGACCATCTCCCGGATGGCGGGCTCCCGTTACGGCTCCTACCGCTCGATCAAGGACCTCGTCGCCATCGCGGACGCGGCCGGCCGGCCCTCCCGCCCCCGGACGACGCTGTACGGCGAGGTCCCGGAGGAGCGCGTGCGCGCCGCGCGCGCGTCCGACGGACACCTCCCGGAGCTGCTTCCGGTCCTCCCAGAGTGAGTCAAACCCGGCCTGAAGGGCGGGGGATCACATAACGTTCCGGCTCCCGAACGTCCGTACCCGGTCGATTACAGTGCTGCGGCAGAGCAGACCTGCGTCAGACCTGCGTCACCGGGGGAGGGCACGTCGTGACCACAACCGCCGCGGCCGTGTGGGGCCGTGCCGAACAGCAGGACTTCCGGGCCCGGGTGCGCGGCTGCCTCCTCGGCGGTGCCGTCGGCGACGCCTTCGGCGCGGGCGTGTCGGGTCTGTCCCTGGCGGAGATCAGGACCGCCCACGGGCCGGACGGGCTCACCGAGCCCGTCCCCGCGTACGGCAGGCGCGGCGCCGTCACCGCCGCCACGCAGATGACCCTGTTCACCGTCGACGGGCTCATCCGCGCCCAGGTCCGCCGCGACACCGGTGCCTGGCACCCGCCGACGGACGTCCACCGGGCCCATCTGCGCTGGGCGGCTACCCAGCGCGACTGGGGCCCCGACGAGCGGCGCAAGGACAACGGCTGGCTGGCCCGTGAGGAGTGGCTCTACGCCCGCCGCGACCCGGCCCGCGCCTGTCTGACCGGCTTCGGCGACGAGGTCCTCGGCACCCTGGACCGGCCGAAGAACCCGACCGCGACCGATTCCGGCGCGCTGGTCCGCTCGGCGCCCTTCGGGCTGCTGGTCGGCTGGGAGCCGCAGTTGGTGTGCCAGCTGGCGGTGGAGTGCGCGGCGCAGACGCACGGCGACCCGGCCGCGTATCTCGCGGCCGGTGCCTTCGCCGTCGTCGTGCACGGGCTCGCGCGCGGCGAGAGCGTCGACGGCTCGGTGCAGCGGGCCCTCGCGCAGCTCGCGCCGCGCCCCGGCCACGAGCCGGTCACCACGGCCCTCCAGCGGGCCCTCGGAGCCGTACGCCAGGGGATGCCGAACGCGGCCAGGGTCACCGCGCTCGGCGCGGACGAGGACCGGGCCGAGAACCTCCTCGCCGCCGCCGTCTACTGCGCCCTCGTCGGCGAGGACATGCGGCACGGCCTGCGGCTCGCGGTCAACCACGACGGGCCGTCGGCGGCGACGGGGGCGCTCACGGGCGCGCTGCTGGGCGTCCTGCACGGCGAGACGGCCCTCCCGCCGGCCTGGCTGGCCGAACTGGAGGGCCGTGCGACGGTCCTGGAGCTGGCGGACGACTTCGCGATGGAGATGACGCAGGGCACCGCCCTGCACAGCCCCTCGGAGTCCTCGCCGGGCTGGCTGGCCCGCTATCCGAGAGGCTGACTGTCCGAGGGACCGCTATCCGAGGGCATGACCAGCCGAGGGCCTGACTGTCCGAGGCGCTGTCTGTCCGAGGCGTTGACTACCCCAGGGGCTGACGCTCGGGCACCGCGGCCGCCGGGCTGCCGTCGTCCGAGTGGAGCTTGTCGAGCACCGCGTCCCGTTCCGGGGTGTCCTCCGGCTTGATGAAGCCGATGAGGACGTACAGCACCAGGGAGGTCGCGAGCGGCGAGACGATCTGGGTCTGGAGCTCCAGGCCGTCGAGCCCGTAGTTCGTGAGCCAGAACGCGAACAGGCCGGCCGCCCAGGACACGAGTGCCGCCGTCGGCCCGGACCTGCGGAAGGTCCGCAGCAGACCGAGCATGAACGGGATCGCGATCGGCCCCATCAGGCCGGCCACCCACTTGATGACGACGGTGATGATGTCGCCGAAGGTGGGGGAGTTGACCTGTGTGGCGATCGCCATCGACAGGGCGAGGAAGGCGACGGTCGACCAGCGGGCGGCCAGCAGCCCGGCCCGGTGCGACCAGGTGCGTGCCGCCTTGCTCAGCGCGGGCGCGATGTCACGGGTGAAGACGGCCGCGATGGCGTTGGCGTCGGAGGAGCACATGGCCATGGTGTGCGAGAAGAAGCCGACGATGACCAGTCCGAGCAGTCCGTGCGGCAGCAGCTGTTCGGTCATCAGGGCGTACGAGTCGGAGGCGTCGGGCTTCTGCGGGTCGACGAGCAGCGGCGCCACCCACATGGGGAAGAAGAGGACCAGCGGCCAGACGAACCACAGGACGGCCGAGAGCCGCCCGGAGCGGGTGGCCTCGCGGGCGGTCGGCGTCGCCATGTAGCGCTGGGCCTGGTTCCACATGCCGCCGCTGTACTCGAAGGTCTTGATGAAGAGGTACGCGAGCAGGAAGGTCATCGTGTACGGGCCCGCGGTCGGCGCGGTGTGCCCCTGGAGCTCGGGCCGGTCCCAGACCGTCCACAGCGCGCTGAAGCCGCCCAGCTTCGCCAGGACGGCGACGAGCATGGCGATGCCGGCGAAGAACTGGATGATGAACTGGCCCAGCTCGGTGAGGGCGTCGGCCCACAGTCCGCCGACGGTGCAGTAGATGCCGGTGATGACGCCGGTGATGAGGATGCCCTGGTTGAGCGAGATCCCGGTGAAGACGGAGAGCAGGGTGGCGATGGCGGCCCACTTGGCGCCCACGTCGACGATCTTCAGCAGTACGCCGGACCAGGCGAGGGCCTGCTGGGTGGGCAGGTTGTAGCGGTTCTTCAGGTACTCCAGTGGGGAGGCCACATGCAGGCGCGAGCGCAGCCGGTTGAGGCGGGGCGCGAAGAGGTGGGCGCCGATGGCGATGCCGATCGCGATGGGGAAGGACCAGGTGACGTAGGAGGTGACGCCGTAGGTGAACGCGATGCCCGCGTAGCCGGTGAACATCACGGCGCTGTAGCCCGACATGTGGTGCGAGATGCCGGAGAGCCACCAGGGCATCTTGCCGCCGGCGGTGAAGAAGTCGGAGACGTTGTCCACGCGCTTGTGGGACCAGACGCCGATCGCGACCATCACGCCGAAGTAGCCGATGAGCACGGCCCAGTCGAGACTGTTCATTGAGCCCCCTCCAGGGGATCCGGTCCGCCTTGTGAACGCCGTTCATGGTGTGGCGAGTTGAGCTGCCACGACAACGCACTGGAGGGTCAAGAGCAAGTAAAATCGTTCGAGTTTTTGACCTGAGTTCATATTCGTGAACACAGATGGGGTCAAAAAGGGCCGCCCGGCGATCGGTTCACGGACTGCCCGGAGGCGGACATGCCGAAGCCCCCTCGGCCAGGACGGCGGACCGGTCGAGAGGGCTGCTGCGGTTGTGCTGCCGGGTGCTTTCGTGCGTCTCGCGTCTCGCGTTGCGTGTCGCGTTCGCGTGTCGCGTGGTTCGCGGTTCAGAGCGTTCCGGTGCTCACTTCGCTCACGAAGGCGTTCCAGGAACCGGGCCCGAAAGCGAGGGACGGACCCTCGGGAGCCTTGGAGTCACGCACCGCGATCGCGGCCACGACGGGGGACTTGACCTCCACGCAGGCCCCGTTCCCGCCGGAATAGGAGGACTTGGTCCAGGTGTCCGTAGCGCCCTGAATAATCGCCATGATGTCAGCTCCGGTTCTGCCGGTGGTATGTCGCGCCAACGTTCTTGCTGGCGTGATCGACGCTACTCGCCGGTCCCCTCGCGTGGGGCGAGCGTTCACTCGACCGGATGGCATATTCCAAGCGGACTTCCGCCGGAACAAGGCCGGGGTGTACCGTACCGGCCTCTTCCTCGACGTCCCGGCCGTATGGCCGTATTCACCCCTAATTTCCTGCGGCGTACTCCTTGGCGATGTCCGAGATGAACTCCCGGGTCTGCTCCACATTCAGCGCCTGTGCGCGCAAGTGCTCGTACATCACGCTGTACTTCGCGACATCCTGCGCCTTCTCCAGATAAAGGTCGCTGGTCACACCCTCGATGTAGACGACGCTGGAGTCGGACGTGTCGGGGAATTCCAGGATCGCGTAATGCCCGCTGATGCCGGGATGAGCCCCCATGTCGAACGGCAGGACCTGCACGGTGACATGCGGCAGATGCGACTGCTCGACGAGATGCTCCAGCTGCTCGATCATCAGCTGCCGGTTGCCGACGATCCGGCGCAGCGCACCCTCGTCGATGACCGCCCACAGCCGCAGCGGACGCTCGTCGTCCTTGATCCGCTCCTGGCGGCGGGTGCGGACCGTGACCCGCTTGTCGATGTCGGCCGGCGTGGACTCCGGCAGCGCGCCGGCGATGACGGCCTCGGCGTAGCCGTGGGTCTGCAGCAGGCCCGGGATGATCTGCGGCTCGTACACCCGCAGGCTCTCCGCGTCCGTCTCCAGACCGATGTAGACGCTGTACGGGATGTCGCCGAAGGCGTGCCACCAGCCCTGCTGGCGCGAGTCCTTGGCCATCTGCATCAACGACTCGACGACCCGCTCGTCCTCGACCTCGTACACGCCGCAGAGGTCGCGGACGTCGCGCTGGCTGATGGAGCGACGGCCGTTCTCGAGGCGGCTGATCTTCGACTGGGAGACGAGGAGCCGCTCGGCCACCTGCTCGGCCGTCATGTTCTTCTGCTCCCGGAGCCGGCGCAGCTCCTGCCCCAATCGGCGTCGCCTGACGGTGGGATTGACGTTGGACGCCACGGAAACTGCACCTCCGGCTGTCGGCTGCGTAGCTGTGAGTATCTACTGCTTGGCAGACTGCCACCAAAGATGCGGTGTGCGCTGGGAAATGGCGACAACACACGTGTGCGGGGCGGTCGTGAGGACCGCCCCGCACCCGTCTGTGCGGCTCCCGGATCGGGTCTGGTGTCGCTCGGTGTCTCCCGAGTCGGTCAGTGCACGGCCGCGCGGGCCATGCTCCCGCGCCGGGGCTGCTCGGGGACGCCCGCCGGACGCCCGCCTCCCGTCGCGGTGTTACGGCGCGGCTGGGCCGCCACACCGTTCTGGACGTCCATCACGGCGTGCGCCACGAGGCCGCCCATGGGGTCGTGCCGGATCAGGTCGCGCAGCCGGGACCGCGACGACCGTCCTTCGTTCCCCGGGTAGAGGTGCTTGCCGAGACCGACCGCGTGGGCCAGCGCGGCGAGCGCCGCGGTCCGCGGGTCCGGCGGTACGCCGGTGCGGATCGCACTGTCCAGCCGGGCCCTGATGTCCCGGCTGATGGCCGTCTCCGTCGCCTGGTAGCGCGTCGTCGGCAGCACTCCGCACATCTGGCCCTCCACGGCATGCACCATGCCGCAGCGCTCCAGATGAGCGAGGTAGATCTGGCGCAGCCCCAGTCGGGGCCCGCCGATCCAGTGGACGGCCCGGACCGGGCTGCCGCGTCGGCGCAGCAGTTCCAGTGCGGAGTCCAGTGTCGGATCTCCGGTCGGCCGTGGCATCACCACGGCGATACGATCCCCGTCAGGGGCTATCCGTCCTGCCAGAGCCAGCTCCACTAGCTGAGCCCCGGCGAGGCCGAGGTCGAGCGACTGCGGCTGCGCTGTGGTACCCGTGGCCGGGTCCAGAGCGAGCAGCAGAAGCTCCTCCGGAATTGTTCTGCGGCTCCTGCCCATCCATGCCTCCCCGCGTGGATGAGTCACAGGGTGACCCCTCTCACATTCATCTGTCGAGAGTGCCTGGGTGGTTCGTACGGGAACCGGCAGGTATGTCGTTCTCGTCTAGCACGGGAGCCAAGGGGTTCACACAGGACACTGGTACATGGTTCGGACGTACGCATGACGCATGGAGGAGGCACGGTGGCGGGCGAGTCCCCCGAAGAGGCGGAGCAGCAGAAGTCTTCGCAGGAGGCGACTCCGGGCGGCGGCGGCCGGGATCCGCGGCTGTCGGTGCTCCGTGAGTCGGCGTCGTCGGCATCGTCGGAGGGGTCGGGCGCGGTCCAGGTGGACCAGCCCACGGCCGTCTTCAAGTCCCTCGCTCCGCGCGCGCCGGAGGACGACACCCCGGCCGACCCGGCGCCGGACGGCGAGGGTGACCGCCTGCGGGCGGCGGTGGCGGCGTGGGTCGCCACCGGCGACCAGCCGTCGGAGACGGCGGAGGACACGGAGCCGGGCGCCGGGGCGGGGAGTGCCGTGAGCGGCGACGGCGAGGAGTCCGCCGCCCCGACCGGGTCGGCGAAAGCTTCCGCCGCGCCGGAGACCGCCGACGAGGACCCCGGGACGACGGGCGTGGAGCCGGCCGAGGCGGACGGTGAGGACAAGTCCTGGTTCGCGGCGCGGAAGACGACCGCCGACGAGACGGAGGGCGCCCGGGCGGACGTGCCGGAGGCGGGCGAGACCGATGCGGACCGTGCCACGGAGGACGCGCCGGCGGCTCGGGAGGCGTCGGCTGCCGTCGACGCGTCGACCCGGGAGGACACGCCCGCTCCGGCGTCGGCTGCCACCGATGCGCCGACCCGGGAGGACACGCCCGCTCCGGCGTCGGCTGCCACCGACGCGCCGACCCGGGAGGACACGCCCGCTCCGGTGACGCCTGCCGCCGCCGCGCCGGCCCGGGACGAGGAGCCCGCCGCCGACCAGTCCGCCTCCGCCGACGCGCCCGCCAACGACGCGCCCGCCACCGGCGCGCCCGCCACCGGCGACGCGGCCGACGCGCCGGCCTCCGCCGACGAGGCTGCCGAGGCGCCCGCCGTCGACCAGCCCACCGCCGTGTTCAAGGCCGTGCGGCCGCCTGTGGTGGACCAGCCGACGACCGCGCTGAAGATCCCGCCGACGCCCCCGGCGAAGGCCGCCGAGCCCGCCGCCGAGTCCGACGCCGAGCGCACGAGCCAGTTCATCCCGCTGCGCCGCGACCTCCCCGAGTCCCCGGCGGCGAAGGCGAAGCCCCAGCCCCTGCCCAAGGCGCAGCCGCAGCCGCAGCCGCGGCCGGAGCCCTCGGCCACCCCCGCCCCCGCCCCTGGCGCCCCCACCGGCCCCGCGACGCCCGCCTCCCTCACCGAGGCCGAGCGCACCAAGCAGCAGCCCATGCCGCCGCTGCCCCCGCTGGACCTGCTCGCGGAGCTCACGAACACCCCGCCCCCGCCGCCGACGCCCCTGCGCACCGCCGCCCGGCGCGTGCGGATCTGGACGCCGCTGGTCGTTCTCCTGCTGATCGTCTTTGCGGTCGTACAGTTCGTGCGGCCGCTCCCCACCCCTGCCCTCACCCTCTCCGCCGCCCCCACGTTCACCTTCGAGGGCGGCGAGCTGACCATGCCGTGGCCCACCGAGGGCCAGGGCGCCGCCGAGGTCGAGGGGGTCGGTTCGCTGGGGACGTACGGAGTCCAGAAGCCCGCTCCGATCGCCAGCGTCGCCAAGACGATGACCGCTTACGTGATCCTCCGCGACCACCCGATCAAGGGGAACCAGACCGGTCCCGAGATCACGGTCGACCGGAAGGCCGGCGAGCAGGCCAAGGCCAAGGACGAGTCGACGGCGCAGATCAAGGAGGGGCAGCAGTACACCGAGAAGGAGCTGCTCCAGCTCCTCATGATCCCGTCCGGGAACAACGTCGCCCGGCTGCTGGCCCGCTGGGACGCCGGTACGGAGGCCGCCTTCGTCGAGAAGATGAACGCCGCCGCCAAGGACCTCGGCATGACGGACTCGGTCTACACCGACCCGTCCGGTCTGCAGTCGACCACGGTCTCCACCCCGCTCGACCAGCTGAAGCTGGCGAAGGCGGTCATGCAGTACGACGTGTTCCGGGAGATCGTGGACATGCCGAACCTCACCGTGGACGGCATCCCCGGCCGGATCGAGAACAACAACAACATCCTGCTCCAGCCGGGTGTCCGGGGCATCAAGACCGGCTCCTCGACCCCGGCCGGCGGCAACCTGCTCTGGGCGGCGTACACCGTCGTCGACGGCAAGGAGCGCCGCATCCTCGGTGTGGTGATGGGTGCGAAGGACGCCGCTTTCCTGAACGACAAGCTCCAACTGGCGATCGACTACAGCCTCAAGCTGATCCAGGAGGCGCAGAAGGACGTGACCTCCGCCTCCGTCGTCCGCAAGGGGCAGGTCGTCGGCTACGTCGACGACGGCCTCGGCGGGCAGACCCCGGTCGTCGCGACCCAGGAGCTCAAGGCCATCGGCTGGCCGGGCCTGAAGGTGGGACTGGCCCTGACGGACGGCGGCAAGGCCGTTCCGCACGCCGGCAAGGCGGGCGACGTCGTCGGTCAGGTGTCGATCGGTACGGGCGCCGGCAAGGTCAGCGCACCCGTCGCCCTCCAGAAGGACCTGGTGGAGCCGGGCTTCGACAAGAAGCTGACGCGCCTCGGCTGACGCACGACGGGCGTCCCGGCTCTCCGGGGCGCCCAGCTGTTAGCGTTCCGAGGAACGAGATCGCGCGACGGGGAGTACGGGAAAGGGCCGCAGTGACCACCGCCGAGCCGACACGCGCCGACGAGGAGGCGCAGTCGCGTCCCCCCGTGCCCATGGGCGGCAGCGGCGGAGCCCCGGAGGAGACCGCCGCCGGGCACACCGGAGCTGCCGGGCATTCCGGAGCCGCCGCGCACGCCGGAGCAGCTGGGCATTCGGGCGCGGCCGGGCACACCGGAGCTGCCGGGCATTCCGGAGCGGCTGGGTCGTCGGACGCGGCGGTCCCGCCGCGAATAAGCCTCCCGGCCCCCCGGCCACCCACGAGCCCGGCGGCGCCCGGGCCGCGCCCCGCGCGCCGCAGGCGCCGCTACCCGGTCATGATCGCCACGGGCGTCGCCGCGCTCACCCATGTCCTGTGGTTCTTCCTGTTCGCGAACAGTGGCGGCGACCTCGCCGCCCAGGACGCCTGGGCCGAGTTCGTCGGCCGGCATCCGGACTCCGCGTACAACCTCGCCTGGTACGGCGGGATGCACCCGGTCTCGTACAGCGTGATCTCGCCGTACGTGATGTCGGTGCTGGGCGTCCGTACGACGATGATGATCGCCGGGACCGTCTCGGCCGGTCTGACGGCGCTGATCCTGGTGCGGGTGCGAGCGGTGCGCAATCCGCTGGCGTGCGCGCTGGCCGGGGTCTTCGCCTTCCTGTGCAACGCGCTGTCGGGGCGGGTGACGTTCGGGCTCGGCATGATGTTCGCGCTGGGCGCGGTCGCGGCCGTCTTCTGCTGGCCGTACCGCTGGCGGCACCGGCGCTGGGCGAAGGCCGCGGTCGCCGCGCCGCTCGCCGGTCTCGCGACCGCGTGCTCCCCGGTCGCCGGGCTCTTTCTCGGAGTCGCGGCGGCGGCGCTCTTCCTCAACAAACGGCGCCCCGGCGCGTACGCCCTCGGCCTCGCCCCGGTCGCGGTGGTGGCATTGTCGTCCTGGCTGTTCCCCTTCTCCGGTACGCAGCCGATGTCGCTGGCGTCGACGTCGCTGCCGTTCCTCTTCGGGGTGCTGGTCTTCCTGCTCGTACCGCGCGAGTGGCGCACGGTCCGCACCGGAGCGGCCGTCTACTCCGCGGGCACGCTGCTGACCTGGATGATCGACTCCCAGATCGGGTCGAACGTGTCGCGGCTCGTGATGGTCTTCGCGGGCGTCGTCCTCCTCGCCGCGCTGCCCTACGCCGCTCCGCGCTCGCGCCGCTGGTACGCGCTGGTGCTGGCCTTCGCGGGGCTGAACCTCTGGATCGGGTTCAAGGGCGTCGACGACGTCATCCGCACCGCCCCCGACGCGTCCTGGGCGCGGGAGGTCGCGCCGCTGATCAACCAGTTGCAGGTACGGGGGGCGGAGAAGGCGCGGGTGGAGGTCGTCCCGGCCTCCAGCCACCGCGAGTCGTCGGCCCTCACCCCGTACATCAACCTGGCCCGGGGCTGGAACCGCCAGGCGGACATGGAGCGCAACCCGCTCTTCTACGACGACACGCTGAACGCCGCGAACTACGAGGAGTGGCTCGACCGCTGGGCGGTGCACTACGTGGTGCTGCCGACCGGGAAGCCCGACTCGGGCGCGGAGCGGGAGGCGGAGCTGGTCGAGGGCGGCCTGCCGTACCTCAAGCAGGTCTGGTCCGACGCGAACTGGCGGCTGTACGAGGTCGAGAACCCGACCCCGCTGGCGGCCCCGCCGGCCGAGGTGCGCCGTGCGGCCGCCGAGGAGGTCGTGATCCGCCTCGACGCCCCGGGCCGGGTCCTGATCCGGGTGCCGTACTCCCCGTGGCTGGCCCTCCTGGACGAGAACGGCGGCAAGATCGAACCGCCGGAGGAGACGGAGGCGTCGAAGCGGGCCCGCGAGGAGTCGGAGACGGAACTCCCGAAGGTCTTCCTCAACGAGCACGGCTGCCTGCTGAAGGCGGAGGCGGACGCGGAGGGCGACGAGTGGACGGAACTGGTCGCCCCGAAGCCGGGCGTCTACCGCCTGGCGGCCCCGTACAAGCTCTTCCCCCGAGGCACGACCTGCCCGGAAGAACTCCGCTGACGCCCGGCGCGAGGGTAACGGGCCTCCTGAACGGCCGATAGCCTGACGCGTCACCCGAGGTCCGGGGCGGAGGTCCGACGCGCGCGGCGAATCCGCCGATGGCCGGGGGCTCATGAACGGGGGACCGCTGGAGCACAACCACCCCCCGGGCGCCCGGCAACCCGTTACGGTGACGGGCATGTCCGACACCGAATTCTGGACCCTTCCTCCCGACCGTATGACCCGTGGCAGTGGCATCCGCTACGAACTCACCGTGCTGCAGCCGCCGTTCACCGTGGACGCCGCCGACCTTCCGCCCAACGACCCGCGGCGGGCCGCGGAGTTCGCCCGCTCCCTGGGCACGATCGACGATGTGGTCGAAGACCTCGGCCCCCGTAAGCGGAGTGACATGATCACGGTCGCCACGCGGGCCGATCTGGACATCGTGCAGGCGGGGGCGTGGGGGAACCTCCTGTCGGTCTCCGATCCGGCGTTCGGGGACGACGGCAACGACATGCCGCTCCTGGCGGAGGCCACCCGGCTGCGGGAGCGCTTCCCCGACGCGCGGATCGTGGGCCGGGTGGAGGTGCACTGCGGCGCCGAGCACACCGAAGACCTCGTGTGGCTGCCGGACGGCACCATGTTCCACGCCTGCGGCTGGCCCGGTGACGAACCGTTCGTCCTGACCGGCGACCCGCAGGCGGTGATGGACGCCCTCGGGATCACCACCGAAGCCCTCGAAGAGCTCGACGTGTTCGTCGACCTGGACGACGAACCGAACCAGAACGACTGGGGCGCCCTCGCCACGGCCTGCCTCGCCGGCGCGGACCCGTGGGGGAGGGCCGACCTGGACGCCTCCTCGCTGCGGGTGCGGCACAGCGAGCACGCCACGCGCCACATGGAAGCCCTGTACTTCAACGACTGATTCGTCAACTCGCCGTGATTATCACAAAGTTGACACACCAACATGACCCTGATCGTGTCTCGTGCGTACGGCAATCGGGTCTAGGGTGATTGGGCGACGCGTACACGTCACGGGGGCCTCACGCGTCGCCTCGTAACCCCTCAGGCCCCACACATGGGGGAAGATCACTCTTGAACAGAGCACTGCGCATACCCAAGCGGTGGAGTCTGGCAGGCCGTGTCCTGGCCGTCCTCGGGATCGCCTCGGCGGTCTCCGTGACCGGTCTGCCCGGCATCGAGACCGACACCGCCAGCGCCGCCGGGCCCGCCGTCGCGGCCAGGATCAAGCCCGGCGCGAAGCGCTGCGACGTGAAGAACCTCGGCAAGGCGTACCCGAGCACGCCGACCAACTCGGGGTTCCCCAACGACCCCACCGGCTCCAACTTCTCCGCCTGGCAGGGCAACCCGAAGAACTACAACTACGACCTGCCGGGCAAGGCGTACGACGGGGTGAAGCCGCCGACGGCCGCCGACAGGACCAAGGCCCTGTCGAAGGCTCCGAACGACACGGAGAAGAACTACAAGGAGTGGCAGAAGGTCGCGGACAAGTCCGGTGACCCGGAGGACCGCAAGTTCGAGATCTACGCCCGGTACTTCCACAACAAGGAAGGGCTGACCTTCGACCACTGGTTCGAGCACCGGTTCATCCGCAACCAGGTCAACAACCACAAGGGGTCGGCTTTCGAGCGTCAGCTCGTCCGCGACTTCCGCCTGGTCGGCCCGGACTGGCTGTGCGAGGTCACCGTCGAGCTCATCGACGCGCAGGGCAATGTCGTCGATTCGCGCCGGTACGACGCCTACAACCAGCGGACCAAGGAGTTCAACGAGTTCAAGTCGAACTCGGAGCTCACGAACAAGCAGCTCGGGAAGGACCGCAAGGTCGCCCGGTTCATGCTGGACCACACGTTCCGGTTCACCGGCGCCAAGCCGTTCAGCGCCGGCCAGCGCAAGAAGATCGACAGCCTGAACAAGTACGTCAGCGATCTGCGGCCCGGTAAGACGAACCAGGTCCGCGGCAACCAGCGGCTCTACAACCCCATTCCGCGGACCAAGCCCATCCGCGGATACTCCGACCACCAGCGCTGGTTCGCTCCGGGCTGCCAGGGCGGCCAGGGCAGGGCGCAGCTCGCCGCCGCGTCCACCTGCGGCACGCGCGGCTCGCTGAACGACCGGATCAACGGCTCCGGGAAGACCCTGGAAGAGGCCAAGAGGATCCAGGCCGACGCCCGCCGGCTCGACACCCGCGGCACCCTCCCGCGCGGCGGTCCGGGCGGCGTCGACTTCACCACCCTGGAGCTGCGGTACGTCGGCGGCCTGGGCAAGGGCAAGGGCATGCAGTACTCGATGCGTGCCGACCAGATGCCCAACCCGGACGAGAACCCCGGCTTCGGCGGCGAGGCGCGCATGCAGCTCTCCTCCGACGCCCTGTTCACCTGGCTCGCGCTCACTCCGGAGAAGTTCTGGGTCAACCTCAACCCGGACCAGCCGGACAAGATCATGGACGCCAAGTTCGGCAGGACCGACGCAGGCCGCGTCCTGCTCGAGGCCGACTACCTGATGAAGGAGGACTTCGCCGAAGCCCTCAACCCGAAGAAGCACGCCGGCGGCAAGAGGTACTGGGACACCGCTCCCCGCCAGAACGGCCTTCCGTGCTTCCCCGGCGTCCGCTTCTGGGCCGAGCCCAAGCCCGCCGAGGTCCGCGAGCAGGACGGCGGGATCTACATCCTCGACGCACCGCTGAAGGTGTCGGCCGAGTGGCTCGACATCGAGTGGGAGGCGCCGGGCAGCACGGAGTGCAAGGGCCTGACCGAGGCGGAGAAGAAGTCGATGGAGGCGAGCGTCCGCGCCAACATCGTTCCGCTCATGGAGGAGCGGGTCAACAACGACAAGCGCTACGCCGACCTGCGCGCCGTCTACACCGCGCGTGTCGCCGCCGAGTACATCCGCCAGCAGGACGCCAAGGCGCCGACCGACTTCCGTAAGATCATCAACTCCAACGACGTCACCGCGTGGCCGCTGCGCGCCCCGCACGACAAGTGGACCCGCGAGGACGTGTACCAGAAGTACATGAAGTCGCTGCGCGAGGGCATCGAGTGGTTCGAGCTGGAGTACGGCGGCAAGGTCTTCAACCAGGGCGTCGGCGGTGTGGACTTCTCCAAGCAGCCGAAGCGGAACATCACCCAGACCCGGTTCAACGTCGAGCACCGCACGCTGGACAGCACGACGAAGACGTCCCTCCAGTCGGATGACGTGTCCTACCGGGACACCGACACCCTCTTCCTCGGTGGCAGCGGCGACATCGAGGCCGGCGGCGAGGACCCGGGTCCGAACCCGACACCGACCCCGACGGACGGCCCGAAGCCGACCGACCCGCCGTCGACCCCGACCCCGGACCCGTCCACCCCGGGCGACGGCAAGCCGACCCCCCCGGCCAACAGGCCGGACCCGGACGGCGACCTCGCCGACACCGGCTCCAACACCCCGATCGCCCTGATCTCCGGCATCGCCGGAGCGATCCTCGCCACGGGCGCGGCCCTGACGTGGTGGATGCGCCGCAGGCGCGGGGACGCGACGGGGTAGCGAGGCGGCTCTTCAGGGTCCTGCGACAGGGGCCCTGGAGTGACTCGTGAGCCGGAGGAACACCGCTCCCTCCCGCCTTCGGGCGGGAGGGGCGGCTTCGTCATTGTCGAGGCCAGAGAGTGTTCACCGCGTCGAGCGCCGCCCGCCACGGATACGCGGCCGGGTTGCCCTGCCCAGGCTGGTTGGGCACGAACCCTCCCTCGCCGTACAGCACAGTCACCCCAGCCCCGCGGAGAGTCGCCACCGACTGCTCGAAGGCGGGGTGTTGCACATAGGCCGCGTTCACGCACGGCATCGCCACGGTCGGGATCCGCTTCCCGATGCCCTCCGCGACCACGCCCACGACGAACTTGTCCGTGATCCCGAGCGCCCACTGATTGATCGTGTTGAAGGTGGCCGGAGCGACGAGGATCGCGTCCGCCCTGGGCCACGCGTCGGGCTCCCCGGGGAGCTTGTACTCCCAGCGGACCGGATGGCCGGTGAGAACGGCGAGACCGTCGAGGGACTCGTCGAGCCAGCGAGCCGCGGCCGGGGTGAGGCCCAGGCAGACGTCCCAGCCGTCCGCCTGCGCCTCCTCGACGACCTTGGCGATGTCGAACACGGGCGGGGCGGCCGAGCTGAACAGGTACAGGGTCCGAGTGCTCATGCGCCCATCCGATCACACGCAACCGCCCTCGCT
The DNA here is from genome assembly GCF_044764755.1 of Streptomyces sp. NPDC093600. Taxonomy (NCBI): domain Bacteria; kingdom Bacillati; phylum Actinomycetota; class Actinomycetes; order Kitasatosporales; family Streptomycetaceae; genus Streptomyces; species Streptomyces sp. NPDC093600. The sequence goes on from NZ_JBIWIU010000008.1 coordinate 126,513, forward strand.
ACGGGCCGAGTCGAGAGCGGACGCAGTACATCCACGCCTGTGCGTGAGTACCGTTCCGGATGACGAGTCAGGACGGAGACCGGTATGCCGACACTGGACGACGACCACACCGGAAAGCGCATCAAGGAACAGCGGAGGCTGGCCCGGTTGAGCCAGCGCGAGCTCGCCGACCGTATCCCCTACTCCTACAGCTGGCTCACCCAAGTCGAGTGCGGAGCCCGCCCGGCCTCCGCCGACTTCACCGCCGCTGTCGCGCGCACCCTGAGGATCGACGTCACCGTGCTGACAGGACAGCCCTACGTGACCCAGCTGCACCAGGACAAGCTCGCCGACCTCGTGCGGCCCATCCGCGAGGCCCTCGACCTCTACGACCTCGGCCCGGACCCCGACCTCACGGTCCGCCCGGCCGACCAGCTCGTGACCGCCGCGGACCACCTGTGTGCGCACGTGCGGGCCACTCACCTCCGTAAGGCTGCCGTCGCCCTGCCCAGCGCCATCGCCGAACTCACCACGTCCGCGTGGCGCGAGCAGTCCACCCCGCTGTGGCAGGCCCTCGCGTCGACCTACCGCACCGCTCACGACGTGTCGGTCAAGCTCGGCTACTACGACCTCTCCAGCGTGGCCCTCGACCGCATGGACTGGGCTGCCCAACGCGCCTCCGACCCGTGCCTCGCCGCCGTCCGCCAGTACATGCGCGCCCTGGTCTACTTCCGTGAGGGCGAGTACTCCATCGGCCGCCGGCTCATCGACTCCGGGCACGGCTTGCTCGGCCAGGCGGAGGAGACGCGCGAGACGTTGGCCGTCGCCGGGCAGCTGCACCTGGGTGCTTCGGTCATCGCGGCCCGCGCCGCCGACGAGGCCGCGCTCGACACCCACCTCACCGAGGCCGCCAGTCTCGCGAAGCGGATCGGCGACGCCTCTGACGTGCACTGGCTGTCGTTCGGCCCGACGAACGTGGCCATGCACCGCATGTCCGCCGCGGTGGAGATGCGGCACTACGACGACGCCCTGAAGCAGGCCAAGAAGATCAAGCCCCCGGCATCGATGGCCACCTCCCGGCGGGCGCACTTCCTCATCGACCGGGCCCGCTCCGAGATGGAGCTCGGGAAGTCCGAGGCCGCGCTCACCTCGCTCATGGCAGCTCGCCGGTCCGCACCGGAGCAGACCCGGTACCACCCGGGTGCGCGCGAGACGATCCGCGGGCTGGTGCACCTGTCGCGGCGGGCGCCGGAGTCGCTCGGGAGCATGGCCGCCTGGGTCGGTATGTAGGCGCGGAAACTCTCTCTGAACTGAAAGAGTTCTCTCCCTTCCGGCTCGTCAGGATGGACGTGTTCCTGATCAACGACGAGCCGGGGGCGCGAGATGTCACAGCACCCACGCAGGTTGCGGACCTGCACCTACTGTCCTGAGCCGGGCGCAGACGTCTGCGTCCGCGTCCTGGCGGACAACCCCGGCCCCGGCGCGCACATCTTCGCGCACCGGTCGTGCGCCGACGACCGCGGTGTGATCCCGATGTACAGCTTCACCGAGGAACCGAAGCAGCCGGGAGGCGAGGGATGACCCCGCCGGCTGCTCCCCTCAAGGGATCGAGTTCACGCGTGCTTACCGGCGAGTGCGGTCTCGGCGAGTGCCGCTATTGCCGCCCGGGAGAGATCCGTACGAGCTACGGGGACCTCGTGAAAATGGTCCGCTGCGACCACTCATGCCACCGGAAGGACCGGAGCGATGACCGCGTGGCAGCGGCAGGCGGCTTACCGCGTCACCGTCCTCGGCGTACTGATCGTGATCGCCGTCGGGATTCTCCCCTGATCCCCTGCCCGCAGTCGTCGCCGGCCGACTGCGGGCGGGTAGTCACCACATCGCCGGACCCGGACACACCGATGGAGGTACGCATGACCGACGGAAAGCACGCAGGGCCGCCGTCCGACAAGCCCTGGAACCCGCCGCCCACCCCGCCGTCGCCCGACGGCAGCGGCGGCAAGACCAAGTAGCGGGGAGCGAAACGTGATCACCGCCCACCAGGGCGGGCACGCCGCGCTCGTAGAGAACCTCTACGAGCGGGGTCTGCTCGACAGCACATGGCGCGACGTCTGGCTTGCCGTACCCCGCGGCGATTTCATCCCCGACCGCATCTGGCGACAGGCACCGGACCGATGCGTACCGGTCACCGACCCGGCCGAACGCGAGCAGCTCATCGCGAGTGACGAGCCGATCGTGATCCAGCTCGACGACGGCGCCGCCGAGGGCCCCGGCATCGCCACCTCGTCCAACAGCATGCCGAGCATGGTCGCCCGTTCCATCGCCCTGCTCGACATCGAGGACGGCCACAAGGTCGGCGAGATCGGCACCGCATCCGGGCACGTTGCGGCGCTCCTCTCCGAGCGGCTCGGCTCCGAGCGCGTCTACAGCTCCGAGATCGACCCCGCCCTCGCCAGGCTCGCCGCGGCGAACCTGCGGTCGGCCGGGTACGCGCCGCACCTGTCGTGCAGCGACGGCGAGTGGGGATGGCCGAACGCAGCACCGTTCGACTCCATCCTCGCCACCTGCGCCCTGCGCCACGTTCCGCATCAGCTCGTCCGGCAGATCCGCCCCCACGGCAGGCTAGTGGCGCCCATGGCCCGGGACTTCTGGAGCGGCGCCCTGGTGCAACTCGTCGTCGACGAGCACGGCGTCGCGTCCGGCCACTTCCACAGCGGCGCGTCCTACATGCCGATGCGCTCCCACCGGGTCGGCGACGGTGCGCCGGTCGACAGCTCGACCGCCCGGCAGCGCCAGAGCGCGGTCGAGCCGCACGAACTGCTGCGGCTCGACTTCGCCCTGTACGCCGGCGCCCGCCTGCCGGGTGTACGCATGTGGCACACCGAGGACCGCGGCACGGTGCAGGTATGGGCGCAGGACCGCCGGGGCTCTGCGGCCATGGCGGCGACCGGCGGGGAGGTGTGGGAGTACGGGCCGCGGTCGCTGTGGCAGGCGATCGAGCGGGCCTACGACGAATACACCGATCTCGGATCGCCGGGCGCCGAGCAGTGCGGTCTCACGGTCCGCGCGGGCGGCGAATCCTTCTGGGTGATGTACCCGACGCGGATCATCGAGCCCATGCCGCACATCGACCCTGAGCTGCGCCCGGCGCGAGGGTTCCTCGTTCCGTAGCCGGGTCGCCCTCCATCGGCCTCCGCGCCGTCCGGCGGCACGACGCAGGGCACGGGTGCGCGTCCCTGCGTGAGGCGATCAGTCTCATGGACCGGCTGCTCAAGAGGCGGCCCGGCTGTCCCTAGCCGTGGCCGTGATGTCGGCTGTGGATGCCAAAGGGGCAGTTACTGAGAAAGTAACTGCCCCTTTGCCCCTGTGCCCCCGGCAGGATTCGAACCCGCGACACCCGCTTTAGGAGTTCGGTCGGGGGGGCCTGGGCGGGGGAGGGGCACTGCTGACGGCTGCTGCGGCCGACCGGGTACGACCGCCGCCGTCCGCCGTCGTTGATGTCAGCCGTGGATGTCAGGCCTTCTTCTCAAAGGAACCCTGCTGCTGTACAGCTCGCTGCTGAACAGTCCAATCGGCTGCGCTCGCTGCGCCGAGTTTGGTGGGATCTGAGCGTGAGCGAAGCGCTGATAACTACTGCCTTTACTGCTGCTGCTGCCTTCGCCGCAGCAGGGCTCGCCTCCTGGCTCGCGTTGCGGGGTGTGCGCCACCAGACCACGACTCAACGCGAGCTGGCCGCCGCTGACCGCGTGGACCGCCGGGAGACCGAAGCTCGCGCGGTCAGACGAGACGCCTATACGCAGTTCATTGCTGCCGCCATCCGATGTGCTGGCTTGATCCGCGAGGCGAAGGAGACCCACATCGATGACGAAGAGTACCGAGAGCGTTACTCGGCCGTTCAGCGTGCTCTGTCTGACCTGATCCTCGCTCAGGCCATTGTGAGTGTGGAAGGCCCCCCGGAGGTCTCCGCCGCAGCCGCTCATGCACGGCGAAGCCTTGATCGAGAGCTAGAAGCCACGCATGCACACCGCTCGGGTAGCGGGCCTGCCCAGAGCGTCGTTGATGCTGGACGCGCGAGGCTTCGGGCGGTTGGCGGTGTGTCGAATGCTGCCCGAAGAGCCTTGAATGGCGAAACCGAGCCACCAGCGGCAGCACCCTGCGTGGCCCAATGAGATGCCCCCCGTCGTTCACCCTTGTTTGGGTCTCACCGCCCCGAGGGATGCCCGCTAACGACTGATCGGGACTTCATAGACGATCTCGCAGAGGGCGGCGGGGACGACGACGTCCGCCGTTTCAACGGGCCGTCCCTGGTCGCTGTAGTACGTCCGCCGGATGTGCGTGACGAGCGCGGCCTTCTGGATCCCGAGGAGTGACGCCTCCTCGGCGGTCGCCTGCCGCGGCTCGGGCTGCTCGACGGCATGGCTGACCGTGATCCCGATCTCGGCCATGCGGTTTACGACGCCGACTCCGGCGTGCGGCCCGCCCTCGGGTAGGACGACGACGGTGCCAGCGGTGAGGTCGTACGGCTCCCAGCTTGTCGACAACTGCACGGGCCGTCCGTCGGCCAGGAACTCGTACACGGTGCGGACGCACAGCTCGCCCTCGCCGATCCCAAGCCGCGCAGCAATCTCCGCCGGCGCAGGCACCTTGGCATCGGTCCGGCTCTCCCAGCCACCGTTCCGCCCCACGGCCTTCATGTCCGCGCGGAACGGAGACCCGTTGGGCTGCTCACGCGCCGCGGACCGAACCATCCGCACCCGCTGCCGAGGCTCGGCGACATAGGTCCCGGACCCTGCTCGCCCCTCCAGCACACCCTGGGAGATCAGCAGCTCCTGGGCCCGACGAACGACGTTCTCGCCCACCCCGCACTCCTGGCCGAGCTGGGCCCGAGAGGGCAGCCGGTCTCCAGGAGTCCACTCGTGCTCCGCGATCCGCCGCCGCAGTTCGTTGGCGATGCGGAGATAGGGCGGCTGCTCAGACATATGGAAAATCTAGTCCACTAGCTCTAATCTAGTTAACTAGCTTCACTCAAAGTGATCGCCGGTGACGGAGGCTGCCCTGTGCCTGCTCCAGAAGTAAGCGCGGAGGCCATCGCCGCCCGGTTAGCCGCTGCCGGGCTCACCACGCGCGTGGAAGAGCACGCCCGGCACACGTCGATCGAAGCGGAGGTACCGGAATCCCTCCCCGCCGAGATATGGCGGGAGGCCCTTGAAGTCGTGGCGCAGGCGGACCGGTTCGGTCTCCTCGCCACCAGCCTGGGCGGCCGCACCCTATGGGCCGCCGTACACAAAGCGGTCCCCGCGACGGGCGATGTCCGGGGACCTGGCCGTCAGCGATAGGAGCTGATCAGCGTGTTCAACCGTATCCGCCGCGCCGTAGCGTGCACCAGGGAGCGATACGCCCGAAAGGCCCGCCACCGCGCCCCGTTAACACCCGCTGGCCCCACCGTCGCCGACTGGCCGACGCTGGCGCTGAGGCAGCGCTGGGACCGCATGGACTTCCTTGCGGGTGAGGAGACCGCCCTCGTCCGCCCGTACGTACTGGCAGTCGAGGAACTCCTCGCCTGCACCTGCTTCAAGCCGGCGGAGGCCCAGTGATGCCGCAGACGAAGGCCGCCCCCTACCGATCGACCTCGTGCCGGATCGGCACACACCACGAGTGCGCGCACTCGTCCCCGGTGACGGCGCCGGTCGGCGTTCCGGTGGTCTACGAGACATGCGCCTGCTCGTGCCACGCGCCGGCCGCCGCAGCCTCTTCTACGGGGTCGGTCTCATGAAGTCCTGGACTCCAAGCGGTGCGATGGCCGCGCCTGTCGAGATCACCTCGACCAACGTGCAGCGCGGCGACGTCATCCAGATCGGTGGCCTGCCCTGTCGAGTGGCCGACCTCTTCCAACTGCCACGCGGCGCCAAGCGCCTCCTCTTCGAGTCGGGCGAACTGCTGACCATCCACCCCCGGACCCGGCTCGTTGCCGTACGAGTCCTCAGAAGGTGGTGATCCCGGCCGTGCCGTCACTCCGCCACACCATCGCCGATGACCTCCGGACCCAGATCACCGCCGGCCTCCTCAAGCCCGGCGAACGCCTCCCCTCGGAACCCCAGCTCGCCACGCGTTACAAGGTCAGCACGGCGACGCTGCCCAACGCCCTCGCGCTCCTCCAGGCCGAGGGCCTGATCGAGAAGGTCCACGGCAAGGGCAACTTCGTCCGCCGCCTCCGCCGGAGACTCACGTACGAGGGAGGCGCCCTCACGCCCATCGTTCCGACTCTTCACGTCACGGTCCGCACCACTCAACTCCTGGCCCAAGGGGCGCTGAGCACCCTGCTGAAGGTGCCATCACGAGCCCTGGTGACCGAATACCTCTGCGTCAGCCACGTGGGGCAGTCGCCACACAGCCTGGCTCGCATCTATGTCCCCCATGCCCTAGCACCGGCCGAATCGCCTGGCTGCTGGCCCAAGCTCTCAGCACTCCGGCCCCGGCTAGCGGAGATCCGCGAGAAGGTTAGCGCCCGGCTCCCCACCCCGGAAGAAGCTTCAACCCTGCGAATCAGCTCGGCGCTGGCTGTCCTCGCGATCACTCGCGTATCTGCCGACACCACAGGCCGCGTGGTTGAGGCCGCCCTCCTGGTCCTCCCCGGCGACCGCGCCGACGCACGCTTTACCACCCACCACACGACCGCCGACAGAAGGGCCGAGGGATGACGCCCCACAACGAGCTGCGCCTCCTCCCATGGTCGGGCCCCGACGGCAAACCCTGCTACCTGAGCACCGACCACAACGACAGCCACCTGTCCCGCCTGGCCGACAATACTGAAGAGATCCAACTTGGCCTGGCGGCCGACCTCGTGGCGCACGCACGGGAAATCCTCGACGACGACGAGACTGAACCGGAGGAACTTCGGCGCTTGTCGGCGAACCTGACGGAAGCCCTCAAGGACGCGATCCGCGTAGCAACAAGCCGAGGCCATCGCCTGCCAGCATCGGACCTCACCACCCGCGAAGGCCATGAAGGCCCAAGACTGCCGGCGGCAGCCTTCGGCTAGCGATGAGCACCAGGGCCCCGGATACAATTCGGGGCCCTCCGCGCCGCAGCGCTCGCCACACGGCCTCGGAGAGCCTGCGCATCCCCCTTGTCTCTGCTGGTCAGAGCCTCCTGACAGGAAAGTTAGACAGTCCCCGACCGTGAGTAGGCGGCGACCTCACACCATCGCCGGGCTCGCCTGAGCGCTGCGCAACGCGTTGTTCCGGGGACCCGGACATGGTTTGTGAAGTGGTTGCAAGGCTCGGGCAGCAGCATTCTTCGGAACATGTGCCCATGGTCTTGGTAGCCTGCTTTGCCAAGTGCACTGGGGGTGGGGACATGCAGTGGCTGGTAACACTCTTGGTCGTAGCACTCGTAGCTCTGGCTGTATACGGGGGTTGGAGGCTGATACAGGATGCTCGCAGGCTGCGACGGTCGGACGGTATGTCGCAGATGCATCAAGACCCAGCACCTGAGGAACTTTTGGCGGACGCGTACCGCCAGGCGCTCCGGTCTGTAGGCGACAACGCTTGGTTGACAACGGAGCACGCGGCAGAAGCCCCACTCACGGCACTCCAAGCGCGCTGGGCTGAGGTCAACAGCAAGGGCTCGACGCAAGGTTCAGCCACGCGATCATGGTCGGTTCGACTGGATCGCCTTGAGGGGGCACAGCACGCGGCAGCCGCTGCCGTGAGCGATCTCGATCCGCGGACGGCCGGGCTGGGCGTCGTGCCCGTCTCTGCCCTGGACCTTATTTCCCAGGCGCGTGTCGGTCTTAGGGAGGCCGCCGGCCTGGTGACTCCCAATGAGCGATATGCGGCCGCTCACCTCTCTGCCCTGCGCGCCGCGGCGGCGATACTCGCCGTGCGTGGGCGCTCTGAGGAGCCTGGCCGTCGGCGACGTCGAGTGCGTTCGGCCTGGGAGGTTTTGGCTGAGGTAGCACCGGAACTTGCTGAGTGGAGTGCCCTCTTTGCGGCTGGCGCCTCCCGAAGAGCCCGAGCAGAGGCTGGTATCGCCGGCGCCGCAAGCAAGCGGGAAGCCGACGACCTCATGCGCGACTCCGCCATGTTTCTCCGTTTGGTGGAACGGCTACTTCCTCAGCGCCCCACTCCGGATCTGCTTGAACTGACAGAAAACCAGGACACTGGCGCTGCGGTGCGTCATCTCTCACAAGGGTTCGATGCACTGTTCAAGGCACTCGGGCCCCCGCCGCCAGGACTTAGGCACCGGGAACCAGTAGCTGACGGCGGCGGGGGGACACAGCGATGACACGTGAGGCGGCGGATGTCCCGCGGCACCAGCACACGGGCTTGGAGATCGCCATGCAATGGGCGGATCTACCAGCCGATCACCTACAGGTCGCGTTGAAGGCCCTTGAGCCGCAACTACGCCGTGAACACGAACTTCGGATGGCCGAGCAGTCGGCTCTCCGGCAGCTGGAGTTTGAAGAGCTTCGAGTGCAGGCTAAAGAGACCGCCGCACGTCGATCCCACGCCTTGATGGTCATTGGCCTGATTGCGGGGTTCCTGCTGAGTGCTGGCATGCTCGTCGGGGCCGTCATGGTTGGTAGGGAAGGGCATGTGGGTTTGGCCCTAATGCTCTCGGGCCCCAGTGTGATCGCCCTGGCGTCTCTGTTCGTGCTTCGGCGGTCTGACGCAGCCCAGACACGGGCAGTAACCCGGGCGCAAGCTATTGCCTCCCAGGCAGGATCGAACCCTCCTCTGTGAACCAACGGGGTCCCTCCACGCCCAAGTCCGTTCTGGCCGCCGTCTTATGACAGCAGCCACGGTTTGGCCCGCAGGACACCCAAGCAGCGGCTCGCAGCAACGCGCTCTGAGCTGGCGAATTGCTGGTCTTCGGCATCCTCTTGCCGCGATCTGACCTGGGCGAACAGGAAGACCTCGATGCACTCTGTCACCCGTCGTCGACGCCCGTTGAACGCATCTGGCGCGGTCGATACTTGATCACGATCGTCGTTGGTGGCACGGCTGTGGTCAACCGATTGCCGCACCTTGTGGGATATCACCCTGGAGAATCGGTGCTCGGGCTGCTGCTGGCAATGCCGAGGCTGCTCTGGTGCCGCTCCCACTCACCTCTTGTAGCACTGCTTGGAGAGGTATTCCGTGGCGGCCCCCCAAAAGTGAGTCATCACATCCTCAACCTTGCCGTAGAGCCGCAACGTGTCAGTGATTGACTTGCCGCCCGCAACAACAGATGCTCGCTCTTCACCGTGGGCCACTTTATTCCTGGCATCCGCAAGATCTCGCAAGGCTAGGGAATGCAAGGGAGAAGGGATTGCATTGCCCGAGAATCCAAAGATCTCCCAGATGGTCTCAAAGTGCTCTTGTCTGATGGTCCGCCCATCAAGGGGAAGGTCTTCGATGGAGATCTGGCAAGAGGTGGACTCGTGCAAGAAAGAGAAAACCTCCATCCTGCGTCTCCACATCTTGAGCCCCCGCACCTGTTGCAGCGATTCGAAGCGGCCTGCTTCGATCATTGCGAACAAGCTAATTCGCAGATCCCCGTAGTTAATCGACGCAGCGTTTATTTCGTCAACTACCGCCGTCAAGACCGAGTTCGTGCACTTCTCGACAGCAGCTGCCACATAGACGTAGGAAGCTGCGTGAATGGTGCTTCTTACGTCCCGAAGTCCTGTCTGTCGAAAATTTGCATCGCAGTAGTAGAGGTTCTGTCGAACCTCATTCAAGCAATCCCCGAAGTCTACAATCGCCGCATCGACGCCAGCGAAAGTGCCTGCAGCGCCCACTTCACCCCTCCGGCGTGAGAAGTTCCTTTGCCCGAGCGATGCGATCCCTAAGCTTGGCCTTGGTATTTGTCGCGCCTGTACTAGCGGCGACCAGCTGACTATCATCGAGCCAACCAGAGGGAGGCTGACCCACTGACCCCTTCTCTGTGATTAGTTCAGCGCATGCGACCATCACTGCCTCCAGTTCGTTCTGAGGCGTGATGTTCGTGTTCGAGCGCAGCAAGGGGCCCTGCGTTATGTGGAGAATCTCCTCGACAACCCTCTCGAATACCTCTCGGCCGGCGGTGACGTCGAATGAGTTGCGGTTGGCTTCCATGTAGGCATTTAGGAAATCATGGACCGCGCCATTGAATGTCGATCGGTCATTCAGGTAGGCGAAGAACTTCAAGACCAACTCTTCGCGAGTTGCGTTCTCTTCGTTCTTCTTTTGAAGCTTGACCAGGGACTTAAAGTCATCCCCCTCTGCGAGTTCGCGGATCAGCTTATTAAAAGTCCCTTCGTAGATACATGCCCGTACTTCCTGCTTAGAAAGCTCGACTGACCCTCGATTGAGTCGCTCGAAAGTATCGAAACGAATCTGAGGGTCGCTCTTGTCTGAGAGTGCAGTTACCCCCAGGCCTCTCTTCGTGAAGGCAAATTTCATTGCCGGCGGAAGGTCCTCGTAGGTCAGTCCATTGAACTCGTCGAGCTCTTTGAGGCTGCTCAGTACGAGCGGAGAACTTTTCTTGATCTCCGCCAACTGGGCCTCCGACTCTGAGGCGAAATGGATCAGGGTCGAGATTCGCTGCAGCCCGTCAACAACCTCCCAAGATCCGTCTTCATTCGTGGCGAAAAATAGGTTCGGCACGGGGAGCCCAAGGAGAATCGACTCAATAAGGCGAGACTCCGCCTCCTCGTCCCAACGGAATTTGCGCTGGTATTCGGGTGCTCGCTTCAGTTCGTTTCGTTCGGCCATACTCAGCAACTCGCGAACTGTGATGGTGTAGTTATCTACGTCGATTTTCCTGCGCTGCATGTCAAGTTGCGCCTGCATTGCCTTGGGATCGCTCATAGCGGCAGGTTACGGCGTGTGCGCGGGGCGTGTCACACCTTGAAGAACATCCGATACTCCAAGCGAGGGCTTGGAGATGAGGTCGGTGGAGCGGGTTTGGCCGGTGGCCTGCCCGGGCTGGGGTCGAGCATGATCAGGGGGCCGTACGCTTGCCGGCAACTCGGTCAGCTCTTGAGCCTGACCGCAATGTGAGCGAGTGGCCCCCTGGTCTTGCTCGACGCGGGTCCCTGACCGGGGAGGTGGCTAAAGCCGCGGAGCCGACCGCCCCAGCCACAGAGGGGTTCACCACCCATCAACCCGCGCTGTCAGGCGTGCGGCCGGCGGCAGGGCCGGAGCGGGGCGAAGACAGGAGCGGCGGCCCGGGCGACGGGCCGCACGCGCCGCGCCGTGCGCGGCGGGTGCCTTGAACAAGTAGAGAAAGTTGTAACTCAGTCTGCGCGGTGGGGCTTGAAGCTGTGTGCACATGCTGGGAGTTCGGCGTCCTGCCGGTGTACGAGGGGCAGGAAGAGCACGGGCCGGATCGTCTAGGTGATGCGGACGTCGGCATGGGTCATGGTCACCGTGCAGGGCTTGGAGCGCATCGGGGCTCTGCGGGTCTCGGCGCGCTCTTCGTGCAACCACGTCCACGCTTCGTCCGACGCGTCGGAGTCGAGTGCCGGTGAGATGGTGCGGAGGGCGATGGCGACCCATCGGTCTGCCTGGGGTGCCGAGTATGCGCCGAACGAGGCCACACGCGCTGGCCCTCCCGTGCCGGTGACTTGCTCGGTCCAGCATTCGCACCAGTAGCCGCGGGTGGGCCCGTTCATGGGGTCGCTCCCGCCGGGTAAGCCAGCAGCACGTAGCGGGTGCTCTCGTCGTAGAGAGTGAGTTGGTACCCCGTGCCGCTGGTCAGGTAGGCGAGGGCCCGTTCGTGTTCGGCCTCGTCCGTCAGCCAGTGCAGGCCCGGGTGTGCGAGTACATCACCAACGAACTGGAGGCGGCGGCCTGATGGCCCAGCAACGCAAGCGGGACCCCAACGGCGCCGGCACCATCACCAAGCGCAAGGACGGCCGCTTCCAATGCGCGGTCTACGTCCTTCAGCCGGACGGCACCCGCCCGCAAGTTCGCCTACGGCAAGACCTGGGCCGAGTGCGATGCCAAGCGCCGGGAACTGCTCGACAAGGTCGGCCAAGGCGTGCCCGTGCCGACCCGGTCTGCCAGGCTCGCCGAATGGCTGCCGTACTGGCTGGACAGCGTCATCAAGCCCCGGCTCAAGCTCAGCACGTACGACAAGTACGAAGCGCACGTCCGGTTCTACCTGGTGCCGCTCCTCGGCGCGAAACGGCTCGAATCCCTCGGCGTCGCCGACGTGCGCCGCTTCCTCGTCCGCCTGGAGGGGAAGACCACTGCGGCGACGGTCAAGGAGGCACATTGCGTGCTGCGTTCGGCGCTCTCCTCGGCGTGCCGCGAGAAGCTGATCACGCGGAACGTCGCCAAGCTCGTCGGACCTCCTCGCACAGACAACCGCGAGCTGAAGCACTGGACTCTGGACGAGACGCTCGACTTCCTGGCGGCCTCCCGTAAGGGCCCGCTGTACGCGGCCTTCGTGCTCGCCACCGCCATGGGGCTCCGCCGGGGAGAGATCGTGGGCCTGCGCTGGTCGGACGTCGACCTCGACGGCCGAGTGCTGTACGTCCGTCAGCAGGTGCAGCCGCCGCCGGAGCGCGCTGTACGACGACGATCCCAAGAGCCGTCGTCGCCGTGCCGTCCCGCTGCCCGCGCTCTGCATCGCGCCCTTGCGCTGGCACCGGATGCGGCAGGTAGCGGCTCGGGCGAAAGCGGGGGAGACCTGGCGCGAGTCGGACTACGTCTTCACCACCCGCACCGGCCGCCCGGTCGAGCGGCGGAACCTCTACCGGTCCTTCACCCGCGTCGCCCGGTCCGCCGGCCTCCGGGTGATCCGGCTGCACGACGCCCGGCACGGCACGGCGACGCTCCTCACGGCGGCCGGGGTCGCGCCCCGCGTGGTGATGGAGATCCTGGGGCACTCCCAGATCAGCATCACCATGGATGTCTGCACGCACGTCGTGCAGGACACGCAGCGGGAGGCCATGAGCCACATGGACCGGCTGCTCAGGAAGCGGCGTCCCTGTCGTCAGTGACCGACGCCGTTGATGTCAGAAGTGGATGTCAAAGGCCCGGACCATGATCGGTCCGGGGCCTTTTGTCTGGTGCCCCCGGCAGGATTCGAACCTGCGACACCCGCTTTAGGAGAGCGGTGCTCTATCCCCTGAGCTACGAAGGCGTGGGTGATCAGGCACAGCCTAGCGGATCGAGGGCTGGGCGTGATGCGTAGGGTTGACCCGGTCCGGAGGTCCGGCATAGCGTCCCCCGTGGGAACTGAGCAAGCGCTTAGCGAGGGGGTGAGGGTGGTCGTGGCGACGCACACCGGGTCGTCCGGAGGGGGCGTGGCGCGGGACGTCGACGTGCGGCTGACCGCCGACGGGGCGCCGTTCGCCGTCGAGGGCGGCGTGTATGTCGACGGGCCCCGCACGCTGCGGGAGTTCGTGGAGGTCACCTGGGCGTACGGCGACCGGCCGTTCCTGGTGTCCGAGGGCGGGACGCTGACCTATCGGGAGTTCTTCGACGCCGTTTGCGGCCTGGCCCGGAGTTTCGTCGACGAGCACGGCCTGCGGCCCGGAGACCGGGTCGTCGTCGCCATGCGAAACCACCCCGAGTGGCAGATCGCCTTCTGGGCCGCCCAGCTCGCCGGGCTCGTCGCCGTCCCCCTCAACGCCTGGTGGACCGAGGAGGAGTTCACGTACGCGCTCGACGACTGTGCGCCCGGCATCCTTCTCGTCGACGGCGAACGGGTCGGCAGGGTCGCGCGCTGGGCCCGGAAGCACGGCGTGCCGGGGATCGTCTTCCACGGGGAGGCGGCCGAGGGGTTCCAGCCGTACGTGCCCGACACCGACCCCCACCTCGGGCCACCCCTCGTCGACGTCCTGCCCGAGCACGACGCCACCATCGTCTACACCTCCGGGACCACCGGCCGGCCGAAGGGCGCCGTCGCGACCCACCTCGCCCAGGCCGGGGCCGCGATGAACCCGCGGTACTTCGCCGCCGCCTCCGCCCTCTCGCGCGGCGCGATCCCGGGCCAGGGCGCCGCGCCCGTCTCACTCACCACCTTCCCGTTCTTCCACGTCGCCGCCTTCACCTCCCTCTTCTCCGTCATGGCCGCGGGCGGCTCCCTCGTACTCATGCGGAAGTGGGACCCCGCCCGGGCCCTTGAGCTCATCCGCGAGCACCGCGTCACGCACTACGCCGGCGTGCCCACCACCGCCCTGCACCTGCTCGACCTGGCCGAGCGCACCGACGATCCGCTGGAGAGCCTCACCATGCTCAACACCGGTGGGGCCGCCGCCCCGCCGGAGCTCGTCGCCCGGCTCACCGCCCGCTACGGAGACCGCGTCGAGCCGCGCAACGGCTACGGCCTCACCGAGACCTGCGGCGGCGTCCTCGCCAACTTCGGTGCCGAGTACCGCGCCCACCCGCGCAGCGCGGGGCGGCCCGCCCCCGCCGTGGAGGTGCGGATCGACCGGCCCGACGCCGACGGCGTCGGCGAGCTCCAACTCCGGGCGCAGTCCCTCTTCCGGGGCTACTGGCGCGACGAGGAGGCCACCCGGAACGCCTTCACCGAGGACGGCTGGTTCCGGACCGGGGACCTCGCCCACCTGCGCGAGGGGCGCGTCACCGTCGTCGACCGGCTCAAGGACATGGTGATCCGGGGCGGCGAGAACGTGTACTGCGTCGAGGTCGAGGCCGTGCTCCACGACCACCCCGACGTCGTCGACGCCGCCGTCCTCGGAGTGCCGCACCCCGCGCTCGGCGAGGAGGTCGCCGCGGTCGTACGGCTGCGCGCGGGCGCCTCGGTCACCGCCGACGAGCTGCGGGCGCACGTGGGCGCGTCCCTCGCCGCCTTCAAGGTGCCCGCGCACATCGTCGTACGGGACACCGAGCTGCCCCGCAACCCCGCCGGGAAGATCCTCAAGCGCGAGCTGCGAGCCACCACCACGTTCGCGTAGAAGCCTCGAACACGCCGCGCGGGACCCGGCCGCCGCAAGCGCCCCCCCCGCAAGCGCCCCCCCGCAAGCGCCCCCCCGCAAGCGCGCCCCCGCCCCCGCCCGCATCAGCTCCGCGTGACCCGCACGCGGTAGCGACCCTTCCCGTCCTTGTCGAGCACCGTGATCCTGATCCCGTTCGCCCGGTCCGTGAAGGTCTCGCCCGGCCGGTACGGAGCGTCCGAGAGCTCCGCGTGGACGTTCGGGCGCCGGGTGCAGCCGCCGCTGTCCCGCTTGCTGTCCGCGACCGTCACCGGGCCGTGCCCGGTGTCGACGTCCGACTCGACGCGGTAGATCAGCACGCCCGGCCGGCAGACGGCCTCGTCGTTGCCGTCCTGGGTGCGGACCTCGACGGCGTAGCCGGAGGTGCCGGAGAGCGGTACGACGGCGAGTTTCAGGCCCCCGGCGGTGGCCAGCGGGGTCAGCGCGTACTCGGTGGTGCCCGGCCGGGACGCGCAGCCGACCTGGTGGTTGTCGAGCCAGCCCAGCTTCCACTTGTGCCAGCCGAGGAAGTCGTTGTTGGCCCCCCAGTCCTCGGACATGATGTCCCAGTGCCCGACCGTGCCGCCGCCGTCCACGGTGTAGAGGTCGGGAAGCCCGAAGGCATGGCCGTTCTCGTGCGGCAGGACCCGGTAGCCGGTGTCGGCGTACGTCCCCGAGCCGTCGTCCTGGCGGCTGTAGACGAAGGACGTGTGCGAGAGCGGGACCCCGTCCGCGTAGGGGGCCTCGTCGTTCCCCGAGAAGGTGACGGACAGCACGGTGTCGAGCGCCGACGGCCCCGCGTTCGGGGTGACCAAAATGTTGACCAGGTCGTACGCGCTGAAGTCCACCTTCGGGTCGGCGGCCCCGACGATGTCCTCGACGAGCGAGCGATAGCCCGGTTCGTACGGTGCGCCGCGCTCTATCCCGTACGAGGAGAACGGTTTCGGCATCCGCAGCCAGTCGCGTATCGGGGTCTCGGGGTGGTAGCTGAGCCGCCCGTAGGAGCTGGTGCGGAACCAGTCGGTGGTCTGGGGGAAGAACTCGCCGTACCGGCCGAGCGCCGTGCCCTCGCCGAGCGCGTCCGGGAAGTCGATCATCAGGTTGAGGGCCCTGAGGCGGCCCGTGGAGCGGGCGTATCCGGGGGCGGTGGGCAGCCCCTCCGACATCTGCACACCCATCGTCGTCGCGATCCGGCACGGTTCGAGCGGCGAGTTGCCGGGCGTGGTGGCCACGGGCCCGGCCGAGGCCGGAGCCGGCCCGGGCAGATTCGTGCTGGCGGAGGCCAGGGCGGCGAGCGCGAGGGCCGCCGCCGCGGCCAGGGTGACGGGTCTGCGTATCCGCCGGCTGGACTGCTGCATACGGTCGCCTCCCTGAGGATCCGTTCCACGGGTGATCCGTGCCGCACTGTTCGATCAGCCTGTGGCGAGAGGTGCGGGGGCGCGCGCCGGGTGGCCCGATCGTGGGTATTCCGGCCTCCCGGGCATGCGTGACCCAGGTCACGCGCCCGGGCGGAAATAACCGGGGAGTCCCTCCCCGTTTACGCCCGTGTCCGAGGAAACGGGGACCCAGTCCCCGGATCAGCGGCAAGCGTGGGCGACGACCGTCGCCAGAAGGCGGCCAGAACGTCGCCGGAGCGTCGAAGGAACATCGAAGGAGGCCGTGGCGTGAGCACCAGCACCGCCGACACCGCACCCGCCCGCCGCGCCCAGCGGCCGCGGGCCGACGCGCTGCGCAACCGTGAGCGGATCGTGGCCGCGGCCCGCGAGATGTTCGTCGAGTTCGGCCCGTACGTACCCCTGGACGAGATCGCGCGCCGCGCCGGCGTCGGGAACGCCACGCTCTACCGCAACTTCCCGGACCGCTCCGAGCTCATCCGGGAGGTCGTCGTCTCCGTCATGTCCCGCACCACCGAGCTGGCGGAGCGGGCGGTCGCGGAGGAGGCCGACACCTTCGAGGCGCTGCGCCGCTTCACCCACGCCGCCGCCGACGAGCGGATCGGCGCCCTGTGCCCCATGCTCGACGGCACCTTCGACAAGGACCACCCCGAACTGGACGCCGAGCGCGTGCGGTTGGAGGAGGCCGTCCAGGACCTCGTCGCCCGCGCGCAACGGGCGGGCAGGCTCCGCGCCGACGTCGGCGTCGGCGATCTGATGGTGGCCCTCTCCCAGCTCACCCGCCCGCTCCCCGGCACCGCCTGCCTGAACATGGACCGCTTCGTCCACCGTCATCTGCAGCTGTTCCTGGACGGCCTCGAAGCGCCCGCGCGCTCCGTGCTGCCCGGCTCGGCCGCCACCTTGGCGGATCTGCGGGGCGGTGACTGACCGCCCATGACGGCAGTCCTCCCGTAACTCCGTCGACTTCCTCAACTTCCTTACTGAGTACGTCACCCAGCACGTCACTCAGTACGTCCGTTTTTCCCTTTACGTACCAAGAGGTGGCTACCCCCATGTCCGAAACAGATCCCAGGCGCTGGAAAGCGCTGGTCTTCATCGCCCTCGCCCAGCTGATGGTCGTGCTCGACGCGACGATCGTGAACATCGCGCTGCCCTCCGCCCAGCAGGACCTGGGGATCTCGGACGGGAACCGGCAGTGGGTCATCACGGCCTACGCCCTGGCCTTCGGCGGTCTGCTCCTCTTCGGCGGCCGCATAGCCGACCTGTGGGGCCGTAAGCGCACCTTCGTCGTCGGTCTGATCGGCTTCGCCGCCGCCTCCGCGCTCGGCGGGGCCGCGACCGGTGAGGCGTTGATGCTGGGCGCCCGCGCGCTCCAGGGTGCCTTCGGCGCGCTGCTCGCGCCGGCCGCGCTGTCGCTGCTCGCGGTGATGTTCACCGACACCAAGGAGCGCGCCAAGGCGTTCGGCATCTACGGAGCGATCGCCGGTGGCGGTGGCGCCGTGGGTCTGATCCTCGGCGGCTTCCTCACCGAGTACCTCAACTGGCGCTGGACCTTCTTCGTCAACATCCCCTTCGCGATCGTCGCCGCCGTCGGCGCGTACCTCGTGATCCGTGAGCCGGCCGGCGGCCGCAACCGCTCGCCGCTCGACATCCCGGGCGTCGTCCTGTCCACGCTCGGCCTGGTCACGCTCGTCTACGGCTTCACCCGCGCCGAGTCCGAGGGCTGGTCCGACGCCACCACCATCGGCCTCTTCGTCGGCTCGGCCGTGCTGCTGGCCGCGTTCGTGCTCACCGAGGCGAAGGTGAAGTCCCCGCTGCTGCCCCTGCGCGTCCTGACCGAGCGCAACCGCGGCGGTGTCTACCTCTCCCTCGGTCTCGCCGTCATCGCGATGTTCGGCCTGTTCCTCTTCCTGACGTACTACCTCCAGATCGTGAAGGGGTACTCGCCGGTCAGGACGGGCTTCGCGTTCCTCCCGATGATCGCGGGCATGATCGTCGGCTCCACCCAGATCGGTACGCGGCTGATGACGCGGGTCCCCCCGCGCTGGCTGATGGGCCCCGGCTTCCTGACCGCGGGCGCCGGCATGCTGCTGCTCACGCAGCTGGAGATCGGCACCTCCTACGCCGGTCTGATCCTGCCCGCGCAGCTGCTGCTCGGCCTCGGCATGGGCACGGCGTTCATGCCGGCGATGTCGCTGGCGACGCACGGCGTGGACCCGCGGGACGCAGGTGTGGCCTCCGCCATGGTCAACACCTCGCAGCAGGTCGGCGGCGCCATCGGTACGGCCCTGCTGAATACGATCGCCGCCTCGGCCACGACCGCGTTCCTCACCGACAACGCGGCCGGCGCCACCACCCCGGCCGCCCAGCAGCTGCTCCAGCTCCAGGGCATGGTCGAGGGCTACGCGGCGGCCATCTGGTGGGCGGTCGGCATCCTGGTCGTCTCGGCGGCGATCGCCGTCACCTTCATCAACACCGGGAAGCCGGGGGCCGGGGCGGCCGCCGGGTCCGGCACCGGCAACGGCACCGGCGCTGGTACCGGTGAGGGCGTCGAGGACGAGGTGAAGATCCCCGTCATCGTGCACTGAGCCCGGTCGTCATCGTGCACGCCGCCTGCCCTGGTTCCTCAGCGGAGCCAGGGCAGGTCCGCGTTCGGGTCCGAGGGCTGCAGGCCCTCCGCCATCACCCGCATGATCTCCCCGAGCTGCTCCACCTGCCGTGGTGTGAGCCGGTCGAACATCGCCTGCCGTACGGCGGCGACATGGCCGGGCGCGGTCCGCTCCAGGACCGCGAAGCCCTCGTCCGTGAGGTGGGCGAACTGCCCGCGCTTGTCGGAGGGGCAGTCCTCGCGCGCGACCCAGCCGTTCTTCTCCAGGCGGGCCACCGCGTGCGAGAGCCGGGAGCGGGTGATCTTGGCACCCTTGGCCAGCTCGGTCATCCGCAGCCGCCGCCGGGGCGCGTGGGAGAGCTGGACGAGGAGTCCGTAGTAGATGTGCGGCATCCCGGCGTCGCGCTGGAGCTGGCGGTCGAGGTGGTCCTCGAGGAGGGTGGTGGCGTGGAGGTATGCGCGCCAGACGCCCTGCTCCGCGTCGCTGAGCCAGCGGGGCTCGCCCTTGGATGCGTAGGTCATGTATCTATCCTACGACTCATTCTTGAAAGTTGAACTAAATGGGGTCTAGGCTTGTCATGTCAGATGAGCTTGAACCTTAAAGCACTTCGCGCTCGCCGAAATTTCTGGGAGGCGGTCGTCATGGACGCCACGCTCGAACGGATGCCCGCCCTCTACCTCTCGCACGGTGCCCCGCCACTCGCCGACGACCCCGTCTGGCCCGGCGAGCTCGCCGCCTGGTCGGCCGGGCTGCCCCGCCCCCGGGCGATCCTGATGGTCTCCGCCCACTGGGAGGAGGCGCCGCTCGCCCTCGGCGCCACCGAGACCGTGCCGCTCGTGTACGACTTCTGGGGCTTCCCCGAGCACTACTACCGCGTGCGCTACCCGGCCCCCGGCGCCCCCGCGCTCGCCGCGTCCGTGCGCAAGCTGCTGCAAGGGCCCGGCATGCCGGTGCAGGACGTCCCCGACCGGGGCCTCGATCACGGCGCGTACGTACCGCTGGTGGAGATGTTCCCGGACGCCGACATTCCCGTACTCCAGATCTCCCTGCCGACCCTCGACCCGACGAAGCTGATGGAGATCGGGCGCAGGCTCGCGCCGCTGCGGGACGAAGGGGTGCTGATCGTGGGCAGCGGCTTCTTCACCCACAACCTGGCGGCTCTGCGGCACCCGGGCGGCGGGGTGCCGGGCTGGTCGGCGGAGTTCGACGACTGGGGGCGCCGGGCGCTGGAGGCGAGGGACGTCGACGCGCTCCTCGACTTCGCGCACACCTCCCCGGCCGGCCGTCTCGCCCATCCCCGCACCGAGCATTTCGCGCCACTCTTCGTGACGCTGGGCGCCGCGGACGCGGCGGGGGACCTGGACGGCGGCCGGAGCGTCATCGACGGCTTCTGGATGGGCCTCGCCAAGCGCTCCGTGCAGTTCGGCTGACCCGCCCGCGCCCGGGCCGACGCGGAGCAACCAGCGGAGCAACCGGAAGAGAAGCGCAAGAGCAACCAGAAGAGGGCGGGCCTCGTCTTCACGGGCGTGGCGGACGCGACGGTTCTTCCGTCGGCGGGCGCGGCGTCCAGCCTCCGCACCGAGCTGACCTGCGCATCTGCCCGCTCCGGCGCTATGCGAGCGCCCCGGCGGCGGCACAGGGTACTGCATGATCGCGAAAATCGATGCGGTGCGTGGGAATTCTGTCCCGATTCCAGTCGTTGTTTCCGTCGGATGCAGGGCACCCGTAAGGGTGTCGCGACCTACTCAGCAAGGGAGCACGCATGGCAACCCGTGCCGTCGCCCGTCGTTCGTCCGCCTCCAGCGGCAGCAGCTCGAGGGCAAGCAGTGTTCGCGCCGTGGGCGGGGACATCGCCGACCGCGACCTGGTCGGCATGTACCTCGACGAGATCGCGCGTACGCCCCTGCTCGACGCCGCCAAGGAGGTCGAGCTCTCCCAGGACATCGAGGCGGGTGTGTACGCCCAGCAGATCCTCGACGGAGAGGTCGAGAGCGACGCGGCCGGAGCGTCCCGTGAGGAGCTCGAGGCGCTCGTCGCCGCGGGCGAGCGTGCCAAGGACCTCTTCATCAAGTCCAACCTCCGCCTCGTCGTCGCGGTGGCCCGGCGCTATCCGCGCAGCGGACTGCCCCTGCTCGACCTGATCCAGGAGGGCAACGCCGGCCTGGTGCGCGCGGTCGAGAAGTTCGACTACGCCAAGGGCTTCAAGTTCTCCACGTACGCCACGTGGTGGATCCGTCAGGCCATCACGCGGTCCATAGCCGACCAGTCCCGCACGATCCGGCTCCCCGTCCACCTGGTGGAGGAGCTGGGACGGATCCGGCGCGTCCAGCGCGAGTTCAACCGCGAGAACGGCCGTGAGCCGGAGCCGGCGGAGATCGCGGCGGAGCTCGATTCGACGCCGGAGCGCGTCGTGGACGTCCTCGACTGGGCGCGGGACCCGGTCTCGCTGAACATGTCGGTGGACGACGAGGGCGAGACGCAGTTCGGCGACCTGCTGGAGGACACCTCGGCGGTCTCGCCGGAGCAGTCGGTGCTCACGCTGCTGCGCAGCGAGGAGCTCGACGACCTGATCGACAAGCTCGACCACCGCACGGCCTCGATCATCCGGATGCGGTACGGCATCGAGGACGGCCGGGAGCGCACGCTGACGGAGGTCGGCAAGGAGCACGGCCTGACGCGCGAGCGCATCCGCCAGATCGAGAAGCACGCGCTGCTGGAACTGAAGAAGATGGCCCGCGACACCGGATTCGACGCGGTGGCCTAGGACCGGACCTGTCCGGCCCCGACCCGCCGGACAGGCCGCGGACAGGCCCGGGGAGCGACCGCCGGCAGACCGGGGCCACGGGTCCTGGGGCCCGTGAGCGCGTCTCACCCGTGCGCGCGTCTCACCGTGTGCGCGTCACACCGCCTCTCAGGCCACCGATGCCACCGACGACGCCAGACGGGCCGCGAGGTCCCTCACGTACGTCACCAGCGCGTCCGGCGCGTGGACCGTGAAGTCGCAGTCGACCAGGGCCAGGCGGAGCGCGAGCCATTCGACGGAGTCGGCCGTACGGGAGCGCAGGCGGCAGGTGTCCGGGCCCGTGGCGGTGGGTGCCAGGTGCGAGGGGAGCCGGGCCGCGACGAACTCGGCGGGGGCGGCGAAGTCGACGTCCAGGTCGACATCCGGCTGGGCCCGCGCCATCGAGCGGGTCATGTACTCCGCCGCCCCGCCCTCGGGCAGCTCGCGCGGCGTGAAGCGGGCGCCCGTGGCGAACGGGTCGCTCACCCGGTCGACCCGGAACGTACGCCAGTCCTCGCGCCCCAGGTCGTACGCGACGAGATACCACCGATGCCCGGTCGACACGAGCCGGTACGGCTCCACCAGCCGCTTCGACTCCGTACCGTCCCCGGCGCGGTAACCGAAGCGCAGCCTCTCCTGCCCCGTCACCGCCCCCGCGAGGGCCGTCAGCGTGGACGGGGCGACCGTCGCCCCGTCGCCCCGAGTCAGCGGCATCGTCGCGTTCTGCAGCGTGGAGACCCTGTGCCGCAGCCGGGACGGCAGGACCTGCTCCAGCTTCGCCAGAGCCCGTACCGACGCCTCCTCCACGCCCTCAATCGCATGGCCGGCGCCCGCTCGCAGGCCCACGGCGATGGCCACGGCCTCCTCGTCGTCGAGGAGCAGCGGCGGCATGGCCGTACCGGCCACCAGGCGGTATCCGCCCACCGCGCCCTTCGACGCCTCGACCGGGTAGCCCAGCTCCCTCAGCCGGTCGATGTCCCGGCGGATCGTGCGCGGCGAGACCTCGAGCCGCTCGGCCAGCTCGCTGCCGGGCCACTCGCGCGGCGTCTGGAGGAGCGACAGCAGATTCAGCAGTCGTGCGGGGGTGTCCGTCATGGGCACCAGGATGCCGCTCATCTAGGACACGACCTGACCTATATGACTTCTACCTTCATCCCATGAGTTCACACGACGCCGCCGGACCCGGCACCGACCGCAGGCGATGGATCGCCCTCGCCATCGTCATGACCGCCGCCTTCATGGACCTGGTCGACGCCACGATCGTCAACATCGCGATCCCGAGCATCGAGCGCGACCTCGGCGCCTCGTTCGGAGCCATCCAGTGGATCACCGCCGGGTACGCCCTCGCGTTTGCCGCCGGCCTGATCACCGGAGGCCGGCTCGGTGACATCTACGGCCGCAGGCGGCTGTTCCTGCTGGGCACGGGGGCCTTCACCCTCGCGTCCGCCCTCTGCGGCTTCGCCGTGAACCCGGAGATGCTGGTCGCCTCCCGCCTCCTCCAGGGCGCGGCGGCGGCGATGATGGTGCCTCAGGTCCTGTCGATCGTCCATGTCACCTTCCCCGCCCACGAGCGCGGCAAGGTCTTCGGGATGTTCGGCGCGATCATCGGTCTGGGCGCCGTGTCGGGGCCGCTGCTCGGCGCGCTGCTGACGCAGTGGAACCTCTTCGGCCTGGAGTGGCGGCCGATCTTCCTGATCAACCTGCCGGTCGGCATCGCGGGCCTGATCCTGGGCCGTAGGTTCATCACCGAGTCCAAGGCTCCCAAGGCGCTCCGCCTCGACCTGGTCGGCGTCCTGCTCGTCACCCTCGCGCTGCTGATGCTGATCTATCCGCTGACGCGCGGCCGTGAGCTGGACTGGCCGCTGTGGGGTCACCTGTGCATGGCCGGCAGCCTCGTCGTGTTCGGCGCGCTCGTCGCGTACGAGAAGTACAAGACGAGGAAGGACGGTTCGCCGCTGGTCGAGCTGTCGCTGTTCAAGGTGAAGAGCTTCGCGGCCGGTATCGCGGTGCAGCTGACCTTCGGTGTCGTGATGGGCATCTTCTTCCTGGTCTGGACGCTGTACATGCAGATCGGACTGGGCTGGAGCCCGCTCAAGGCGGGGCTGACCGGGGTGCCGTTCTCGATCGCCGTCTCGGTGGCGGCGGGCCTGTCGGTGCAGAAGCTGGTGCCGCGCTTCGGCCGGAAGGTGCTGCAGGCGGGCGCGCTGACGATGGCGGCGGGTGTGCTGCTCTACCTCTGGGAGGCCGGGCGGTACGGCACCTCCATCCACTCCTGGCAGATGATCGCGCCCCTGGTGATCATGGGCCTGGGCATGGGGCTGATCGTCGCCCCGCTGACGGACGCGGTGCTTTCGGACGTACCGAGGGAGCACGCCGGTTCGGCGTCGGGTCTCATCAACACGACCGGACAGATGGGCAACGCGCTCGGGCTGGGTCTGGTCTCGGTCGTCTTCTACGGCGTGATCGACGAGGAGCGGCTGGCGGGGGCTCCGGGGGAGATCGGGACGGCGTTCGCGGACGCGTTCCAGAACGCGCTGGGGTGGGTGGTGGCGGTGCTCGTCGCGATCTTCCTGCTGATGTTCGCCCTGCCGGCGAAGCCGAAGCAGCATGTGGAGGGCGCGGAAGCGGCGGAGGAGGGCGAGCCGGTGGAAGAGCTCGCGAAGGAGCCGGCGCTCATTCACTGAACCGGTGAACCGGTGAACCGGTGACGTATCGAGGAGGCCCGGGTCCGAGGGACCCGGGCCTTCCGCTGTTGTCCCTCACCGGGGGTCTTGCGCTGTCCTCCGTTGCCCGATCGTGTCCGTCCGTATGCCCGAGTGTGTTTACTTCGCCGACACGCGGGCGTAGCCTGCTCGTGAAACCACAGGTTCGGGCATGGAATGGACGTAAAGCCACATGTACGCACCCGAGCGACAGCAAGAGATCGTGCGGCTCGCCCGCGAGAGCGGACGCGTCGACGTCCTCTCCCTCGCCGAGGAGTTCCAGGTCACCGCCGAGACCGTACGGCGCGACCTCAAGGCCCTCGACCGGGCCGGACTCGTCCGCAGGGTGCACGGGGGCGCGATACCCGCCGGGCGGCTCGACTTCGAGCCCGACCTCGCCGAACGCGAGTCCACCGCCGCCGACGAGAAGGACCGGATCGTCCGGGCCGCCCTCGCCGAACTGCCCGAGGCGGGAAGCGTGGTCCTCGACGCGGGAACCACCGTCGCCCGGCTCGCCGCCGACGTCCCACTCGACTGCGGGCTGACCGTCGTCACCCACGCCCTGCCCGTCGCCGCCCGCCTCGCCGACCACCCCGGCATCGATCTCCATCTCGTCGGCGGGCGTGTCCGGCACCGCACCCGCGCCGCCGTGGACGCGTGGGCGCTGCGGGCGTACGGGGAGATCCGCGCCGACGTCGCCTTCCTCGGCGCCAACGGCTTCTCGCCCGAACACGGTCTCACCACCCCCGACCTCGCCGAGGCCGCCGTCAAGCGGGCCGTCGTCGCCTCCGCCCGCAGGGTCGTGCTGCTCGCCGACTCGGCCAAGCACGGCCAGGAGCACTTCGCCCGCTTCGGAGACCTCGCCGACGTCGACCTGCTCATCACCGACAGCGGGCTCAGCCCCGAGGACGCCGCGGCGATCGAGGCCGCGGGAACGGAAGTCGTACGCGCATGATCCTCACCGTCACCCCCAACCCGTCGCTGGACCGGACGTACGAAGTACCGGCCCTGGACCGCGGCGAGGTGCTCCGTGCCTCCGCCGAGCGGATGGACCCCGGGGGCAAGGGCGTCAACGTCTCCCGGGCCGTGGCCGCCGCCGGGCACCGTACGGTCGCCGTCGTCCCGCTCGGCGGAGCCCCCGGCGCGCTGGTCGCCCAGCTCCTCGCCGGACAGGGCATCGAGGTGGCGCCGGTGCCGGTCGCCGGACACACCCGTTCCAACATCGCCCTCGCCGAACCGGACGGGACGTTGACCAAGGTCAACGCGCCGGGGCCGGAGCTGAACGCCGAGGAGTCCGAGACGATCCTCGCCACGGTCGGCGCGTACTCGCCCGCCGCGGACTGGATCGCCTGCTGCGGCAGCCTGCCCCGGGGCCTCGCGCCCGAGTGGTACGCCGAGTTGGTCACCCGCGCGCACGGCGCGGGCGCCCGGATCGCGCTCGACACCTCAGGGCCCTCGCTCCTCGCGGCGCTCGCCGCCCGGCCGGACGTCGTCAAGCCGAACGTGGAGGAGCTGGCGGAGGCCGTGGGCCGTCCGCTGGCCACCGTCGGCGACGCCGTGAAGGCGGCGGAGGAGCTGCGGGAGCGGGGCGCGGGCGCGGTGCTCGCGAGCCTGGGCGCGGACGGCCAGCTGCTGGTGTCGGACACCGGCACCTGGTACGGCACGGCGTCCGTGGAGGCGGTCCGCTCCAACGTGGGCGCGGGTGACGCCTCCCTGGCCGGATTTCTCACGGCGGGCGGCGAAGGGCCCGACGCCCTGGCGGCGGCGGTGGCACACGGCGCCGCGGCGGTCCAGCTGCCGGGCAGCGAGATGCCGACGCCTGCCGATCTGAATCCGTCGGCGGTCACCGTGACCGCGGACGTACCCCTCGACCGAGTACTCAGCGAGCAAGGGAGCCCGCGATGAGCAAGATGATCACCGCGGACCTGGTCGATCTCGACCTGTCCGTCGGCACGAAGGAAGCGGCGGCCCGCTCGCTCGCGGAGCGCATGGTCGGGCTTGGCCGGGTGACCGACCTCGACGGCTTCCTGGCGGACGTCGCCGCCCGCGAGGCCCAGATGCCGACCGGCCTGGACGGCGGCATAGGCATCCCGCACTGCCGCAGCGCGCACGTCACCGAGCCGACCCTGGCCTTCGGCCGCTCGCGCGAGGGCGTCGACTTCGGCGCCCCGGACGGCCCGGCGGACCTGATCTTCCTGATCGCGGCCCCGTCGGGCGCCGACGACGCCCACCTGACGATCCTGTCGTCCCTGGCGCGCCAGCTGATGAACGAGGAGTTCACGGGGGCGCTGCGCGGGGCGACCTCGGCGGCGCAGGCGGCGGCCCTGATCGCGGGCGACGCCACCCCTGGGGCGGTGAGCGGTACGACCGCCGGGGGCGACGCCACTCCCGGCGGGGCGGTGAGCGGTACGGCCGCCGCCGGGGAGGTGGCTGGGGCGGGGTCCGTGGAGGGGTCCGTCCCGGAGCCCGCTGCCGGGCCTGCAACGGCGCCCGCCTCGGCGTCTGCCACCGGCGAGGTAGCTGGCGCGGGGCGTGCCCCGGCGCCCGCCTCGGCGTCTGCCACCGAGCCCGTCTCGGGCGAGGAGCCCGTGGTCCGCGCGGAGGAGGGAACGGCCGCCGCGCCGACGGGCTCCGTAGAGACC
This sequence comes from Streptomyces sp. NPDC093600, assembly GCF_044764755.1. Classification (NCBI taxonomy): domain Bacteria; kingdom Bacillati; phylum Actinomycetota; class Actinomycetes; order Kitasatosporales; family Streptomycetaceae; genus Streptomyces; species Streptomyces sp. NPDC093600. Next base: position 153,538 of record NZ_JBIWIU010000008.1, read on the forward strand.
GGCCCCGGGGGCGCGGGCGACGCGGACGCCGCCGACGGGACGGCCCCGGCTTCCCCGGCCGCCCCGCGCGGCGCGGGCGACGCGCCCGCCGGGGAGTCGGCGGGCGCGGCCGGTGACAAGTCCGCGCCGGTCTTCCGGATCGTGGCCGTCACTTCCTGCCCCACCGGTATCGCCCACACCTACATGGCCGCCGAGTCCCTGGAGAAGGCCGGTCCGGCCGCCGGGGCGGAGGTCGTCGTCGAGACGCAGGGGTCCGCCGGGTTCACCCGGCTCGACCCCGCCGTCATCGCGGCGGCCGACGGCGTCATCTTCGCGCACGACGTGCCCGTCCGGGACAAGGAGCGGTTCGCCGGGAAGCCCACCGTCGACGTCGGCGTCAAGGCCGGCATCAACCGGCCCGCCGAACTGATCGCCGAGGTCAGGGAGAAGGCCGCGCGCGGCGAGGTCACCGCCGCCGCGAAGCACGGCACGCCCGTCGAGAACGCGGGCGAGCCCCACGAGGGCTACGGCACCAAGCTCCGCAAGTGGCTGATGTCGGGCGTCAGTTACATGGTGCCGTTCGTCGCCGCCGGCGGCCTGCTCATCGCCCTCGGGTTCGCCGTCGGCGGCTGGGACATCGACAAGGCGCCCTCGGTCGCCGAGTACTTCGCCTGGGGCCAGGCCGACAGCTGGGCCGCCCTGATGTTCCAGATCGGCGGCCTCGCGTTCGGCTTCCTCGTCCCGGTCCTCGCCGGTTACATCGCCTACGGCATGGCCGACCGGCCCGGTCTCGTCCCCGGCTTCGTCGGCGGTGCCATCGCGCTCACCATCAACGCCGGTTTCCTCGGCGGTCTCGCCGCGGGTCTGATCGCCGGTGGCACGGTGCTCGCCATCCAGAGGGTGAAGGTGCCCACCGCTCTGCGGGGCATCATGCCGGTGGTGGTGATCCCGCTGCTGTCCTCGATCGTCGTCGGTTTCCTGATGTTCCTGGTGATCGGCAAGCCGATCGCGAGCCTCCAGAAGGCGCTGACCGACTGGCTGTCCGGCCTCTCCGGCGCCAACGCGATCATCCTGGGCGTGATCCTGGGCCTGATGATGTGCTTCGACCTGGGCGGCCCGGTCAACAAGGTCGCGTACGCCTTCGCTGTGGGCGGCCTCGCCAACCCCAACGAGGGCTCCCTCAAGGTCATGGCCGCCGTGATGGCCGCCGGAATGGTCCCGCCGCTCGCGATGGCGCTCGCCACGACCGTGCGCGGGAAGCTGTTCACCAAGACCGAGCGGGAGAACGGCAAGGCCGCCTGGGTCCTCGGTGCCTCGTTCATCAGCGAGGGCGCCATCCCGTTCGCCGCGGCCGACCCGCTGCGGGTCATCCCGTCGGCGATGGCGGGCGGCGCGGTCACCGGCGCTCTGTCGATGCTCTTCGAGTGCACCCTGCGGGCCCCGCACGGCGGCATCTTCGTGATCCCGCTGATCGGCAACCCGCTGCTCTACCTGGTCGCGATCGTGGCGGGCACGCTCGTCAGCGCCGCCCTGGTCGTCCTCCTCAAGGGCGCACGCCGACCGACCCCCGAGCCCGCCCCGAGCGACAGCCCGGAGACGGCCGGCACCGACACGAAGGTCGCCGTGGCGGCCTGACCCGTGGACCGGCCACCTACCGCGGTGGCCGGTCCTCCGCTTTCCTCAGCGCACCCGCGACCGGTGCTCCATCGCGTCGCGGGCCGCTCGCTCGTTCTCGTACACCTCGCACATGTGGCGGCCGTCCGGTGTCGCCGTGTGCTCGACCTCCCACAGGCTCAACTCGCTGCCGTCGAGCAGCAGGAACGCGTGCTCGTAGAGCGTGAATCCGGCGCCCCGGCGGCTCTCCGCCGGGCACTGGCGGCCGAACGCCTGCGTGATGTGGTGCGCGAACGCCAGCCGAAGCCGCCGCGCCGTCCCCTCGCCGGGCCTGTCCGCGTTCTCCGCGCGCCGCAGCACCCGGCGCGCGTGGTCCGCGGAGTTGTCCGAGACGTACATCCGGGGCTGGGCCGGTATCGGCCGGGCCAGCAGCGCGTTCAGCGACTCCAGGTCGCCCTCGTCGTCGAGGTCGAACCCGTCCGAGCGCTCCACGTCCCAGCCCGGGTCCAGGCCGGTCGGCAGCAGCCGTGACGCGGCGAGGCGGACCTCGTCCTCCTCCGCGTACAGCTCGTGGTGCTCGGCTCGGCCCCGGCCCGTGTTGTGGACCAGCTCCCACAGGGTCAGGGCCGTGCCGTCGGCGAGCAGATACGTGTGCCGGTACATGGAGCGGTGCAGTGACGCGCTGTGGTGCGAGGAGTACAGCGCGCTGGAGTGGGCGAGCGCCGTCTCCAGGCGCTCGACCGTAGTGTCGGGCAGATCGAAGGAGTTGAGCGCCCGGCCGAGGAGCCGCTCAACGTGCGTCTCGGTCGTCTCGTACGGATCGTGAGAATCCCGCGGATCGTTCAAGAGGGTCTCCAGGCCGTCGCCGCATGTCACTTGATGCTTGCTTAACGTAGTGCCTGGGTCTGACATCGTGTCCGGCGTTCGGGAAAACGGCGGGGGCGTACCCGAAGTTCCCGCGCGCCCCCTCGTCCTCCTCGTCGCGGGCGTCAACTTCCTTCCGGTCAGCGGGAGTCGGGGCCGGTGGCCCCGCCGTACAGCTCCCGGTACGAGGGGAAGTCCCCGCCCGGGCCCGACACGCCCTCGGCCGTCTCCAGGACCGCCCGCACGATCGCCCGGGTCACGGTGTCCGCGCCCGCCGCGAGGAGGTCGTTCAGGGCGAGCGGCCCCGCCTCGGCGGGCAGCTCCCGCTCCCCGGTCGCGAGGGCGAAGACGGTGTCCCCGTCGTTGAGCAGGTGCACGGGGCGAACGGCGCGCGCGATGCCGTCGTGCGCCGTGCCCGCGAGCTTCTGCGCCTGCGCGCGGGTGAGGACGGCGTCCGTGGCGACGACCGCGAGCGTGGTGTTCAGGGGCGGCGCCGCGTGGGTCGCCTGCGCCTCGGCGAGGCGCCGCCGCGCCGCCTCGTGGACGGCCGGCTCCGGATATTCCGGGCGGCCCTGGAAGTACCGGCCGTACAGCACGCCCGTCTCGGGGTCGACGGCGGAGCCCACCGCGTTGACCACGACCAGGGCGCCGACGGTGATGCCCGAGGCCAGGAGCGTGCTCGCCGTACCGACCCCGCCCCTGAGCCCGCCGACGACGGCTCCGGTGCCCGCGCCGACCGCCCCGGTCTCCACGCGCGCGCGGAGCTCCGTCGCCGCCGCCGCCTCCACCGCCGCGCGCCCCGTCGCCGCGTCCGGGCGGGCGGTGAAGTCCCCGCCGCGGCCCAGGTCGAAGACGCAGGCGGCGGGGACCACCGGGACCACGTGCGAGGGGTCGGGCCCCACGCGTACCCCTCGGCCCCGCTCCTCCAGCCAGGCCATCACACCGGCCGCCGAGTCCAGGCCGTACGCGCTGCCGCCGGTCAGGACCACTGCCTCGATCCGCTGGACGACGTTGCGCGGGTCGAGCGCGTCGGTCTCGCGTGTGCCGGGTCCCCCGCCGCGTACGTCCACGGCCGCCACGGCTCCGCCCTCCGGCGCGAGGACGACGGTGGTGCCGCTGAGCGCGCCCGGCCCGGCCACGCGCGCGTGGCCGACCCGGAGGCCGCTCACGTCCGTGAGCGCGTCGAGTGAGTCGCGTGCGTCGTGCTTCGTCATGGCCCTTGCGTACCACGCCCCTCCGCTCCGGCGCCCCGACCGGCCCTCGCCCGACCGTCGTGCTCGGCAGTCGTGGGGCCGGCGATCGCCGCGGGCCCGGAGATCATGGGGCTGGCGTTCCTGGTCCTCTCGGGCCGGGGGTGCTCGGCCCGAAGGACCGCCGATCACCCGGGTGCGAGGCCGAATTCCGGGCGTACCCTGGACGTATGAGCACCGCCCCCACCCACGGCCCGCGCAACGCGAAGCAGTCCGACGACGATCCACGACCGCGACCGAAGCCGGCACTGATCTTCGATGATCCGCTGGACCAGCAGTCCGCGGACGACACGGACCGTGGGTGGGGCGAGCGGCCTCCTCACGGCGGTGACAGTGCCGCCGATCTCGCGCGCTTCCTCGACGAGAAGCCGCCGCACCACCTCTGACACCGGCGCGAGCCGTCGGTTAGGGGGTGATGTGCGCCCCCGTGCCGCCCCCGGCGCCTGAGCCGCCGCCCGGGCCCACACCCGTCGTGCCGCCCGGCGTGCCGCCGGAGCCACCGTCCCCGCCGCGCTGCGCCACGAGCGCGTCCCGGATCTCCTTGAGGACCTCCAGCTCGCTGACCTCGATGGTCTCCTGGACGCCCTCCTTCGCCTTCTCGTGCGCCGCCCGCTTGGCCAGGATCTTCGCCATCGGCAGGACCATCAGGAAGTAGACGACGGCCGCGGTGATCAGGAAGCTCAGGATCGAGCTGAGGACCAGACCCCACTGGATCTCGATGCCCTGCATCTCGCCGTCCACCATGGCGCACGGTGCCTTGAGACAGGACTTGTAGCTCTCCAGGTCCTTGGTCCCGAAGGCGCCGACCAGAGGGTTGATGACCCCCTTCACCACCGAGTTCACGATGTTGGTGAACGCGGCGCCGATGACGACCGCCACCGCCAGGTCGATCACGTTCCCGCGCATCAGGAAGGCCTTGAAGCCCGCCAGTACGCTCTCCTTCTTCGGGGTCACCCGGATGCCTTTCGTCGCGTGTGCGGTTGACGGAGCCATTAGGCCGTGACCGGCGTGGAGGCGTCCAATCGGTACACCCGGACCGGCTACTTGGCACGCTGCCCGTACGAATCAGCACAGGGTCACCGCCAGTTGGGACGTCATCCCCGCACCGGCCAGAGCCGTCGCCGTCGCCCGCGGCACGGACAGGACCACCAGTGCCCCACCGTCGGGACCAGTCCCACCGTCCGGACCAGTCCCACCGCCCGGACCGGTCCCACCCGGGCGCGGGACGTCGGCCACCCGGGCGGCCGTGGCGACCACACGCGGCTTCCCCGCCTCGCCCGTCGCCGAGTCCGGCGCCGCGATCACGTCGACGCGGTCACCGGGCCGCAGCAGTGCCACGGCCGCCGCGTCGGCGATCCGTACCGGAGCGGACACGAGCCGCACCGCGGGAGGCCGGGGCCGCTCCCGCGCCTCCCGGTGCGGCGGAGGATCCGCGGACACCTCCCCGGCTCCGGCCACCGCCAGCGCTGCCGCGGTCAGTGCCAGCACGGCGGCGGGCGCACGCCTCCTGCGCCGCAGGGCCCGTCGCAGACGCTGTCGCCGGCCCCGCACGCGTAGAGGCTCGAACTGCGGAACACCGCACGTCGCCGGAACGGGCGAGAGGGAGGGGGGCCGGGCCCGGCTGTCCGGGTCGGGCCGGACCGGCCCATGGGGGTGGGTGAAGCCTCCGGGGGCGTGGCTGGGGGAGTGCGGCCCGGCATAGCCGTGGCTGTCGCCGGGGGAGTGCGGCCGGGTGTGGCCGGGGAAGGTCGTCATCGCGAACACCACCTGTCAGGAGATCCGAAGAGCCGCTCCCCACCTTCCCGGCTTCGCGCTCCTCCCGCTCCGGCCTGTGGACGGTCCGGCTCCTGTGGACAACTCACTCACCCGTGAGGGGGACTAAGGGCAGATCGGTGCCCCGAACGCCGGAAGCCCCACCGCGCACAGCGGTGGGGCTTCCGGAGGATGCTTCTCGAAAGACGGAGGCTCAGGCGGCCGAGCTCGCCGAGCTGGAGCCGCTCGACGTGCTGGACGTCGTGCTCGACGACGCGGCCGGCTTCGCGTCCGAGGACGACGAAGCGGAGGTGGAAGCCGTGGACGGCTTCGACGACGAGGCCGGCGAGCTGCTGGACGACGAGCCGCGGCTGTCGTTGCGGTAGAACCCGGAGCCCTTGAACACGATGCCGACCGCCGAGAACACCTTCTTGAGGCGTCCCTTGCAGCTCGGGCACTCGGTCAGCGCGTCATCGGTGAACTTCTGCACCGCCTCGAGGCCCTCGCCGCACTCGGTGCACTGGTACTGGTAGGTCGGCACTGTCTTCCTCCTGGCACTCACACTCATCGAGTGCTAACGACGATCCATAGTGACCTATTCCGCGGGATCAGTCCACCGTCACCGGCACTCGGTGACCGATACCACGTGCGGCGACCCGTCCGGACGCCTGGGGCGCCAGGCGCGAGCGCAGCGCGAGGAGCGTGGCCAGCGCGAGCGCCGTGCCCACCAGCGGCACCAGGAATCCGGTGCTCGCGCCGTGCGCGTCGGCCAGCCGGCCGGCGACCGTGACGGCGGCGGCCTGGCCGAGGGCCACCGCGCCCGTGAGCCAGGTGAACGCCTCGGTCCGGGCGTTGGCGGGGACCAGGGTCTCGACGATGGTGTAGCCGGTGATCAGGGCCGGGGCGATGCACAGGCCGACCACCAGGCCCAGGGCGCCGAGCAGCGCCACGGAGTGGACGGACCAGAGCAGCGAGGCCGCCACGGTCAGTCCGGCGTAGCCCAGGATCAGGCGCTTGCGCGGGCCGATCTTCCAGGCGACGGCGCCGCACGCGATGCCCGCGAGCATGTTGCCCGCGGCGAAGATCCCGTACAGCAGACCGTTGGCGCCGGGGTTGCCGATCTCCTCGGAGAACGCGGTCAGGGAGACCTGCATGCCGCCGAAGACCGAGCCGATGCCCAGGAAGGCGATGGCCAGGACCCGGACGCCGGGGATGGAGAGCGCCGAGACGCGCGGTCCGGCGGAGGCCGCCGCGACCAGGCCGTGGGCGGGCTGGGTGCGCCGCTGGGCGGCGAAGAACAGGCCGCCGAAGAGCGTCAGCGAGGCTTCGGCGATCAGACCGGCGGCGGGGTGGACGCCGGTGCACAGCGCCGTCGCGAGCACCGGGCCGACGACGAACGTGAACTCGTCCGTCACCGACTCGAAGGCCGCCGCGGTGGACATCAGCGGCGAACCCTCCAGCTTCGCCGCCCAGCGGGCACGCACCATGGGGCCGATCTGCGGCACCGAGGCACCGGCCGGCACGGCGGCGAGGAACAGCGCCCACATCGGGGCGCCGGCCAGGGCGAGCGCGGTCAGCGTGGCGACGGCGGCGGAGTGGATCAGGACGCCGGGGATCAGGACGGCGCGCTGGCCGAAGCGGTCCGCGAGCTTGCCGCTCTGCGGGGCGAACAGCGCCATCGAGACGCCGGTGGCGGCGGCGACGGCACCGGCGCTGCCGTACGAGCCGGTGGTGTGCTGGACGAGCAGGACGATGCCGATCGTCAGCATCGCGAACGGCTGCCGGGCGGCGAAGCCGGGCAGCAGGAACGACAGTGCGCCGGGTGTGCGCAGCAGCCGGCCGTAACCGGCCGCCCGCTTTCCGGCCCGCTTGCGGGGCTTCCCGACCCGGCCGGTGTTCTCCGCGGAGTTCTGGGACGTCGCAGGTGTTTCGGATGTTTCGGACGTCGCAGACGTCTCAGCCGCCGCAGGCTTGTCGGAGGTGACCGTGGACACCACGGTCCTTGCCTTTCTGCCGCCTGGTAGCGCGCCCCGTGCACGGTGGTGCGGGTGTCGCCGAGAGCTGTCCTCATGCGCGGAACTGCGGTAGATGCCGGGCTCCACTGCGGAGGGTGCCTCGGCCGCCATACGGTCGCGCCAGCTCTGCGTCAGGCAGAGTTGGTTCGATCAGGTGTGCCTTCATGGTACAGGGAAGGGCGCCGTCCCGCCTGAGAAAACGCCCTTCTCCTGCGATCGATGCCTGTGATTAACCGGACGTTCGCTTGCGGATGGGCCGATGGGTCCGCCCGTCGGCGCTGTCGTCACCGTGCCGGTGGCCGTGCCGCCGGTGCTCGGTGACCGCCGTGGCCCCGCCCGTGCCCAGCCATCCGGCGAGCTTTCCGCCCTGCCCGACGGCCCGCAGCCGCCGCTCGGCGGCGTCCCGGACGGGGTCGGTCGCCACCACGAGCAGCTCGTCCCCGCGCCGCAGGACGGTGGTCGGACCCGGTACGAAGCTCTTGTCGTCGCGTACGACGAGGGTGACCGCGGCCCCGGCCGGAAGGCGCAGCTCCGCGACCTCCACGCCGTGCATCCGGGAGCCCGCCGGGATGGCGACCGACAGCAGGTGCCCGCGCAGCCGCTCCAGCGGCGCCGACTCGACCCCCAGGTCGGCCGCCTCCGCCCCGTCGCCCAGCTTCAGCGCTCGGGCGAGCCACGGCAGGGTCGGTCCCTGGACGAGCGTGTAGACCACGACGAGTACGAAGACGATGTTGAAGACCCGCTCGCTGCCCTCGATCCCGGACACCATGGGGATCGTCGCGAGAATGATGGGGACCGCTCCGCGCAGGCCGGCCCAGGACATCAGCGCCTGTTCCTGCCAGGGGATGCGGAAGGGCAGCAGGCTGAGGAGGACCTCCAGGGGCCGGGCGACCACCGTCAGGACCAGGCCGATGACCACCGCGGGCCAGAAGTCGGCGAACAGCTTGCTCGGCGTCACCAGCAGTCCGAGCAGGACGAACATGCCGATCTGGGCGATCCAGCCGAGCCCCTCGGCGAATCCGCGGTTGGCGGGCGCGTGCGGCAGCTTGGCGTTGCCGAGCACCAGCGCGGCCAGATAGACGGCGAGGAAGCCGGAGCCGTGCGCCATCGCGCCGGCCGCGTACGCCACGACCGCGATGGCCATGACGGCGATCGGGTAGAGGCCGGAGGCGGGCAGGGCCACGTGCCGCAGCCCGTACGCGCCGAGGAGGCCGACCGTGAGGCCGATGGCCGTGCCGATGGCCAGTTCCAGGACGATCGTGCCGACGAGGACGTACCAGCTGTCGACCGGGCCGACCGTCGAGAAGGCGACGACGAGGATGACGACGGGGGCGTCGTTGAAGCCGGACTCGGCCTCCAGGACACCGGTCACCCGGGAGGGCAGTGGCACCTTGCGCAGGACGGAGAAGACGGCGGCGGCGTCCGTCGAGGAGACGACCGCGCCGATGATCAGGGCCTGCCGCCACTCCAGACCGACCAGATAGTGGGCGGCGGTCGCCGTGATGCCCACGCTCACCGCGACGCCGACGGTCGACAGCACGACCGCCGCGGGCAACGCGGGTTTGATCTCCTTCCACTGCGTCCCCAGGCCGCCCTCGGCCAGGATCACGACCAGGGCGGCATAGCCGATCACCTGGGTCAGTTCGGCGTTGTCGAAGGCGACGTTGCCGATGCCGTCCTGCCCTATGGCGATCCCGATCCCGAGATACAGCAGCAGGCTGGGGAGCCCGCTCCGGGACGAGATCCGCACCGCCGCGACAGCGATGAGCAGCACGAGCGAGCAGATGAGCAGGAGTTCATTGAGCTGGTGGACAGTCAGCGGCCGTTCCTTCCCCTCGCGCGCAGCCGGATCGTTCCAGCAGTCGACACTTCGTTACCTTACCTAATCTTTAACGTTCTCTTGACGCCGCTTCGGCCTCTCCTCGATCGCCCGTCCCGTGCCAGGCGCACGCGCGCGTGGCTCCTCGCGCCCACACCGGGTCCGGCCCGGCCCGGCCCTGCGCCTAAGGTTGCTTCCGTACTCCAGGATCACCCTGCCCCTCGAAGGACAGCGATGCCCTCCAACACGACCGCGCCTCCCGCCAAGAAGAAGGGGCGACGCGCCCGCCTGATCGTCCTCGTCCTGGTCCTCGCCCTGGTCGGGTGCGTCGGTTTCGGCGGGTACTGGGGCGTCAGCACCGTCCGGGCCTCGTTCCCGCAGACGACGGGCACGATCCGGCTCGACGCGCTCTCCGGTCAGGTCGAGGTCAAGCGGGACGCGTACGGCGTCCCGCAGATCTACGCCGACACCGAGGCCGACCTCTTCCGCGCGCAGGGCTTCGTCCAGGCGCAGGACCGCTTCTACGAGATGGACGTCCGGCGCCACATGACGTCGGGCCGGCTCTCCGAGATGTTCGGCAAGAGCCAGGTGAACACCGACGCCTTCCTGCGCACGCTGGGGTGGCACCGCATCGCGCGGGAGGAGTACGACAAGGTCCTGTCGCCGGAGACGAAGAAGAACCTCCAGGCGTACGCGGAAGGCGTCAACGCCTACCTCAAGGACCGGGACCCCTCCGACGTCTCGGTGGAGTACGCGGCGCTCTCCTTCTCCCACTCGTACGAGATCGAGCCCTGGACACCGGTCGACTCCGTGGCCTGGCTCAAGGCGATGGCCTGGGACCTGCGCGGCAACATGAAGGACGAGATCGACCGCTCGCTGATGACGAGCCGGCTGAGCCCGGCGCAGATCAAGCAGCTGTACCCGGCGTACCCGTACGAGCTGCACCAGCCGATCGTCGAGGGCGGCGCGGTCGACGAGGCGAAGGGCGAGTTCGACCCGAAAGGCAAGACGTCGGGGAGCGGCGACTCCGGCACCGGTACCAGTGACGGCGGCTCCTCGGCGTCGACGAACGGCTCCACCGGCACCAGCGGCTCCACGAACGGCGGCTCCGTCGACAGCGCCCTGCAGGGCATGCAGTCCCAGCTCGGCGCGCTCTCCGACTCGCTCGACGAGATCCCCGCGCTGCTCGGCCCCAACGGCAACGGCATCGGCTCCAACTCCTGGGTCGTCGCCGGCAAGTACACGACCTCCGGCAAGCCGCTGCTCGCCAACGACCCGCACCTCGCGCCGCAGATGCCGTCGCTCTGGTACCAGATGGGACTGCACTGCCGCTCGGTCTCGGCGACCTGCCGTTACGACGTCGCCGGCTACACCTTCTCCGGCATGCCCGGTGTGGTCATCGGCCACAACGACAGCATCGCCTGGGGCTTCACGAATTTGGGCGCCGACGTCACCGACCTGTACCTCGAGAAGGTCAGTGGCGAGGGCTACCTCGTCGACGGCCGGACCAAGCCGTTCACGACCCGCGAGGAGACGATCAAGATCGCGGGCGGCGGCAGCCGGCTGATCACGGTCCGCTCGACCGGCCACGGCCCGGTGGTCTCCGACCGCTCCTCGGAGCTGGAGAAGGTCGGCCAGAAGGCCCCCGTCGGCAACGCCGCACCCGACCGCGGCACCGGCTACGCAGTCTCCCTGCAGTGGACGGCCCTGGAGCCCGGCACCTCCATGGACGCCGTCTTCGAGCTCAACCGCGCCAAGAACTTCAAGGAGTTCCGCGCCGCGGCCAAGAAGTTCCAGGTCCCCTCCCAGAACCTGATCTACGCCGACACCGAGGGCACCATCGGCTACCAGGCGCCGGGCAGGATCCCGGAGCGCGCGAAGGGCGACGGCACGCTCCCGGCGCCGGGATGGGACTCCTCGTACCGATGGAAGGGCTACATCCCCTACGAGGAGCTGCCCTACGAGGAGAACCCGGAGCGCGGTTACATCGTCACCGCCAACCAGGCCGTGACCGGCGCCGACGCGTACCCCGCCCTCCTGACGAAGGACTGGGGGTACGGCTCGCGCAGCCAGCGGATCAACGACCTCATCGAGTCGAAGACCAAGGACGGCGGGAAGATCTCGCCGGACGACATGCGGACCATGCAGATGGACAACCGCAGCGAGATCGCGACCCTGCTCAACCCGCTCCTGCTGAAGATCGACATCTCGGATCGGTACGTCCGCGAGGCGCAGAAGCTCCTGGAGGGCTGGGACTACACCCAGGAGCCGGACTCGGCCGCCGCCGCGTACTTCAACGCGGTCTGGCGCAACGTCCTCAAGCTCGCCTTCGGCGACAAGCTGCCCAAGGAGCTGCGGGCCGAGGGGGACTGCATCAACGTCCGCCCGGCCGACCCGACCGGCCCGGTCGACGAGCAGAACAGGCTGGTGCGCGAGTGCGGCCAGCGCGACGCGGAGTCGGCGCAGCCCGACGGCGGCGACCGCTGGTACGAGGTGGTCCGCCCGCTGCTGAAGGACGAGGACAGCGAGTGGTGGAAGACCGAGGCCAACCGCACGGACCAGGCCACCGAGAACCGTGACCAGCTGCTCGCCCGCGCCATGGAGGACGCCCGCTGGGAGCTGACCGCCAAGCTCGGCAAGGACGTCTCCACCTGGAGCTGGGGCCGGCTGCACCAGCTGACCCTGGAGAACCAGACCCTCGGCACCGCCGGACCGGACTTCATCCGGACCATGCTCAACCGCGGCCCGTGGAACCTGGGCGGCGGCGAGGCGGCGGTCAACGCGACCGGCTGGAACGCGGCCGGCGGCTACGAGGTCATCTGGGTGCCGTCGATGCGGATGGTCGTCAACGTCGGCGACTGGGACCGGTCGCGCTGGATCAACCTGTCCGGCGCCTCGGGGCACGCGTACCACTCGCACTACGCCGACCAGACCGAGAAGTGGGTGAACGGCGAGCTGCTCGACTGGTCCTTCGGCAAGGCGGCGGTCGACGCCTCGACGAAGGAGACGCTGGTCCTGAGGCCCTGACGGGCCTCTAGCGGCGTGTGAAGCGCCGGGCCCCCTGCGGGGTCACCACCGCGTGCACGGGGTGGTCGTGCGGTTCCTCCGGGACCCGGGCGACCACCTCGTTCGCGTAGAGGAGCACCACGAGCGCCGGATGCGCGTCCGCCCGCGCGAGCCGGGCGAGGACCCGGTCGTACGAGCCACCGCCCCGGCCGAGGCGCATCCCGCGCTCGTCGACGGCGAGCCCCGGCAGCAGCACCACGTCCGCCTCGCACACGGCGTCCGGGCCGAGCCGCGGACCCGTCGGCTCCAGCAGGCCCCGGCCCGCCTTCGCCAGCCGCTCCGGCCCCTCGTACGCGGCCCAGTCCAGGTCGTTGTCGGACAGCAGCACCGGCAGCAGCACGCGCGTGCCCCGTGCCCGCAGCAGGTCGAGCAACGCGCGCGTGCCCGGCTCCCGGCCCACCGACACATAGGCGGCGACCGTCGACGCCCCCGCCATCTCGGTCAGTTCCAGCGCACCCCGGCCGAGCCGCTCGGCGGCGGCCTCGGCATCATGGCTGCTCAGCAGGGCACGGGCGGCGAGCAACTGACGGCGCAGAACGGCCTTTCCGGACATGTCGGCTTGCACTGTGGAGCTCCCGGGATTCAGAGATGTTCTCGTACCTTCTCGTACCTGCTCTTATGCGGAGGAACTTGATGGGACCCCCATCTTCCTCTCATTACGAGCGGCTAAGGTGCTCCGCATGACTCAGTCCCTCCCCAGGATCACCAAGGCTGTCATCCCGGCCGCGGGCCTCGGCACCCGGTTCCTCCCGGCCACCAAGGCGACGCCCAAGGAGATGCTGCCGGTCGTCGACAAGCCGGCGATCCAGTACGTCGTCGAGGAAGCCGTCGAGGCCGGTCTCCACGACGTCCTGATGATCACCGGCCGCAACAAGCGCCCGCTGGAGGACCACTTCGACCGGAACTACGAGCTGGAGGAGGCGCTGACCCGCAAGGGCGACGCCGAGCGGCTCTCCAAGGTCCAGGAGTCCAACGACCTCGCCACCATGCACTATGTGCGTCAGGGTGACCCGCGGGGGCTCGGCCACGCCGTGCTCTGCGCCGCCCCGCACGTCGGCGAGCAGCCCTTCGCCGTCCTCCTCGGCGACGACCTGATCGACCCGCGCGACCCGCTGCTCTCGCGGATGGTGGAGGTCCAGGAGCGTGAGGGCGGCAGCGTCATCGCGCTGATGGAGGTCGAGCCCGCGCAGATCGGCCTGTACGGCTGCGCGGCGGTCGAGGCGACGGTCGACTCCGATGTCGTGAAGGTGACCGACCTGGTGGAGAAGCCCGATCCGGAGGAAGCGCCGAGCAACTACGCGATCATCGGCCGCTATGTCCTGGATCCGGCCGTTTTCGGGATACTGCGGGAGACCGAGCCGGGGCGCGGCGGTGAGATCCAGTTGACGGACGCGCTGCAGAAGCTCGCCAAGGACGAGCGGGTCGGCGGCCCGGTCCACGGCGTGGTCTTCAAGGGCCGGCGCTATGACACCGGTGACCGCGGGGACTATCTGCGTGCCATTGTCAGACTCGCGTGCGAACGTGAAGACCTGGGACCGGACTTCCGGACCTGGCTCCGCAGTTACGTCGACGAGGAGATGTAGCACCTTGAGCAGCAGTACGGCACCGGCGACCGGCGGCCCGTCCGGCGGTCCGTCCCACGGCTCGTCCAGCGATCGGTCCGGCGGTCCGTCCCACGGTCCCTGCGAGGGGCCGTCGCACGGCCTCTGGTCCGTCGACGCGCACCTGGACGACGTCCTCGCGGCGGTCTCCCCGCTCGAACCCATCGAGCTGCAACTGCCCGACGCCCAGGGCTGCGTCCTGGTCGAGGACGTGACGGTGCCGGTGGCGCTGCCCCCGTTCGACAACAGCTCCATGGACGGGTACGCGGTCCGGGTCGCCGACGTCGCCGGTGCCACCGAGGAGTTCCCTGCCGTACTGACCGTGATCGGTGACGTGGCGGCCGGTGCCGGCGGCCTGCCCGTCGTCGGCCCCGGCGAGGCCGCCCGGATCATGACCGGAGCCCCGCTGCCGCCGGGCGCCGAGGCCGTCGTCCCGGTCGAGTGGACCGACGGCGGCACGGGCGGGGGAGCGGCGAGCGGGATGCGCGCCGCCAGCGCCGCCCCCGAGGGCGCGGGCGGCGAGGTCCGGGTGCACCGCGCCGCGGAGGCACGCGCGCACGTCCGCGCGCGCGGCAGCGACGTCCAGGCCGGCGACCTGGCGCTTGAGGCCGGCACGGTCCTCGGGCCGCCGCAGGTCGGGCTGCTGGCCGCGATCGGTCGCGGCACGGTGCGGGTGCGTCCCCGCCCGCGCGTGGTCGTGATCTCCACCGGCAGCGAACTGGTCCAGCCCGGCGAGGAGTTGGGCGAGGGCCAGATCTACGACTCCAACAGCTTCGCGCTCGCCGCCGCCGCGCGCGACGCCGGAGCCATCGCGTACCGCGTCGGCGCCGTCACCGACGACGCCGAGACCCTGCGGGCCACCATCGAGGACCAGCTGATCCGCGCCGACCTCATCGTCACCACGGGCGGCGTGAGCGTCGGCGCGTACGACGTCGTCAAGGAGGCGCTGACCGCCGACGGGCGGGTCGACTTCCGCAGGCTCGCGATGCAGCCGGGCAAGCCCCAGGGCTTCGGCACGATCGGCCCCGAGCACACCCCGCTGCTCGCCCTGCCGGGCAACCCCGTCTCCTCGTACGTCTCCTTCGAGATCTTCGTCCGGCCCGCGATCCGGGCCCTGATGGGCCTCCGGGACCTGCACCGCCCCCGGGTCCGCGCCGTCCTGGAGGCGGACCGGCCGCTGACCTCGCCGGCCGGCCGCCGTCAGTTCCTGCGCGGGACGTACGACGCCGAGTCCGGCACCGTCACCCCCGTGGGCGGCGCCGGCTCCCATCTGATCGCCGCGCTCGCGCACGCCGACGCCCTGCTCGTCGTACCGGAGGAGTGGGAATCGGTGGAGCCGGGCAGTGAGCTGGACGTGGTCCTCCTCGGCTGAGGAGGGCCCGGTGGCGGTACCGTGACTTCCCACACAGCGACCGGGAGCGTCACAGCCATGAGCACGCAGCAAGGACTCACCCACATCGACGAGGCGGGTGCGGCCCGCATGGTCGACGTCTCCGCGAAGGACGTGACGGCGCGGACCGCGCGCGCCAGTGGCCGCGTCCTCGTCTCGCCGCGCGTGATCGAACTGCTGCGGGGCGAGGGCGTCCCGAAGGGCGACGCGCTCGCCACGGCCCGTATCGCCGGGATCATGGGGGCCAAGAAGACCCCCGACCTCATCCCGCTCTGCCACCCGCTGGCCGTCTCGGGCGTGACACTCGACCTGACGGTCGCGGACGACGCGGTCGAGATCCTGGCGACGGTGAAGACCACGGACCGCACGGGCGTCGAGATGGAGGCCCTGACGGCCGTCTCGGTGGCCGCCCTGACGGTCGTCGACATGATCAAGGCGGTCGACAAGGGCGCGGTGATCTCCGACGTACGGGTCGAGGAGAAGACGGGCGGCAAGTCGGGCACGTGGACGCGGACGGAGCCGACGGCATGACGACGGGCATCCGGCACCCGGCGGGCGAGACGGCGGCGGGCGAGGCCCCGGCCACGGTGCCGCAGGTGCGCGCGGGGCGTGTGTCGGAGGCGCACCACGGGCCCTCCGGTGAGGGCGCGAGCGCGGAGCACGCGGCCCAGGCCCCGGCCACCCCGGCACCCGGCGCCGGGCGGTCCGAGCTCGGCGGCGCGCTCTCCGCTCCCTACGCCGCACTGGTCGTGACGGCCTCCAACCGGGCCGCCGCCGGGGTGTACGAGGACAAGGGCGGCCCGCTGCTCGCCGAGGGCCTGCGGCGGATGGGCTTCGCCGTCGACGGCCCGCAGGTGGTCCCGGACGGCGAGCCCGTGGGGGCGGCGCTGCGCGCCGGGGTCGAGGCGGGCTACGACGTCATCCTCACCACCGGCGGTACCGGCATCTCGCCGACCGACGCGACCCCCGAGGTCACGCGCCGGGTCCTCGACCACGAGATCCCCGGCATCCCCGAGGCGATCCGCGCGTACGGCCGGGAGAAGGTGCCGACCGCGGCCCTGTCCCGGGGCCTTGCGGGCGTCGCGGGCGGCACGGTGATCGTCAACCTCCCGGGCTCGCCCGGAGGGGTCCGGGACGGCCTCGCCGTGCTGGAGCCGCTGCTCGTCCACGCCGTCGACCAGCTCCGTGGCGGCGACCATCCGAGACCGGGGTCGGATCCGGGCCGGCCGTCATGATCACGACCTGGCCCGTGGTCCTGTCGGACGGCGATGTGGTCCTCCGTCCGATAAAGCTGCGTGACCAGCGGGTGTGGCGCGAGGTGAACCGGCGCAACCGCGACTGGCTGCGCCCGTGGGAGGCGACCATCCCTCCGGCCGGGCCGGGCGGCCCGGTCGCTCAGCGCCCCACGTACCGCCAGATGGTGCGCCATCTGCGCAACGAGGCGAACGCGGGCCGGATGCTGCCGTTCGTGATCGAGTACCGGGGGCAGCTGGTCGGCCAGCTCACCGTCGCCGGGATCACCTGGGGCTCGATGTGCTCGGGCCATGTCGGCTACTGGGTGGACAGCGCCGTGGCCGGGCGGGGTGTCATGCCGACGGCGGTGGCGCTCGCCGTCGACCACTGTTTCCGGGTGGTCGGGCTGCACCGGATGGAGGTCTGCATTCGGCCCGAGAACGGCCCGTCGCGACGGGTCGTGGAGAAATTGGGATTCCGCGAGGAAGGGCTGCGTCCCCGCTACCTCCACATCGACGGGGCGTGGCGGGACCATCTCGTCTACGCGCTGACCGCCGAGGAAGTGCCCGAGGGCCTGCTGCGCCGCTGGCACCGGACGCAGCGGCAGGAGTCGGCGAAGCCCGGGGAAATGAAATAAACGTTCGAATTCGATCGGCAGTGGACCGCCGGGCGGCCATCAATCGATCTGAACAATCACAAAAAAGTTCAGTGATATCAGCCAGATCGTGCGACACACCGGGCCAATTGGCCGATGCCCTTGCGCGAACCCCTCTACGGTGTGAGACGTGAGCAGCAGCGGCCTCATCTACGCAGTCATCGTCGGGGCCTGGGCCGCCTACTTGGTGCCGATGTGGCTCCGCAGGCAGGACGAGCTGAACGAAGCTCGTCCGACGGAACGCTTCAGCACCGCCATCCGGCTGCTGTCCGGACGGGCGGGAATGGAGCGCCGGTACGCCAAGGAGCTGAAGGAACGGGACCGTACGGCGGACGACGTGGAGCCCGACGTGGACCCGGAAGCGGCGACCGAGCATCTCAGCTCGGTCGACGTCCGGGCCTTTTCCGCGCCCGCGGCCAGGACGGAGGCGCGGCTCGAACTCCCCGAACCGGCCCCCGTCCGGCGGCCGTCGAAGGCGGCGGCCGAGCGCGCCCGGCGGGGCAAGGTCCTCGCCAGGCGTCGGCGCACCACGGTGGTCCTCTTCCTCGCCTTCACCCTCGGCGCGATCGTCGCGGCGGTCGGCGGCCTGGCGTTCCTGTGGGCGCCCGGGGTGCCGGCGGTGCTCCTGAGCGCGTACATCGTGCATCTGCGCACCCAGGAGCGGCGGCGCTTCGTGTACGTGATGGACCGGCGGCGCGCCGAGGCGGCGGCCGCTCGGCTGCGCGAGAGCCGGCCGCAACGGCGGCCGTCGGCGCCGGAGCCGGACGGTGAGACGAGCCGCCCCGAGCCCGAACCGGCCCCCGCGGTCTCCCCGCAGGAGGCGGGCCGTCGCGCGCTCGTCGAGCAGACGGACCACGCGGAGTGGGTGGACCAGCAGCGCGAGCGCGGCCCGGCCCGCGGCGACAGCTGGGACCCGGTCCCGGTCCCGCTCCCCACGTACGTCACGGCCCCGGTCGCCCCGCGCGCCACGGGGGGCGTCGACATCACGGACCCGGAGACCTGGAGCTCGGCCCGCTCCTCCACATCCGCGGACCCCACCCCACCCCCGGCTCCCGCCCCGCAGCAGGCCCCACGCCAACGCACGACCCCCAAGCCACGCACCCGCGATCACGGCCGAACCCCCCTGTTCGACCAGTACGCGGACGAGGACAGGCCCCGCGCGGCCAACGAGTGAGGCGATTTCCGAGTACGCCGATCGGGATGCTAATGTTTCACACGTCGCAAGGGCCTGTGGCGCAGTCTGGTAGCGCACCTCGTTCGCATCGAGGGGGTCTGGGGTTCAAATCCCCACAGGTCCACAAGCGACTGTTCTTGAGTCAGCTCAGGAATGGTGACGAGATCCCGTCCGATCGCAAGATCGGGCGGGATCTTCGTCGTTTCGGGGGCCGTTCGATGCCTGTTCGGGGTGGTGGATGGCGGCGTATCGGGTCTGGCGGGTTGCTCGGCAGGTGCCTCACCGCTGCCGGGGCATGCGAACCGGCCCCGGTCGCCCGGGGCTGGTGATGGTGCTGTGCGGCTGTGACGCTGCCCGATCAGAGGCTGGCCGGCGGATGCCGCCCCATGTCGGGTGGTGTGGGGGCGGAAGACGGGTCGCGACCTGGGGCAGCCGGAATGGACTCGAAGTCGGCGTCGGAGAGTCGGCTGCCGGTGCGCTCGTAGAGCCAGGTTTCCAGGATGTCCAGGTTTCCGATGGCCAACATGATCGCGATCAGGATCGTCTGGGCCACCTGGCCGGGTGCTCGGCGGTGCATCGGGTTGCCGATGTCCATGTAGGCGCCTTTGAGGCGGCCGTTGAGGCCCTCGTTGTGGGAACGGATCGGCTTGTAGATCCGATCCCAGGCGAGGCTGAGGTAGTGGCTGTCCTGCCGGAACTTGGCGATCTTCAGGTCGCCGGCCGCGTCGGCGGGGATGCTGATCGCGGAGGCCCCGCAGACGGCGGGCAGCGCCTCCCTGCCGGGAGGGTCCGTCCACTCTCTGTCAGGGAGCTGGTCGGGCGAGCCGAGGCGTGGCTGGCCCGGGAGCGGCGGTCCGCCAAATTAATCACGGTCTGAGGCGGGCCCGAGGCGTTCGGTCGTGCCGGACGGAGGCGTTCCCGGCGTGGACAGTTCACCGAAGGCGACGGGCCGGCCGCCGGGCATTGCAGGCGCACGGTTCCGCGGGCGTCGGCGTTCTGCTTGAGCTTGAGGAAGTAGGGCAGCCGCTCGGCGGCCACCGGTTTCAGTTCATCGAGCCGTCGGCGGAAGGTTTTGTCGTCCATGCCGTGAGTGGCCTGGGCCAAGGCGTTGGGGATGTGTGGGCAGGCGAGGGAGCCGTCGATCAGTACAGCTCCTTGCCAGCTGCCCTGGATGCCGCGGTCGGCCGCCTTGTAGTCCAGGGCCAGGCGGTAGCCGAGTCTGCGTACCGGGACCTGAAAGTTCTCCGGCGAGCAGCCGGTGTAGGCGCGATCTGCGGCACAGGTGCCTGTCGGCAGTCGAAGCTCGGCGAGGTGCCTCAGCACGGTGACCGCGTTCTCGCCCGTACGAACGGTCGGAGCGTCCAGGCTGAGGCCGAGGCAGAGCTGCGGATAGGAGGGCGCGCGGCGGCCCCCCGCAGCCCCTTCGCCTGTGCGGGCGTGGGCGGCGACGAGCAGGCTCGCGCTGTAGCCGAAGATGCCCTTGTCGGAGCCGCCGCTGAAGTGCCAGCCGGCGGTGATCTCGACGGAGGCCGTGCCCGAGCGGTCGCTGTCCGGGGCGGCCAGAACCGGGATCGAGGTGGCGTCCACTCCCACGTCACCGGCCCAGTGCCGCAGGTATCCGCGTTGCTGCGCCAGCCGGACAGGGGCCAGGACGAGATCGTTCGCCAGCCGCTGGAGCCGGTCCGCGGCCGCGCGGCCGACAGCCTCGTCCCAGACATCGGAGTGGATGTCCGCCTCCGCTTGGGCCAGGCGCCGGCGCCGGTCGCAGCGTGCCGGGTCGAGCGCGGTGGTGATCCGGTCCAGCCCCCGGTAGAGGCGACGACTGGCAGCTATGCACGCGCGTGCCGTGGACGGCGGCACCTCGGGGATGCCGAGCCAGGCGCGGGCTGTGGGCTGGAGACGGAAGTGCAGGATCCGCCAGGCGTCGGAGACCGTGGCTCGGCCCGTGTAGTACACGGCGAGCATCAGGCCGGCCAGTACGGTCCTGGGCCGCACGCCTGGTGGCCCGGGACGGCCTCGCCGTCGTCCAACTGCCCGTCGAAGTAGAAGAACAGCAGCGCTCCCGCCTCGGGCAGATCGATGTCCAGCGCGGCCGTCGGCAGACGCGCGCAGTCGATCGAGGCGACGAAGGAGAGCGGACCATGCCCCTCCCACACCGGCCACTCCGCGCTGGCAGGCAAGGCGGGAAGACCACCGAGGCGACCCACAGCGTCGTCAGTGTCAGTTGCTACCTCAAGACGTATGCCAGGGCGAAGCAGACCGAGCCACTTCTCAGCATCCTCGGGCGACAGGTGCTGCATGGCGAGGGATCGAAGGGCTTCTCGGGAACCGTGTGTCATGCGCCAGATCATCCACGGTGCCGCTGACAGAGACCTCGGCGGCCTTCCTGCTGCACACGCGGCCGCTCAGTCCGTGGCCGTGGACCTCCAAGCAGCGGTAACGCACCCTTCTTCCCAGTGCCACCAGCCCTCCGCCGCGCCGTGTTCCAGGAGCTTTCGGATCCGCGGCAGGTCCGCCCCCGGTGGGACATCCAGTGCGACCATCCGGAATCTCTCGATACCTTCGCCTGTCGTGCCGAGCTTGTGGAAGATCTCCAGAACGCTCTGCCGGGCTGCGGCTGATCCGCCGTCCTTGAGCACGATCAGCCGGATCGTGCAGTTCTCCGAAGCTCGGACCGTCTCTCCAGCCCAGCGGATGCCCTCATCGTCGATCTCAACCCGGATGATGTCGTCGCTGGCGACGCCACGGACGAACCACGGGGTGTTGTCCAGCCGCACGGTACCGTCGCCGAGTTCCACGGCCCAGAGGCTCTCGACGCTCGCCGGCGGCCAGCCGTCTTCGTCGATGTCCATCCGGAAGTGGACCTTCACATGGTCGTCACTGATGTTCGTCACGGCGCCATCATCCCTGCCACATCCACATGATCGGACGTGGGAGTGCGGACGGAAGAGGTCACCGGATCCGTACGGTGGCGCAGGTGAACGTCGTGCCCTGGAGCAGCGCCAGGGTGACGGCGATGCCAGCCAGCTCATCGGCATCCCTTGGACTGCGCGGGTGCTGTCAGTGGGCTCTGTCAGGATGCCCCGGTCAATATCGTGATTGGGAGAGAGCATGGGTACTTGGGACGTCGGCCCCTTCGACAACGACACCGCAGCGGACTTCTGCGGCGAACTTGATGAGGCAGCCGCAGGCGAGCGCACGGGCCTGATTCGCAGCATTCTCACCCGTGTGATCGACACCGCGGGCTATCTGGAAGCACCCGATTCTGAGCAAGCCGTGGCTGGGGCTGCCCTCGTTGCCGCGCAATGCCCTGGGGGTGAGCCGGCCGATCCAGTCTATGGGCCGGAAGAGTCCCTTCCTGATCTCACCGGTCTACGCGACCTCGCCCTGCACGCGCTCGACCGGGTCATGACCGAGCCGTCCGAGCTGATGGACCTATGGGCGGAATCGGACGGCGGGCCCTGGCGTGCCAACATTCGCCGCCTGCAGAACGTGCTCCTGCCCAAGCCGCTCGGAGACCAGCTCAGCCTGCTCTGACCAACCGCAACCGCTATTCGAACCTGGAAGGCCATCATGAGCTGGGACGTACTTCTCCTCCACCTGCCCGACGATGTCACCTCGATGGAGGAGATCCCCGCCGACTACACCTCGCCCCCGCTCGGTCGGCGCAACGACGTGCTCGCGGCTGTCACCCAGGCTGTTCCCGAAGTTGATCTCTCCGACCCTGCCTGGGGCGAACTTCTCGGCCCCGCTTGGTCCATCGAACTCAACATCGGCTCAGAGGACCCAGTGGACTCGATCATGCTCCATATTCGCGGCTCCGGCGATGACGTACTGACGCCCGTCCTCCGGTTTGCCGAAGCTCTGCAGTGCAAGGCACTCGACTGCGCCGGAGGGGACCTGATTGCTCCGGGACGCACGTCGGGTTGGCACGCCTTCCAACAGTTCCGCGATCAAGTGGCCGGTGCCCCGCAGTGACACCCACCGGTCGCAGAACCAGTCGCCGAACCATGCCCCTTGAAGCCCGCTTGAGTCTTGAAGGTCTCCTCCCGCCCGGCCGGATGGTCACTTCCAATGAAGACGACGGAGACGTACAGGCCCTATGGATCAGTGACGGGCCAGCCGAAGCCGGTCTATGGACGTGGATGCACGCCGAACACACACGCTCCGGCCTGTGGCCGCTGCTGCTCGACGCGCTGGATCCGAGCGATGCCGAATTCCGCCCATGGGGATCCGGGGGGATCTTCCCCGAGCAGATGTCCTCCCCGGCCAACCACGACCCTGCCGACCTCCTCGCACAGTGGTGGGCGACCTACACAGCTGTCGACGAAGACGACGACATGCTCGAGACCGACAGGCGACTCGCCGTCACGGCGCCCTTCGGGCAGACCTGGCCCGGCCTCGCGGCTGGGAGCGAGCCAGCGACGAATCCCGATCAACTGGCCGCCGAATATGCGCAGGTGTTGCTCGCCGAGCGCCCACAGACCCGGCTTGGGCTGGTCGCCGCAGCGTCCGGAGCGGAGGCGCTCGCGGTCGCGGGTTGGGACGGACCCTGCAACTACGACAACGACACCGCGAAGTTCTCTGCCATCGTCCGTGACTGGGAGCAGCGGTTCGGCGCCCGTGTCGTCGCGGTCGGGTTCTCCACCCTGCACCTCAGCATCGCTGCGCCACCGGCGGACGAGCACGAGGCTCTTCTGCTCGCGGCCGAGCACTTCGCCTTCTGCCCGGACAACATCTGGCAGGGCACCAGGCCGTACACACTGGCCGCCTACGCCGAGCGGATCACCGGCGCCCACCGCTGGGACTTCTGGTGGGACTGATCCAGCCCGGGACATGGTCTGATCATTCCGGCGTGTTGTGAGGGGCCGACGCTGCTGTTTGCAGCGTCCACCCATGCCGTTGCGCAGTAGGGCACGATGCAGGAATGCGCCCCGACCACGACGATCTGGAACTGGACCAACTGCGACGCCACTACGTCGCCACTGGTCGGCGCTACTTGCGTCTGAATTACGGGATCTTCCGCCTGGCAGAGCGCGAGCGCGATAGTTTCGCGCGTGAACTTGCCCAGGCTTCAGAGGCCATCACACCCCGCGAACTCGGACTCCTCCTTGACTGCGGATGGCGCGAACGTAAAACCGCTGCCTGGCTGATCGCGATAGCCGGCCACACCGCCTTCCGCCCACGACTGGGAGAACTCCTCCTGGCCAGCGCGGCCCCGTACGCAGGGCACGTGTACTGCATCGCCCTGGCCACCTTCGGGTCCCCATCCGACGCCGACCTCTTGACCGCCTACCTCGACCGCTACCTGGCCCGCCCCGACCTGGGCTACGACCAGGCATCCGCCCCTGGCGCCCTGCTCCACCTCGACACCGCCCAAGGCACCGACCATGCAGCCCGCTTCCTCACGCAGGACGGCCCCTGGCAGCGGTGGGCACGCGAGCGGCCCTCAGGGCATGAGCTGGAGCCCGCCGAATGCCGGGAGACCATGGCCCAGTACTGCTCCTTCGTCCAGAAGAGTGCCCGACACCGTGCAGTGCACGGGTGGTGAGGTTCTCCCTTCCTATGGCGCGTCCCTGACGCTTAACGTCGCTGCGTGACCACGCATTCACCGCCACCCCCTCGACCCCCGGAAGGCTTGAGCCGCCGAGCCCGACAGTTCGTCCACGCGCATGGGCTGCTCGTCCCGTGCCTGGAAGTCCAGCTCCGCCGGGACCAGTGGCTCATGCACGGGATACCCGTTGCCGAGGTCGACCGCGTTGCGGCCTTCCAAGCGCGCTGGGGCGGCATCGCACTGCCTCCGGCACCCGTGTACGAAGGCGGCCCGCGGATCCTGGACGCTGACACACCCGAAGGCGCTGCCGCACAAGGCTGGTGGTTCTCGGTCGGGGACGAGCGGGTGTCTATGGCCTACGGATTCATGATCGGGCCAGGCGGAGAGTTCGGTATCCACGCCGAGCGCTGGACACCCTTGCATGCAAGCATCGACGGGTGGGTGGAATCACTGGCCCTGGCCCACCACGCCGCACTCTGGGCACAGAGCATCACGAAGATCACGGGCGACGCCGTCGACGACTTGGACCTGGAGGAATACGAACCGGTCCGCGAGATCCAAGGCATCGCGGACAACTGGTGGCGCAGCGAAGACTCCCTCATCGCCGTCTACCGAGGTGAAGCTGACTGTCTCGTGGCGCCTCAGTGCCGAACGGCGCACATCTACCGTGGCCTTGATCACTGGGGTCTCCGCGGCGGCTGACCGTTGATTAGTGGGAAACGATCTCCGCCGATCTGGGAAGCGATCTTCAACTGCCTCTGTCCCGCCTGGTCAGCGGTACTCGTGAACACCCCACAAGCGACTGTTCTTGAGTCAGCTCAGGAATGGTGACGAGATCCCGTCCGATCGCAAGATCGGGCGGGATCTTCGTCGTTTCAGGGGTCGTTCGAGGCGATGTCCGGTTGCGGACGGGGCCTCGGGTGGCCGTCTGGCAGTGGATCGGCCTGGGTTCGGGGTGGTTCGTCCCAGGCCGCAACTGCGAGCGCTGCCTCATCTGCGGGCAGCCGACGCCGCCGTCACAGCGAAACGGGTCCAGGGCAGTGGTCAGCCGGTGGAAGGACCGATAGACGCACCGAGTGAAGGCGTGCCGCCCGTGATCACCAAGTGAGCGTGGGTTCGGAACGCAGAGTATGAGGAGGCCGTAGCTGCGGCCGTGCTCGGCGCGTCACCGCGCCGGGCGCGACCTCGTCAACATCGGTAGCCGTTGGGAACCTGGAGCCTGGTCAGGGCAGGGACGTTCACGGAGCCGACCTCGCGACGGTGGACCATGACGACCGGCCCGGCGGCCTCGCGCAGGCGCTGCGCCGATTTCTCGGCGAGTTCGGTCACGGTGATGTCGGCGGTGAAGCCGGCGGCCGTGTGCGGATGCACCGCGGCGAAGGCCACGTCCGGGACGTCGACGCCGTCCGGGGGTGCGGCCGGGAGCCAGCCCTCGGGCAGGCGGAATTCGTTCGGCACCGGCAGTGTGATGGGCATCGTGGGCCCTCCTTCCCGAGCGAAGTACATCAGGAACCGGCGAAGCCCTCCGGCGTCCGTAGACACCGGCGCAGGGGCCGTACTCGGCCTGCCCCCTCGGCCCGACTCGGTCTCCTCTCCGTCTGGAACGCCTTCGCGCAGTCGGGTGGCAAGGGGCCCGGGGAAAGTCACGCCCATCGGTCCGACCACGGTGACCGACGCCGATATGGCCCGCATGCACACGACGGGACAGGCCAGGGAATTCGATATGAGGGGGAGCACGGGGACCGGCAGCCCGGCGGTGGATCGCTCATCGGGGCAGGCGGCGCACTTGGAGGGGTTGCAGGACGACGGCCTGATCATGGCGTTCGTTCTTCCCACGAGCGAGGTGGACGAGTTCGTCACCCAGCTGAAGCCGGAGGAACCGCTCAGCCTGCGGAAACGGCCACTCGCCCGCAACATGAACCCGTCGACGCCGTTCTCGCACCTGGGGTTGCCGGAGCCCGATCTGCTGGCGGGTGTCCGCGAAGGCCAGGTGTGCGCGCCGTGCGAGGACAACCTCAATTGGCTGAAGGTCGCGGTGGCGCGGGTCGACGACCGCGCCAGCCGGGTCTACCTCACGGGCGTCGACTGAGCACCCATCGGTGAGCACCTCGCCTCGCTCACCCAGGGCGATGAGGAACCCCTCGCTCCGGTGAGGAGCGAGGGGTTCCAGGGAGCGCCGTCCCGGTGGGTGGATCAGGACGCCTGGGCCCGGTCGTACAGGGCCTTCGCGTCGTTGCCGAAGTACGGGCCGAACATGCGGTTCGGGAGGAACGTGTAACCGAAGCTGTTCACCGAGACCTGGAGGCCGGTGCCCGTGGTCTCGTTGAAGCCGGTGAACCAGGGGCCGCCGCTCGAGCCGCCCGTCATGTTGCAGGCGAGGCTGTGGTCCTGGGAGAAGAGGAAGTCCTTCGAGGAGTTCCCCGAGCAGTGGATCAGCTTCGAGCCGTCGTACGGGGAGGCGGCCGGGAAGCCGAAGGCGTACATCGGCTTGTTGTAGCCGCCGTTGAACTGGATGCCCTGCGCGCCGGTGACCGACGTCAGTTTCTGGCCGTTCAGCGGGGCGACGACCGCCGCGCCCACGTCGTAGTTGATGTCCTCGCTCGCCTCCCACTGCGGGGTCGTGAGCGTCTTGGTCGCCGTCCACTGGCCGTACGGCGCGCTGCCGTTGTCGTACGCCGGCACGAAGACCCAGTTCGTGTGCCAGGCGCCCTGGTACTTCACGCAGTGCCCGGCCGTGATCACGGTGCTCGCGTTCTGGCTGGTGACCGCGTTGCCGGAGCAGGAGGCCGTACGGCCGTTGAAGGTGAAGAAGACCCGGCCCGAGGTCTTCACCACCGCCCCGCCACCCGTCCAGGGGCCGCCCTGCTGGGGGAAGGCCGTGGGGGTGATCGTGGTCGGCGAGGCCGTGGGGGCGATGGTGGTCGGGGTGGCCGAGCGGGCGACCCGCGCGAGGGCGCCCGGGGTGGCGTCGAGGTCCAGCGGGGCGGCCGCGCGCATGCGGGCCGGCGTCCAGAAGGTGCTCGCGCGCTGTTGTTCCGTCGCGGTGACGGAGCGGGCGGCGGGGGCGGCGGTGGTGGCCGGGGCGGCGTCGGCCGCCTGCGCCGTCGTGGCGGTCAGCGCTCCGGTGAGCAGGGCTCCGACGGCCGACAGGACGGTCAGGGCTGTGCGATGGCGTCTCACGCAGGTCTCCTTCTGCCGGGGCAGGTGGGGATGAGAACGGTGCGGACAGACATGCGTGAGGCAGCGTGCCAGATAGTGAGACGTTTGTCAGGAGCGCGTCAGAGGAGCTTGGCGAAACAGCGGCTGTTCTCGTACTCGCGGTAGTGGCCGAACTTGGCGCAGGGCTCGTAACCGCTCGACCGGTACAGGCCGATCGCCTCCGGCTGCATCGTGCCGGTCTCCAGGACCATCCGCGTCCGGCCCGCCGCCCGCGCGTCCTCCTCCAGGGCGGCGAGGATCCGGCGCGCCAGGCCGAGACCGCGCGCCTCCGGGACGACGTACATCCGCTTCAGCTCGGCGTCGCCGTCGGAGTAGCCCTCGTCGTTCTCGTCCTGGCTGCGCCAGCCGCCGGTGGCGACGGGGCGGTCCAGCGGGTCGTACGCGAGGAGGTAGAGGCCGACGGGCGGTACGAACATGCTCGCGTCCAGCGGTGTGACATCGCCCTCGTCGTCGTAGCGGGCGGCGTACTCCAGCTGGACGGCGTCGTTGAGTTTGACCGCGTCAGGATGGTCGTACGGAGTTGGACGAATATACATGCGCAGTATCGTACATCTATGCGGGCTCTGGGTGTCGGTATTCTCCCCGGATGCTCACTGTGACGTCCGTCAATGTCAATGGCCTCCGCGCCGCCGCCAAGAAGGGCTTCGTGGAGTGGCTGGCCGGCAGCTCCGCCGACGTGGTCTGCCTCCAGGAGGTCCGCGCGGAGGAGTCCCAGCTCCCCGCGGAGGTGCGGGCGCCCGAGGGCTGGTTCACCGCGCACGCCCCGGCCGCCGCCAAAGGGCGCGCCGGCGTCTCCCTCTACACCCGGCGCGAGCCGGACCAGGTGCGCGTGGGCTTCGGGTCGAGCGAGTTCGACGCCGCCGGCCGTTACATCGAAGCCGACCTGCCCGGCGTCACCGTCGCCAGTCTCTACCTGCCCTCCGGCGAGGTCGGCACCGAGCGGCAGGACGAGAAGCTGCGCTTCATGGGCGAGTTCCTGCCCTATCTGAAGGAGCTGCGGCAGCGCGCCGCCGCCGACGGGCGCGAGGTCGTCGTCTGCGGCGACTGGAACATCGCCCACCACGAGGCCGACCTGAAGAACTGGAAGGCCAACCGCAAGAACGCCGGCTTCCTTCCCGAGGAGCGCGCCTGGCTGACCCGCGTCCTCGACGAGGCGGGGTACGTCGACGTGGTCCGCGCCCTCCACCCGGACCAGGAGGGCCCCTACTCCTGGTGGTCGTACCGCGGCCGCGCCTTCGACAACGACAGCGGCTGGCGCATCGACTACCAGATGGCCACGCCCGGCCTCGCGGACCGGGCCGTGAAGGCGTACGTCGAGCGCGCCGCCACGCACGCCGAGCGCTGGAGCGACCACGCGCCCGTCACCGCGGTCTACGGGCCGTAGAGGGCGGGGGCGGTTTTCGGTCGCTCGCGGTTTCCCGGGGGCTTTCTGTATTACCGTGCTGGAATGCCGCAGGCCCTGGGTGGGGAGTGACGTTGAGCGCGCGAATTCTGGTCGCCGAGGACGATGAGAAACAGTCCCGGCTGATCCGGATTTACCTGGAACGAGAAGGAAACGCGGTGCAGGTCGTGGCCGACGGCCGGGCCGCGCTGGAGCGGGCCCGCTCGACCCGGCCGGATCTCATTGTTCTGGACGTGATGCTTCCGCTCGTCGACGGACTCGACGTGTGCCGCATTCTGCGTACGGAATCGGATGTTCCTATTCTGTTGCTGACCGCCCGGACGACCGAGGAGGACATGCTCCTCGGCCTCGACCTCGGCGCCGACGACTACCTCACCAAGCCGTACAGCCCCCGTGAACTGACCGCCCGCGTACGGGCACTGCTGCGCCGGGCCAGGAAGGCCGGTGCGGGGGAGCCCACGCTCGTGCGCGTCGGCGAGGTGGAGCTGGACACCGCGCGCTTCGAGGTCCGGGTCGCGGGGCGGCCGGTGGCGCTGACCTCGAAGGAGTTCTCCATCCTGGAGACCCTGGCCCGCGAGCCGGGCCGGGTCTTCACCCGGGCGCAGATCATCGAGCGCGTCTTCGGCTTCGACCGGGACGTCCTTGAGCGGACCGTCGACGCGCATGTGATGAACCTGCGGCGGAAACTGGAGGCCGATCCGGGGCGGCCGCGGCACCTGGAGACGGTGTACGGGCGGGGGTACCGCCTGGCGGACGGCTCCGGGCCCCCGGGTGACGACGCATCGCCTCGCGGGCCGTCGGGACCCCCGGGCGACGCCTCGCCGCGCGGCGGACCGCCGAGCTCCCGGGGCGGCCCCCCGGGCGGGCCCTCGGGCCGGCGCTCGTTCGGGGAGGGGGCGTGAGCTTCCGTATACGGGTGCTGGCGCTGATCCTCCTCGTCGCGGTGGCCGCCACCGCCGCGACCGCCTGGCTGACTCTGCGTCAGGCCACCCGGCAGGTGCAGGAGTCGGCCGCCGCCGACCGGCAGGATCTCGCGCGGATCACCGACGAGCTGCTGCGGTACGGGCGGACGCACGGCACCTGGGACGGTGTCGCCGGGACCGTACGCACCCTCGCCCGCGACACCGGGCAGCGCATCCGGATCAGCGGCGACGCCGAGGGGCAGATCGCCGACTCCGACGCGCTGCTCGGCCGGGACCCGCGTCCGGGCGGTACGGCGCCGCCGCTTCTGGTGGACCCCCGGCCCGAGCCGACCTTTCCCTCCTGGGACTTCTTCCCCTCGCTGGCCAAGGTGACCGCCGGCGCCATCGGTGACTACGTGGCCGGAGTGACCTACGCCGCGTGCCTGACCCGGGCGGGCCACGAGGTGGACGTGGGCACCGACCAGATGGGCGTGCCCGTCTTCACTGACCGGGGGAAGGCGGCGGGCGCCACGGGCGGGGCCGCCGCCTGCGTCAAGGGGGAGGCTGCCTCGAAAGCCGCCTTCGAGGCCGATGTGGAAGCGGTCGGCACCTGCGCCTCCGAGCTGGGCGACGAGCGGACCGCCTGCCTGCGCAGGGTCTTCCACGAGCGGACCGCCGCCGTCGCCCCCCAGCCGCTCACCGTCCACCTCGGCGCCCTTGACGACGCGGGGCAGAGCCTCGCCGTCGGCCCGACCGCGGCCGTGTCGGCCGGGGTCGCGGCCGCCGCCGTCGCCTGCGCCCTGCTGCTCAGCCGCGCCGTGCTGCGGCCGGTGAGGGCCCTCACCCGGGCCTCCCGTGGGCTCGGCGAGGGCGACCTCGGACGGCGCGTGCCGGTCTCCGGGAAGGACGAGATCGGGGAGCTGGGCCGCGCCTTCAACCGTATGGCGGACTCCCTCCAGGCCAGCGAGGAGCGCCAGCGCCGCCTGGTCGGTGACATCGCGCACGAACTGCGCACGCCCCTGGCCAATCTGCGCGGCTATCTGGAGGCGCTGCGCGACGGGGTGCTGGAGGCCGACGCGGAGCTGCTCGACTCCCTGCACGAGGAGGTGCTGCTCCAGCAGCGGATCGTCGACGACCTGCAGGACCTGGCGCTGGCCGAGGCGGGCGTCCTGACGTACCACCGCACCGGACTCGACGCGCGCGAGCTCATCGAGACCTGCCGTACGGCGCACAGCGCGCTGGCGGCGGCGGCCGGGGTCCGGCTCGACGCCGTCGCCGCCGGACCCGTACCGCTGTACGGCGATCCCGGGCGGCTGCGTCAGGCGCTGAGCAACCTCGTCGGCAACGCGGTGCGGCATACGGCTCCGGGGGGCGTCGTGCGGCTGGAACTGGCCGAGCGGGACGAGATGGTGCGGATCGCGGTCAGCGACACCGGCAGCGGCATCCCGGCGGACGATCTGCCGCATCTCTTCGACCGCTTCTGGCGGGCGGACGCGGCGCGCGGGCGGGCCACCGGGGGCAGCGGTCTCGGTCTTTCGATCGCGCGTCAGATCGTGGCGGACCACCACGGGGCCATCGAGGTGGCGAGCGAGGTCGGCGTGGGGACGGTCTTCACGGTCGTGCTGCCGGCGCCCACGGGCGGATCCGGCCCGCACGAACCGCCGGCCGGCCGGTACTGAACCCCCTCCCGTGCCCTGGGGGCCGGGAGGGGGGTTCAGTCGCGCGGCCGGCCCGTCACGGCCGTGAGCGCGAGGTCAGCGCATGTCAGCGCCGGGCCGACACGCTCCTGACGCTGGACCCGACACGGATCAGCGCCGGGTCAGCACTTGACGTTGGACCCGTAGTTGACCAGCAGGCTGTCCTTGATCCAGCCGGAGACGCCGGTGCTGTTGTCGCGGACGTGCGACCAGGTGCCGTCCTGGCCGTTCACCCAGCAGTGCAGCGTGAGGCTGTGGCTCATCTGGGCCTGCCCGTTGGACCGGCAGTCGGTCGTGGGGCCGGAGCGGATGTTCACGTAGTTCGTGTTGGTCTTGCCGGCGCGACCGTCCTTGTTGGACCAGCCGGGGTTGGTGCAGGCGGCGGCACCGCTCGGGGCCGCGATGGCGGCCGTTGTGGGCATGACAAGGCCACCGGTGGCCGCGACGGCACCGACGGCCACCGCGGCGAGCTTCGTCCGAAGACGCATCAATCTCTCCTGAACTCTGGTCTGTGCCCACTCGGCGAGCGGGACGGGTTCGTTCGAGTGCAGAAGAAGAATTGCCGGGCCGCCGCCTGGATTTCAACGGCGTCGAAAAAGCACCGCCGTTTTTCGGTGGCGGCCGGTCGGAAGCATTCCGCACACCTTTCTTGATCGCTTATGGGAAGCGCTTGAATTCCGTTCGATGACGGCTCGGGGCAGCCTCCGGCGCCCCGTCCAGCAGGTGGACAGGGCTCCGGTTCACAACGGATCGCTCCGCTCCGTCGGAGGCGGAAATTCCGACCCGCGGGGAAACAGAAGGACGCGCCGGTGGGCCGGTGGAAAAGCTTGGCCGCTTTTCATCCCCGGACGGTCTCGTTCAGGTGCCGGCCAGTGCCTCCGTGGGTGCCAGGCGGCTCGCGCGGACCGCCGGATACAGTCCCGCGATCATGCCGATCAGCAGCGTGGCCCCCACGCCCGCCGCCGTGGCCCAGACCGGCACGACCGTCGGCCAGTCGCGGGACAGGGCGTACAGGGCGGTGATCACCGTCCCGAGGACGGTGCCGCCGAGTCCGCCGATCACCGACAGGAGCAGGGACTCCGTCACGAACTGGGTGCGGATCTGGCCCCTGGTCGCGCCGAGCGCGCGCCGCAGACCGATCTCCGGGCGGCGTTCCAGGACGGAGATGACCATCGTGTTGCCGACGCCGACGCCCCCGACCAGCAGGGCGACGCCACCGAGCCCGAGCAGCAGGCCGGTGAGCGCGGACTCGGTGGCCTCGCGGGCCGCGAGCGCGTCGGATGGCCGGGAGATCTGGACCTCACCGGGCTTCTCCGGGTGCGCCGTGGCCGGGAGCACCGCGCGTACCGCCGCGATCTGGCTGTCCTCGGCGCGGACGTAGACCGTCGACGGATGGCCGTCGAAGCGGAGGTACGTGCGGGCCGCGGGCCAGCCGACCAGCGCGGCGGCGTCGAGCTCGGGTGCGAGCGGTACGGGATCGAGGACGCCGACCAGGGAGAACCAGCGCCCGCCGATCCAGAGCCGCGTCCCCGGCGTGTGGACGTCGAGCCGGTTGGCGGCCGTGGAGCCGAGCACGACCGCCGGGTACTTCTCGGTCGCGGAGTCCAGCCACCGGCCCTTGCCGATCCGGCCGCCGACGGCCGGGAGCAGCTCGGAGCCGGCCGCGAGGACCTCCAGGGATCCCGTACGGCCGACCACGATGTGTTCGTTGCGGTAGACGTGCGCGTCGACGGCGCCGGTGGCGGCGACCTGCCGCACGGGCGGTACGCGGTCGATCATGCGGACGGTCTCCAGGGGGAGTTCGGCCTTCTCGCCGTTGAGGGAGTTGCCGGGCGCCACCCGCAGCAGATTGGTGCCGAGGGCGTCGAGCCGGCGGTCCACCTCCGCCTGTCCGGAGCCGGAGATGCCGACCACCGCGATCATGGCGGCAACGCCGATCGCGATGCCGAGCGCGGACAGGAAGACCCGCAGCGGCCGTGTCCGCAGTCCCGTTCCGCCGAGTCGCACGATGTCGGCGGGGCCCAGCCGGGCGGGCCGCAGGGCGGCGCCGGACCGTCGCCGGTCCTGGCCTTCCCAGCCACCCTGGCCGTTGCGGTCGTCCTGGCCGTCCCAGCCACCCTGGCCGTTCCGGTCGTCCGGGCCGTTCCGGTCGTCCAGGCCGTTGCGGTAGTCCGGGCGGCTCCGGTCGCCCTGGCCATCCCGGTCGCCCTGGCCGATCCCATCGCCCTGGCCGTCCCAGAAGTCCAGGCCGTTCTGGTCGTCGGGCCCGGGGAGGTCTCTCGTACGGTCCGTCAACGGGGTGCCCCGATCGTCGTGCTCGCTGTCGTGTCGGCGACCACGCGGCCGTCGCGCATGTCGATACGGCGGGGGAGCGCGGCCGCGATCTCGCGGTCGTGGGTGATGATCACGACCGTGGTCCCGGCGGTGTGGAGCTCGCGCAGCAGTGCCAGTACGGCGGCGCCGGAGGCCGAGTCGAGGTTGCCGGTGGGTTCGTCCGCCAGCAGGACCGCCGGTTCGCCGACCACCGCCCGGGCCACCGCGACGCGTTGGCGTTCGCCGCCCGACAGCTGGTGGGGGAGGTGGTGGACGCGGTGGTCGAGCCCGACCCGGGCGAGCGCGGCCGCCGCCTTGGCCCTGCGCCGGCGCATCGGGACACCGGCGTACAGCAGGCCGTCGGCGACCGAGTCCAGGACGGGTACGCCCACCGCGAGGTGGAACTGCTGGAAGACGAAGCCGATCCGGGTGGCCCGCAGCGCGGAGACCTCCCGGTCGGTCAGGCTCGCCACGTCGTGTCCGTCGACCAGCACGCGGCCCGCGGTCGGACGGTCGAGGCTGCCCATCAGGTTCAGCATGCTGGACTTGCCCGAACCCGACGGGCCGACGATCGCGACGAGTTCGCCTCGTTCGATGCGCAGGCTCACGTCCTGTACCGCCGCAACCCCGCCCGGATACGTCTTGGAGACCGCGTCGAACTCCACAACAGGGACGGCCTCGGACCGGTCGTTCACTGCGGGATCCTCACCTTCATGCCCTCGCGGACGGCGGGACCGCTCACCTCCACCTTGCCGTCGGCGAAGAGCCCCGTCTTCGCGGCGACGAAGGTGCCGTCCGTGGTCTCCAGGCCGTGGCCGCCTTCGGCGAGCGCGACGAGCGCGGCGACCGGGACGGTGAGCACGTCCTTGCGTTCCCGTCCGACGTACTCGACGCTGACGGGGCCGCTCTCCAGCTGTCCGACGGACTTCTGGTCCTCGATGGTGACGGTGACCGGAATCGTCGGGGCGCCGGCGTCGGCGCCGCCGTCCCCGCCTCCGCCCTCGGGCGCGGTCGCGGCCTTGCCCACCGAGGCGACCTTGCCCTTCACGGGCCGTCCGTCGGGGAGCTTGACGGTGACGGCCGTGCCGCGTACGGCCCAGGAGGCCTCCCGAGCCGAGGCGTTGACGACGACCTTGCGCGCCGTACCGGTGTACGTGAGGGCGTTCTCGCCGACGGCGGAGCCGAGTCGGACGCCGGCCTGGCCGATCCGTACGGTGCCGGAGGAGTAGATGACGTCCCCGATGCCGACCGTGCCGGTCTGGGGGAGTCCGAGCGACTTCTGCCAGCGCTTGACCGCCCGGGCGGTTCCGGTGGTGAACCGCTCGTCCACGGTGAAGCCGGTGTGGCCGAGGGTGGCGAGGTTGGTCTCGAACTGCATGACGTCCATGCCGCGCGGTTCCCTCGGCGCCTGTGTCCGGGCGCCCGTCCCGGCTGTCCCTCCGCTCGACCCGCCCGTTCCGCCGCCCGAACCTCCGGTCCCGGCGCCCCCCGGCGCCGGTGACCCGGAGGGATCGGGGGTCCCGGAGGACCCGCTCTTGGACGGCAGGCTCTTCCCGTCACCGCCGCCAGCGCTGCCGCCGCCGCTGGTGTCCGGCGGGGGCTGTGGTGCGGTCAGGCCGAGCTCCCGGTACATCGGGAGTGTTCCGTACAGCAGCACCACGGGCCGGTCGTCCACCCGCAGCAGTTCCTCGCCGCGCGAGACCGTCGTGCCCGGTTCGGGCAGCCAGGTGACCGTGCCGGTCGCCTTGACCGGGAGCGGTATTTCCGTGCCGTACCCCAACTGGCCGTCCACGGTGGTCCGTTCGGTCAGTGTTCCCCGGGTCACCTGCACGGTGGAGCCCGCCCGGGGCGGGGCGCCGGGGGTCTCGTCCCCGCCGCCGCCGAGGCCCAGCGCGCCGACGACGGCGACCGCCGCGACGGTCACGACGGCGAAGGCGAGCAGCAGCGTGCGCCGCCTGCGCCGCCCCGGGCCGGCGGGGGCGTCGTACTCCGCCGCCTCCGTGCCCGGCTCCGTCTCCTCCATGCTGAACGTCCCGGTCATGCTCAGCCCTTGCCCGGGCCCTGGTCGACCGGGTCGCCGACGATCGGCGCGCAGGTGCGGGCGGCCCGCTTGGCGCCCGCCGAGGACTGGTCCCAGT
Organism: Streptomyces sp. NPDC093600; assembly: GCF_044764755.1. Lineage (NCBI taxonomy): Bacteria > Bacillati > Actinomycetota > Actinomycetes > Kitasatosporales > Streptomycetaceae > Streptomyces > Streptomyces sp. NPDC093600. The sequence goes on from NZ_JBIWIU010000008.1 coordinate 189,175, forward strand.
CCGGGGAGCCGTCGTTGTCGACCGGCGCGTAGCCGTCGGCGTCGGGGTCGGGGAAGTCGGGGGCGCCGTTCTTCTGCATGCAGTCGGCGTACTCGCGCTGGACCTTGATCTGCTCGGGGGTGAGCTTGGGGCGCATGGCCTTCTCGACGCTGGCGGGGACGGTCGCGTTGAACTCCTCGCACTTGTCCTGGGCCGTCGCGAACTTCGGGTTCTGCTTGAGGCCGCGGTTGTCGCCGGTGTCGACCTGGCCCAGGGAGTTGGGGTCGGGGAGGTCGATCCCGTTCTCCCGCATGCACGCGACCCACTTGCGCTTGATGGCGACGTACTCGGCGATCTCGCTCTGTTCGCTCCCGCCGCCCGCGGTGTCCCCGGAGCCGGAGCCCGAGCCGGTGCCCGCCGAGGCGCTCCCGCCGCCCGCCGTGGGAACCTTCGCGCCGCCGTCGTCGCCGCCGCAGCCGGTCAGCGCGAACGCCATCACCGACGCCGCGGCGGCCAGCAGTACCCGGTTCGTCCTCATCGGTTCTCCCGCATGTCCTGTCGGGCCCGGCCGCGGGTGCGGCGGGCAGGCCGACCGTACGGCGGAGATGATGAAGAACCTTTGAAGAACCTGTCAGCCGGTCATGTGATCGGCGCGCGCGGGCCCGTGGCGGGTGCGTCGGGTCGGCGTGCGTGCGTCAGGACGGGCCACGGCGCGCGCGGGCCCTGTCGCGCGTGCGTCAGGACGGTTCGCGCAGCCGCCGGTCCAGGGCCATCGACAGCTCCGCGTCCACCACGCTCTTGGCCAGCGGCCGCAGCCGCTCGATGTCCTTCTCCTCGGCGTGCGTCCGCATCAGCTCCGTGAAGATCCCGGCCATCGCGTCCGCGTGCTCGCGGACCGCGCGCCCCGCCTGGAGGACGGCGGCGAGCGGGATACCCTCCTTGACGAGGGTGGCCGAGACGTCGAGCAGCCGGCGGCTGATGTGGACGATGGTGTCGCCGTCGGTGGCGATGTACCCGAGGTCGAGGGCGGCCACCAGGTTCTCGGGGGTGACCTCGCCGGCGAAGTAGTCGGCCAGTTCCTGCGGGGTGAGCCGGACGGGCTCCTCCTCGGTGGGTTCGCCGAGGCCGAGGACCTCGCTGACGTCCTTGCCGCTCTCGAAGGCGGTGTTGAGGTCGGCGATGCCGTTGAGGGTGTGGCCGCGTTCGAGCAGGGCGGCGATCGTGCGGAGCTTGGCCAGGTGGTGGTCGTCGTACCAGGCGATCCGGCCTTCCCGGCGGGGTGGCGGGATCAGGCCGCGTTCGCGGTAGAAGCGCAGGGTGCGCACGGTGATGCCGGCGGCGGCCGCCAGCTCCTCCATGCGGTACTCGCGTACCCCCGCCGCCCGGTCGGCCGCCCGGTTCCTCGCCTGCTCCGATCGTTCTGCCACGCCCGCCAGCCTATGACGTACCGTCGGTAACTTTCCCTTGTCCAACCCCTACCGCTCGGTAAGGAGCTGCTCTACTCTCCCAATCGTGCCAGTGATTGCTGGCGGAATCTTGGCCGGGCGCACGGGAGGCGGCATGGCGAAGCACGAGCATGTACGAGTGGCGGTGATCGGATCGGGGTTCGGTGGCCTGGGAGCCGCCGTCCGGCTGCGCCGCGAGGGGATCACCGACTTCGTCGTCCTGGAGCGGGCCGACTCCGTCGGCGGCACCTGGCGGGACAACAGCTACCCCGGCTGCGCCTGCGACGTCCCCTCGCACCTCTACTCCTTCTCCTTCGCGCCCAACCCCGACTGGCCGCGGACCTTCTCCGGGCAGCGCCACATCCGGGCCTATCTGGAGCACGTCACCGACACCTTCCGGCTCCGCCCGCACATCCGCCTGAACCACGAGGTGATGACGATGCGCTGGGACGGCGACGAGCTGCGCTGGGAGATCGAGACCAGCCAGGGCTCCCTCACCGCCGACGTGGTCGTCTCCGCGACCGGGCCGCTCTCCGACCCCAAGATCCCCGAGATCCCCGGCCTCGCGGGTTTCCCCGGCAAGGTCTTCCACTCCGCCCGCTGGGACCACGACTACGACCTGACCGGCAAGCGCGTCGCCATGATCGGCACCGGCGCCTCCGCCATCCAGATCGTGCCCGCGATCCAGCCGAAGGTCGCCGCGCTCACCCTCTTCCAGCGCACGCCCCCCTGGGTGATGCCGCGCCTGGACCGCGCCATCACCGGCGCCGAGCGCTGGCTGCACCGCACGCTCCCCGCCACCGGGACCGCCCGCCGGGGCCTCCTGTGGGGCATCCGGGAACTCCAGGTCAGCGCCTTCACCAAGCGCCCGAACGAGCTCGGCCTGGTCGAGTCCCTCGCCAAGGCCAACATGAACCGCGCGATCAAGGACCCGGCGCTGCGCGCCAAGCTGACGCCGTCGTACCGCATCGGCTGCAAGCGGATCCTGCTCTCCAGCGAGTACTACCCGGCCCTCGCCCGCCCCAATGTGGACGTCGTCGCCTCCGGCCTGCGCGAGGTGCGCGGCTCGACCGTCGTGGCCGCGGACGGCACCGAGACCGAGGTCGACGCGATCGTCTTCGGTACGGGATTCCACGTCACCGACATGCCGATCGCCGAACGGGTCGTCGGCGCCGACGGGCGCACGCTCGCCGAGACCTGGAAGGACGGCATGGAGTCGCTGCGTGGCGCCACCGCCGCAGGCTTCCCCAACTGGATGACGATCATCGGCCCCAACACGGGCCTGGGGAACTCCTCCATGATCCTCATGATCGAGTCCCAGCTGAACTACCTGGCCGACTACATGCGCCAGCTGGACGTCCTCGGAGGGCGCGCCGCCCTCGCCGCCCGGCCGTCCGCCGTCGGCGCCTGGAACCGCAAGGTCCAGGACCGGATGGAGCGCACGGTGTGGAAGGCCGGCGGCTGCAACAGCTGGTACCTCGACGCCAACGGCCGCAACACCACCCTCTGGCCGGGCACGACCGGCGAGTTCCGGCGCGAGACCCGCCGGGTCGACCTCGCGGAGTACGAGGTGCTGCGCCCCGCCCCCGCGCAGGAACCCGCCCGTGCGCCCCTGGAGAAGGAGACGGTCAAGTGAGCCGGTTCGTGCGGCCCAGGGAGCTGACCGCCGTCTCCGCCGACGGCTCGCGGATCCACGTCGAGACGCACGGGCCCGAGGGCGCCCCCGCCGTGGTCCTCGCCCACGGTTGGACCTGTTCGACCGCCTTCTGGGCCGAGCAGATACGGGACCTCTCCGCCGACCACCGGGTCATCGCCTACGACCAGCGCGGCCACGGCCGTACGCCCCTGGTCGGCCGCTCCGGGTACTCGACGCGGGCGCTCGCCGACGACCTCGAAGCCGTCCTCGCCGCCACCCTGGAACCCGGCGAGAAGGCCGTCCTGGCCGGGCACTCCATGGGCGGCATGACGCTGATGGCCGCCGCCGGCCGGCCCGGCTTCCGGGAGCACGCGGCCGCCGTCCTGCTCTGCTCCACGGGCCCCGCCCGGCTCACCGCCGAATCCCTCGTCGTACCGCTGCGGGCGGGCGGGCTGAGGACCCGGCTCACCCGGGGGATCCTCGGCGCGAGGGCGCCGCTCGGGCCGGTGTCACCCCTGTCGAAGCGGCTCCTCAAGTACGCCACCATGGGGCCGGGTTCGGCGCCCGACCGGGTCGCCACCTGCGCCCGGATCGTGCACGCCTGCCCGCGCCGGGCGCGGGTGGCCTGGTCACACGTCCTCGCCGAGCTCGATCTCGACGCCGGCGTACGGGGTCTTGAGCTGCCCGTGGCCGTGCTCGTCGGCACCGAGGACCGGATGACCCCGCCCGTCCACTCGCGCGCCTTGGCGGCGGCGCTGCCGCGGTGCGTGGGCCTCGTCGAGCTGCCGGGGATGGGACACATGACCCCGGTGGAGGCGCCGGAGGCCGTCACCGCGCGGATCCGCGAACTGTCCGTCACGTACCTGGGTGTGAAGGAGCAAGCATGAGCAGGGTGAGTCTGGAGGGGCAGGTCGCGGTCGTCACCGGAGCGGCCCGCGGTGTCGGTGAACTCCTCGCCCGCAAGCTCTCCGCGCGCGGCGCGAAGGTCGCGCTGGTGGGTCTGGAGCCGGAGGAGCTGAAGCAGGTCGCGGACCGGCTGCACACCGAGGCCGACTGGTGGCACGCGGACGTCACCGACCACGAGGCGATGGCCCGGGTCGCGGGCGAGGTCAAGGAGCGCTTCGGCAAGGTCGACATCGTCGTGGCCAACGCGGGTGTGGCGGCGGGCGGGCCGTTCGTCGACTCCGACCCGGTCGCCTGGCGGCGGGTCATCGAGGTCAACCTCATCGGCGGCGCGGTGACCGGCCGGGCCTTCCTGCCCGTACTGATGGAGTCCCGGGGCTACTTCCTGCAGATCGCCTCGCTCGCCGCCATCACACCGGCGCCCATGATGACGGCGTACTGCGCGTCGAAGTCGGGCGTGGAGGCGTTCGCGCACAGCCTCCGCGCCGAGGTCGGCTACAAGGGGGTGAAGGTGGGCGTGGGCTACCTCTCCTGGACCGACACGGACATGGTCCGGGGCGCGGACCAGGACGACGTGATGAAGGAGCTGCGCAGGCGGCTGCCCTGGCCGTCGAACCGCACCTATCCCCTGGGCCCGGCCGTCGACCGGATCGTGGCCGGCATCGAGCGGCGCTCGCCGCATGTGTACGCCCAATGGTGGCTGCGCGGGATGCAGTCGTTCCGTGGCTACCTGCCCGGGATCATCGCCACCGTCGGACAGCGCGAGATGCGCCGCTTCGAGCCGCGCCTCGCCGGTGTCCCCAAGGGCCTTGTGGGTGCGGGAGGGGCGGCCGACGAGCAGGAGCGCACGGGGGGCGGCTCCCGGCGGTAGCGGGGAGTAACCGATCGAAATGCGCGGATTGTTCTGCCGTGCCACGCTGGTCGAGGCCCAAGGGGCGACCCGCCCCGACCCCTCTCACCCATCGAGGAGTGAACCTTCATGGGCAAGGCAGAACAGTTCAAGGACAAGGCGCAGCAGGCGACCCAGCAGGCGAAGCAGAGGATGAGCAACGCCAAGGACGAAGCGTCCGAGCGTGCCTCCCGGGCGAAGAGCGGCCGCTCCGAGGAGGAGCCGAGCCGCTCCCCGCAGGAGGCGCAGCGCCGCTTCGACGAGGACTACGACGCCTGACGTCCGTCCGCTGAACAGGCGCACCCGGGACGCCGGGTGCGCCTCTTCGCGTCCCGGAAAACGGCTGACCGCCGGGTGCCTCTTCGCGTCCCGGAAAACCGGTGACCGCCGGACGCCTCACCGCGTACGTTGGCGACCATGGCCGACCTGCAGCGACTCCGACCCGAACACGCCCCCGCCCTCCTCGCGTTCGAGCGGGAGAACCGGGGGTTCTTCGCCGCCTCCGTGCCCGACCGGGGTGACGCCTGGTTCGAGGAGTTCGACGCGCGCCACCGCGCCCTGCTCGACGAGCAGGAGGCGGGGGTGTGCCACTTCCATGTCCTCGTCGGGGACGACGGGGAGGTCCTCGGGCGGTTCAATCTGGTCGACGTGGCCGACGGGAGCGCGGAGCTCGGCTACCGGGTCGCGGAGAAGGCCACCGGGCGGGGGGTCGCCACGGAGGGCGTGCGCGCGGTGTGCCGGCTGGCCGTGGAGGCGTACGGGCTGCGACGCCTCACGGCCGCCACGACCCTCGACAATCCGGCGTCGAGGGCCGTGCTCGGGCGCGTCGGGTTCGGGGCCGTCGGGAGCGTGACGCTCGACGGACGTGCGGGGACCGCCTACGAGTTGGACCTCGGCGGGAGCTTCGGACGGGAGCGGTCGGGGACGTCGGAGTAGCCGGGCGGGGTGGCCGCCGGGGTCTGTTCGAGGAGGGAGAGCGCCACCTCGACGGCGTCGTCGAGCTGGGCGTGCCGGCCCTCCGCCCAGTCGAGCGGGGTGCGCAGGATCGCCAGGTCGGGCTCCACGCCGTGGTTCTCCACGGACCAGCCGTACTCCGGGAACCAGGCCGCGTTCATCGGCACCGTGATCTGCGTGCCGTCGCCGAGACGGTGGCGGCCGGTCATGCCGACCACCCCGCCCCAGGTCCGCTGACCCACCACCGGGCCGAGCCCGAGGAGTTTGAACGCCGCCGTGATCATGTCGCCGTCCGACGAGGTCGCCTCGTCGGCGAGGGCGACGACCGGGCCGCGCGGCGCGTTCGAGGCGTACGACACGGGCTGCGCGTTCCTCGTCAGGTCCCAGCCGAGGATCTTGCGGGTCAGCTTCTCGACGACCAGCTCGCTGATGTGCCCGCCCGCGTTGCCGCGCACGTCCACGATCAGGGCCGGGCGTGATACCTCCATCCGCAGGTCGCGGTTGAACTGGGCCCAGCCCGAACCGCCCATGTCGGGGATGTGGAGGTAGCCGCACTTGCCGCCGCTGACCTCGCGCACCACCGCCCGCCGCTTCGCCACCCAGTCCTGGTAGCGCAGCGGCCGTTCGTCGATGAGCGGCACGATCGCGACCCGCCGCGCCCGGCCCTCGCCCTCCGCCGGCTGGAACGTCAGCTCCACCGTCGTACCGCCGGAGGCCGCCAGCAGCGGGTACGGGCCGCACACCGGGTCCACCGGCCGGCCGTCCACATGGGTGAGGATCGCGCCCTCGCGGATGCCCGTGCCCGCCAGCGGCGAGCGCGCCTTGGAGTCGGAGGACTCGCCGGGCAGGATGCGCTTGACCATCCAGCGGCCCTCCCGGCAGACGAGGTTGGCGCCGAGCAGGCCCATCGGCCGCTGGTAGTGCGGCGGGCCCTCGTTGCGGCGCGCGGGGGTGACGTAGGCGTGGGAGGTGCCCAGCTCGCCGAGGACCTCGCGGAGCAGGTCGGCGAACTCGTCCGGGGAGGCGACCCGTTCGACCAGCGGGCGGTACTGGTCGAGGACCGCCGTCCAGTCGACCCCGCACATGTCCGGCTCCCAGAAGTAGGCGTGGATGATCCGGCCCGCCTCGTCGTACGCCTGCCGCCACTCCGCCTCCGGGTCGACCTCGTGCAGGATCCGCCGCAGGTCCAGGTAGACCGTCGAATCGCTGTCACCGGACTCGGTGGACGGCACCGCCCGCAGATCGCCCTCGTCGACCACGACGAGCCGGGTCCCGTCGCCGCTGACCGCGAACCAGTCGAGGTGCTGGACGAGTTCGCTCTTGCGGGCCTTGGTGATGTTGAAGTGCTCCAGGGTGGGCCGGCCCGTGGTGTCGGCCGGGTTGGCGAACGTCTCGCCCAGCGCGCCGGAGATGGGCCAGCGCAGCCAGACGAGCCCGCCGCCGCTGACCGGATGGAGCGCGGAGTACTTCGAGGCCGCCACGGGGAACGGCGTGACCCGGTCGGGCAGCCCTTCCACCTCCACGATCACGGTGCCCTCCCCGCCGCTCTCCGCCTCGCTGTCGCCCGGGTCCAGGCCCCCGGCCGCCGGGCGCCCGTCGGGCAGCAGCGCGAACGGGGACGGGGTCGTCGAGGAGAGCGGTACGAGATAGGGGCGGCAGCCCAGCGGGAAGGACAGGTCCCCGGTGTGCACGTCGTACACCGGGTCGAAGCCCCGCCAGGAGAGGAAGGCGAGGTAGCGGCCGTCGCGGGTGAAGACCGGGTTCTCGTCCTCGAAGCGGCCGTTGGTGACGTCGACGACCGTGCGGGTGCCGGGACCGGAGATCCGGGCCATCTTGATCTGGCGCAGCGAACGCCCGATGCCCGGGTGCGACCAGGTCAGCCAGGCCCCGTCGGGGGAGAAGGCGAGATCGCGGACCGGTCCGTTGAGGGACCGGATCAGCTCGGTGACCTCGCCTCCCCCAGAGCCTTCGGCCTGGGAGGTGCCCCCAGACTCCTCGCTCGTGTCGATGAGGAGCAGCCGGCCGTCGTGGGAGGCCAGGGCGAGCCGTTCGCCCTCCGGGTCGGAGACCAGCTCCTCGACCCGGCCCAGTTCGCCGGAGGCAAGGCGGCGCGGCTCCCGGTCGCCGCTGGCGCGCGGCAGATAGGCGACCTCGACGGCGTCCTCGCCCTCGGCGTCGGTGACGTAGGCGACCTGGCCGCCGCTGCCCAGCATCACGGGCAGCCGGGCGCGTACGCCCGGGGTGTCGGTGATGGTGCGGGCCGGCCCGTCGCGGTGGGTGAGCCAGTACAGGCTGCCGCGGACCGAGACCGCGCTGGCCCGGCCCGTCTCGTCGACCGAGATCGCGTCGACGTGGTGGGCGGCCGGGACTTGGTAGCGGCGCCGCCCGGCGCGCGGGCCCCCGAGCCGCACCTCCAGCCTGCGCGGGAGGGAGTCCGCGGTCAGGGCGTCGACGATCCACAGGTCGCCCGCGCACTGGTAGACGACCCGGCGCCCGTCACTGGCGGCGTGCCGGGCGTAGAAGGTGTCGTGGTCGGTGTGGCGCCGCAGATCGGTGCCGTCGGGCAGGCAGGAGTAGAGGTTGCCGACGCCCTCGTGGTCGGAGAGGAACGCGATCCGCCCCGCGACGAACATCGGCGAGTCCAGGTGTCCGCCGATGTCCGGCAGCAGCTGCTCGCCGTGCAGCCACAGCCGCCCCATGGCCCCGCCCCGGTACCGCTTCCAGGCGGCCGGCTCGTGCGGCGGCTTGCCGGTCAGCAGGAGGGTGCGCCGCTCCCCGTCGATGTCGGCGACCTCGATGTCGGAGACCGGGCCCCAGGGCATCCGGCGGCCGGGGGAGCCGTCGGTGGGGACGGTGTAGGCCCAGGAGAAGTACGAGAAGGGCTGGCCGTGGGAGGAGACGGCGAGGATGTCGGACTTCCCGTCCTTGTCCGGGGGAGACCAGCCGCAGACCCGGGTGTCGGTGGATCCCCAGTGGCTGAGGCGTCGGGACGGACCGCCGTCGACCGGCGCGAGATGGATCTCGGGGTCGAGGCTGCGCCAGCTCGTGTACGCGATGTGGCGCCCGTCGGGCGAGAAGCGCGGGTGGCCCACCCGCGTCCGGTCGACGGTGAGCCGCCAGGCCCGGCCCGGGGGACGGCCCTCGGGCACGAGCGGGGCGACCCAGAGATCGTCCTCTGCCGCGAAGCACAGCAGATCGTCGTGGAGATGCGGGAAGCGGAGGTACGCGGCGCTTTCACTCACCTCCTCATGCTTTCCGCGTGGCGGGGGCGCGGCAACTCGTACGTGCGTACGCGTGTGGCGGAGACCACGTACGAAACGGTTTCGTTTCGCTCAAGCGGTGAGTATCTTCGAGGTGTACGAAACCGTTTCGTTCAGCATTCGTAGCGACGGAGGTCACCGCATGGCACGCGGCAGGCTCACACCGGAACGTGAGGCCGAGCTGTACGAAGCCGTGCTCGACCTCCTGCGCGAGGTCGGCTACGACGCCCTCACCATGGACGCCGTCGCCGCCCGCACCCACTCCAGCAAGGCCACCCTCTACCGCCAGTGGGGGGGAAAGCCCGAGCTGGTCGCCACGGCGATGCTCCACAACAAGCCGCCCGGTCTCGACGAGATCGACACCGGCTCCCTGCGGGGCGATCTCCACGCGATGCTGGAGCGGACCGACGACTGCCAGATGGACAAGGACTCCGCGCTGATCCGGAGCCTCGCCCATGCCGTCCACACCCATCCCGACCTGCTCCGGGCGCTCCGCGAAGTGCTCATCGATCCCGAGATGATCGGCTTCGAGGCGATGCTGCGACGAGCGGTCGAGCGAGGCGAGGTCAGCGCCGGCAACCCGGCACTGAAGCTCGTGCCGCACATGCTGATCGGAGCGTTCATCGCCCGCCCGCTGATCGAGGATCAGCCGGTCGACCACGCCTTCCTCAGCAGCTACATCGACGCCGTCGTGCTCCCCTCACTCGGCGTCTGATCCCACCGCACCACCCGCTCCACCTGACGTCGCACCGCTCACGCCGTCGGGCCGGCTCCCCATGCCCTGTCCCACTCAACACCGGGAGTACGCCCCCGTGGCCACGTTCCTCTACAAGCTCGGCCGGTCCGCCTTCCGGCGCCGACGGCTCGTCGCCCTGCTCTGGGTGGCGCTCCTCGCGCTCGCCGGAGCCGGCGCCGCCACCGCGCCCGCCGCGACCTCCAGCTCCTTCTCGATACCCGGCACGGAGGCCCAGCGCGCCTTCGACCTGCTTGAACAGCGCTTCCCCGGCGGCAACGCCGACGGGGCCACCGCCCGGGTCGTCTTCCAGGCCCCCGACGGCCAGAAGATGACCGACCCGGCCAACAAGGCCAAGGTCCAGAAGGTCGTCGGCGAGCTGAAGGCCGGCTCGGACCAGGTCGCCCGCGTCACCGACCCGTACACCGCCCAGGCGGTCTCCCGGGACGGCTCGACCGCGTACGTCTCCGTCAGCTACAAGGTCTCCGGCATGGAGCTGACGGACGCGACCCGCGAGGCCCTGGAGCGGACCGGGCACGACGCGCAGGGCAAGGGGCTGACCGTCGAGATCGGCGGTGACGCGCTCCAGACCATGCCGGCGACCGGCGCGGGCGAGATCGTCGGCGTGATCATCGCCGGCATCGTGCTCGTCATCACCTTCGGCTCGCTCGTCGCCGCCGGACTCCCGCTGCTGACCGCGATCATCGGCGTCGGCATCGGCGTCTCGACGATCACTGCGCTCGCCAACGTCCTCGACCTCGGCTCCACCACCTCCACCCTCGCGATGATGATCGGTCTCGCGGTCGGCATCGACTACGCCCTCTTCATCGTCTCCCGCTACCGCGCCGAGCTGACCGAGGGCCGAGAGCGCGAGGAGGCCGCGGGCCGCGCGGTGGGCACGGCCGGCTCGGCCGTCGTCTTCGCCGGTCTGACCGTCGTCATCGCCCTGGTCGGCCTCGCCGTCGTCAACATCCCGATGCTGACGAAGATGGGCTTCGCCGCGGCCGGCACGGTCGTGATCGCCGTCCTCATCGCGCTGACCCTGATACCGGCGCTGCTCGGCTTCGCGGGCGCCAAGGTCCTGGGCCGCAAGGAGCGCAGGGGCCAGGGGAGGAAGACCGAGAGCGAGGGCGGCAAGCCCAACGCTGGCACCCGCTGGGCGCGGTTCGTCCTCCGGCGTCCGATCATGGTCCTGGTCGTCGGTGTCCTCGGCCTCGGCGCGATCGCGCTGCCCGCCGCCTCGCTGGAGATGGGCCTGCCGGACGACGGCGCCAAGCCCGTCTCCGCCACCGAGCGCCGGGCGTACGACCTGCTCTCGGACGGCTTCGGCCCGGGATTCAACGGCCCCCTGATGGTCGTCGTCGACGGGGACAAGTCCGCTGCCGACTCCGCCGCGGAGACGATCAAGGGCCTGGACGGCGTCGTGGCCGTCATGCCGCCGACGCCCAACAAGGCCGGCGACACGGCGATGATCACGGTGATCCCGAAGGATCGCCCCTCCTCGGTCGCCACCGAGGAGCTGGTCCATGACATCCGCGGCGCGACCGGTGACAACGTCCTGGTCAGCGGTCAGACGGCGATGAACATCGATTTCTCGCAGAAGATGAACGACGCCCTCGTGCCGTACCTGGCGCTCGTGGTCGGACTCGCCTTCCTGCTGCTCATGGTCGTGTTCCGGTCCGTCCTGGTCCCGCTGAAGGCGGCCCTCGGCTTCCTGCTCTCGGTGGTCGCGGCCCTCGGCGCGGTCGTCGCGGTCTTCCAGTGGGGCTGGCTCGGCTCGCTGTTCGGGGTGGAGCAGACCGGCCCGATCATGTCGATGATGCCGATCTTCATGGTGGGTGTCGTCTTCGGTCTCGCGATGGACTACGAGGTCTTCCTCGTCACCCGGATGCGCGAGGCGTACGTCCACGGGGAGCGGCCCGGCGAGGCGATCGTGACCGGCTTCCGGCACAGCGCCCGGGTGGTCACCGCCGCCGCCGTGATCATGATCGCGGTCTTCTCCGGCTTCATCGGCATGACCGACCAGATGATCAAGATGATCGGCTTCGGCCTCGCGGTCGCCGTCCTCTTCGACGCCTTCGTGGTCCGGATGGCGATCGTCCCGGCGGTGCTCGCTCTGCTCGGCCACAAGGCGTGGTGGCTGCCGAAGTGGCTGGACCGGGCGCTGCCCAATGTGGACGTGGAGGGCGAGGGGCTCACGACGTCCCAGGACCCCGCCGCCGCGGGCCCGGGGCGCGAGCTCGTGAAGACGTGATCCGCTGATCGGTCCTGAGGACCGGCGAGGCACCCCCGCGCCGTCACCGTGTCGAACGCGACGTGGTGACGGCGTAGGTGTGCCGGAGGAAGCGGAGCAGCGCGGTGGAGTCGAACTGGACGACCGCGACGCCGTCCGCCGTGTGGAACTCGACGATCGTCTGGACCCGGCCGCACGGCCACACCCCGATGTCCCCGCGGCGGGCGGGGGCGCGCATCCCGGTCTCCAGGAGCGCGCGCGGGAAGGACCACTCGATGTTGCCGGGGAAGACGAAGCGCACGGTGGCGGGGTCGGAGTGCGGGTCGAAGCGCAGGGCGACGGGGACGGGGCGGGAGAGCGGGGCGTCGGTGATGATCCTGCCTTTGGCGTGATCTTCGACGGGATGGTCATCCGCAGCGGGGTGCATCGGCCGACTCCTCACACTCGTCTCATTTATCCCCAATGTCCCATACTTCGGGGCGCGCGGGTCGAGCGCTGCTGTGACCTGTGCGCTTCTGTGACCTGTGCGCTCTTGCAAGCCGTTCGCAGGTAGCTCCATCATCGAAGCCGTGCATGTACCCGACGGATTCATCAACGCCCCCGTGTCGGCCGCCGCAGGAGTCGTCGCCGCGGGCGCCGTCGCCGTCAGCCTGCGCGGAGCCCGCCGCGAACTGGACGAACGGGCGGCGCCGCTCGCCGGCCTGGTCGCGGCCTTCATCTTCGCCGTGCAGATGCTGAACTTCCCGGTCGCCGCCGGGACCAGCGGACATCTGCTCGGCGGCGCCCTCGCCGCCATCCTGGGCGGGCCGTACACCGGCGTGCTCTGCATCGCCGTCGTCCTGCTGATGCAGGGCATCCTCTTCGCCGACGGCGGCCTCACCGCCCTCGGCGTCAACATCACCGTCATGGGCGTGGTCACGGTCGTCGTCGCCTACGCCCTCTTCCGCGGCCTCGTCCTCGTGCTGCCGCGCACCCGCCGCTCGGTGACCGTCGCCTCCTTCGTGGCCGCGCTCGTCTCCGTACCGGCCGCGGCCGCCGCCTTCACCCTCGTCTACGCCATCGGCGGCACCACCGACGTACCGATCGGCAAGGTGCTCACCGCGATGGTCGGCGTCCACACCCTGATCGGCGTCGGCGAGGCCGTGATCACCATGCTGACCGTCGGCGCGGTCGTCGCCGTACGGCCCGACCTCGTGTACGGCGCCCGGGGCCTGACCGCCCCGCTCAAGCTGCGCGTCGACGGCGAACTGGTCGACGCCGCCCCGGCCTCGGCGCCCGCTCCGGCCGGCTCCCCGAAGAAGGTCTGGATCGGCGGCCTGGTCACCGCCCTCCTCCTGGCCGGCTTCGTCTCCTTCTACGCCTCCGCCGACCCGGACGGCCTGGAGAAGGTCGCCGCCGACCAGGGCATCGACAGGAACGTCGAGGAACACGCCGCCGCCGGCTCGCCGCTCGCGGACTACGGCGTCGAGGACGTCGAGGACGCCCGGCTCTCGGGCGGCCTGGCCGGCGTGATCGGCGTCGGCGCGACCCTCGCCGTCGGCACCGGCGCCTTCTGGGCCGTACGCCGCCGCAGGGCCGCCGCGCCGGAGCCCCGTACGACCGAGAGCGTCTGACATGGGTGCGGGGCACGCGCACAGGCTCTACCGGCGGGGAGACTCGCCGGTCCACACGCTGCCCCCGCACACCAAGATCGTCGCCGTCCTCGGCTTCGTGCTCGTCGTGGTCTCCACGCCCCGCGAGGCCGTCTGGGCCTTCGCCCTCTACGCCGTCCTCCTCGGTGGCGTGGCGGCGATCGCCCGGATCCCGGCCGGCTCCCTGCTGCGGCGCCTGGTGATCGAGGCCCCGTTCGTGGCATTCGCCTTCCTCATGCCCTTCGTGGTCCCCGGCGAGCAGACGACCGTCCTCGGCGTCTCCCTCTCCGTCCCCGGCCTGTGGGGCGCCTGGAACGTCCTCGCCAAGGGCACCCTCGGCGTCGCCGCCTCCGTGCTCCTCGCCTCCACCACCGAACTGCGCGCCCTGCTCCTCGGGCTCCAGCGGCTCAAACTGCCGCCGCTGCTCGTCCAGATCGCCTCCTTCATGATCCGGTACGGCGATGTGATCACCGACGAGATGCGCCGCATGTCCACCGCCCGCCGCTCGCGCGGCTTCGAGGCGAAGGGCGTCCGCCACTGGCGAGTCCTCGCCACCTCGGCGGGCGCGCTCTTCATCCGCTCCTACGAGCGCGGCGAACGCGTGCATCTCGCGATGGTCAGCCGGGGGTACGCCGGCTCCATGCCGGTCATCGACGAGGTGACCGCCACCCGCGCCCAGTGGCTCCACGCCGCCGCCCTGCCCGCCGCGGCCCTCCTGATCTGCCTCCTCGGACGGACGCCATGACCCCTCCCCCCTCGCTCGACGTGCGCGGCCTCGCGTACGCCTACCCCGACGGCCACCAGGCCCTCTTCGGCGTCGACCTGACCGTCGAACGCGGCGAGCGGGTGGCGCTCCTCGGCCCCAACGGCGCCGGCAAGACCACCCTCGTGCTGCACCTCAACGGCATCCTCACCGCGGGCGCCGGCACCGTCGCGGTCGCCGGGCTGCCCGTCGAGAAGCGGAACCTCGCCGAGATCCGGCGCCGGGTCGGGATCGTCTTCCAGGACCCCGACGACCAGCTGTTCATGCCGACCGTGCGCGAGGACGTGGCCTTCGGACCGGCCGCGGCCGGACTGCGCGGGCCGCGCCTGGAGTCCGTCGTCCACCGGGCGCTGGAGCGCGTCGGCATGGCCGGGTACGCCGACCGGCCGCCGCACCACCTGTCCTTCGGGCAGCGGCGGCGGGTGGCGGTGGCGACCGTCCTCGCGATGGAGCCGGAGATCCTCGTCCTGGACGAACCGTCCTCCAACCTCGACCCGGCCTCGCGCCGCGAGCTCGCCGACATCCTGCGCTCCCTGGACGTCACCGTCCTCATGGTCACCCACGACCTTCCGTACGCCCTGGAACTCTGCCCCCGGTCGGTCATCCTCGGCGACGGGGTGATCGCCGCGGACGGCCCGACGGGTCGGATCCTGACCGACGCCGAGCTGATGAGCCGCCACCGCCTGGAACTGCCGTACGGCTTCGTCCCGCAGTCCGTCTCCTGACCCGCCCCGGAATCGGGCCCTCACCGCCCGCGTTGCACCATGGGGCGGGAGCAGTGAACGAGAAGGAGTGTGGGACGTGGACGTCCGGGGCACGGTGGCGGCGGGATTCGAGCCGGTCAGGGACGCGTTCCTGCACAACTTCGAACACCGCGGGGAGCGGGGCGCGGCCGTCGCCGTCTACCGCGACGGCGTCAAGGTCGTGGACCTCTGGGCGGGCGCCCGGGACGTCGACGGCGACCCCGGACAGGCCCCCTGGGCCGTGGACACCGCACAGGTGGTCCGCTCGGCCACCAAGGGCGTCGCCGCCGCCGTACCCCTGCTGCTGCACCAGCGCGGCCAGCTCGACCTGGACGCCCCGGTGGGCACGTACTGGCCGGAGTTCAAGGCGGCGGGCAAGGACCGCGTGAGCGTACGGCAGTTGCTCGCGCACCAGGCGGGAGTGCCGGTCCTCGACCGGCCGTTGACCCTCGCCGAGGCCGTCGACCCGGAGACCGCCCAGGCCGCCGTCGCCGCCCAGGCACCCGCCTGGGAACCCGGCACCGCCCACGGCTACCACCCCCACACCTTCAGCTGGCTGCTCGGCGGCCTCGTCCACCGGGTGACCGGCCGCACCATCGGCCGGTGGGTCGCCGAGGAGATCGCCCGCCCGCTCGGCCTCGACCTGTGGATCGGGCTGCCGCACGACGAGGCCCACCGGGTCGGCCGCCTGGGCCCGGTCGAGGAGACCGAGCCGCCCGGCGGCGGCGCCCTGAAGCTGCGCCCCAAGCGCTCCGTCACCGAGGCGTACCGCGACCCCGGCTCGCTGACCCGGCGCGCCTTCGGGGCGATCGACCCCCAGCCCGACGAGAACGACCCGGTCTACCGGGCGGCCGAACTCCCCGGCTCCGCCGGTGTCTCCACGGCCCGCGCGCTGGCCCGCTTCTACGCCTCGACCCTCGGGCCCGTCGACGGCGGCGTCCGCCTCTTCGCCCCGGCCACCCTGACCCTCGCCCGGACCGAGGAGTCCACCGGCCCCGACCGCGTCCTGATCGTCTCCACCCGCTTCGGCCTCGGCCACATGCTCCACGGCCCCGCCTCCCCGCTCCTCGGCCCCACCTCCTTCGGCCACCCGGGCCGGGGCGGTTCACTGGGCTTCGCGGACCCGGAGTCGGGGATCGCCTTCGGCTACGTCACGAACGGGATGCGCAGGACGGTGACGGCCGACCCGCGCGCCCAGGCGCTGGTGCGGGCGGTGCGGGCGGCGCTTTCGCCGCGGTGAGCCACCCCGAAGATCCGGCGGCGTCACCTGCGTACCGATATGTCATGATCACGGTCCGGTAACCATCGAAACCCGGTGCGCTGAACCGGTTTCGCTCCTGATAGAGATTCACTCCTGGCCGTCGTCCGCCGCTCAGGAGCGGTGACACCGCCGGGGGGGCTTCACGCAGTTCGGTCCCGGGCCGTGCCCGGACCCACGAACCGCCACTTCCTGCTTTCGCCGTGCCCGCACGCGGGCCGGCACGCACCCTTCCGCGGTCTCACCCTGCTCTCGCGGCCGGCGACGGGGAACGTGAGAGGGAGTGTGCATGGGCCGAACCGCCCGTGAAAAGGCATTCAGATGGGGCGCGGCGGCCGTCGCCGCCCTGGCCGTCACCGCAGCCGGGATGCCGGCGTCGTACGCGGCCACCGAGGACGAGCCCGCCCCGAAGCGGGTCGGCTCGGCCCCGAAGGTTCCGCACGGCGCCGTCCGCACGGCGGACCCGGCGGCCGGCCGGACGCTCGACCTGAGCATCGTGCTGCAGCCGCGCGACCAGGCCGCGCTGAACCGTTTCGTCGCCGGGGTCTCCGACCCGAAGTCGCCGCTGTACCGCCAGTACCTCGGTACGGGCGAGTTCGCGGCCACCTTCGGCGCCGACCCGGCCGCGGTGGCGAAGGTCCGCGCCGAGCTGGAGGCCAAGGGCCTCACCGTCGGCGAACTGGAGGCCGACGGCCTCACGCTTCCGGTGAGCGCGACGGTGGGGGAGGCGGCGAAGGCCTTCGCGACCGAGTTCGACGGCTACCGGCTGGAGAACGGCGAGCAGGGCCTCACCAACACGGCCGCCCCGCGGTTCGACGGCGAGACGGCGAAGGCCGTCCGCGGTGTCGTCGGCCTGAGCACCCTGGGCGCGTACGAGCCGCGCAACACCGGCTCGAAGCGGGCGGCCCGCGTGCAGCGCACGGGCGACTCGGGCGAGGTCGCGCGCCAGCCGCGTCTGACCGGGACCACCGGGACGATGTGCGCCGAGATCAAGAACATGTTCGCGGACGCGTCCGACCCCGCGTACCCGCCGATGTACGACACCCAGGACTACTGGAGCGCCCGGTCCCTGGCGGCGCAGTACAACATGGCGGACCAGCCGAACGTGCAGAACGGCACCACGGTCGCCATCTACTCGCTGGAGAACTACGACCGGCGGGACATCGCGAGCTACCAGGCGTGCCACCGCACCAAGGTGCCGGTGACCGACATCCGGGTCAACGGCGGCCCCCAGGAGCCCGCGGGCCTGGAGACCGGCGCCGGCATGGAGACCGCGCTCGACGTCGAGACCGTCATCGGTCTCGCACCGCAGTCCAAGATCCTCGTCTACCAGGGCCCGAACTCCTGGAAGGACGGCGTCGACGTCTTCCGCAAGATCGTCACGGACAACCGCGCCAAGGTCGTCTCCGTCAGCTGGGGCAGCTGCGAGATGAACACCCCGGCCGAGGTCATGGACGCCGAGAACCTCGCCTTCCAGCAGGCCGCGGCGCAGGGCCAGACCGTCGTCGCCGCCTCCGGCGACAGCGGCTCGACCGGCTGCTACTTCGACCACGACCAGGACGGCGTCCCGGACCAGCCGAACGGCGACCAACTGGTGGCCGACAGCCCGGCCAACTCGCCGTACGTCCTCGGCGTCGGCGGCACCACCATGCGCACCTCCGTCGCGAACCAGACCACCTGGACCGGCTCCGGCGGCGGCGTCTCGCGGCACCACACGGTGCCCTCCGACGGCTTCCAGAACCGCAGCGGCCTCGGCTACAGCGACGCCTGCGCCGCCGGCGAGGGCACGGTCTGCCGCCAGGTGCCGGACGTCTCCGCCGTCGGCGACAGCGCCACCGGCTATCCGGTCGCCTTCGGGCAGGACGGCGGCCAGTGGTGGTGGATCATCGGCGGCACCAGCGGCGCCGCCCCGGTCTGGGCCGCGCTCATGGCCCAGGCCAACCAGGACCTCGCCTGCCAGGCCAACGGCTCGGTCGGCTACGTCCACCCGGCGCTGTACAAGCTCCCGGACACCGCGTTCCGTGACGTCACCACCGGCCACAACAACCTGACGGACTCCGGCAACTTCAGCGGCCTCTACCAGGCCACCGCCGGCTACGACCTGGCCACCGGCCTCGGCGCCCCCAACGGCCGCGAGATCGTCAAGGGCCTGTGCCAGGCCGTCCCGCGCTCCCCGGCCGCCACGTTCAACGCGCTCACCCCGGCCCGTGTCCTCGACACCCGTTACGGCGTCGGCCGTCCCGGGACCACCCCGGTCGCCCCGTCCGGCACGGTCAAGCTGAAGGTGGCGGGCGTCGGCGGCGTCCCGGCCACCGGCGTCACCGCGGTCGTCGTCAACGTCACCGCGACCGCGCCGACCGCCATCGGCCACCTCATCGCGTACCCGAGCGGCACCACCCGCCCGGTTTCGTCGAACATGAACTGGCTCAAGGGCGAGACCATCCCGAACCTGGTGACCGTCCCGGTCGGCAAGGACGGCTCGATCGACCTCTACACGCACGGCAGCGGTACGACGCACCTCATCGCGGACGTCGCCGGCTACTACTCCACGGCCGACGGCGGCAGCACCTACATGCCCAAGGGCCCGGCCCGGATCCTCGACACCCGCAACGCCATCGGCGTCGCCGGCAAGACCCCGGTCGCCGGCAAGGGCACCGTCTCGCTGCAGGTCGCCGGCGCCGGCGGGGTGCCCGCCACGGGCGCCACCGCGGTGGTCCTGAACGTCACCGCGACCGCGCCGGCCTCCAACGGCCACCTGATCGCGTACCCGAGCGGCGCCGCCCGCCCGACCGCCTCGAACATCAACTGGCTCACGGGCCAGACCCGTCCGAACATGGTCGTCCTGCCGATCGGCGCCGACGGCAAGGTGAACCTGCACAACTTCGGCAACGGCACCGTGCACTTCATCGCCGACGTCTTCGGCTACTACACCCAGGCGGAGGGCTCGTCCTTCCACAAGGCGGGCCCGAGCCGGCTGCTCGACACCCGCTCCGCGCTCGGCACGGCCAAGGCCGCACCGCTCGCCGCGGGCAGCACCATGGTGCTGGACCTCAACGACGGCCACACCCTGGCGAACGCCAAGGCCGTGGTCCTCAACGTCACCGTCACGGCCCCGACGGCCCCCGGCTTCATGACGGTGTGGCCGGACGGAACCCCGCTGCCGAACGCGTCCAACCTCAACTGGACGACCGGCCAGACGGTGGCGAACCTGGTGACCGTCCCGGTGGTCAACGGCAAGATCGACTTCCGGGTGAACACCGGATCCACGCATGTGATCGCCGACCTGTTCGGCTACTACATGTAGGACCGCCACCCGGCGCCGTCATCCCGCCAGGGCCCTGCCCCCACCAGCACGGTGGGGGCAGGGCCCTCGGTATGTCTGCCATGGCACCGGCCCCGGGACGCGCCGCCGGAACGGGCGCGGGCGGCCACCCGAACGCTTCGGTCGCCTTGCCGAAGGCCCGTGGCGGCCGTCGTATGGACAAGAGAATCGGTCCAGTGGGGAAAGGGTGTCATGTTCGTTCGGACGACTTATGCGACGGGTGATCCGGCCAAGCTCGACGACGCCGTGCGGAGGCTGACCACGGAAGGCAGGGAGCCGTTGGAGCAGACGCCTGGCTTCCGTGGGGCGGGCGTGTTCGTGGATCGGGAGCTCGGGAAGCTCATGATCGGTACGTGGTGGCAGGACGAGGAAGCCTTGCGGAGCAGTGCCGAGCGCATGGGGCAGCTGCGGTCCGAGATGCTGTCGCCGTTCGCCGCGACCGTCACGGTCGACAACTGGGAGGCCGCGGTCGCGCAGCGAGCCGAGTCGGTCGGCGAGGGCGCCTGCTTCCGGCTCACCCGCGTGGAGTTCGACCCCTCCCACACGGACCTCATGGTCGACGCCTTCAGGGACGGTGTCCTGCCCAGACTCCAGGCCATGCCGGGGTTCCTGGGCGGATCCCTGCTCATCGACCGCGCCGGCGGGCGCGGCATCGTGGGCGCGATCTACGCCGACCGGGACACCTTCGCGGCATCCCGGGCCCCCGCCGCCGCCATGCGGGGCGAGGTCACCACCAAGACGCGGGCGACCCTGCGGTCGGTCGAGGAGTTCGAGGCGGTCATGGTGATCTCGGCTCCCCCCTCCTGACGCCTGTGACGTCGACACCCGCCGCCCTCACGGGCGTTCAGGGCGGCGGCGTCACCTCGTCCGCTCCCGTACGTCCACCAGCGCGCCCCCCGCGTGCGCGATCAGCGACTTCGGGTCGAGGGCGAACACCGTGTGCGGATTCCCCGCCGCCGCCCACACCACGGCGTGGTCGAGCAGGCCCCGGTCGGCCAGGACCCGCGTCCGGGTGCGGTGCCCGAACGGCGGGACGCCGCCGATCGCGTACCCCGTGGTCTCCCGTACGGCCCGCGCGTCGGCCCGCGTCACGGCCTCGGCGCCCAACTCCCGCCGTACCCGCTCGACGTCGACCCGCGAGGCGCCGTCCATCAGCACCAGGACCGGGACCCCGTCCGCCGCGAAGATCAGCGACTTGACGATCTCGGAGACCTCGCAGCCGATGGCCTCTGCGGCCTGGGCGGCGGTGCGGGTCTCGTCGGGGAAGCGGCGGATCTCGACGTCGAGGCCGAGTTCGCGGAGGGCGGCGGCGAATTGGGGATGGGCGATCGATTCGGTCATGGCCCGCACGCTAGTGGTACGTGTACGAGCCATGCGAGCGCGTTTTCCGGGAGGCCGCCCCGCCCATAGCGGCCCTCCCCCGCTACCCGGCCTTCAGCACGCTCGCCACCACCGGCCCCGCCGCGTCCCCGCCGTGACCGCCCTCCTGGACCACGGCCGCGGCGGCGAGGTCGTCGGAGAAGCCGGTGAACCAGCTGTTGGAGGTGGACTGTCCGCCCACCTCGGCCGATCCCGTCTTGGCCCCCTTGTCGCCGCCCACGCCGGCCATCGCCTTCGCACCGGTGCCGCCCGTCGCGGTGAGCCGCATCATGTCGCGCAGCTGCCGGGCCACCGGCCCGGGCAGCCCGCGGGACGCGGTGGCGAACGGCCGGTCGTCCAGGCTCCTGGCCACGAGGAACGGCTGCTTGAACGTTCCGGTCTTCGTCGTGGCGGTGATCGAGGCGATGTTCAGCACGTTCATCTGGACGGTGCCCTGACCGATGTACTGGGCGGCCGCCTCACCGCCCGTCTCCGCCGGGACGCTCCCGTCGAAGGACGGGATTCCGGTCTGCCAGTCGAGGCCGATCCCGAAGACGTCCCGGGCCTCCTCGCCGAGCGCCGCGTCGTCCTTGACATCGTCGATCTTCTTGATGAAGGCGGTGTTGCAGGACTCGGCGAAGCTCTTCGCGAAGGGGACGTTCCCGAGCTCGAACCCCTTCAGGTTGTGGAAGCGGCGCCCCTGGTACATGACGTACTTCGGGCACTCGGTGGCCCGGTCCGCCTTCACCAGCCCCTTCTCCAGGAGCAGCGCGGCGGTGACGATCTTCAGGGTCGAGCCGGGCGCCTGCTTGCCGAGGAAGGCGGTGTTGTAACCGCCCGCCGGGCTGTTGGCGACGGCGCGGATCTCGCCCGTCGACGGCCTGACCGCGACCACCGACGCCTGCCCGTACCGCGCCACCGCCCGCTCGGCGGCCGCCTGGACGTCCGCGTCGAGCGTCGTCCTCAGCTCGCCCGCCTTGCCCTTGGCGAGGGTCAGCAGGGTGGTGTTCGCGACGCCCTCGGTGGGGCTCTCGATCCAGGTCTCGACGCCGGGCGTCCCGCCGGTCAGCTCCCCGTACTTCTCGCGGAGCTGGTCGAGGACCGGCCCGAGCGACGGGTACTTCTCCTTGGTCAGCTCGACGCCCTGGCGGTCGACGGCCTTGACGGCGGCGCTCTTCGCCGTGCCGGTCCGCAGGGTCGTGCCCTTGGTGAGCTTCGGGTGGACGACGGCCGGCGACCAGTCGACGAGCGGCCGCCCGGTGGTCAGTCCGCGCACCACGGTCAGCTCGGAGGCGTACGTCCAGGGCGCCGACCGCCCCTGGTACGTCACGGTGGCGCTGACCGTGAACGGCACCTTCGTGCCGACGGCCGCGCCGGGGGTGATGACGGCCTTGGAGACCATCGCCCCCTCGCGGTGGTTGAGCACGGCGGGCCCCGCCTCGACCGGGTCGTCGGTCAACTGCGCGGCCCGGTCGGACTCCCCGGCCGCCCACGCGGTCAGGAACTCCTCGGCGGTCCGCTTGATCTCGTCCTCGGTGAGGGGCCCGGTCCGTTTCTCCTCGGCCCCCGACCGTAAGCCCACCCCCGATCCACCGCTGATCCCGTTCCAGAGGTTGTAGCCCCCGTACCCCACCCCGCTCGCGACGACGACGAAGACTCCCCCGACTATGGCGACCTTGGCCCCACTGCGCATGACAGCGCCTCCCCTCCCCAGGTGATCGTTCCAACGTAGATGACAGGTGTGAACGGAGAGACGCTTGTTACCGATCCGGGATCAGTCGCCGAGCCGGCGAGGCGAGGCTACGTTTGACGCGTGGACGACGTTCAGCCCGCGGGCCCCCGGCCACCGGACGCGGAAGCGGACGGCGCCACGTCGGACGCGGCCGCGAACACCGCAGCCGCCCCCGCAGCCTCCACCGCGAGTGTCGCGGCAGACGCCCGGTTCATCTCCCTCGCGGAGGACTGGGCCGCCTCGATCGCCGCCAACGACGCCGCCCGTATCGAATGGACGACGGACGTGTTCGTCAGACGGGACGACCGCTGGCTGTGCGTGCTGAGCCACATCACACCGGTCGCCCCCGACCAGCCCTGACCACCCGAGGCTGTCCGTGATCCCCTACACCCAGGTGTCCAGCCACATCCGGTTCCGCCACTGGTCCATCGGAATCGCCTGCCCGGTGTAGAGCGGCCAGAAGTAGATGAAGTTCCAGACGATGAGCAGGACCAGCACTCCGGCACCCACCGCCCCGAACGTCCGCCGTCTCTCCGAGGAGCCCCGCGGTCCCACCATCGCCCCGATCATCATCGTCACGGCGAGACACAGGAACGGCACGAACACCACCGCGTAGAAGAGGAAGATGGTGCGTTCCTGGTAGAGGAACCACGGCACCCAGCCCGCCGCGATGCCGCAGGCGATCGCGCCCGCCCGCCAGTCGCGGCGGAAGAACCAGCGCCACAGGACGTACAGGATCGCGAAGCACGCGGCCCACCACAGCAGCGGCGTGCCGAGGGCCAGGACCTCCTGGGCGCACTTCTCCGTCGCGTCCGCCGGGCAGCCCGCCTCGCCCGGTGACGGGCTCTCGTAGAAGTACGACACGGGCCGGCCCAGGACGATCCAGCTCCACGGGTTCGACTGGTACGTGTGGTGCGAGGTCAGACTGACGTGGAAGTTGTAGACCTCGGTCTCGTAGTGCCACAGGCTGCGCAGCCAGTCCGGCAGCCACGCCCAGAACCCGCCGCCCGTCAGCTTGTCCTGCTCGGCCGCCCAGTTGCGGAAATAGCCCTTGTCCGAGGCGATCCAGCCCGTCCAGGTGGCGATATAGGTGAGGACCGCGACCGGGACCACCGAGACGAACGCCGGCACCAAGTCCCGCTTGAACACCGCGAGATACGGGCGGACCGCGCCCGCCGTCCGCCGGCCGCCCGCGTCCCACAGCACCGCCATCACACCGAACGCGGCCATGATGTAGAGGCCGTTCCACTTCGTGGCGAACGCCAGACCCAGCATCACCCCGGCCGCCAGCCGCCACGGCCGCCACCCGAGCCGCAGCGTCTCCGCGACCTCCGTGTCCGGCCGCAACAGCCCTCCCTCGCCCTCGGGGAGCGCCGCCGCCAGCCGTCGCCGCGCCCAGTCACGGTCGATCAGCAGACACCCGAACGACGCGAGGACGAAGAACATCAGCACCTGGTCGAGCAGCGCCGTACGGCTCATCACGAAGTGCAGCCCGTCCACCGCGAGCAGCGTGCCCGCCAGGCAGCCCAGGAACGTCGAGCGGAACAGCCGCCGGCCGATCCGGCAGAGCATCAGGACGGACAGCGTGCCGAGCAGCGCCACCATGAAACGCCAGCCGAACGGCGTGAAGTCGAAGAGCTTCTCGCCGACGCCGATGACCCACTTGCCCATCGGCGGATGGACCACATAGCCGGGCTCCGTCGGGATCACGACCGAGCCGGGGTCGGTCAGGATCGTCTTGTCGACGTCCTTCGGCCACGCCCCCTCGTACCCCTGGTTGATCAGCGCCCAGGCGTCCTTGGCGTAGTACGTCTCGTCGAATATCACCGCGTGCGGCTTGCCCAGGTTCCAGAACCGCAGCAGCCCCGCGAACGCCGCCACCAGCAGCGGACCGCCCCAGGCGGCCAGCCGCCCCAGCCGGTCCGCGCCGCCCGGCGAGATCCCGAGCAGCGACCACAGCCGCTCCGAGGGCCGGGTGTACGGCGGTACGAGACGCTCCCGCAGCCCGGGCCCGGCGGCGCTCCCGGCCGGGGGCGCGTAGCCGAAGCGCCGCAGGCGCTGCTGCCACGGCGGGGGCTCTTCCACGGCGTGCTGACCCTGCAGGGCCTCAGGTGCGGTACTGGTCACCGCGCCATCGTAGGGAACGCGCCTGTGCGAGTCGCCTGTCCGGGCTGCGAGGATGACCCATGTGACAGGAACGCTGGTACTTGCAGGGACACCCATCGGGGAGATCGCGGACGCCCCGCCGAGGCTCGCGGCGGAGCTCCAGACCGCCGACATCGTGGCGGCGGAGGACACCCGGCGGCTGCGCGGCCTCACCCGCGCCCTCGGCGTGCACACCTCGGGCCGCGTCGTCTCCTACTTCGAGGGCAACGAATCCGCCCGTACGCCCGAACTGGTGGAGGCGCTGGCGGGCGGCGCCCGGGTGCTGCTCGTCACAGACGCGGGCATGCCGTCCGTCTCCGACCCCGGCTACCGCCTGGTCGCCGCCGCCGTCGAACGCGACATCAAGGTCACCGCGGTCCCCGGGCCCTCCGCCGTGCTGACCGCCCTCGCCCTGTCCGGGCTGCCCGTGGACCGCTTCTGCTTCGAGGGCTTCCTGCCCCGCAAGGCCGGCGAGCGGCTCGGCCGGCTCCGCGAGGTCGCGGACGAGCGCCGCACCCTCGTCTACTTCGAGGCCCCCCACCGGCTCGACGACACCCTCGCCGCGATGGCCGAGGTCTTCGGCGCCGAGCGCCGCGCCGCCGTCTGCAGGGAGCTGACCAAGACGTACGAGGAGGTCAAGCGGGGCCCGCTGGGCGAACTGGCCGCCTGGGCCGCCGAGGGTGTACGGGGCGAGATCACCGTCGTCGTCGAGGGCGCCCCGCCCGCCGACCCCGCCGAACTGGACGCGGAGGAACTGGTGCGCAGGGTGCGGGTGCGCGAGGAGGCGGGGGAGCGGCGCAAGGAGGCCATCGCGGCGGTAGCCGCCGAGGCGGGCCTGCCCAAGCGCGAGGTGTTCGACGCCGTCGTCGCGGCGAAGAACACGGCCGCGCCAGGCCCGGAGAAGGGTAAAGGTCTATCGTGAAAGGCAAAGCTGAACCCGCGCGGCGGGCCTCCTGAGGGCCTTCGGGCAAGGGAAAGGCAAAGAGCTTCTCCCTGTTCGACCGGCGCTGATGCGCTCCGGCCCGAAAAGGCGTCCACTGGACCAGTGGAGAGGAGCTGGCATGAGCGAGATCACCGGCACCGGGATCACCGTCGCGCATGAGGCGTACGCCTTCGCCTGCATGCGCTGCGGTTACGGGTGGGAGCAGGCGTACGACATCGAGCACCACATCGACGCCGCCGGGAAGGAATTCGTCTTCTACAAGGCCGACGGCAAGCGGGTCCCGTCCCCGTTGTCGAGCCCGACCTGTCTGAACTGCGGCGGTCATGTCGTCCGCATCATGAAGGCGGGCCAGGTGTTCTCGGTGCTCGACTCGTGGGAACAGGCCCACCACCCGCACGAGCCCCGGCCCGAGCGGCGCGCCGCCCCCGCGAACCCCATCGGCCCGGCCGGCCCGATCGGCCAGGAGCTGGAGCGGGGCCAGGTGCGGGAGGGGCGCAGGAGTACGGAGCGCGCCAAGCGGCCGCAACGGGACGCACCGGGACCGGTCCACGTGGACACCCCGCAGGAACCCCGCCACCGGCACCTGTCGGACCTCTTCCACCGCAAGCCGCCGGCCTCCTAGCTTGATCCGAACGAGAGGCCCTGGCCCGCCACGAGCGGCGGCCGGCCCGTCGCGAGCGGCCGCGTGACCCCTCGTACGATCGGGGTCATGAGTTCCAAGGACGCCCCGCCGCCGCTGCCCGAGCCCCTGCTGGTGCCGGTGGCGGACTCGCACACCCATCTGGACATGCAGTCCGGCACCGTCGAGGAGGCCCTCACCAAGGCCGCCGCCGTCGGCGTCACCACGGTCGTCCAGGTCGGCTGCGACATCAAGGGCTCCCTCTGGGCCGCCGAGACCGCCGCCGCGCACGACAACGTGCACGCCGCCGTCGCCCTGCACCCGAACGAGGCGCCCCGGATCGTCCTCGGCGATCCGGACGGCTGGTCGCGGCAGGGCGCCCGGGAGGCGGGCGGGGACGCGGCGCTCGACGAGGCGCTCGCCGAGATCGACCGGCTCGCCGCCCTGCCGCAGGTCCGTGCCGTCGGCGAGACCGGCCTGGATTACTTCCGTACCGGCCCCGACGGGATGGCCGCCCAGGAGCGCTCCTTCCGCGCCCACATCGAGATCGCCAAGCGGCACGGCAAGGCGCTGGTCATCCACGACCGCGAGGCCCACGCCGACGTGCTGCGGATCCTCGACGAGGAGGGCGCGCCCGAGCGGACCGTGTTCCACTGCTACTCCGGCGACGCCGACATGGCCCGGATCTGCGCCGCGAAGGGCTACTACATGTCCTTCGCCGGCAACGTCACCTTCAAGAACGCCCAGCCGCTGCGCGACGCCCTCGCCGTCGCCCCGGTCGAGCTGGTCCTGGTCGAGACGGACGCCCCGTTCCTGACCCCGGCGCCCTACCGGGGCCGGCCCAACGCCCCGTACCTCGTCCCCGTCACCGTCCGCGCCATGGCCACGGTCCGGGGCATCGGGGAGGACGAGATGAGCGCGGCGATCGCCGCCAACACCGCCGCCGCCTTCGATTACTGACCGATAACCGCTGAATAACGCTTACGGGGTGTAGTCGAGTCGCTTTGGAGAGTGAGCGGGCCTCCGCTAGGGTCCCGGCCTCGTGAGCACTTCCCAGGGCAGTCACCGAGCCGCGCGCGGCGGACACCGGGGCGCGTCGCTGCCCGTCCACGAGCAGCCGACCTTGGCCGCGCCGCTCGCCGTCCCCGGCCAGGCCCCCGCCCCTGCCCCTGTCTCCGCCCCCACCCCCGCCCCCGTCCCCGCGACCCGGGCCGAGGCCCGGCGGGCCGGCCGGCGCCGCAAGGCGGCCCCGCCCGCCGGGGACGGTCTGCGGCGCCTCGTCCCGCAGGCCCTCGTCGTCGCCTTCCTGGCCGGCGGCACCAGCGCCTTCGTCGCCGACGACAAGGCCGTCCGGCTCTCCGTCGACGGCGTCCCGCGCACCCTGCACACCTTCGCCGACGACGTCGACGAGCTCCTCGCCGACGAAGGCCTGGCCGTCGGCGCGCACGACATCGTCGCGCCCGCCCCCGGCGAGGCCCTGGACAGCGGTGACGAGGTCGTCGTCCGCTACGGCAGGCCCGTCGCCCTCACCCTCGACGGCCGGCGCCGCCAGGTGTGGACCACCGCGCGGACCGTCGAGGAGGCCCTGCGCCAGCTCGGTGTCCGGGCCGAGGGCGCGTACCTCTCCGTCTCCCGCTCGGCGCCCATCTCCCGCGAGGGCCTCGCCCTGGACATCCGCACCGAACGGACCGTCACCTTCCTCGCCGACGGGCGCGAGCGGACCCTGCGCACCAACGCCGCCACCGTCCGCGAGGCCGTCGAGCAGGCCGGGATCACCCTTTCCGGCCAGGACACCACCTCCGTACCGCCCGGCTCGTTCCCGCGCGACGGCCAGACGATCACCATCATGCGGATCACCGGTGGCAAGGAGGTACGGGAGGAGCCCATCCCCTACGCCGTCGAGCGCACCCGCGACCCCGGCCTGTTCGTCGGCACCGAGGTGGTCGAACGGCAGGGCGCGCCGGGCGTACGCCGGGTCACGTACGCGCTGCGGACCGTCAACGGCGTCCGGCAGAAGCCGAGGAGGACCGGCGAGGAGATCGTCCGCGAACCCGTCACCCAGCGGGTGCGGGTCGGCACCCGCCCGCTGCCCACGTCGGTGGCGGGCGCGGACGGGCTCGACTGGGGCGCCCTCGCCGCCTGCGAGTCCGGCGGCCGCCCGGACGCCGTCGACCCGTCGGGCACGTACGGCGGGCTCTACCAGTTCGACCCCGGCACCTGGCGCTCCCTCGGCGGCAGCGGCGTCGCCCAGAACGCGCCCGCCTCGGAGCAGACGTACCGGGCGAAGAAGCTCTACGTGCAGCGGGGGGCGAGTCCGTGGCCCCACTGCGGCCGTAGGCTGTACCGGTGAGCACCACCACCGGCCCCGAAAGCCCCGACGCCCTCCTCGGCCCCGCCGACATCCGTGAACTGGCCGCCGCCCTCGGCGTGCGCCCCACGAAGCAGAAGGGCCAGAACTTCGTCATCGACGCCAACACCGTGCGGCGAATCGTCCGCACGGCCGAGGTGCGCCCCGACGACGTGGTCGTGGAGGTGGGCCCGGGACTCGGTTCGCTCACCCTGGCCCTGCTGGAGGCCGCGGACCGGGTGACGGCCGTCGAGATCGACGACGTGCTGGCCGGCGCCCTGCCGGCGACGATCGAGGCCCGCCTGCCGGCGAAGAAGGACCGTTTCGCGCTGGTCCACTCCGACGCCATGCACGTCCAGGAGCTGCCGGGCCCGCCGCCGACGGCGCTGGTCGCCAACCTGCCGTACAACGTCGCCGTGCCCGTCCTGCTGCACATGCTGGACCGCTTCCCGACGATCGAGCGCACCCTCGTCATGGTCCAGGCCGAGGTCGCCGACCGGCTCGCGGCCCGGCCCGGGAACAAGGTGTACGGCGTGCCGTCGGTCAAGGCGAACTGGTACGCCGAGGTGAAGCGCGCCGGATCGATCGGCCGCAACGTCTTCTGGCCGGCGCCGAACGTCGACTCGGGCCTGGTGTCGCTGGTCCGCCGTACGGAGCCGGTGGACACCACCGCCTCCAAGGCGGAGGTCTTCGCGGTCGTCGACGCGGCCTTCGCGCAGCGCCGCAAAACCCTGCGGGCCGCGCTCGCCGGGTGGGCGGGCTCGCCCGCCGCCGCCGAGGAGGCGCTGGTGAAGGCCGGGATCTCGCCGCAGGCGCGGGGCGAGGCGCTGACGGTGGAGGAGTTCGCGCGGATCGCGGAGGCCAAGGCGTGAGCGGCGGTGGTACGACGCCTTCAGGCGCCGTCACGGTGCGCGTGCCCGCGAAGGTCAACGTCCAGCTGGCGGTCGGCGGGGCGCGCCCCGACGGCTTCCACGACCTGGCCAACGTCTTCCTCGCCGTGTCCCTGTACGACGAGGTCACGGCGACGCCCGCGGCGGAGCTGACGATCACGTGCGAGGGCCCGGACGCCGACAAGGTCCCGCTGGACCGGACGAACCTGGCCGCGCGGGCCGCCGAGCTGCTCGCCGCCCGCCACGGCCTCTCCCCGGACGTGCACCTCCACATCGCGAAGGACATCCCCGTCGCCGGCGGCATGGCGGGCGGCAGCGCGGACGGTGCGGGCGCGCTGCTCGCCTGCGACGCGCTGTGGGGCCTGAACTCCTCGCGCGCCGAGCTGCTCGACATCTGCGCCGAACTCGGCAGCGACGTGCCGTTCAGCCTGGTCGGCGGGGCGGCGCTCGGGGTCGGCCGGGGTGAGCGGCTGACGGAGCTGCCGGTGGGCGGCGCGTTCCACTGGGTCTTCGCGGTGGCGGACGGCGGTCTGTCGACCCCGGCGGTCTACGGCGAGTTCGACCGCCTCACCGCGGGCGTGGACGTGCCGGAGCCGGTCGCGTCCCCGGCCCTCCTGGAGGCGCTGCGCACCGGCGACGCGACCGCGCTGGCCGCGGCCCTGACCAACGACCTCCAGCCGGCCGCCGTCTCCCTGCGCCCCTCGCTGTCCGCCACCCTGGAGGCCGGCAAGGCGGCCGGCGCCCTCGCCGCCCTGGTCTCGGGCTCGGGTCCGACGACGGCGTTCCTGGTGAAGGACGCGGAGGCGGCGGAAGCGGTCGAGGCCGCACTGACCGCCTCGGGCACCTGCCGCACGGCACGCGGGGCGACGTCCCCGGCGCCGGGCGCGAGGGTTCTCTAGCCGGGGTGTGTCCGGCGGCGGGGCCCAAGCCCCGCCCCCGCTGCCCGTACTCATCCGCCGACTGAGTATCCGCGCCCTGACGGGCGGCGGCGCGGGCCCGGCACCGTACCCCCATGGGAATCAGCGCTCGGAAGCTCGCCGCCGCCACGCCCGCGACCCGGGACCGGTACATAGACCTGCTGCGGGTCGCCTTGCTCGGGGTCGTCGTCCTCGGCCACTGGCTGATGGCCGTCGTCGGCGCGGACGGCCGGGTGGACAACCTGCTGGCCGTCGTCCCCGAACTGCAGGTCGTGACCTGGGGACTCCAGGTCATGCCCGTGTTCTTCTTCGTCGGCGGCTTCTCGCACGCCCTGGCCTACCGCTCCCGGCCCCGGTACGCGACCTTCCTGCGCGCCCGCCTCCAGCGGTTGCTGCGGCCCACGATGGTGTTCATCGGCGTGTGGGGCGCCGCCGCGCTCGTCATCCAACTGGCGGGCGGGGACGGGGGACTGACCGGGGTCGCGCTGCGGCTGGTGACCCAGCCGCTGTGGTTCATCGGCATCTACCTCGCGATGGTCGCGTTCACTCCGCCGCTGCTGAAGCTCCACGAGCGGTACGGCTGGGGCGCCTTCGCCGGCCTCCTCGGCGGGGCCGTCGCCGTCGACGCGCTGCGGTTCGCGGCCGGGGTGCCGTTCGTGGAGTTCCTGAACTTCGCCTTCGTCTGGCTCGCCGTCCACCAGCTCGGCTTCCTGCGCGCGGACGGCATGATCCGCCTGCCCGGCGCCCTCGCCGCGACGGGCCTCGCCGGCGCGGGCCTCCTGGTCGCCCTCGGGCCGTACCCCCTGTCGATGGTGGGGATGCCCGGCGAGAAGGTCTCCAACATGGCCCCGCCGACCCTCGCCCTCCTCTTCCACGGCCTGTGGCTGGTGGGCGCGGTCGAGCTCCTCAAGGGGCCCGGGAGCCGGTTCGCGGCCCGCACGGGCGTCTGGCACAAGGTGGTCGCCGCCAACGGGGTCGCGATGACCGCGTTCCTCTGGCACCTCACCGCGATGCTCGGCGTGTACGGCGTGCTCCTCGCCCTCGGCGTGGAGCCGCCGGAGCCTGCGACGGCCGCCTGGTGGTTCCAGCTCCTCCCGCGCATCGCCGCCGCGGCCCTGCTCACGGCGCTGCTCGTGGCGGTCTTCCGCCGCTTCGAACAGCCGGTGCCACCCCGCAGGGAAGGCGGCTCGACTCCGCTCGCGGCCCTCGGCATCACCCTCGCGCTCCTCGGCGTCCTCGGCCTCTCCATGACCGGCTTCGCCGGCCTCCTGGAGGGCCACGCCGCCACCCTGATCGCCGTCCGGATCACCGCTCCCGCCGCCGTCGCCATGGCCCTGCTCGGCTGGCTGCTCGTCGAACGGACGGGCCGGCCGAAGCGGACGGGTGGGGCAGCTCGGGCGGGCACGGCCGGGGGCTAAGGGGCCCCCGAACGATCACGCACGCTATCCCACCCGTTCGGCCGTCTACCCTTGGACGTCGATCGATCCCCCCGTACAGGAGTCAAAGTGGCCGTCAATCTGGTCAATGTCGAGGCTGTCAGCAAGGTGTACGGCACCCGTGCCCTGCTCGACGGTGTCTCTCTCGGCGTCTCCGAAGGGGACCGGATCGGAGTGGTCGGCCGCAACGGCGACGGCAAGACCACCCTCATCCGGATGCTCGCCAAGCTGGAGGAGGCCGACACCGGCCGGGTCACCCACAGCGGCGGGCTGCGCCTGGGGGTGCTCACCCAGCACGACTCCCTCGATCCGAAGGCCACCGTCCGGCACGAGGTCATCGGTGTCATGGCCGACCACGAGTGGGCCGGCAGCGCCAAGATCCGCGATGTGCTCACCGGGCTGTTCGGCGGGCTCGACCTGCCCGGCTTCGAGCACGGTCTCGACACCGTCATCGGCCCGCTCTCCGGCGGCGAGCGCCGCCGGATCGCGCTCGCCAAGCTCCTCATCGACGAGCAGGACCTGATCGTCCTCGACGAGCCCACCAACCACCTCGACGTCGAGGGCATCGCCTGGCTGGCCAAGCACCTCCAGGAGCGCCGCTCCGCGCTCGTCTGCGTCACCCACGACCGGTGGTTCCTCGACCAGGTCTGCACCCGGATGTGGGACGTGCAGCGCGGAGACGTCCACGAGTACGAGGGCGGCTACTCCGACTACGTCTTCGCCCGCGCCGAGCGGGAGCGCATCGCCGCCACCGAGGAGGCCAAGCGGCAGAACCTGATGCGCAAGGAGCTCGCCTGGCTGCGGCGCGGCGCCCCCGCCCGTACCTCCAAGCCCCGCTACCGCATCGAGGCCGCCAACGAGCTGATCGCCGACGTGCCGCCGCCGCGCGACACCTCCGAGCTGATGAAGTTCGCCAACGCCCGGCTGGGCAAGACCGTCTTCGACCTGGAGGACGTCACCGTCACCGCCGGGCCGAAGACGCTGCTCAAGCACCTCACCTGGCAGCTCGGCCCCGGCGACCGGATCGGCCTGGTCGGCGTCAACGGCGCCGGAAAGACCTCGCTGCTGCGCGCGCTCACCGACGCGGCCGTCACCCAGGGTGAGAAGCAGCCCGCCGAGGGGAAGATCACCGTCGGCAGGACCGTACGGCTCGCCTACCTCTCCCAGGACGTCACCGAGCTGCCCGCCTCCCTGCGGGTCCTGGAGGCCGTCCAGCAGATCCGCGACCGGGTCGACCTCGGCAAGGGCCGGGAGATGACCGCGGGCCAGCTGTGCGAGCAGTTCGGCTTCGCCAAGGAGAAGCAGTGGACGCCGGTCGGCGACCTCTCCGGCGGTGAGCGCCGCCGCCTGCAGCTCCTGCGGCTCCTCATGGACGAGCCGAACGTCCTCTTCCTCGACGAGCCCACCAACGACCTCGACATCGAGACCCTGACCCAGCTGGAGGACCTTCTCGACGGCTGGCCGGGCTCCATGGTCGTCATCTCGCACGACCGGTTCTTCATCGAGCGCACCACGGACAAGACGTTCGCGCTGCTCGGCGACCAGACCCTGCGGATGCTGCCGCGCGGGATCGAGGAGTACCTGGAGCGCCGCCGCCGGGCGATCGAGGCGTCGGTGCCGACCCCGGCCGCCCCCGCCGCGAAGCCGGCCGCCTCCGGCAGGACCGTCTCGGCGGCCGACGCCCGAGCCGCGAAGAAGGAGCTGCAGAAGGTCGAGCGTCAGCTGGACAAGCTCACCGACAAGGAGACGAAGCTGCACGCTCAAATCGCCGAAAACGCCACAGACTTCGAGAAGGTGGCGAAGCTGGACGCGGAGCTGCGAGAACTGGCCACAGAGCGCGAGGAGTTGGAGATGCGCTGGCTCGAACTCGCCGAAGACGCGTAACGAGGGCATCACGGGCCGGTCCTCCCTTGGGTACAAGGGGCGGACCGGTCACTTTTGCGCCATCCCCCGAGTGGTAGAAAGAAAACCCGCTCACATCAAGGGGGAACGCTGATGACCCAGCCGCCCAGCAATCAGCCGCCGGGCTTCGGAGCACCGGATCCGAACCAGGGGAACCAAGGCGTCCCGCCGATGCCGCCCACCCCGCCGCAGGCCCCGCAGACGCCGCCGTCCGCGCCAGGCCCGTACGGCGGTCAGCCCCCGCAGACGCCGCCGCCTGCCGGCCCGTACGACCAGCCGCAGCAGCCCGGTTACGGCTACCCGCAGCAGGCGCCCCCGCCCGGCTACGGCTATCCGCAGCAGCCCGGCCAGCCGGGCCCGTACGCTCAGCAGCAGCCCGGCCCCTACGGCCAGCCGGGCCAGCCCGGCCCGTACGGTCAGCAGCAGCCCGGCCCCTACGGCGGCTACCCGGGCCAGCCGGGGTACCCCTCCGCGCCGACCCCGCCCGGCGGCAACAACCCCTTCAAGGGCAAGCCCGGCGTCATCATCGCCGCGGCCGTCGCGGGCCTGCTCGTCATCGGCGGCGGCACCTGGCTCGCCCTCAGCGGCGGCGACGAGGAGAAGCCGGTCGCCAAGCCGTCCGGCACCGCCACCGCCCAGCCGTCCGGTTCCGCCTCCGTCGACCAGGGCGACGGCAGCGGCGACGGGGACGGCCGCAACGGACAGGACGACCTCAACGCGGGCCGCCAGCCCGGCGAGGCCAAGATCAACTGGCTGCTCAAGAACAGCGTCGACCTGCCCAAGAACGGCTCCGACGTCTACGGCCCGTGGATCGTCGGCGACGTCGTCGTCAAGGCCATGTACAAGGGGATCGACGGCTACAGCCTCACCGACGGCTCCGTCAAGTGGCATCTCGACCTGCCGCACAAGCTGTGCGCCACCCCGCCGCAGCCCGCGGCCGACGGCACCATGGTCTTCGGCGTCGAGGACAAGGACGGCGACCGCGCCAAGTGCACCGAGCTGCAGAAGGTCGACCTGAAGACGGGCAAGGCCGGCTGGAAGCGGTCCGTACCCAAGGCCACCGGCCTGTTCGCCTTCAGCGACAACACCCTCGCCATCAGCGGCAACACCGTCACGGCGGCCGGCAGCAGCAGTGCGTACGGCTTCTCCCTCGCCGACGGCAAGCAGCTCTTCGCCACCCCCAGCAGCGGCTGCAAGGCCTTCGCCTTCGCGGGCGGCGAGAAGCTGATCTCGGCCGACAGCTGCCCCAGCGGTGATGTGAACAAGAAGCAGCAGCAGGTCAGCGAGGTCGACCCGAACACCGGCAAGCCCAGGTGGAGCTTCCGGCTCCAGGCCAACTGGGAGGTCGACAAGGTGTACTCGGTCAACCCGCTCGTGGTCTCCGCCACCCAGCGCGACGAGAAGAAGTGGTCGATCTTCTCCCTCACCGCCGACGGCAAACTGCGGTCGCAGATCCAGGGCGGAAACGACAAGTACGCCCCCAACTGCGGCGGCTCCTTCGTCGTCTTCGGCAAGAACCTCGCGGGATGCACCGGTGTCGCGGCCGACGCGAACACCTTCTACATGGCCACCGAGACCGGTTACGGCACCCCCAACGAGGTCGTCGCGTTCGACCTCAACACCGGAAAGCCCAAGTGGCGTTCGAAGGCCCCCGGCAACCAGCCGATGAGCCCGCTGCGCATGGAGGGCTCGCAGGTCCTGGTGTACATCGACCCGTCGTACGACAAGGGCGGCACCGTCGCCACCATCGCACCGACCGGCGGCGCGCCCACGACCCTGCTCCAGCACCCGGCGGCGACGGCCCAGATCGAGAACAGCTTCTTCGACGCGGGCTACGCCTACGGCAACGGCACCTTCGTGATCTCCAGCGGGCGGGTGAGCGCCAGCAACGACAAGGCGGAGAAGGAGACCAAGACGATGATGGCCTTCAGCAAGTGAGGGCTGTCCGACTCCCATGACGACACCCCCACGACCCGGCCCGCCCCCACCGTCGTACGGGCCCTACGGCCGGCTCAACCCGTACGGCGGTGGCGCCACCGGCCCGGCGGCGCCGCCGCCCCCGCCACCACCGCCGCAGTCCCCGCCCCGGCGCGGCCGGCGCCGCTCGACGGCGCTGGTCGCCTCCGTCGTGGCGGGGCTCCTCGTCGTGGCCGGGGGGACCTGGTACGCCCTCGGCGGCGCCGGAACCGGCAAGGGCGGCAAGGACGGCAAGGGGATCACGACCGCCACGCCGACCGCCCCGCCCACCGGGCCGGTCGGCCCGCCGCCGCCCGACGCCGCGGACGCGGCCCGCTACAACGCGGGCCGCGCCCCCGGCGACGCCTCCGTGCTCTGGGTCCGGAAGAACGACATGGACGTACCGCGTCTGGGCGGCGACGTCTTCGGGCCCTGGCTCGTCGGGGACACCGTCGTCACCGCCCTGTACCGCTCGGTCACCGCGCATTCGGTGGCCGACGGGACGGTGAAGTGGCGCCTGACGCTGGACACCGAGATCTGCCGGGCACCGCAACTCGCCTCGGACGACGGCAGGATCGTCCTCGCGCTCAAGGACCGCCTCCACGCGGAGAACGACGAGTGCCGCCGGCTCCAGATGGTCGATCTGCGCACCGGCAAGGCCGGCTGGCAGCGGAAGATCGTGAAGGAGGGCACGTTCGACTTCTTCTTCGAGTATTCGATCGCGATCAGCGGCAACACCGTCACCGCGGGCCGCTACGGCTACTCGACCGCCTACCGGCTCAGCGACGGCGAGCAGCTCTTCGGCCGATGGCCCGGCGACGGCTGCCAGCCCTACGCCTACGCGGGCGGGCCCAAGCTCGTCGCGGCGGTGTCGTGCCCGACCTCCGACCACGAGAAGCCGCAGGAGGAGATCCACGAGGTCGACCCCGTGACCGGGAAGTCGAAGTGGAAGTACCGGACGCCCGTCGGCTTCCGCGTCAGCGCCGTCTACTCCGTGCGGCCGCTGGTCGTCGCGGGCCGCAAGCTGGCGACGGGCGAGTACGGCGTCGCCGTCTTCAACGAGGACGGCACCAAGCGCACGTCGCTCAGAGGAGAGGGTCCGTTCGCCGACGGATGCAGCGACGACACCGCCCACAAGGGCAATCTGCAGCGCTGCGAGGTCGTCGTGGACGGCGACACGCTCTATCTGGCCACCGTCGGGACCCGCGGCAAGAACGCCCGCAACGAGGTCGTCGCCTTCGATCTCCGTACGGGCGCCGAGACCCGGCGCATCCAGGGGCCCGCGGGGCGCAGGACGGTGCCGCTGCGGATGGAGGGCGGTTCGCTCGTCCTGCGGATGGCCTCGATCGTGGGCGAGCCCGGATCGCTGGCCACCGTCGCACCGGGCGGGACGAAGCCCGTCGAACTGCTCCGGATCCCGCGCTCGGCGGGCCGGGTGGAGTCGCGGTTCTACGACTCCCCGGCGCTGTACGAGAACGGCCGGTACATCCTTGTGAAGAGTGTCGTCGTCGGTTCGACCGACGCCGAGGAGCAGGAGAGGGAGACGCTGTTGGCCTTCGGCAAGTGACACCGGTTTCCGCCCGCTTCCCCGACACTCCAGAGGTATCCACGCCATGACACAGCCACCTCCGCCGCCGAACCAGCCCCCGGGCCCTCCGCCGGGCGGGTTCGGCGCACCGCAGGACCAGCCCCCGGGCGGGTTCGGCGCGCCGACTCCTCCGCCGCAGCAGCAGCCCTCGTACGGCTACCCGCAGCAGCCGCCGACCCAGCCGCAGTACGGCTATCCCCAACAGCCTCCGGCGCAGCCGCAGTACGGCTACCCGCCCCAGCAGCCGTACCCGCAGGCGCCGCCGCCCTCGGGTGGCAAGAAGCTCTCCGCGCAGCTCCAGATCATCATCGCCGCGGCGGTGGCCGTCGTGCTGATCATCGGTGCCGGCATCTGGTACGCGACCTCCGGCGACGGTGAGGAGACGAACAACACCGCGGGCGGCAGCTCCGGTTCGTCCCAGGGCAAGGGCGGTAACGGGCTCGGCGGCGGCGGCAAGGAGAAGGCGCCGGACAACCCCAAGTCCCAGCTGGCCTTCCAGCTGCCCCAGCCCAAGGTCACCGACCTCACGGACATGTCCGGTTCGTGGATCACGGACAAGGCGTTCGTCAAGACGGGCGTCAACTCGATCGTCGGCTACGACCTCGACAAGGGCGCCCCGGTCTGGACCCTGCCGCTGCCCGGCCAGGTCTGCGGCACCTCGCGGCATGTCACCGCCGACAACAAGACGGCCGTCCTCTTCGAGGCGACCAAGCGCGTCGGGCCGCGTTTCTACCAGCCGTGCACCGAGATCGGCGTCGTCGACCTGGGCACCGGCAAGCTGGTGTGGTCCACCGCCGTCACCGGCGGTACGGCCGGCGACCAGAAGGTGAGGTTCAGCGAGGTCACGCTCAGCGGAACGACCGTCGCGGCGGGCGGCACCGACGGCGGCGCCGCCTTCGACCTGGCCAACGGCAACCCGCGCTGGAAGCCGGAGGCCAACGCCCAGCAGTGCTACGACATGGGCTACGGCGGCGGCGAGGGCCTCGTCGCGGCGCGCAAGTGCGGGGAGTACGGCAGCCAGTACGTCGTCATCCAGAACCTCAACCCGCTCACGGGCGCCCCGATCTCGCAGTACAAGATGCCCGCGGGCGTGGAGTACGCGTCGATCGTGTCGACGAAGCCGCTGGTGGTGGCCGCCGACGTCGGCGACGCGGCCGGTGACGGCAGCGGCATCTCGGACTTCTTCTCCCTCGACGAGAAGACCGGCAAGCTCAAGGTGAAGATCGCGGCGGACGCGGAGCGCTACGCGGCCAGCTGCCGCTCCACCAAGGTGGAGTCGTGCGTCAGGGTCGTCGTCGGCAACGGCCGGATCTACCTCCCGACCGAGGAGCACGAGGGCTCCACCGGGGAGTACGGCGACGAGACCAACGAGATCGTCTCGTTCGACCTGGCCACCGGGAAGCCGACGCCGGAGAAGGCGGACGCGGGCGACCGGTACACGCTGGTCCCGCTGCGGATGGACGGCGGCGACATCATCGCCTACAAGGTTCCGCCGTACGACAAGGGCGGACAGGTCGTCAAGATCGACGGCGGGACGATGAAGCAGACGACGCTGCTGGAGAACCCGTCGGACGAGCCCGTACGGGACGCCGAGACGAGCTTCAGCGAGAACGGCTCGGAGTACCGGTACGCGGCCGGCCGGCTGTTCATCTCGCAGACGCTGTTGAGCAAGCCCCGTGAGTCCTCGTCGACGGACGACAAGAAGTACCTGGTGGTCGCTTTCCGGCTCGCGGGCTGAGCATCGCGCGCCGCCGGTCACGGGAAGTGGGCTCCTCCGATCTATCGGAGGAGCCCACTTCCGTAGGTACGGGACGCCGTTCGGCGCACGTGCGGCGGGGGGAGCGTGTAACTTGCCGGGGCATCAGGGTGGCTGGGCCGGTGACGGCTCCAGGGGGGACAGAGGGGTGGCTCGATGGGCGTGCGGCTCATGGTGGTCGACGACCACCGACTGCTGGCCGAGGCGCTCGCCTCGGCACTGAAACTGCGCGGGCACCGGGTGCTCGCGGCGGCCGCCCCGGTGGCGGGCGCGGCGGAGCTGGTGGTGAGCCGGGCGCCCGAGGTGTGCCTGCTCGGCACGGCCGCCCCGGCCGAGCCGGGGGTCTTCGACCCGATCGTCCGGATCAAGCGCGAGCGGCCGCAGGTGGCCGTGGTCGTCCTCGGCCCGGTGCCCTCCCCGCGCGGGATCGCGGCGGCGTTCGCGGCCGGGGCGTCCGGGTACGTACGGCACGACGAGCGCATCGAGGGCGTCGAGCGGGCGCTGGTCAAGGCGCGGGCGGGGGAGGCGGCGGTGGCGCCGCAACTGCTGCAGGGCGCGTTCATGGAGCTCCTGAACCCGGCGGCGCAGCCGGACGACGAGGGGCAGCGGCTGCTCGGGATGCTGACGCCCCGGGAGGTGGAGGTGCTGCTCCGGGTGGCGGAGGGGGAGGACACGCGGGGGATCGCGGCGGGGATGGGGATCGCGCCGAGTACGGCGCGGACGCATGTGCAGCGGGTGCTGATGAAGCTGGGGGTCGGTTCCCGTCTCGAGGCCGCCGCCCTGGCCGCGCGGACCGGCCTGCTGGACCACGCCCCCGTGCCGGGCGCCCGGCGGGAACTGCCCTAGGGAGCAAACAGCCCTCCGTTCGAGGGACCGGCAAGGAGCCCATGACCACACGGTCCGGTGTTCGGCGTTGACTGGGATGTTTGATTGTGGTTCCTTGTGCGTGGTTCCGTTTGGTTCCCCCGCCTGAGGACACCCCGTGGAGAAGAGCCCCGTGAAGAAGACCGTCACCACCCTCGCCGACGGGCGCGAGCTCATCTACTACGACACCGCCGACGACGCCGTCCGCGACGCCGTGGACGCGCGGCCCCTCGACCCCGTGGCGTCCTCCTCCGAGCTCCGTCACGACGCGCTTCTCGGGGACGTCGTCGCCATCGCCTCCCACCGGCAGGGGCGGACCTACCACCCGCCCGCCGACGAGTGCCCGCTCTGCCCGTCCCGGGACGGGCGGCTGAGCGAGATCCCGGCCCCCGACTACGAGGTCGCCGTCTTCGAGAACCGCTTCCCCTCCCTCGCCGGCGGCGCCGGACGGTGCGAGGTCGTCTGCTTCACCTCCGACCACGACGCCTCCTTCGCCGACCTCACCCCCGAGCGGGCCGCCCTGGTCCTCGACGCCTGGACCGACCGGACCGCCGACCTCGCCGAGCTGCCGGGGATCGAGCAGGTGTACTGCTTCGAGAACCGGGGCGCCGAGATCGGCGTCACCCTCGGCCACCCCCACGGCCAGATCTACGCCTTCCCGTACACCACCGCCCGTACCGCCCTCATGCGGCGCAACGCCGCCGAGCACCGGGCCCGGACCGGACGGAACCTCTTCGACGACGTCGTCGCGCGGGAACGGGACGATGCCGTACGGATCGTCCTGGAGACCGAGCACTGGATCGCCTTCGTGCCGTACGCCGCGCACTGGCCCTACGAGGTCCATCTGTACCCGGCGCGCCGCGTGCCCGACCTCCGCGCCCTCGACGAGGGGGCCCGCGACGAGTTCCCCCGGGTCTATCTGGAGCTCCTGAGGCGCTTCGACCGGATCTTCGGCCCGGGCGAGCCGCCGACGCCGTACATCGCCGCCTGGCACCAGGCGCCGTTCACCGGCGAAGAGCGGGAGGAGCTCGCGCTGCACCTGGAGCTTTTCACCGTCCGCCGGGCCTCTGGCAAGCTGAAGTACCTCGCGGGCACCGAGTCCGGCATGGGCGCGTTCATGAACGACGTGCCACCGGAGTCCGCGGCAGACAGACTCCGAGAGGTTGCGAGCAAGTGAGCACATATCTGGTGACGGGTGGAGCGGGCTACGTGGGCGGCGTGGTGGCCACCCACCTGCTGGAGGCGGGCCACGAGGTCACCGTTCTCGACGACCTCTCCACCGGCTTCCGCGAGGGCGTCCCGGCCGGGGCGAAGTTCATCGAGGGCCGTATCCAGGACGCCGCCCGATGGCTGGACGCCTCCTACGACGGAGTCCTGCACTTCGCCGCCTTCTCCCAGGTCGGCGAGTCGGTCGCCGACCCGGGGAAGTACTGGGAGAACAACGTCGGCGGCACGATGGCCCTGCTGGCCGCGATGCGCGAGGCGGGCGTCCGCAAGCTGGTGTTCTCCTCCACCGCCGCCACCTACGGCGAGCCCCGGTCCGTGCCGATCACCGAGTCCGCGCCGACCGCGCCGACCAACCCGTACGGCGCCTCCAAGCTGGCCGTCGACCACATGATCAGCGGCGAGTGCGCCGCCCACGGCCTGGCCGCCGTCTCGCTGCGGTACTTCAACGTGGCCGGCGCCTACGGGGCGTGCGGTGAGCGGCACGACCCCGAGTCGCACCTCATCCCGCTCGTCCTCCAGGTCGCCCTCGGCAAGCGCGAGGCGATCAACGTCTACGGCGACGACTACCCCACCCCCGACGGCACCTGCGTCCGCGACTACATCCACGTCGCCGACCTGGCCGAGGCCCATCTGCTCGCCCTGGGCGCCATGAACGCGGGCGAGCACCTGATCTGCAACCTCGGCAACGGCAACGGCTTCTCCGTGCGCGAGGTCGTCGAGACCGTGCGCAAGGTGACCGGGCACCCGGTCCCCGAGGTCATGGCCGCGCGCCGGCCCGGCGACCCGGCGGTGCTCGTCGCCTCGGCCGACACCGCGCGCGAGCGGCTCGGCTGGAATCCGTCCCGCCCGGATCTGGCGGACATCGTGCAGGACGCGTGGGCGTTCGCGAGGGAGAGGGAGCAGGGACGCGCATGAGCGTGCTGGGGGAGTTCGAGGCGCTGTACGGGGCGGAGCCGGAGGGCATCTGGGCC
Organism: Streptomyces sp. NPDC093600; assembly: GCF_044764755.1. Taxonomy (NCBI): domain Bacteria; kingdom Bacillati; phylum Actinomycetota; class Actinomycetes; order Kitasatosporales; family Streptomycetaceae; genus Streptomyces; species Streptomyces sp. NPDC093600. The sequence goes on from NZ_JBIWIU010000008.1 coordinate 231,576, forward strand.
GCCCCGGGGCGGGTGAACCTGATCGGCGAGTACACCGACTTCAACGACGGGTTCGTGATGCCGCTGGCCCTGCCGCACACGGCGGTCGCCGCCGTCGCCCGTCGTACGGACGGGGTGCTGCGCGTCCACTCCGCCGATGTCGAGGGCGGCATCGTCCAGCTCGACGTCGGCGCGCTCGAACCCCTCTCCGGCACCGGCTGGGCCGCCTACCCGGCCGGTGTCGTCTGGGCCCTGCGCGAGGCCGGGCACGCGGTCACCGGGGCGGACATCCACCTCGCGTCGACCGTCCCCACCGGCGCGGGGCTCTCCTCCTCCGCCGCCCTGGAGGTCGTCACAGGGCTGGCACTCAACGACCTGTTCGGCCTCGGTCTGAGCCGGCCGGAGATCGCCGTGCTCGCCCAGCGCGCGGAGAACGCCTTCGTCGGCGTGCCCTGCGGGGTGATGGACCAGATGGCCTCCGCCTGCTCCGTCGAGGGGCACGCCCTGCACCTCGACACCCGCGACCTCTCCTACCGCCAGGTGCCGTTCGACCTCGCCGCGCGGGGGCTGCGGCTCCTGGTGGTGGACACCCGGGTGAAGCACGCGCTCGGGGACGGCGCGTACGCGGAACGGCGCGCCGGGTGCGAAGCGGGCGCGCGGGCGCTCGGCGTGCGCGCGCTGCGCGACGTGCCGTACGCGCACCTGCCCGATGCCCTCGCACGTTTGGATGACGAAACGGTTCGGCGCTATGTCCGGCACATCGTCTCGGACAACCACCGGGTGGAGCGGACGATCGCCCTCCTCGACGCCGGGGACGTCCGGGCGGTCGGCCCGGTCCTCACCGAGGGCCACCACTCGCTCCGGGACGATCTCCGGGTCTCCTGCGCGGAGTTGGACGTCGCGGTCGAGGCGGCGAACGCGGCCGGCGCGCTCGGGGCCCGGATGACGGGCGGCGGTTTCGGCGGCTCGGCGATCGTGCTGGTGGAGTCGGCGGCGGCCGGGACGGTGGGCGGCGCGGTGGAGAAGGCCTTCGCCGAGGCGGGGTTCGCGCCCCCGAGGATCTTCCCCGCGGTGCCGTCGCAGGGGGCGCGCAGGCTCTGAGCCACCCGCCGGGCCGAGGGGGCGAGGGCCGAGGGTCGACGGGCTTGCCGGGTGCGGGCCCGGAAGGCGGTCCCGTCACCCGGAACATGCCTCGGGAAACGACGACTTCCGCCACGATCGGACACAAGCGACCCCTGCGTCACCCCCGTCTTCCACCAGTTCCGCGATTCGGCTTCCGCCACGGCGCCCCGCCCGTACTCTGATGCGCAGCACCGGTGGGGGCCGGTGCTGATCAGGGGTGAGACCAGTCGGGTACGGCGCCCGGGGTGGGGTAAGGGTCACTGCACGGCGGCGGCCGTGCGACGACGGACCTCCTCCCCGGCGCTGTGCCCGCGCCGGTCCTTCCTCGACACTTGGGGGTGTCCGTGGTCCGTATCCGGGTCCTGGTGGTGGACGACCACCGCATCTTCGCCGAGTCGCTGGCCGCCGCCCTCGCGGCGGAGCCCGACGTCGACGTCTCCGCCGCGGGCAGCGGCCCCGCCGCCCTGCGCTGTCTGGACCGCGCCGTCGCCGAGGGACGCCGCTACGACGTGATGCTGGTCGACGCCGATCTGGGCGCGCCCCCCGGCCCGCCCGCCGTCGCCCGCGCCGTACCGGACAACGCCGAGGGTGCGGTCGACGGCATCTCGCTGGTCGCGGGTGTCGGCGAGGGCGGCCGTCCGGCCGTCCGTACGGTCGTGCTCGCCGAGCGGGATGACGCCCGCCGCGCGGCCCTCGCGCTCCAGGCCGGCGCCTCGGGGTGGGTGGCCAAGGACTGCTCGCTGCAGCGGCTGCTGGCCGTGATCCGCGGCGTCCTGCGGGACGAGACGCATCTGCCGCCGGCGCTGCTCACCGGCGTGCTGCGGGAGCTGACGGCGGCCCGCAGGCACCGCACCGAGAGCGAGGAGCTGGTGGGGTCGCTCACGCCCCGCGAGCGGGAGGTGCTCCGTTGCATGGTGGCGGGCCTGGGGCGCAAGGCGGTCGCCGAGCGGCTGTTCCTCTCCCCGCACACGGTCCGTACGCATATGCAGAACGTGCTCGGGAAGCTGGGCGTGCACTCCACGCTGGCGGCGGTCGCCCTGGCCCGCCGGGCGGGCGTCGGGCCCGCCGAACCGGCCGAGGCCCTAGCCGGGGATGTTGTCGAACGGGGCGGTCAGCTGGCGTAGCAGACCGGCCAGTTCGCCGCGCTGGCTGCCGGAGAGCTGGGCCAGGATGGCCCGCTCCTGGGCGAGCAGCCCGGCGAGCGCCTGGTCGGCCCGGTCGCGGCCCTCGGGGGTGAGGCGGACCAGGACCCCGCGGCGGTCGCTGGGGTCGGGCAGCCGCTCGACGAGGCCCTTCTTGGTGAGCCGGTCGATACGATTGGTCATCGTGCCGGAGGTGACCAGCGTCTGGGTCAGCAGCTGGCCGGGGGAGAGCTGGTAGGGCGCGCCCGCGCGGCGCAGCGACGTGAGGACGTCGAACTCCCAGGGCTCCAGGTTGTGCTCGGAGAAGGCGAGCCGACGGGCGCGGTCGAGGTGCCGGGCGAGTCGTGACACCCGGCTCAGGACCTCGAGCGGCTCCACGTCGAGGTCGGGGCGCTCGCGGCGCCATGCAGCGACCAGACGGTCGACCTCGTCCTCCATGACGATCAGTGTAAACGGTCTGTTGACATAAAGTCTCTTGACGTCAAGATATATTCCGCTGGACTATGGGGAAGGACCGGGCCGGAACCTCGTTCCGCTTCGGTAACTCGTTCCAGCAAGGGGGCTTCGAACATGCATTCCGGACCAGCTTCTGCTTCTGTCGCGCCGACATGGGACCCACAGCAGTACCTCCGTCACTCCGGCCACCGCACCCGTCCGTTCCTCGACCTGCTCGCCCGAATACCGCACCTGCCCAACGGCGACCGTCCCGCTCGGGTCGCCGACCTCGGCTGCGGACCGGGCAATGTGACCGTGCTTCTGGCCGAACGCTGGCCCGACGCCCACATCACCGGCTTCGACCTCTCGCCCGACATGCTGGAACGGGCCGAGAAGGACTACGCCGGCACGACCGCCGGGGGCGGCTGGCTCGACTTCCGGCCCGCCGACGCCGCGCACTGGACACCCGACGAGCCGTACGACCTGATCGTCTCCAACGCGGCGCTCCAGTGGGTCCCCAACCACCCCGAGTCCTTCGCCCTGTGGATCGACGGCCTCCGGCCCGGCGGCACCCTCGCCTTCCAGGTCCCCGGCAACTTCACCTCACCCAGCCACGCCCTGCTCGGGGAGCTCTGCGACACCCCCCAGTGGCGCGACCGCCTCGGCGACGAAGGCCGCCGCTTCGTCCACATCCTCGACCCGGCCGACTATCTGCACCGGCTCACCGACCTCGGCTGCGAGACCGAGGTCTGGGAGACCACCTACTCCCAGCTCCTGCCCGGCGAGGACCCCGTCCTGGACTGGGTCAAGGGCACGGCGCTGCGCCCCGTCCTGACCGCGCTGGAAGGCGACCGGGAGGCGACGGAAACGTTCCTCACCCAGTACCGCGACCTCCTGCGCGCCGCCTACCCACCCGGCCCGCGCGGCACGGTCTTCCCGTTCCGCCGCATCTTCGCCGTCGCCAGGAAGGGAGCCTGACCCATCCTTCGGGGTGCGGCCGGGGGTCCTCGGCCGCACCCTGAATCCATGAGCGGTGGCCGCACGCCCACGGGCCCTCCTCCGGGCCCCGCATGGAGGCAGGGACCGGAGTCGGCCAGGCCGCCACGGCCCGGCGGGCTCCGAAGCGTCCTCACGCACTCGGCGGCGGCGCTCCTGGGCCTCTTGATCGGTGTTCTGATCGGCCTGGCCGGCAAAGGCGAGGACGAGAACCCGCCTCCGCCCGCCACCACGGCGGCACCCACCGCACCCGGTCAGTCGCGGATACCGGAGCGGTCCCCGGAGAGGGCGCCGACACCAGGGGACACGTCCACGGCGTCCGGCGGGGAGATCCCGGGCGAGGGGACCTTCCTCGTCGGGGAGGAGATCGAGCCGGGAACGTACCGCAGTGCGGGCGGAGCCGACGAGAGCTTCCCCAGTTGTTACTGGGCCCGGTTGAGAGGAACCACGGGGAACCCCGACGAGGTGATCGCCAACCATGCCTCCAAGGGGCAGACCACTGTCACGATCCTGGCCAGCGACCGGGCGTTCCTGACGCAGGGCTGCAAGCCCTGGTCGAAGATCGGCTGAGTCGAGCGACCACGGGCGCCCCCGTCCTTGTTCCCGCTGTCGGATCAGCTCTTGCGGTGCCCTATCAGCCGCGGCCTCTGCTCCAGGCCGTCCAGGCCGTGCCAGGCCAGGTTCACCAGATGCGCGGCCACCTCGGCCTTCTTCGGCTTGCGGACGTCGAGCCACCACTGGCCCGTCAGCGCCACGCTGCCCACCAGCGCCTGGGCGTAGAGCGGCGCCAGCTTCGGGTCGAAGCCGCGCGCCTTGAACTCCAGGCCCAGGATGTCCTCCACCTGCGTGGCGATATCGCTGATCAGCGAGGCGAACGTGCCCGTCGACTGGGCCACCGGCGAATCGCGCACCAGGATCCGGAAACCGTCCGTGTACCGCTCGATGTAGTCGAGCAGCGCGAACGCCGCCTGCTCCAGCAGCTCACGCGGATGGCCGGCGGTCAGCGCCCCCGTCACCATGTCGAGGAGCTGGCGCATCTCCCGGTCGACCACGACCGCGTACAGCCCCTCCTTGCCCCCGAAGTGCTCGTACACCACGGGCTTGGAGACCCCCGCCTTCGCCGCGATCTCCTCCACCGACGTGCCCTCGAAGCCCTTCTCGGCGAAGAGGGTCCGGCCGATGTCCAGCAGCTGCTCCCGGCGCTCCGCGCCCGTCATCCTCACCCGGCGGCCGCGCCGGGGCTTGTCACTGCTGCTGGTACCGCCGTCGATCGCCACGTTCTCCATCATGCCGCGTCGGCGGGCTCGCCCCGGCGCCGGGCTTCGATCCGCGACGCGTCCGGCCAGCGCACGTCGTAGGCCCAGCCGAGCTGCTCGAACCAGCGGATCAGCCGCGCGCTGGAGTCGACCTGGCCGCGCAGCACCCCGTGCCGCGCCGACGTCGGGTCCGCGTGGTGCAGGTTGTGCCAGGACTCACCGCACGACAGCACCGCCAGCCACCACACGTTCCCCGAGCGGTCCCGGGACTTGAACGGCCGCTTGCCGACCGCGTGGCAGATCGAGTTGATCGACCAGGTCACGTGGTGCAGCAGCGCCACCCGTACCAGAGAGCCCCAGAAGAACGCCGTGAACGCGCCCCACCACGACATCGTCACCAGACCGCCCACCAGCGGCGGGATCGCCAGCGACAGCGCCGTCCAGCCGATGAACTGCCGCGAGATCGCCCGGATCGCCGGGTCCTTGATCAGATCCGGCGCGTACTTGGCCTGCGGCGTGCGCTCCTCGTCGAACATCCAGCCGATGTGCGCCCACCACAGGCCCTTCATCAGCGCCGGTACGGTCTCACCGAACCGCCACGGCGAGTGCGGGTCGCCCTCCGCGTCGGAGAACTTGTGGTGCTTGCGATGGTCGGCCACCCAGCGCACCAGCGGGCCCTCCACCGCCAGCGACCCCATGATCGCCAGCGCGATCCGCAGCGGACGCTTCGCCTTGAAGGAACCGTGCGTGAAGTAGCGGTGGAAGCCGATCGTGATGCCGTGGCAGCCGATGTAGTACATCGCCACCAGCAGACCCAGATCGAGCCAGCTCACGCCCCACCCCCACGCCAGCGGCACCGCCGCGAGCAGGGCCAGGAAGGGCACCGTGATGAACAGCAGCAGCGCGATCTGCTCGACCGAACGCTTGGTGTCACCGCCGAGCGTGGCGGAGGGCTGGGCGGTGGCGGAGACGAGCTCCTCGGAGTCCGAGGTCACCTGGGGGCTTGTGGTCATGGATGTCCCTGGGGAGAAAAGAAGGAGAGGGGGGAGAGGGGGGAAGGGGGGCTGAGGAGTGAAGAGGGGAGAGGGGGAAATGAGACAAGCGCGGACAAGCTCGGGCGAACACGAGCGTGTGGCTACGCTTCCGTAACCTACGGCGACGTAAGTATGGCAGCGCGGTGGCGCGCGGCAAGAGGGCGCGAACGGGCCACCGGCGGCACCGCCACGGCGGCCACCTATCCTGGGTGCGTCGGACAGCGCGGTCCGCAAGCCTCCAGTACCCCTCCAGACGTGCTCAAACACTGCAAGGAGCCGCACCTGTGAGCAGTGCCGACCAGACCCCCACCGCCAACGCCGAGCTGCGTTCCGACATCCGCCGACTGGGCGACCTGCTGGGCGAGACACTCGTCCGCCAGGAGGGCCACGAGCTCCTCGAACTCGTCGAGAAGGTCCGCCGGCTCACCCGCGAGGACGGCGAGGCCGCCGCCGAGCTGCTCGGCGACACCGACCTGGAGACCGCCGCCAAGCTCGTACGCGCCTTCTCCACGTACTTCCACCTGGCGAACGTCACCGAGCAGGTCCACCGCGGCCGCGAGCTGCGCGAGCGCCGCGCCGCCGAGGGCGGCCTGCTCGCCCGCACCGCCGACATGCTCAAGGACGGCGACCCCGAGCACGTCCGCGCCACCGTGAAGAACCTCAACGTGCGGCCCGTCTTCACCGCCCACCCCACCGAGGCCGCCCGCCGCTCCGTCCTCAACAAGCTGCGCCGCATCGCCGCGCTCCTGGAGACCCCCGTCATCGAGGCCGACCGGCGCCGCCACGACCTGCGGCTCGCCGAGAACATCGACCTCATCTGGCAGACCGACGAGCTCCGCGTCGTGCGCCCCGAGCCCGCCGACGAGGCCCGCAACGCCATCTACTACCTCGACGAGCTGCACGCGGGCGCCGTCGGCGACGTCCTGGAGGATCTCGCCGCCGAACTGGAGCGCGTCGGCGTCGAGCTGCCCGCCGGCACCCGCCCGCTGACCTTCGGCACCTGGATCGGCGGAGACCGCGACGGCAACCCCAACGTCACCCCCTCGGTGACCTGGGACGTGCTGATCCTCCAGCACGAGCACGGCATCAACGACGCCCTCGAACTCATCGACGAGCTGCGCGGCTTCCTCTCCAACTCCATCCGCTACGCCGGAGCCACCGACGAGCTCCTCACCTCCCTCCAGGCCGACCTGGAACGCCTGCCCGAGATCAGCCCCCGCTACAAGCGCCTCAACGCGGAGGAGCCGTACCGGCTCAAGGCCACCTGCATCCGCCAGAAGCTCGTCAACACCCGCGAGCGCCTGGCCAAGGGCACCCCGCACCAGGAGGGCCGCGACTACCTCGGCACCGCCGAACTGGTCCACGACCTCGCCCTCATCCAGACCTCCCTGCGCGCGCACCGCGGGGGACTGTTCGCCGACGGCCGGATGGACCGCACCATCCGCACCCTGACCGCGTTCGGCCTCCAGCTCGCCACCATGGACGTCCGCGAGCACGCCGACGCCCACCACCACGCGCTCGGCCAGCTCTTCGACCGGCTCGGCGAGGAGTCCTGGCGGTACGCCGACATGCCGCGCGACTACCGGCAGAAGCTGCTGGCCAAGGAGCTGCGCTCCAGGAGGCCGCTCGCCCCCACGCCCGCCCCGCTCGACCCGGCCGGCCAGAAGACCCTCGGCGTCTTCCACACGATCAAGGAGGCCTTCGAGCGGTTCGGCCCCGAGGTCATCGAGTCGTACATCATCTCGATGTGCCAGGGCGCCGACGACGTCTTCGCCGCCGCCGTCCTCGCCCGCGAGGCCGGCCTCATCGACCTCCACGCCGGCTGGGCCAAGATCGGCATCGTGCCGCTCCTGGAGACCACCGACGAGCTCAAGGCCGCCGACGTCATCCTCGACGGCATGCTCGCCGACCCCTCCTACCGCCGCCTCGTCTCCCTGCGCGGCGACGTCCAGGAGGTCATGCTCGGCTACTCCGACTCCTCCAAGTTCGGCGGCATCACCACCAGCCAGTGGGAGATCCACCGCGCCCAGCGCCGACTGCGCGACGTCGCCCACCGCTACGGCGTACGCCTCCGCCTCTTCCACGGCCGCGGCGGCACCGTCGGCCGCGGCGGCGGCCCCTCGCACGACGCGATCCTCGCCCAGCCCTGGGGCACCCTGGAGGGCGAGATCAAGGTCACCGAGCAGGGCGAGGTCATCTCCGACAAGTACCTCATCCCGTCCCTCGCGCGGGAGAACCTCGAACTGACCGTCGCCGCCACCCTGCAGGCCTCCGCCCTGCACACCGCGCCCCGCCAGTCCGACGAGGCCCTCGCCCGCTGGGACGCGGCCATGGACACCGTCTCCGAGGCCGCCCACACCGCGTACCGCAGGCTGGTCGAGGACCCGGACCTGCCGACGTACTTCCTGGCCTCCACACCCGTCGACCAGCTCGCCGACCTGCACCTGGGCTCGCGGCCCTCCCGCCGCCCCGGCTCGGGCGTCTCGCTCGACGGACTGCGCGCCATCCCGTGGGTGTTCGGCTGGACCCAGTCCCGCCAGATCGTCCCCGGCTGGTTCGGCGTCGGCTCAGGCCTCAAGGCGCTGCGCGAGGCCGGCATGGACGGCGCCGAGGTCCTCGGCCAGATGTACGAGCGGTGGCACTTCTTCCGCAACTTCCTCTCCAACGTCGAGATGACGCTGGCCAAGACGGACCTGCGGATCGCCCGCCACTACGTCGACACCCTGGTCCCGGACGAACTCAAGCACGTCTTCGAGACCATCGAGGCCGAGCACGCCCTGACCGTGGCCGAGGTCCTGAAGGTGACGGGCGGTCAGCGACTGCTCGACTCCAACCCCGTACTCCAGCAGACCTTCTCCATTCGCGACGCCTACCTGGACCCCATCTCCTACCTTCAGGTCGCCCTCCTCGCCCGCCAGCGCCAGGCGGCCGAGCGCGGTGAGGAGCCGGATCCGCTCCTCGCACGAGCCCTGCTGCTCACCGTCAACGGCGTGGCCGCGGGCCTGCGCAACACCGGCTGACAGCAAGCGCATACGACGGTGCCCCCGCCGGAATCCACGGATTCCGGCGGGGGCACCGCGCGTTACGGAGTTCAGTGCTGCTGGGCCTTGCGGCGACGCATCACCAGGAAGCCACCGGCACCCGCGAGGGCGACGGCGACCGCGGCGATGACGCCGACCGGGGCGCTGGAGCCGGTCTCGGCGAGGTCGCCGGTGGCGCTGCTCCCCGAAGCCGTCGGCCCGGGCTGTCCGGCGGCGGCGCTGTCCGTCGCGGACGGCGTCGCACCCGGGGTCTCCGACGAGCCGGGGGTACCCGGCGTCTCACCGGGCTTGGTGGTCTCCGTACCCGGCTTGGTGGTCTCCGTGCCCGGCTTCGTCGTCTCGGTACCGGGCTTGGTGGTCTCGGTACCGGGCTTCGTGGGCTCGCACTCGGTCTTGAAGACCTTGTGCTTCGGGGCGCCCTTCTTGCCCTCGAAGTCCCAGAACAGCTTGTACTGGCCGTCCGGGAGGGTCATGTCCTCCGTGCGCTCGTGACCGTCCGCGTCGAGCGTGAGCGCACCGGTCTTCACCGTGGTGCCCTTGTCCTGGTCGTTCTTCGCCCAGGCCTTGATCTCCCACTCGACCTTCTGGCCGGCGTCGAACCCGAAGGCGTCGAGGTAGAACGTGCAGACCTTGGGCTCGTTCTTACGGAGCTCCTCGCCGGTCTTGGAGTCGTGGATCTTGACCGTGCCGTTGTCGCCCTTGGGGTCATCCTTGGGGCCCGAGGCGGAGGCGGCGGGCGCCAGCAGCAGAGAAGCGGCCGTCACGGCGGTGACAACCGTGCCGGCGGAAATCAGGGAACGTCGCATATGGGCTGTCCAACTGAGAGTTGAGGGATGCCGTGGGAGGTGGCGGAGGCAGCCTATCCGTAGCTTTAAGCCACCCTTAACCCACCGCCGATAACAATCGGAACGCGACCTTCACAACGCGAAGAACGCCCCCACCAGCAACGCCCCGCCCAACCCCGCCGCCGACCACGCCGTCCGCGTCATCCGCATCCCGCCCCCGATCACCGGCGCCGCCAGCAACAGCGCCCCACCCAACGGCAGCCAGGCGTGCAGACCCCCGCCCCAGCCCGTCCGCACCGCCTCGGACGTCCCCGGCTTCACCACCACCGGCAGCGTCTGGCCCTTGCCCGCCGCGACCGAGTGCTCGATCGTCAGCGTGTGGTGCGGCGACGGCGGACCCGCCGGAACATAACGCCCGCTGCACGTCTCCTCGTTGCAGCCGGTCACCGTCAACGTGCCGTGCTCACGGCCCTTCGGAAGGAGGATGTGCTGCGCCGTCCCCCAGGACGACCACGCGCCCGCGACGACGAGCAGCAGGGCGACCAGAGCCATGGCGGCGTTACGGGCATGCGTCATGACCCGCGATCGTACAGTCGTACCGCCCGCCGGTCCCCGTCAGGAGTTGTACGCGGACTGCGCCCGCTCCAGACCCTCCGCCACCAGACACTCGACCGAATCCGCCGCCCGGTCCACGAAGTAACCCAGCTCCTTGCGCTCCGCCGAGGAGAAATCCTTCAACACGAAGTCCGCCACCTGCATCCGGCCCGGCGGACGACCGATACCGAACCGCACCCGGTGATAATCCGGCCCCATCGCCTTCGTCATCGACTTCAGACCGTTGTGACCGTTGTCCCCGCCACCGATCTTCAACCGCAGCATGCCGTAATCGATGTCCAGCTCGTCATGGACCGCCACCACACGCGCCGTCGGCACCTTGTAGAAGTCCCGCAGCGCCGTCACCGGACCACCCGACAGATTCATGTACGACATCGGCTTCACCAGCACCACCCGGCGATTGGCCGGCCCCACAGGACCCATACGGCCCTCCACGACCTGCGCCTGCGCCTTCTGCGCCCGCTTGAACTTCCCGCCGATACGCTCCGCCAGCAGGTCAACGACCATGAAACCGGCATTGTGCCGATTGCCCGCGTACTCCGGGCCCGGATTACCGAGACCGACGATCAGCCAAGGGGCGTTCGCGTCGTCCGTCATGTGCGTCACGTCTCCTCGTGTACGTACAGAAGAAACGGGGTGCCGGGCCGTCGCGGCCCGTCACCCCGTCACGTCAGGCAGAGCCTACGGCTCAGGCCTCGGCGCCCTCGGACTCACCCTCGCCACCGGCGGCCGGCTCCTCGGCCTGCGCGGCCAGGATCTGGATGACAGCGGCCTCGGGGTCCGTCACCAGGGTCGTGCCGTTCGGCAGCGGGACGTCCTTGGCGTGGATCGAGTCACCGGCCTCCAGGCCCGCGATCGACACCGTGACCGACTCGGGGATGTGCGTCGCCTCGGTCTCGACGGAGATCGTGTTCAGCACGTTCTCGACCAGGAAGCTGCCCGGGGCCAGCTCACCCTCGGTCTCGACGACGACCTCGACGGTGACCTTCTCGCCACGGCGGACGAGGAGCAGGTCGACGTGCTCCAGGAAGCCCTTCAGCGGGTCACGCTGCACGGCCTTCGGGATCGCCAGCTCGGTCGTGCCGTCGATGTCCAGGGACAGCAGGACGTTCGGGGTACGCAGGGCGAGCAGCAGCTCGTGACCCGGCAGCGTGACGTGGACCGGCTCGGCGCCGTGACCGTAGACGACACCCGGAACCTTGTTGGCGCGACGGATACGGCGGGCAGCGCCCTTGCCGAACTCCGTGCGGGTCTCCGTGGCGAGCTTGACCTCGGACATATGCACTCCTCGTAAGCAGAAAAACGGACAGTGTCGGCTACCCGGCCACGACTGGCCTGCTACGAAGAGCGCGTCGATAACGGACCGCCGCACCACACCGGGTACGGCCTCCCTCGCCGAGCAACTACGGCAGTCTACTCGCCGACCCCCGAGCGACCCAATCGATCACCCGGAGCCGCCAGGGAACACGAGAAGAGGGCCGCTCCCCGACCAGTGGGAAAACGACCCTCATCTCCTACGTAACCGCTTACTGCTCCTCGAAGAGGCTCGTCACCGAACCGTCCTCGAACACCTCACGCACCGCACGCGCGATCGTCGGCGCGATCGACAGAACCGTGATCTTGTCCAGCTCCAGCGAGCTCGGCACCGGCAGCGTGTCCGTGAACACGAACTCGCTCACCTTCGAATTCTTCAACCGATCCGCCGCCGGACCCGAGAGAATGCCGTGCGTCGCCGTCACGATCACATCCTCGGCACCGTGCGCGAACAGCGCGTCCGCCGCGGCGCAGATCGTGCCACCCGTGTCGACCATGTCGTCGACCAGGACACAGACCCGGCCCTCCACATCACCGACGACCTCGTGGACGGTCACCTGATTGGCGACATCCTTGTCGCGGCGCTTGTGCACGATCGCCAGCGGCGCGTCCAGACGATCGCACCAGCGGTCCGCCACCCGCACCCGACCCGCGTCCGGAGACACGATCGTCAGCTTGGCCCGGTCGACCTTCGCACCCACATAGTCCGCCAGCACCGACAGCGCCGACAGATGATCCACCGGACCGTCGAAGAAGCCCTGGATCTGGTCCGTGTGCAGATCGACCGTGAGGATGCGGTCCGCACCCGCGCACTTCAGCATGTCGGCCAGCAGACGCGCCGAGATCGGCTCACGCCCACGGTGCTTCTTGTCCTGACGGGCGTACCCGTACGACGGAATGATCACCGTGATACTCCGCGCGGAAGCCCGCTTCAGAGCATCGATCATGATCAACTGCTCCATGATCCACTTATTGATCGGAGCCGTGTGGCTCTGGATCAGGAAGCAGTCCGCGCCCCGCGCCGACTCCTGGAAACGAACGTAGATCTCACCGTTCGCGAAGTCGAAAGCCTTCGTCGGCACGAGACCGACACCCAGCTGATGCGCGACCTCCTCGGCCAGCTCGGGGTGGGCGCGGCCGGAGAAGAGCATCAGCTTCTTCTCGCCGGTCGTCTTGATCCCGGTCACAGCACTGTCTCCTCAGACGTGTTCCCTGGCCGCGACCAACGAGCCTTCGTGCGCGCGTGCGAGCCAGCCGAATTTATGTGCACGTATCACGGTACGCCGAGTTCGACGCACCCGTTTCCGGTCAGCTTTCCCCGGCCGACCCCTCCGAGGCCACCTGAGCAGCCTGCGCCGCAGCACTCCCCGGCCGCTTCCGAGCCACCCAACCCTCGATATTCCGCTGCTGGCCACGGGCGACAGCCAACGCACCGGCCGGCACATCCTTCGTGATCACCGACCCGGCGGCGGTGTACGCCCCGTCCCCGATCGTGACAGGAGCCACAAACATGTTGTCCGAACCCGTCTTGCAGTGAGACCCGACCGTCGTGTGGTGCTTCGCCTCACCGTCGTAGTTCACGAACACACTCGCCGCGCCGATGTTCGTGTACTCCCCGATCGTCGCGTCCCCCACATACGACAGATGCGGAACCTTCGTCCCCTCACCGATCGTCGCGTTCTTCATCTCCACGTACGTACCCGCCTTGGCCTTCGGCCCCAGCTTCGTACCCGGACGCAGATACGCGAACGGACCCACCGACGCGCCCTCACCGACCACAGCCGAATCGGCGACCGTGTTGTCCACCCGAGCACCCCGGCCCACCGTCGTGTCCCGCAGCCGCGTGTTCGGCCCCACCTCGGCGTCCTCACCGACATGCGTCACACCCAGCAGCTGCGTACCCGGATGGATCACCGCATCCCGCTCGAACGTCACCGTCACATCGACCAGCACTGACGCCGGATCCACCACCGTCACACCGGCCGTCATCGCCCGCTCCAGCAGCCGCCGGTTCAGCAGCGAACGAGCCTCCGCCAGCTGCACCCGGTTGTTGATCCCCAGAATCTCCCGGTGATCGGCGGCCACGCACGCCCCCACCCGATGACCCGCCTCACGCAGGATCGACAGCACATCCGTGAGGTACTCCTCACCCTGGCTGTTGTCCGTCCGTACTTTGCCCAGCGCATCCGCCAGCAACCGCCCGTCGAACGCGAACACCCCGGAATTGATCTCCCTGATCGCCCGCTGCGCCTCGGAGGCGTCCTTGTGCTCCACGATCGCGGTCACCGCGCCGGTGGCCTCGTCCCGCACGATCCGGCCGTAACCGGTCGAGTCCGGCACCTCGGCGGTCAGCACGGTGACGGCGTTGCCGTCGGCCGCATGGGTGGCCGCGAGACCCTTCAGGGTCTCCCCGGAGAGAAGCGGAGTGTCACCGCAGACGACCACGACCGTCCCCTCCGGCGCCCGCCCCAGCTCCTCGAGCCCCATCCGGACGGCGTGACCGGTGCCGTTCTGCTCGTGCTGCACGGCCGTACGGGTGCCGGCGTAGTGCGCGTCGAGATGCGCGGACACCTGTTCACGGGCGTGCCCGACGACCACGACGAGGTGCTCCGGCTCCAGCTCACGCGCGGCGGAGACGACATGTCCGACGAGCGAGCGCCCGGCGATTTCGTGCAGGACCTTGGGGGTCTTCGACTTCATGCGGGTGCCCTCACCCGCTGCGAGGACGACGACGGCTGCCGGGCGGTTGGCGCTCACGGGTGTGCCCTTCGGCTTCGGTGGGTGGACAACCGCAGGATACCGGGGGGTTCAGGGGCGGACATGAGTGCGGGTCCTGACCGAGGAGGTCAGGACCCGAACCGAGGTCTTGTGCACTGTGGCTCCCCCGCAAGGATTCGAACCTTGTCCTGCTGGTACCAAAAACCAGTGTGCTGCCAGTTACACCACGGGGGACAGCGCTCCAGACCTTACCGGAGACGTGTCGCTGCCTGGGCAACGATTCCGCTCCACCAGCCTTCGATCCGGCAGTAGAGATCCGCGCTCCCGGCCACATTGATGACCAGGCATCCTCGGTAGTCCTCGCCGACGTTCTTCCGGACCGTCTTGGGGTTGTGCTTCTTCAGGGTCGTCCGCTGCAGCTGGGCATGGTCGAGTCCGACGAGGTCGGCCCAGTAGTGCTCGGCGTCGTGGACCTTCGCCGACTCGTGGATCATCAGCCTGTACTTGATGCGGTGTTCCTCGACCACGAGCAGGCGGAGCCAGGCCAGGAAGGTGAGGATCACGTCCGGGTCACTGTTGACGAAGACCACCCGCTCCCTGCGGGCGTACGGCTTGCTCTTCTGGCCCTCGGCCCAGTAGAGCGCGACGCCTGTCAGCAACAGTTCACGTTCGGACAGCTCGCCGATCGCGGAGTGCGCGGCCTGCTTCGCGGCCTTCCGTTCCTCGTCCTGGGCGGCCCTCAGTCTCTTGAGGCCCGCGCTCATGAGCTCACGGCGCTCCGCGTCGGTATAGCGCGGCTCCGGCTTCGGGAGGTCCCGTACCCACAGGGAGATCGAGCTCTTCGAGCAGCCCAGCTCGACCTGGATCTGGTCGTAGGTCATGCCCTGGGCGCGAAGCTCGCGTGCCCGTGTGCGGAGGTCGTCCTTCGCGCGGGGGCGCTTCGTCCAGTCCGGTGGGGGTTCCCCTTTCACCAGGCGGTTGAGGATGTCGTTGTTGCCGATCTTCAGGCGGTCGCGGATCTGGCGGAGGCTGAGGCCTTCGCGGCGCAGGGCGATGGCTTGTTCGCGCAGGGTGGCGAAGTCGGCGTATCTGCTCGGGGTGGTGGTCATGGGAGCAGCGTCGTCCGGAATGCGGACGTCCGGGTCGAAAATCTGGGCGATTCAACAGTTCGAGGGACTCGTGTGCGCACGTGGTTGACGCGGTCGTCGGGAGGGTCCGGTGGTCTTCGGAAAACGGCTGGCCGTCGCCCGTAGTCTGGGAGTCATGACCACAACGGGGGCGCACCAGGACGCGGCGGGCATGCCCGTGCGCGGTATGTGGTGGTGGGGGAGACGGCGTAGTGCGGTGCTGGACATCGTGCTGGCTGTGGTGTCGGCGCTGGAGTGCGGGCTGGAGGGGGTCCGTTTCGCCGGTGAGGCGTCGTTGCCGGTGCCGGTGGGGGTGCTGTTCGGGCTGGTGGTCGGTTCGGTGCTGCTGGTGCGGCGTCGGTGGCCGATTACCGTCGTTCTGGTCTCGGTGGCGATCACGCCGGCCGAGATGGGTTTTCTGATGGGGATCGTCGGGCTCTATACGCTCGCCGCCTCTGAGGTGCCGCGCCGGATCACGGCCGCGTTGGCGGGGATGTCGACGGTGGCGGTGTTCATCGTGACGGTGGTGCGGCTGCGGCAGGACGTCGCCCAGGCGGATGTGGATCAGCAGGATTTCGATCCGAGTGGTTGGTACGTCCCGGTCGTCTCGCTGTTCATGACGTTGGGGCTGAACGCGCCGCCTGTGCTGTTCGGTCTGTACATAGGGGCTCGGCGGCGGCTGATGGAGAGCCTGCGGGAGCGGGCGGACAGTCTGGAGCAGGAGTTGTCGTTGCTGGCGGACCGGGCCGAGCAGCGGGCGCAGTGGGCGCGGCGTGAGGAGCGGACGCGGATCGCGCGGGAGATGCATGACGTGGTCGCGCACCGGGTGTCGTTGATGGTGGTGCATGCGGCGGCGTTGCAGGCGGTGGCGTTGAAGGATCCGCAGAAGGCGGTGCGGAACGCGGCGCTGGTGGGGGATATGGGGCGGCAGGCGTTGACGGAGCTGCGGGAGATGTTGGGGGTGCTGCGGGAGGACGCGGCGCCGGTACCGGCTCCGGGTCCGTCGGTGGTGCCGTTGGCCGCGGTGGGTGCGGCGGCGGCGGCCGCGGCGGAGGCGGCGTCCGAGGACGGGGACGGGCCGTGTCTGGACGCGCTGGAGGCGTTGGTGGAGCAGTCGCGGCAGGCGGGGATGGCGGTGGAGCTGGTGGTGCTGGGGGAGGCGCGGGCGTACGGCGCGGAGGTGGAGCGTACGGCGTACCGGGTGGTGCAGGAGGCGCTGACGAACGTCCACAAGCATGCGGCGGGTGCGAAGGTCGTGGTGCGTCTGGCGCATCGGGAGGCCGAGGTGGCGATGCAGGTGGAGAACGGGCCTTCGGACGCGGCGGTGGCGGACGCGGATCTGCCGAGTGGGGGGAACGGTCTGGTCGGTATGCGGGAGCGGGTGGCGCGGCTGGGTGGGGTGTTCGTGTCGGGTCCGACGGATGCGGGGGGTTTCCGGGTGTCGGCGGTGTTGCCGGTGGGGGAGGAGCGGGCGGCGTAGGCCGGGCGCGGCGCGCGCGGTGCTGATGCCGCCTGCTCCTCTTCAGCCCATGGCGAGTCGGGTCGGCTCGATGCCGGTGATCAGGGTGGACAGGGCGGTGTCGATGTCGCGGCCGAGGTACCAGTCGCCGGTGTGGTCGAGGCTGTAGATCCGGCCTTCGAGGTCGATGGCGAGGACGGCCTGGTGGTCGCCTTCCTCGCCGAGGGGGGCGATCTGGGTGTCGAGGGCGCGTCCGAGGTCGGCGAGGGTGCGGGCGATGTGGAGGCCGGCGAGAGGGTCGAAGCGTACGGTCGCGGGGGCGATCTGGCGGCCGGCGCCGGGGGCGGTGACGCGGAGGCCGCCGAATTCGGCCCAGGCTTCGACGGCGGCGGGGAAGACGTGGTGCCGGTGGCCTGCGGGGGAGACGTGGGCGCGGAGGGTGTCGGCCCATTCCTCGGCGAGTTTGATGTCCCAGCGGCCGGGCTGCCAGCCGGCCTCGCGGAGGGCGGCGTCGACGTTGACCGGGAATCGGGTGGTGCTCAGGTGGTCGGGCATGGTGGTGCGGTCAGCCGTTCTCGACAGTCGAGGTGGGGTCGACGGTGCGGACACCGAAGTGGGCGAGCATCGCCGTACAGGATCGGCAGGGTGCGGCGTAGCTGCCGTGGAGGGGGTCGCCGGCCTCGCGGATGCGGCGTGCGGTGAGTTTGGCGTGTTTGAGGGAGCGGCGGGCTTCGCCGTGGGTGAGGGGTTTGCGCTGGGCGCGCTTGGAGCGGCTGTTGTCGGTGGCGGTGAGGTGGCGGGAGAGCAGGATCGCTTCGGGGCAGCGGCCGGTGAAGCGTTCGCGCTGGCCGCTGGTGAGGGTGTCCAGGAAGTCCTGGACGAGTGGGTGGAGGACGGGGGGCTGGTCGCCGCGGCCCGCGGTGCAGGTGAGGGTCTCGCCGCGTACGGACAGCGCGGCGCCGACGGTGGGGAGGATTCCGTCGCGGCGGAAGCGCAGTAACGGGGCGTGGGTGGTGTCGGTGCTGCTCCAGTTGAGGCGTGGGTCACCCTGGGTGGGCGTCGGTGCTGCGTGCATGGTGCGTTCTTCCCCTCCTGCAATCCCCCGAGTTGCGGGAACAGAGTGCCAAATGGGGTGGTCCGTGGGGAAGCGGGGTAGCGGAAACGCGCGGTGGGTGTGGCGGAACTATCGTCGGTGTGTCATCTGCCTGTGACAGTTGGTCACGGTCGGTGGGCGTGGCCGTATCGGGCCGGGTGGTGGGCTTGGGCAGCGCATAGGCTGTGCGGAATCAGCCAGCAGCCAGCGCAGGGGGCAACCGCCATGACGACAGGTCGGCTCGGGCAGCATGCCGCGCCACCGAACGCGGCCTACGCCGGGCAGGTCGTGCATTTCCCGGATCCGGTCCGGGCGTCCCGGCATCCCAGAGGGGTGCGGGTGGATGAGCAGGGCTACCCGGATTTCTCGCCGTACGCCCGGGCGGCGGCGGAGATCGCCGAGCCGCCGGAGGGTTTCGGCGTCGATGAGCTGCGGTTGACGGACTATGTGTCGGCGAACGCGGCGCTGGCGGCGACGGGGCACGAGCTGTGGGACACGATTCCGGCGGTGGCGACGCCGCACGGCTGGACGTGGCATCACGTGGCGGGTGGCCGGCGGATGGAGCTGGTGCCGGTCGAGGTGAAGGCGCTGCTGCGGCATCACGGTGGGATCGCGACGGCGGCGGTCGACCAGTCGAAGCGGGGTACGCGGCCGTTGCAGGAGACCCGTCCGGCGCACTTCGGGTTGCCGAAGGGTGCGCTGTCGGTGTCGGAGCAGCAGCTGCTGGGTGTGGAGGAGGACCTGGGGTACCGCCTGCCGGGTGCGTACCGTTCGTTCCTGAAGGCGGCCGGTGGGTGTGCGCCGGTCGGTGCGGCGCTCGACGCGGAGCTGGGTCTTCTGGTGGACCAGCCGTTCTTCACGGTGCGGGAGGAGGCGGGGGTCAATGACCTCGTCTATGTCAACAAGTGTCTGCGGGACCACCTGACGAAGGATTTCCTGGGTGTCGCTTTCGTTCAGGGCGGGATCCTGGCGGTGAAGGTGAAGGGCCAGGGGGTCGGGTCGGTGTGGTTCTGCGTGTACGACGACGCGCGGGATCAGGACGGCTGGTCGGTGAACGAGCGGGTGGAGCGGTTGCTGTTGCCGTGTGGTGAGGATTTCAACGACTTCCTGGGGCGGTTGGCGGGTCATCCGCCGGAGCTCGAGACGGTGGCGAATCTGATGGTGGACGGCGGCTTCGCGCGCGCGGTGCCTGTGGTTCCGGTTGTTCCGGTGGGGGAGTGACGTTTCTGTGGTGACGTTCGCGCAGGCGCAGGAGCGCGCCGAGGAGTGGATCAACGGCGAGGTGCCCGCGTACCAGCATCGGGAGGTGCGGGTACGGGAGTTCGAGCTGGGTTTCGTGGTGTGGGCAGAGGACCGCGAGGAGGGTCCGACGTCGGACGGGGGCCGTCAGCGGCTGGTCATCGCCCGGGACAGCGGTGAGGCGACGCTGTGGCCCGGACTGCCGGTGGGTGAGGTGATCCGGCGGTACGAGGAGGAGTACGGGGCGTCGGAGGAGGCGGCCCCTGCGGCGGCGCCTGCGCAGCGGGTGGATCTGAACCAGACGTCGTTCCTGCTGAGCCCGCCGGAGTGGCTGCAGGAGGCGGCGGACAAGCTGGGTCTGCCGCCGAAGGGGCCGAACGCTTCGCAGGCGGGCGGGAGTTCGTCGGCGCCGGATGAGCCGGAGTACGAGCCGACGGCGTCGGACGGGGTGCCGGCGAGCAGCCCGTGGGCGGACGCGAACGCGAGCTCGGGTGGGGCGCAGGGGTCGGTGCCGTTGCCGGCGACGGTCTTCGCGCCGCCGCTGTCGGGCGCGGACGATGACGACACTCCGCCTCCGGTGGTGGGCGCGGACGCTCCGACGGCCCTGATGTCGGGCGGCAGCGCGCTTCCGCCGACGGCGATCGCGCCGAGGCTGGACCCGAACGCGGGGGCGCCTGCGGGGGCTGCGGGGCCTGGTGCTCCGGGTGCGGGTGCGCCCGGTGCCTCGGGCGGTTCCGGGGGCTCACTCGCGGGTCTCGCGTCGGCGCCCGGTGCGCCCGGTGCGCCGGGTGTGAACGCTGGTGCTGGTGCTGGTGCTGGTGCTCCGGCGGGCGCGGGGGCGTCCGATGGTTCCGGTGGGGCAGGGGAGCCGTCGACTCCCTCCGCTGCTGGCGCCGGTGTGCCCGGGGCTCCGTTGCCGGCCGCTTCCGCCACTCCGCCGCCGATGCCCGGCGTTCCCGGGACCGGGGACATCGCGGACGCGGCCACGAGCAAAGCCGTGCTGCCGCCGCGCGGTTCGCGGGCCGGCGGAGGCAACACGCCTCCGCCGCCACAGGCGCCCGGTGCGCCCGGCGCTCCCGCCGGGGGATACGTACCGACGCGGATGGTGCCGCAGCTCGGGCCGGACGGGCCTCAGCCTCCTGGCCCGCCCACGCCTCCGCGGCCCGTGCACCAGGCCGCGACCATGCTGGCGAACCCGAGCCAGGGCGGCCCGGGTACGCCGCCGCCCCCGCCCGCGCCTCCCGGTATGCCCGGTGCGCGGGGCGGCGGGGTCGAGCATGCCGCGACGATGCTGGCCCACCCCGGCCCCGGCGGGCCCCCCGCGCCGCCCGGTCCTCCCGGTGCGCCGGGCGCGCCCACGCCGCCGGGACCTCCCGGTACGCCCGGCCCGCCCGGTGTGCACCACGCGGCGACGATGCTGGCGCATCCCGGTCCCGGTGGTCCGGCCGCCCCGCCGCCTCCGGCGCCCCCCGGGCCTGTCGGTCCCGGTGCTCCGCCGGCGTACGGCTATCCGCAGCAGCCCACCGGTCAGCCGACCGTCGGCCCGGGCTACCAGGCCGTGCTGCGCTACCGCGCGCCCGACGGTTCCGAGGCCCAGATCATCCGGCGGTCCGCTCCCGGCACCCCGCACCCAGAGTGGCAGATCCTGCACGAGCTGCGCGCCATGAACGTGCCGCCGCAGCAGGTGCTCGAACTCCACACGGAGCTGGAGTCCTGTGAGCTGCCCGGCGGATACTGCGCCCGGATGATCAGGGAGACCTGGCCGCAGGCGCGGATCACCAACATCGCCCCGTACGGCACGGATCACGCCAGCCGTCAGCAGGGCATGCGGCAACTCCTCACCCATCAGGGTGAGTTGCATCAGGTCGCGGACGGTCCGGCCCGTCCGGCGCCGGTCCGTGCTCCGCTGCCGCAGGTGCAGCCGCTGCCGCCGATCCCCCCGGAGGGGATCGCGCAGGAGCTGGCCGGCGCGTTCGGTCCGGGCATCTGCCGGTTCGACCAGCGGGCTGTGTCGCGGCAGGGAGTGCCGGAGATGGTGGCGCTCACGCTCGTGTGGGCGGGGCTGCCGGCGGACTTCGGTCCGTTCTTCTGGGCGCAGCCGGCGCAGCCGGTCGTGCCGACACTCGCCGAGCTGGCCGCGCAGCGGCAGGTCCAGCCGGCGCCGGACGCGGGGTCGTACCTCGTCATCGGTTCGGACTTCGGGCGCGCGATCTGCGTCCAGTACGGTACGGCGCACATCGTCGCCGTACCCGTCGAGGCCGGTCCGGGCGGGCAGTCGGTGCCGCCGCAGTTCGTGAACACCGGGCTGCCGGAGTTCACCCGGTCGATGGCGCTGCTGGGACGGATGTGGCGGCTGCGGTTCGGGCTCAACCCCGAGCAGGCGGGTCGCTGGACGGTCGACTTCCAGGCGCAGCTGGCGATGCTGGACCCGGCGGCGCTGGCGTCGCCGGACAGCTGGTGGTCGGTGCTCCTCGAACAGATGTGGGACGGCCTGCTCTAGGACGGGCGGCCTGACCGGCCGAGCATATTTTCGACCAAAGGTGCTCGATGTGTACGTCACGTCGAGCGCCTTTTGTCATGCCCGATGCCGCATCCTTGGTGTTTGAGCCACTACGGAAGGGGCGTCAGGGATGAGTTTCGCCGTCGGACGGGGTCGCGGGTACCGGCCCGAACAGGTCGACCGTCACCTCGCCTCGCTCTCCGACGAGCGCGACGCCGCCTGGGAGCGCGCTGCGCGGCTCACCGTCCTCGCCAAGGAGATGGAGGCGGACGCGGCACGGCTGCGCGAGGTCGTGGCGGCGCTCGCGCCACAGCGGTACGAGTCCCTGGGCGAACGGGCCGGCCGCATTCTCGCGTTGGCCGAGGAGGAGGACGAGGCTCTCGTACGAGCCGCCGAGGCCGCCGCCCAGTCGCTGGGCGAGGAGGCGCGGGCGGCGGGCCGGGAGGTGGCCGACGCGGGCCGGGCGTACGCCGACGAGGTGCTGGCGGAGGCGGAGTCGACGGCCGAGGCGACTCTGCTGGCGGCCGCCGCCGAGGCCGAGGCGCTTCGGGCGGAGGCCGGCCGGGACGCGGACGAGCTCCGCGCCGCGGCGCGGGCGGAGCTGGAGGAGACCCAGCGGCGGGCCGCGGCGCTCCTCGACGGGCAGCGCCGGAAGCAGACCGCCCTGAGCAAGGACGCCGAACAGGCGGCGGCGGCGCGGCTCGCGGAGCTGGAGACCCGGCACGCGAAGCTCCTCGCGGACGCGGAGGCCCGCCTCGACGAGGCGAAACGGGCCTACGCGGCGGAGGAGGAGAGTGCCCGGCACCGTCAGGAGGACGCGGAGGCGAGGGCCGCGGAGGTCCTCGCGGAGGCGAGGGTGCGTCAGGAACGCACGGAGCGCGAGACGGAGCGGGTGCTGCGGGAGCACGAGGACGCCCGCGAGGAGATCCACGCCCATATGGACCACATCCGCACCGCGCTGGCGTCCCTGACGGGCCGCGTCGCGCCTCCCCAGGACCCGGACCGGGACCCGGATGCGGATCGGGATTCAGGCCCGGACGCCGGCCAGGGCTCGGGCACGAACACGAACACGGACGCGGATACGGATACGGACCCGGGTACGGACGCGGGTGCGGAGGGCGACGAGCGGCCGTGACGGCCGGGGTCTAAGCGGCGGTCCGCTCGTCGTCGTCCTTCAGGACCGGGAAGCGGCGCGGCGCGAGCGTGAGCAGGACGAGCAGGGCGATCGCCGCCGCGGCCGCCGCGCCCAGATAGACGTAGTCCACCGCCGCGTCCACCGCCCGCCGCAGCTGGTCCGCGGCGGAGTCCGTGAGGGAGCCGGGCGCGTCGAGGGCCCGGGCGAGGCTGTCGAGATCGCCGCCGTCCGCACCGAGCCGGGCGGCCAGTACGCCGTTGGCGACCGCCCCGAAGAGCGCCGCGCCGACGCTCTGGCCGACCTGGCGGCAGAAGAGGACGGACGCGGTCGTCGTCCCGCGCTCCTCGTACGGGACCGTCGACTGGACCCCGACGATCAGCGGGAGCTGGAAGAGGCCGAGCGCGCCGCCGAGCAGCAGCATGAGCAGGGCCGGCTGCCAGGGCTCGCCGGGGAAGGGCAGGAACGGGAAGGCGAGCAGGACCAACAGGGCCAGGCTGATGCCGATGACGGCGGTGAGCCGGAAGCCGATGCGGCGGTAGACCCGGTTGGACAGGGCCGCGGTGAGCGGCCAGCTGAGGGTCATGGCGGAGAGGACGAATCCGGCGGCGATCGGGCCGAGGCCGAGGACCGCCTGGGAGTACGTGGGCAGGAAGACGGTGGGCGCGACCATCAGGAGGCCGAGCGCGCCGAGGGCCAGGTTGACGGCGGCGATCGTGCGGCGGCGCCAGATCCAGCCGGGGATGATCGGCTCGGCGGCCCGTCGTTCGACGAGGACGGTCACGCCGGCGAGGGCGAGCGCGCCGCCGAAGAGCCCGAGCGAGGGCGCGGACGTCCACGGCCAGGCCACCCCGCCCTGGACGAGGGCGGTGAGCAGGAGGACCCCGGTGGCGAAGATGGTGAGCGCCCCGGCCCAGTCGACAGCGGGCCGCGTACCCGCGCCGCCGTCCCGCGCCGTTTCGGCGCCCGGCCGGTGGGGCTCCACCAGGAACCGGGCGATCAGCCACAGCGCCACCAGCCCCACCGGCAGGTTGATGAGAAAGATCCAGCGCCAGTCGGCGTAGCCCGCGAGGAGGCCGCCCGCCGCCGGTCCCGCCACCGACGCCGCGGCCCACACGGAGGACAGTTTCGCCTGGATCTTCGGGCGTTCCTTCAGCGGATACAGGTCGGCCGCGATCGTCTGGATCGTCCCCTGGAGCGCGCCGCCGCCCAGGCCCTGTACGACGCGGAAGGCGATGAGGGACCCCATGTTCCAGGCGGCGGCGCACAGCAGGGAGCCGATGAGGAAGAGAACGGTCCCGGCGATCAGGACCGGCTTGCGTCCGAAGGTGTCGCAGAGCTTCCCGTAGACGGGGAGGGTGACCGTCACGGCGAGCAGATAGCCGGAGAACAGCCAGGAGAACACCGACAGGCCGCCGAGGTCGCCGACGATCTGCGGTACGGCGGTCGCGACGACGGTGCCGTCCAGTGCGGCGAGGGCCATGCCCAGCATCAGCGCCGCGACGACCGGTCCGTGTCCGCGCGGTGTGGTGGGGGGCGTGCCGGCCCGCTCCGTCGTGGTCTCGGACACGCTGTCGTTCCTCTCCCCCCGCGCCGCGGCGCGAGCCCGTCGCCCTGCTGCCGATGCGTCCTACATCTAATTCGTCGGCTCAGCCTCTCACTCGCGCCCCGGGCGGAGAACCCCTAGGGGGATCTCCCCCATACGGGGCAGGGCTCGTTCGTCCCGACGGAGGACGAGGAAGTCCCCCTCCCGTCTTTACCTTGGTCCTACAGAACCGGCTTCCCGCGGACCCGACCCGAGCCGGATCCGCTCCCGCCCTTCAGGCCGTGTCAAAGCGGCTGTCGAGCCGTATCCGAGTACACCCATCCATAGGAGACATACCGTGACTTCGGCTGTGACCACCCCCCGCCACGGGGATCCCGGCGGGCGTACGGCCTGCGCCGCGCGGGCGCGACAGGTCGTCAAGGCGTACGGAGCGGGGGAGACCCGGGTCGTCGCGCTCGACCATGTCGATGTGGACATCGCCCGTGGGGAGTTCACCGCGATCATGGGCCCGTCCGGCTCCGGCAAGTCGACCCTGATGCACTGCCTCGCCGGGCTCGACACCGTCACCAGTGGGCAGATCCACCTCGACGAGACCGAGATCACCGGTCTGAAGGACAAGAAGCTCACCCAGCTGCGCCGCGACCGGATCGGCTTCATCTTCCAGGCGTTCAACCTGCTGCCGACGCTGAACGCGCTGGAGAACATCACGCTGCCGATGGACATCGCCGGCCGCAAGGCGGACCAGGCGTGGCTCGACCGGGTGGTGGCGACCGTCGGTCTCGCCGACCGGCTCAAGCACCGGCCCGCCCAGCTCTCCGGCGGTCAGCAGCAGCGGGTCGCGGTGGCCCGCGCGCTCGCCGCCAGACCCGAGATCATCTTCGGTGACGAGCCGACCGGAAACCTCGACTCCCGCGCGGGCGCCGAGGTGCTGGGCTTTCTGCGCCAGTCGGTGGACGAGCTCGGTCAGACCATCGTGATGGTCACCCACGACCCCGTCGCCGCCAGCCACGCCGACCGTGTGCTCTACCTCGCGGACGGCCGGATCGTCGACGAGATGTTCCGGCCCACCGCCGACGCCGTACTCGACAGGATGAAGGACTTCGACGCGCGCGGGCGGACGTCATGACCGTATGGAAGACCTCCCTGCGCAACTTCCTCGCGCACAAGGGGCGCATGGCGCTCTCCGCCGTCGCCGTCCTGCTGTCCGTGGCGTTCGTCAGCGGCACGCTGGTGTTCACGGACACCATGAACACCACCTTCGACAAACTCTTCGCCTCCACCGCGTCCGACGTCACCCTCAGCCCCAAGAACGCGGCGACCGACGACGAGACTCCGGCGAGCGGCCGCCCCGAGACCCTGCCCGCCTCCCTCGTGGACCGGGTGCGCGAGGTCCGGGGTGTGAAGGACGCCCGGGGCTCGGTCGTCTCGCTGAGCGTGACCGTCGTCGACTCCCGTGACAAGAACGTCGGCCCCACCAGCGGCGCCCCGACGATCGCCGTCAACTGGTCGGACATCGAGCTGCGTTCCATGGACCTCACCTCCGGCCACGCGCCGCGCGGCCCCACCGAGGTGATGGTCGACGGCGACACCGCCGAGAAGCACGGCCTGAAGATCGGTGACGAACTGCGCACCATCGCCGTCACCGGTGACTTCAAGGCCCGGATATCCGGCATCGTCGACTTCAAGGCCACCAACCCCGGTGCCACCGTCGTCTACTTCGACACCGCCACCGCGCAGCGCGAACTCCTGGGCAAGGAGGGCCTGTTCACCCAGATCACGGCCGACGCCGCCCCCGGCGTCAGCGACGAGACGCTGAAGGCGGGCATCGCCGCCGCGGTCGGCGGGGCGTACACCCTGCAGACCGCGGCCGAGGCCGCCGACGCCGGCCGCGAGGACGTCGCCGGGTTCCTCGACGTCATGAAGTACGCGATGCTCGGCTTCGCCGGAATCGCCTTCCTGGTCGGCATCTTCCTCATCGTCAACACCTTCTCCATGCTGGTCGCCCAGCGCACCCGCGAGATCGGCCTCATGCGGGCCATCGGATCGAGCCGCAGGCAGGTCAACCGCTCCGTCCTCGTCGAGGCGCTGCTCCTCGGGGTCGTCGGCTCGGTCGCCGGTGTCGCGGCCGGCGTCGGCCTCGCGGTCGGGCTGATGGAGCTCATGAGCTCCATGGGCATGGAGCTGTCGACCGGGGACCTGACCGTCCGCTGGACGACGCCCGCCGTCGGTCTCCTCCTCGGCATCGTCGTCACGGTCCTCGCCGCCTACATCCCGGCCCGCCGGGCCGGCAAGGTCTCCCCGATGGCCGCGCTGCGCGACGCCGGGACCCCGGCCGACGGCAGGGCCGGCCTGGTGCGCGGCGGGATCGGCCTGTTCCTCACGGCCGGCGGCGCCGGCGCGCTGTGGGCGGCGACGCGGGCGCAGGAGGCGTCCGCCGGCTCCCTCTGGCTCGGCCTGGGCGTCGTGCTCTCCCTGATCGGCTTCGTCGTCGTCGGCCCGCTCCTGGCCGGCGGTGTCGTCCGGGTCCTCGGCGTCGTCGTCCTGCGGATCTTCGGCCCCGTCGGGCGGATGGCCGAGCGCAACGCCCTGCGCAACCCGCGCCGTACGGGTGCCACCGGCGCCGCCCTGATGATCGGGCTCGCCCTGGTCGCCTGCCTGTCGGTGGTCGGCTCGTCGATGGTCGCCTCGGCCACGGAGGAGCTGGACCGCTCGGTCGGCGCGGACTTCATCGTCCAGTCCGCCAACGGACAGCCGATCGTGCCGCAGGCACAGGCCGCGCTGGAGCGGACGCCGGGTCTGGCCCGGGTCACCGAGTACACCTGGGTCGAGGCGACGATCACCGCCCCGGGCGGCAAGGCCGTCGAGAAGGGGCTGGTCGCCGCAGAACCGACGTACGCGATGGATCTGCGCCGGGACACCACCGCCGGCACGCTGACGAAGGCGTACGACGAGAACGCGATGTCCGTCGGCAGCGACTACGCCGCCGAGCACGGTGTGAAGGTGGGCGACGAGCTCACCGTCGCCTTCAAGGGCGGTGAGAGCGCCAGGCTGCGGGTCGCGGCGATCACCTCCGACGAGAACAACGTCGACAAGGGCGTGATGTACACCAACATCACTACCGCGGCGCGGTACCTCCCGGCGGACAAGCTGCCCCGGAGCGTGATCATGTTCGCGACGGCGGAGGACGGCAAGGAGACCGAGGCGTACGCCGCGATCAAGGAGTCGCTCGCCGCCTACCCGCAGTACAAGGTGCAGAACCAGGCCGACTACAAGCAGGACCTGAAGGACCAGGTCGGCCAGTTGCTCAACATCGTGTACGGGCTGCTCGCGCTGGCGATCATCGTCGCCGTGCTCGGCGTGGTGAACACGCTCGCGCTGTCGGTGGTCGAGCGGACCCGGGAGATCGGCCTGATGCGGGCCATCGGCCTCTCGCGCCGCCAGCTGCGCCGCATGATCCGCCTGGAGTCGGTGGTGATCGCCCTCTTCGGCGCCCTCCTCGGCCTCGGTCTGGGCATGGGCTGGGGTATGTCGGCCCAGAAGCTGCTGGCCCTGGAGGGCCTGGGGGTCCTGGAGATCCCGTGGCCGACGATCCTGACGGTCTTCGTCGGGTCGGCGTTCGTGGGGCTGTTCGCCGCGCTGGTCCCGGCGTTCCGGGCGGGCCGGATGAACGTCCTGAACGCGATCGCGACCGAGTAGCGGTGAGCGGTACGGGAGCGGGTACGGCCCTGGTGACGCTCACCGGGGCCGTACGCGCGCTCACACGGTGAGGACCGGCACGTCGTAGAGCGGGATGTGCTTGTCCCGGGTGACGAGGGTGAGCCCCTCGGTCTGGGCCTGGGCGATCAGTATCCGGTCGAAGGGATCGCGGTGGTGGGGCGGGAGCTGCCCGGCGCGGATGCCGTGCAGGGCCGTGATGGGCAGGGGCTTGAGCTGGCAGTCGCGGGCCCGCTCGGGCAGGTCCACGGGGCCGTCGAGCTTGCCAAGTGCTTGCTTGACGGCCAGCTCCCAAGGGGTGACGGCGCTGACGTAGGCCAAAGCCTCCGTGTCCAGGAGGTCCTTGATCTCGTCCGAAAGCTGTGGCGAGTCGAGCAACCACCAGACGACGACGTGGGTGTCGGCGAGAAGCTTCACTCCGCGGAGCCCTCCGGATGCAGCCCGAACGCCTCGGCGAAGCCGGGGTCGTCGGACATGTCGTCGAAGTCGTCATGGAGGACGACCGGCTCGGTGAGAGAGCCGCGCGCGGTCCGCCGGACCTTCCCCGCGAGCGGGACCACCTTCGCGACCGGCTCGCCCGACTTGCTGATGATGACCTCTTGGCCCGTGGCGACCACTTCCAGGATCTTCGAGAAGTGGGTCTTCGCCTCGTGGACGTTGTACTGCCGGGCTGCTTCCACGGCGGCCTCTCACAGCTAGGTGGACTAAGTGCTGGACTTAGCTTAGGGGTCTGCGCCGACCGGGGACCAGCTCCCTCCACTCCACCGAGTGAACGGGTTCACTCGCGCCGGTGAGACGGCCACGTCGTAGGCTGGGACCACCCGGCCCCGCGCCGGGCGACCCGGCCCGTGACACGTGTCGGGCTGTTCGCGTTGCCCGCACCCGTTGACCCACCGGGATGGAAGTCCATGAGCCTGCACGGTCTGCTCGACCTCGTCGTCAAGGACAAGGCCCTCGCCGAGGCGGTGAAAGCCGCGGCCGACGGAAACCGTACGCACGTGGATCTGGTCGGCCCGCCGGCCGCGCGGCCCTTCGCCGTGGCCGCGCTCGCCCGGGAGGCCGGGCGGCCGGTGCTGGCCGTCACCGCGACCGGGCGGGAGGCCGAGGACCTGGCGGCGGCCCTGCGCAGCCTCCTCGACCCCGACACGGTCGTCGACTACCCCTCCTGGGAGACCCTGCCGCACGAGCGGCTCTCACCCCGCTCCGACACCGTCGGCCGCCGCCTCGCCGTCCTGCGCCGGCTCGCCCACCCCTCACCGGACGACCCGGCCGCCGGACCCGTCTCGGTGGTCGTCGCCCCCGTGCGTTCCGTGCTGCAGCCGCAGGTCAAGGGCCTGGGCGACCTGGAGCCCGTGGCCCTGCGGAGCGGGCAGACGGTGGATCTGAACCAGGTCGTCGAGGGCCTGGCGGCCGCCGCGTACTCCCGGGTGGAGCTCGTCGAGAAGCGCGGCGAGTTCGCCGTGCGCGGCGGCATCCTGGACGTCTTCCCGCCGACCGAGGAACACCCGCTCCGGATCGAGTTCTGGGGCGACGACGTCGAGGAGATCCGCTACTTCAAGGTCGCCGACCAGCGCTCCCTGGAGGTCGCCGAGCACGGCCTGTGGGCGCCGCCCTGCCGTGAGCTGCTGCTGACCGATTCCGTACGGGAGAGAGCCCGGGCCCTCGCCGAGGCCCACCCGGAGCTGGGCGAGCTCCTCGGCAAGATCGCGGAGGGGATCGCGGTCGAGGGCATGGAGTCCCTGGCCCCGGTCCTCGTCGACGACATGGAGCTGCTGCTCGACGTGCTGCCCCAGGGGTCCATGGCCGTGGTCTGCGACCCC
Source organism: Streptomyces sp. NPDC093600 (assembly GCF_044764755.1). Lineage (NCBI taxonomy): Bacteria > Bacillati > Actinomycetota > Actinomycetes > Kitasatosporales > Streptomycetaceae > Streptomyces > Streptomyces sp. NPDC093600. Next base: position 261,643 of record NZ_JBIWIU010000008.1, read on the forward strand.
GAGCGGGTCCGCACGCGGGCATCCGACCTCGTCGCCACGAGTCAGGAGTTCCTCCAGGCGTCCTGGGCGGCCACCGCCGGCGGGGGCGAGGCCCCCATCGACGTCGACGCGGCCTCCCTGTGGGGGATCACGGACGTCCGGGACCGGGCCCGTGAACTGGGCATGATGTGGTGGTCGGTGTCCCCGTTCGCGGCCGACGAGACCCTGGATGCCGACACCGTCAAGCTGGGCATGCACGCCCCGGAGTCGTACCGCGGCGACACCGCCCGCGCGCTCGCCGACACCAAGGGCTGGCTCGCCGACGGCTGGCGCACGGTGTACGTCACGGAGGCGCACGGCCCGGCGGCCCGCACGGTCGAGGTCCTGGGCTCCGAGGGGATCGCCGCCCGGCTCGACTCGGACCTGACGGAGGTCTCCCCGTCGGTCGTGCACGTGGCCTGCGGTTCGATCGACTACGGCTTCGTCGACCCGGCGCTCAAGCTGGCCGTCCTCACCGAGACGGACCTGTCCGGCCAGAAGGCGGCCGGCAAGGACGGCCGGCGCATGCCGGCCAAGCGGCGCAAGACCATCGACCCGCTGACCCTGGAGGTCGGCGACTACATCGTCCACGAGCAGCACGGCGTCGGCCGGTACATCGAGATGGTCCAGCGGACCGTCCAGGGCGCCACCCGCGAGTACCTCCTCGTCGAGTACGCGCCGGCCAAGCGCGGCCAGCCCGGCGACCGGCTGTACATCCCCACCGACCAGCTGGAGCAGGTCACCAAGTACGTGGGCGGCGAGGCGCCGACCCTGCACCGGCTCGGCGGCGCCGACTGGACGAAGACCAAGGCGCGCGCCAAGAAGGCGGTCAAGGAGATCGCCGCCGACCTGATCAAGCTGTACAGCGCCCGGATGGCGGCGCCGGGACACGCCTTCGGCCCGGACACGCCCTGGCAGCGGGAGCTGGAGGACGCCTTCCCGTACACCGAGACGCCCGACCAGCTGTCCACCATCGCCGAGGTGAAGGAGGACATGGAGAAGACGGTTCCGATGGACCGCCTGATCTGCGGCGACGTCGGCTACGGCAAGACGGAGATCGCCGTACGGGCCGCGTTCAAGGCGGTGCAGGACGGCAAGCAGGTCGCCGTCCTGGTGCCCACGACGCTGCTGGTGCAGCAGCACTTCGGCACGTTCTCGGAGCGGTACTCGCAGTTCCCGGTCGTCGTCCGCGCCCTGTCGCGGTTCCAGACCGACACGGAGGCGAAGGCGACGCTGGAGGGGCTGAAGGACGGGTCCGTCGACATCGTCATCGGTACGCACCGGCTGTTCTCGTCGGAGACCAAGTTCAAGGACCTGGGCCTGGTCATCGTCGACGAGGAGCAGCGTTTCGGCGTCGAGCACAAGGAGCAGCTGAAGAAGCTGCGCGCCAACGTCGACGTGCTGACGATGTCGGCCACCCCCATCCCCCGTACGCTCGAGATGGCGGTGACCGGCATCCGCGAGATGTCGACGATCACCACCCCGCCGGAGGAGCGGCACCCGGTGCTCACCTTCGTCGGCCCGTACGAGGAGAAGCAGATCGGCGCGGCGATCCGGCGCGAACTGCTGCGCGAGGGGCAGGTCTTCTACATCCACAACCGGGTCGAGTCGATCGACCGGGCGGCGGCGCGGCTGCGGGAGATCGTCCCGGAGGCGCGGATCGCCACCGCCCACGGCCAGATGGGCGAGAGCGCCCTGGAGCAGGTCGTGGTCGACTTCTGGGAGAAGAAGTTCGACGTGCTCGTCTCCACGACGATCGTCGAGTCCGGCATCGACATCTCCAACGCCAACACCCTGATCGTGGAGCGCGGCGACAACTTCGGGCTGTCGCAGCTGCACCAGCTGCGCGGCCGGGTCGGCCGGGGCCGCGAGCGCGGTTACGCGTACTTCCTCTACCCGCCGGAGAAGCCGCTGACCGAGACCGCGCACGAGCGGCTGGCGACGATCGCCCAGCACACCGAGATGGGCGCGGGCATGTACGTGGCCATGAAGGACCTGGAGATCCGCGGCGCGGGCAATCTGCTGGGCGGCGAGCAGTCCGGCCATATCGCGGGCGTCGGCTTCGACCTGTACGTACGGATGGTCGGCGAGGCGGTCGCGGACTACCGGGCGCAGATGGAGGGGGGCGCCGAGGAGGAGGCACCCCTGGAGGTCAAGATCGAGCTTCCGGTCGACGCCCATGTGCCGCACGACTACGCGCCGGGCGAGCGACTGCGCCTCCAGGCGTACCGCGCGATCGCCTCGGCCAACTCCGAGGAGGACATCAAGGCGGTACGGGAGGAGCTGACGGACCGCTACGGCAAGCTGCCGGAGCCGGTCGAGAACCTGCTCCTGGTGGCGGGCCTGCGGATGCTGGCCCGTGCCTGCGGGGTCGGCGAGATCGTCCTGCAGGGGCCGAACATCCGCTTCGCGCCGGTGGAGCTGCGCGAGTCGCAGGAGCTGCGGCTCAAGCGGCTGTACCCGCGTACGGTCATCAAGCCGGCGGTCCACCAGATCCTGGTGCCGCGCCCGACGAGCGGGAAGATCGGCGGGAAGCCGGTGGTGGGGCGCGAACTGCTGGCGTGGACCGGGGAGTTCCTGACGACGATCCTCGGGTCGTAGCCGTCCAGCCGTCCAGCCGTTGGGGGCCGGCCGTGCCCCGCTGTGGGGGGCACGGCCGGCGGGGTGATCAGAGCCGGCCGAGGTCGAGCGCCCCGGCCATCGCGCGGTACCCGGCGTCACCAGGGTGCAGGTGGTCGCCGGAGTCGTACGCGGGGAGGATGCGGTCCGGGTCGGCGGGGTCGGCGACGACGCGGTCGAAGTCGACGACGGCGTCGTACGCCCCCGAGGTGCGGACCCAGTCGTTGAAGGCGTCCCGCTTGGCCTCGACGGCGGGGTCGTCGTAGGCGGAGCCCTTGACCGGCGTCAGCGTCGTGCCGACCACCCGGATGCCCTGGGCGTGGGCCTGCCGGATCAGCTCGCGGTGCCCCTCGATGAGCCGCTCGACGGAGACCTCGGGCGTGGGGGCGGCGATGTCGTTCGGGCGGCTGCCGCCGAAGTCGTTGATGCCTTCGAGGAGGACGACGGTGCGGACGTTCGGCTCGGTCAGGACGTCCTTCCTGAACCGCTCGATGCCCTTCTCGCCCGCCCAGACCGTGTCGTTGCCGACCTGGTTGCCGGCGATGCCGTGGTTGAGGACGGAGCGCGGCGTCCCGGCGGCGGCGAACCGCTCGGCCAGCTCGTCGGGGTAGCGGTTGTTCGCGTCGAGACCGGAGCCGGCGCCGTCGGTGATGGAGTCGCCGAAGGTCACGACGCCGTCCCGGCGCGGGGGTTGGCCGCCGGACACCTCGACGCCGGTGAGGTAGTACCAGGAGGTGCTGGTCTCCTCGAAGGCCGCCCCGGCCCGGTCGGCGCGGTGGTCGCCGTCCGCGCGGTAGCTGGTGGCGGAGGCGACGTGGTGGAAGGTGGCGGGACCGGTGGGGTCGGCGAGGTAGAGCGTGACGGTCACCGATTCGAGCGCCTTGACCTTGAACGGCACACCGTCGCTGTACGCGGTGGCGCCGGCGGGCACGGTCAGGGACCGGCTCTTGCCGAAGGACAGCGGCCGCACCGAACCGGCCTTCACCGAGGCGCCCTCGCCGGTCAGGGCGACGGTGGCTCCGGTGATGCGCAGGGGGGTCTTTCCGTACCGGTTGGAGAGTTCGATACGGGCCTTGGTGCCGCCGGTGCTGACGCGGACGACCTGCCGGACGGTGTGGTCGGAGAAGCCGTCCCGGGACCAGTTCGGGGTGAAAGGAGCCGTCGGCTCCTGCGGCGAGGCGGCCCAACCGCCGTGCCAGGTGGTCGCGTTGTGGGCGGGGGCGCCGGCCGTGTCCGTCGCGCTGGTCGCACCTGCCGTATCCGTCGCGCTGGTGGCGCCGGCTGTCCCGGCGGCCGGCAGGGCGCTCAGGGTGGCGGCGGCGAGGAGTGCGACGCCCGTGCGTCGGAGAGGGTGCGTGAAGGTCATGGAGTCCCGCCCGTCGAAGGTGTCCGGATGCCGATCTCGATCGTGAGGTCCAGCGCGCGCCACACCTTCAAGTGGAGCTCGACTCCGGTTATTCCCGGGGGGTTCGGGACTCTTGGGCTCTACAAGCGGGGTATTTACGGACGGGTTCGGTCGCGGGGCGGCACGGGCCCCGGCCGCGGAGGGCGCGTGGGCGCTCCGCGGCCGGGTTCCACCGTCCGTGGGGATCCGTGGGATCAGGTCGGCGGCTGCTGGTCGCGCCGTTCCTGGTCCGTCATGCCCAGCCGGTCCTCGACCCGTCGCTGGCCCTGGTCGACCTGGTCCGTGTACTTGCCGCCCGTCCTGTCGTTGACTTGCTTCTCGGCGGCGTCGGACGCCTTCCTGGTCTTCTCCGGATGCTGGCTCATCATTCCCTTGAGCTTGTCCATGATCCCCATGGGTCACTCCTTCGGAAAGGGGACATACAGCGCATTCGACGCTACGCGCCCCACGCCGAATCCGCGCGCCGAACGGCTTGATGGTCTGGACCACGAGACGGCCTGATTAGGATCGTGTCCCACGGTGATACGTCTCAGGGGCGGGGTGGTCGAGTGACCGAGGCGTGTCTCATACGAGGCGGTCTCTCGCCGGATGGCCGACGCAAGGGGGCGGAAATGACGGGACGTGCGATCCGGGCCGCGCGGGGGCGTGGGGTCGCGGCCGTACTGGTTCTCGGCGTGGCGCTGACGGGCTGCACGGGAAGCGGTCTGTCCGGCGAGAGCGGCGAGAACGGCTCATCGGGCGAGGGCTCATCGGCCTCCGGCGGGCAGGGAACCAGCCCCTTGGTCAACCCGGACGGAACGAAGCCGGGGCTGGCCGCGGTCTCCTCCGACAAGGACAGGGCGGCGGCGCGTGAACTGATCGCCAAGGTGTCCACCAAGGGCCGGGGCCCGAGGACGGGGTACGCCCGGGACGAGTTCGGCTACGCCTGGATGGACACGGCGGACGGCGTGCCGCTGGCCCGGAACGGCTGTGACACGCGGAACGACGTGCTGAGGCTCGCCGGTCGAGAGGTCATGTTCCGTACCGGTTCGGACTGTGTGGTCGTGTCGATGACGCTGCACGACCCGTACACCGGCAAGGACATCGCCTGGAAGAAGGCCAAGGCCGCCGAGGTGCAGATAGACCACGTGGTGCCGCTGTCGTACGCCTGGCAGATGGGTGCTGCCCGCTGGGGCAGGGAGAAGCGGCAGCGGCTGGCGAACGACGTGCTGAACCTGCTGCCGGTCTCGGGCTCCACGAACTCCGCGAAGCGCGATTCCGGTCCGGCGTCCTGGCTGCCGCCGAACAAGGAGATCCGCTGCTCGTACGCGGTGCGGTTCGCGCAGGTGGCGCTGAAGTACGAACTGCCCGTCACCGCCCCGGACAAGAGCAGGATGATCCGCCTGTGCGGAGGCTGAGGGCAGCCCAGAGGCGGCCAGGTGGCCGCCCGGCCTGCCCGGCGGCGCGGGCGACACCGGCGAGGGCCGTCGCCGTGTGCGGGGGGCGAAGTGCCGCGCGAAGCCCTCGAAGGCCTCGTGGCGGCCGCTTTGCGCCAGGTGCGGCCCCACAGCGCTCACGCGGGTGCCCTGGCCATGCCCAGTTGCCGTGGGAAAACCGCTTGGGGAGTGCCGGACCGGTGGTTAGCCTGCGCGGATGGAGCTGAAGATAACCACCCTCGCCGAACGCCCCGAACTCCAGGGGCCGATGTGGCAGATGCTCGACGTATGGCCGGAGTTCATGCTCTACGACCCGATCGGCTGGGCCAACATCGGCCGGATCGTCGCCGAGCTGCCGGAGTACGTCCTCGTCGCCACCGACGCCGAGGGGAAGGTCGTCGCGCGCGCCCTGAGCGTGCCCTTCCAGCTCCGGGCCGAGGGCCGCGGCGAACTGCCCGCCACCGGCTGGGACCAGATGCTCCTGTGGGCCTTCTCCGACAAGCGGCACGGACGGATCCCCGACACCGTCAGCGCCATCGAGGTCACCGTCGACACCCGCATGATGGGCCGCGGCATCTCGGCCATGATGCTGACCGCCATGCGGGACAACGCCAAGCGGCTCGGCTTCACCGACCTCGTCGCCCCGGTGCGCCCCAACGCCAAGCACCTGGAGGCCGGCGCGCTGATGAGCGAGTACGCCTTCCGTACGCGCGAGGCGGACGGTCTGCCCCACGACCCCTGGCTGCGCGTCCACGTCCGTGCGGGCGGCACGGTGGAGGGCGTCGCCCCGGTCTCGATGACGATCGCCGCCGCCCTGGAGGACTGGCGCAAGTGGACCGGGCTGCCCTTCGACACCGACGGTCCGGTCGAGGTCGAGGGCGCGCTCGTCCCCGTCCACTGCGACACCGCGCGCGGCTACGCCGTGTACGTCGAGCCGAACGTCTGGGTGCGCCACCGGCTGTGAACGGCGGCCGGGGTGTGAAGGTCGCCTTTTCCGGCGTCCTTCACACCCCTCCCGCACACCCGTACCCCCCGCGGGGCTCTCGCCCCCGGCGAGCCCCCGTCCCTTCGACTAGCCCTGCTCGTCGAGCACGTCCTTGGCCGGCGGGGCCTTCGCCGCGACCGGCTTGTCGTAGTCGGCGAAGGTGATCGTGCCCGGCTCCTCGCCGCCCACCGTCACGATCTTCAGGATGCGCGGTTCGCCCTCCGTGGCGACGTAGAGCGTCGTCTTCTCCTTGTCGAACGCCTGGGTGAGCATCAGCGCCTTCCTGCCGCCGACGGTGGTCTCCTCGCCCTTCACGGAGAGGTCGAGCCCTTCCTCGAAGTCGCTCAGGAGCGCCTTCAGATCGCAGAGTGCGAGGCTGTCCTTCGCCTCCGGGTCCGTCACCGGCGTCTTCACCCAGCGGCCCTTGAGCTCCTTGAGCATCGCCTCCCGCATCTCGGCCGACTCGCCCTTCGCCTCCTCGCGCAGGAACGCCTCGTCGAAGCGCAGGTAGACGACCTTCGAGTCCGGCTTGATCAGCTCCGCCGTGCCCGTCGTCCCGACGGTCAGGGTGCCGGCGCACTTCCCCTGGGTGTCGAGTGCCAGATACGCCTTCATCGGCCCGTCGGTCGTCTTCAGCGCCAGGTCGAGCGTGAGGGAGTCGGCGGTCTTCGTCGCGGCGATCGCCTTGTCGGCGATCTGGGGTCCGGACAGCTGCCCGAAGGGACCGGCGGCCTTCGGGTCGTCGGAGAACGGCCCGCAGGCGGCGGCGCCGAGCGCTACGGCGGCGCAGAACGCGGCGGCGAGCGCGGTGCGGCGGATCCGGGGGCGGTGGGCGGTGACAGACATGAGTGGTACTCCGGGGGTGGGGATACGAGCGGCACGGGGGGGTGCCGGATGGTGCCGGCGCTGACGAGTGCTCGGGCGAGTGCTCAGGCGAATGCTCGGGCGAGTGCTCAGGCGGGTGTTGCCGGGTGTCGCCGGGGCCTGCCCGGTCCTGGCGGCGCGTGACGGTTACTGCCGTGGGTCTGCCGGAGGTCAGCCGATCTTCAGCTCCCACTGGGAGGCGTTGTGCCCGAGGCCCGGGGACACGTCGACCGAGAGGCTCCTGGCGTCGGCCGGGGCGTCGAAGGCGTAGACGACCGTGGCCTTCTTGCCCGGCAGGATCGTGCCGCTGAAGCCGGTGCCGACCTTCTCGTCGTAGATCTGCTCGGCCGCGACCCCGTCCTTGCCGGCGCGGGCGTCCAGCGTCGCCAGGCCGGCGTCGAACTTCTCCTTGCCGCCGTTCTCGATCACCACGGTGACCTGGTACGCCTTGTTGCCCTCGGTGTGTCCGCTCGCGCCCTCACCCGGGGAGTACGCCCTGGCCTCCGAGACGGTGACCTTGATCCCGTCGTCGTAGACCGAGGCCTTTCCGGCCGCGAGGCCCTTGGCGGCGTCGGTGGCCTTGCCGCCGCCCTCCGCCGCGCCGGGCTGCCCCGACGACGGGTTCTTCGGCGCGGCGTCGACCACGGCCCTGTCGATCTCGTCGACCGCGTCGCTGACCGCCGTGAACGTGATCACCGCGCCGACCACCGAGAGGACCAGGGCCGCGAGACCGAGGATGGCCCCCGTGAGCGCCGCGCCCTTGTTGTTCGCCTCACCGCGCTTCACCCGGCCCTTGCCGACCAGGCCCAGGACCAGGGCGATCAGGCCGAGGACGCCCGCCAGCCAGAAGAAGAAGGGGACCAGTCCGGAGACCGTGCCGATGATGCCGAGGATCAGAGCCGCGGTGCCGAGCCCGTTGCGGAACGCCGTCGTGGCCGGCCCGGTCGGCGGGGTGGGCGCTGCGGGCTGGAAGTGCGAAGTGTCATGTGACATGGCTGTGTCCTCCCGGACCGGTCGACTGGACTGGAGCGATGGATCAATAACAGCAGAGCCTGTGAACCGAGTCAACACGGTTCACAGGTCTTGATCCTACGCACGCTGTGAAGTGGCTTGCTCCGGGTTCGTCGGTACTATCGGGGCCACAGCGCCAGCAGCGGGGAACGAGGGGAGTCGGTCAGGTGCCGGACAGCACGACAGAGGTGACCGCCGCGGGGATCGCCCGGCTCGCCGGGGTGGGCCGGGCCGCCGTGAGCAACTGGCGGCGCCGCCACCCCGACTTCCCCCGCCCCGTCGGCGGCACGGAGACCAGCCCCTCCTTCGCCCTCGCCGACGTCGAGGAGTGGCTGCGCGCCCAGGGCAAGCTCGCCGAGGTCCCCTTGCGCGAGCGGGTCTGGCAGCAGGTCGCGGGCCACCCGGCCGGTGCCGTCACCGCCCTCGCCCACGCGGGCGCCGTCCTGCTGCTCGTACGCGACCGGTCCGCGGCCTGGCCGGTGCTGGCCGCCGTCCCCGACGAACGGCTCGCCGGGACGCTGACGGTCGCCCTGGAGGAGGCGCTCACCGAGCGGTTCGGCCCCGAGCGCAGCGAGATGGGGGTCCCCCCGGCCGGAGGCCGGGGGAGGGCCGTACGCACCCCCACCGCCGCCGAACTCGCGCCGTCCCTCCCGCTCGTGCGCGCGACCGCCGACCTCGCCGCAGAGACCGGCGCCCGCCAGACCTTCGAGTTCCTCCTCGGCCGGTACCTCGACGCCAACCCCCGCCAGTACACGCTGACCCCGCCCGGCCCCGCCGCCCTCATGGCCGCCCTCGCCGCCACGGGCACCGAGGGCCGTCCCACCGTCCTCGACCCCGCCTCGGGCACCGGCACCCTGCTGCGCGCCGTCGAGCACCCCGCCGCCCTCCACGGGCAGGACGCCGACCCCGACCTGGCGGCCCTCACCGCCCTGCGCCTGGCCCTGGCCTGCGACGCCGACATCCGCGTACGGACCGGCGACAGCCTGCGCGCCGACGCCTTCCCGCACCTCGCGGCGGACGCCGTGCTGTGCCACCCGCCCTTCAACGAACGCAACTGGGGCCACGACGAACTGGCCTACGACCCGCGCTGGGAGTACGGCTTCCCGGCCCGCACGGAGTCCGAACTCGCCTGGGTCCAGCACGCCCTGGCCCGCCTGCGCCCCGGCGGCACGGCCGTCCTGCTCATGCCGCCCGCCGTCGCCTCCCGCCGCTCCGGCCGCCGCATCCGCGCCGACCTGCTCCGCCGGGGCGCCCTGCGGGCCGTCGTCGCGCTGCCGGCCGGCGCCGCACCCCCGTACGGCATCCCGCTCCACCTCTGGGTGCTGCGCAAGCCGGCCGCCGGTGTCAGCGCCTCCCAGGAACTCCTCCTCGTCGACACCACGTCCCTCGCCGCCGAACAGACCGGCGGCGGCCGCGACAAGCTCGACTGGCAGGCCGTGCACACCGCCGTCCTCGACGCCTGGCTGCCGTTCGCCGAGGCCGGCACCGTCGCACCGGCCCCGGGCGCGAGCCGGTCCGTGCCCGTCATCGAACTCCTCGACGACGACGTCGACCTGGCGCCCGCCCGCCATCTGCCGCCCCCGGCCGCCGGAGGCGGCGCGGCGGACCTGGCGCGGGTCCGCGACCGCCTCGCCGAGACCCTCGGCCGCACCGTCGCCCTCACGCCGCCGCCCACGTCACCCGCCTCCGCCGAGCCCGCCGCCGCCCGGCTCACCGGCGTCACCGTCGGCGAGCTCGCCCGCACCGGCGCCCTGGAACTGCGCGCGGGCGGCGCGGGTGCCCTCGGCGGCACCACCCCCAGCCTCACCGCCACCGCCGACCAGGCGACGGCCGGTGGGGGAGCGAACGCTGCGGACGCGGCCGGTCCGGGCCCCGACGGCCGGGGCCGGACCGGCCGGTTGCTCACCGAGCACGACGTCCTCGCCGCCCAGCCCCCGTCCGGCACGCTCCCCGAAGGCCCCTCCGAGGAGCCCGTCCTCCTCCGCGCCGGCGACGTCGTCGTCCCCGTCCTCGGCGGCGGCTCCGTCGCACGGGTCGTCGACGCCGCCACCGCCGGAGCCGCCCTCGGCCGCAACCTCCAGCTCCTGCGCCCCGACCCGGCCGCACTCGACCCCTGGTTCCTGGCCGGATTCCTGCGCGGCACCGCCAACAACCGCCAGGCCAGCAGCTACGCCTCCACGGCCACCCGGCTCGACGTCCGGCGCCTGCAACTCCCGCGCCTGCCCCTCGCCGAGCAGCAGCGGTACGGCGAACGGTTCCGCAGACTCGCCGAGTTCGAGGACGCCCTGCGCCTGGCGGGCCGGCTCGGGGAGCAGCTGGTCCAGGGCCTGTACGACGGTCTCGCGGACGGCACCGTGGCCCCCTGACGGCGGCAGCGGCGCCGCCGGTGCTCGGTTCGGCAACGGTTCCGTACAACCCGGAGGCCGCTGTCCGTGTCGGTGTATACGCTCGTCCCCGCCACCGACCCTTTCGAGCAGGAGCAGGAATGTACGGCCCCGGCCATGTGCCCCCGCAACCTCCGCGTGCCCTTCCGGCGTCCGTCGTCGTGCTCCGCGTCGTCTTCACCGTGCTCCCGCTGCTCAGCATCGGGTTCCTCACCTGGGCGACGATGCTCCGGCTTGCCGTCGTGACCCGCCGTACGCTCGACTGGGTCCTCTGCGCCGTCTCGGCGGCCGTCATGATCACCGGCGGGGTCCTGCTGCCCGAGAACGTCGAGACGACGCGGGCGGACATCGCCGTGGGCCTGATCATCCTCAACGCGATCGTGTTCGCGGCGTACTTCCTCGTCGCCGACATCCGGCACGACAAGGTCCGCCTCGCGTCGGCGGGTGCGGTGGCCTACCCGCCGTACGCGACGACGGTCCCGCGGCACCAGGCCGGTCACGGCTACCCGCCCGCGTACCTCCCGGCACACGCCCAGCCGCAGGCCCTGCCCCAGCCCCAGCCGCAGGCCCTGCCCCAGCCCCAGCCGCAGAGCCCGCCTCAGCCGCAGGCCCCGTCGCGGTCCCAGACCCCGCCCCCGCCGGAGGTCCCGCCCCGGGCCGGCCCCCGCATCGACCAGGTCCGCGCCGAGCTGGACGAACTCAGCCACCTCCTCCGTAAGGAAGAGGGGAAGTGAACGGACGCGTCATCGGCGGCCGTTACGAACTGTCCGCGATGATCGGCCAGGGCGGCATGGGCCAGGTCTGGACGGCGTACGACGGACGGCTCGACCGTCGCGTCGCCGTCAAGCTCCTGCGCCCCGACCACATGGCCGCCGCCACCGCCGCCGACGAGATGCGGCGCCGCTTCGTCCGCGAGTGCCGGGTCACCGCCCAGGTCGACCACCCCGGCCTGGTCACCGTCCATGACGCCGGCGGCGACGGCGACGACCTCTACCTCGTCATGCAGTACGTCGAAGGCGCCGACCTCGCCGACCATCTCGCCGAGCACGACCCCTACCCCTGGCCCTGGGCGGTCTCCGTCGCCGCCCAGCTGTGCGCGGTGCTCGCCGCCGTGCACGCGGTGCCGATCGTCCACCGCGACCTCAAGCCGCGCAACGTGATGGTGCGCCCCGACGGCAGCGTCACCGTCCTCGATCTCGGCGTCGCCTCCGTCCTGGACACGGACACCACCCGCCTCACCCACACCGGTTCACCGATCGGCAGCCCCGCCTACATGGCGCCCGAGCAGGCCATGGGCGGCGCCGTCGGCCCGTACACCGACCTGTACGCGCTCGGCGTCCTGCTCCACGAACTGCTCAGCGGGAACGTGCCCTTCGCCGGTTCCACGGCGCTCGGCGTGCTGCACCGGCATTTGTACGAGCCGCCGGTGCCGGTCCGCCGGCTGCGGCCCGAGGTGCCGGAGGCGCTGGAGGCGCTCGTCCTGCGGCTGCTCGCCAAGGACCCCCAGCACCGGCCGTCCGGCGCGCACGAGGTGTACGAGGCCCTGCTCCCGCTGCTGCCCGCGCGCGGCGCCCCCGCGGGGCCGCTCGATCCGACCCGCCCCTTCCTGCGCCCGCACGCGCCCTGGCCCGACCGGGCCTCGGCCCCGCCGCCACCGCCCGCGCCGCCCGTCGGGCCGCCCGTCTCCCGACCGGACGTGGCCGCCGCCGTCGACGAGGTCAAGCGGCTGCTCGGCGAGGGCTCGATCACCCAGGCCGTCGACATCCTCGGCGGCATCCTGCCCGCCGCCGCGGCCGAGCACGGCGAGCACTCGCCCGTCGTCCGCATCCTGCGCAAGCAGTACGCGACGACCCTGATGGACGACGGCCAGTACCGCCGCGCCCTGCCGGAGCTGCGCCGCCTCGCCGAGGACCGTACGGCGGAGGCGGGACCGGCCGACCCGCAGACCCTGCAGTTCCGCTACGACGCGGCCCAGTGCCTGGAACAGCTCGGGGAGACGGCGGAGGCGCTGGCGGAGTACCGCGCCCTGCTGCCGTACGTCGACAACGGCGCGGACCCGGCCCGCGCCTTCGACATCCGCAGGCGGATCGGCAACCTCCTGCTGGCGACGGGCGACCACACGGCGGCCCACCAGCACCTGCGGGCCCTGCTCTACGACACCGAGCGCGTCTACGGCCCGTACCACGCCCTCCCGACCGACCTCCGGCGGGCGCTGGCGCGGCAGCAGCAGATGGGCCCCCTCGGCTGAGGGGGTGACCCGTAGCACCACACCAAGATCGGAATCCGGGCGATGATCGGCCACGTGACCATGCGAAGAAGCAGTTTCAAGACCCTGGCCGCCTCCCTCGCGCTGGGCGCGCTGCTGGCGGCCACCCCGGCGGCGAGCGCTGAGCCGGTCGTGGCCGTCACCACCGGCCCCGTGTTCAACGACCCGTCGGGTGACGTGACCGCCGAAGGGCGGATCCTCAGCCACCTGGGGCGGCTCGTCGACGGAGCCGAGCCGGGGTCGTCCATCCGGATGTCCCTGTACCTCTACGGGTCGCAGTGGCTGACCGAGCGGCTGCTGGCCGCCCACGCGCGCGGGGTCACCGTCCAGGTCGTCCTGGACCACGACACCGCCGGCTATCCGGCCGTCGGAAACCTGCGGAACGGGCTGAGCGGGGAGTCCTGGGTCCGGATCTGCAAGGCGGAGGAGGCCTGCCTCGCCAAGGACCCGGGCACCACGTCGACGGACCCGGACGGCTGGTACGCCAATGTCAACCACAACAAGTACTTCCTGTTCTCCCGTACCAAGGGCAACGGCACCGTCCCGGTGGACGACGTGGTGGTGCAGTCCTCCGGCAACCTCATCGAGCAGGACCGCACGAAGCTGTGGAACGACGCGATGACGGTGGCGGGCAACAAGGAGCTCTTCGACGCGTACACGGCGTACTTCGCGGACCAGGCCGGGGCGGCCGCCGGGGAGCGGCCGCAGGTCGACGACTACCCGCAGACGACGCAGGCGGGCCCGGCCAAGGTCTACTTCTTCCCGCGCTCCACCACCGACGTGGTCGTCAACGTCCTCAAGACGGTCGCCCAGCCGGTCGGCACGGCGGCCGCCTGCCACGGCAACGACCCGGGCGTCGGCACCTCCGACGGCCGGACCAGGATCCGGATCGCGCAGGGCCACATCACCCGTCCCGAGGTGGCCGAGCAGCTGTGGATGCTCGCGGACGCCGGCTGCCACGTCGAGATCGTCTACCGCAAGCTCGACAACTGGCCGCTCGACGCGCAGAAGTTCCCTGTGCGCGTGGCGGACTGGCTCGCCAGGCCGACCGCCAAGGGCCGCATCACCCTGCACCAGCTCCACAACGACGAGCGCGGCGGCACGGGGACGCACACGAAGTACCTGCTGATCGAGGGGACGTACCTCGGTGGCGCGAACAAGAAGATCGTCTTCACGGGCAGCCACACGTACACGGGCATGGCGCTGAAGGTGAACGACGAGGCGATGCTGAAGTACGAGGACGCGGCCGTCTTCGACGCGTACGCACGGAACTTCGAGGCGCAGCGGGCGGCGGCCGTGGCGGAGGGCATGTAGGAAGGCGCGAGGGCTGACGGGTCGGCAGAATCACGACTCCGTATCTGATTCCGAAGCGGAGTGGTTGGGTCCGTTTTGCGTGTTCCGCGGGATGTAGCGTTCGCGTTCGATCATGTACACGTCCCCAAGGAATCCTTCATGACCACGCCGCCCCAGCAGACCCCTGACCAGCCGCTCGCGCCCGCCGGCCTGGCCGCGCCCGTCGAACCCGTCGCTCCCCACGAGCCCGCGAAGAAGAAGGGCGGCCTGGGCAAGAAGATCCTGGGCGTCGTCGTGGCGATCGCGGTCGCCCTCGGCGTGAAGTTCGGTTACGCGGCCATCAGCGGCGACCTCCCCACGCACGCCGAGGCCGGCGACTGCATCACCGTGACGGGCCCGGACAACGACCCCAAGGTCGAGACCAAGGCGTGCACCGACAAGGCGCCCGACCTCTACAAGGTCACGAAGGTCCACAAGGGCACCTTCGACGTGAACAAGTGCGGCGGCGTGACCGCGCTCGCGCAGGAGTGGGACTACGAGAAGTTCGTCCTCTGCCTGGAGCCCGTCAAGAACTGACGCCCGCCCGCCCCTGGCGCCCCGCTTCACACCCCCGGCTCACCGCCTGACGCCCCCGACCGCCGCCGCGCCCCCCGCTTCCGTCGCACGTGCGCCCACAGCAGGACCAGCGCGGCCGCGATCCCCACCCCGAGGCCCGCCCGCAGGCCCGGAGTCCGGAAGGCGCAGTTCACCGAGGTGCCGCCGTCCGTACGGACCGCCAGCAGGCCGCCGTACGACTCCGCCGGGCGGCCCTCGCACCGCCAGCCGGCGATCCGGGGGGCCGCCACCACGACCGTTCCCCGCATGCCCGGGGGCAGTTCGGCCCGGATGCCGCTGTCCGTGACCCGTACGGAGGTCGGAGCGGTGGCGCGGAGGGCGGTCACCGCCGTCGCCAGCCGTGACCGGTCCAGGCAGCCGACCTCGCCCCGGGGGCCCCGGCCCGTCAGGACCGGGCGCCCGCCCTCCGCCCACTGCGGGCCCAGGGAGACCATCGCCGCCCGCCTCTTCGGCTGCCCGCCCAGGAGCTCCACCGCACGCCCCCCGAGGCGGGCCGTGCCCGTGAAGTCCGGGGCCCACAGGAAGACCTCGCTGCCGACGGGACAGACCCCGGACCCCGGAAGCTCGTACACCCGGGCCCCCAGCAGCAGCTCCTGGTTGCGGAAAGGGGACGGCCCGTACGCCGGCGGCGCGGCGCCCTTCGGCCGTACCGTCACCAGGGGGAGCACCGTCTCCGACCGGACCACACCGCCGTCCCGCCACCGCGCGCCCACACCGAACAGCGCGTCCGTCACCGGATTGTCCAGGCTCAGCAGGTTCCGCCCCCGCGAGGTCCAGCCGCCGCCCAGCGCCGCCATGGTCCGCGTCAGCACCGCCGGGGTGTGGCTGCTGTAGTACGCGCCGCCCTGCCCGCCCAGGAGCAGCGGATCGTTCCCCGCGACCCTGGGCAGCCCCGAGTCCGTCCGGTACGCGGGCCAGCCGTCGGCCTCCGCGAGCGCCGCGGCCCGGCGCTCGTGCTCGGCGCCGTACGCCGGGTAGTCGTCGAGGTGGGCGAGCCGCTTCCGGTCCGCGTACGCGGTCGTCGCCGCCGCCTGTCCGACCAGCACGCCCACCAGGAGCACCGCCGCCACGCGCGCGTACCGCCCGCGCCGGGGCAGCAGCAGCGCCCCGACGACCGTCGCGCACCCCGCCCCGAACAGCAGCAGCGCCCAGCCGTTCACCAGCGGGCTGACCAGGGCCGCCGCGGCGACCGGCACCATCACACCGGCACCGCCGAGCAGCGCCCGCCGGTCCGGCAGGCCGCGCGAGAGACCGGTCCAGGCGGCGAGGACGAGGACTCCGGTGAGGACGAACGTCTGCCGGTACGGACTGCCGTTGGGCGTGGCGAAGACATGCCAGACGAGATGCGTCGGCGCCCACTGCATCGACACGGCGACCGTCGCCACCAGGCCCGCCCACAGCCACCGCTCCCGCCGCGGCACGTCCCGGCGCAGGAGCAGCGATCCGACGAGCAGCGGCACGGCGGTGAAGACGAACATCGCCGGAGTGGAGTAGCTGTACGTGACCGGGAGCAGCCGGGCGAGGAAGTCCGGCCAGTCGGCGGGGACGAACTCCTTGGTGAGGCCCGGGTAGGCGTGCCGGGAGCTCAGGAGGACGGGTACGAGGAGGGGCGCGGCGAGCCCGACGCCGAGGCCGGTCGTCCTGACCGCCCGCCCCACCGCCCGTACCCCGAAGGAGTCCGTCTCCACCAGCCGGACCAGCAGCACCAGGGCGGCCGCCAGCGTGGCCATGTACGCGGTGTAGAAGTTCGCGACCCAGCACACGGCGACGGCGAGCGGCCCCAGGAGCGGCCGCCGGCCCTCCCGTACCCACTCGCCCACCAGGCACAGCAGCGGGAAGGCGATCAGCCCGTCGAGCCACATCGGGTTGTACGTGGCCTCGGTGACGGCCCAGCCGCACAGGCCGTACGAGGCGCCGAGCAGCCCGGCCGCCCACCATCCGCCCGGACGTGTGCGGAGCAGCACGCCGGCCATCACGGCGGCCGCCACCGCCATCTTCAGGACGGTGACGGCGTAGACGGCGTACTCGATGTCCTGGCGCGGGAACAGCGCGACCAGCGGGGCGAACGGGCTGGTCAGATAGGTGGAGAGGTCGGGCAGGAAGCCGGTGCCCCAGCCGGAGCCCCAGTTGAGCTGCAGCCCGCCGTCGGCGCGTCCGTGCAGCAGGTCCCAGAGGTGCGCGTGGTACGGCACGAACTGGTTGGCCAGGTCGTTGACGCCGCGCCGGCGCGGGCCGAAGGGGAAGGCGCGGGCGACGGCGTCCCCGGCGCACACGGCGAGCACGGTGAGGAACGCGGCGAGCCCCGCGGCGCGTGCTGTCCGGACGTCCATGATGGTTCGAATATGCCAGTGCGAGAGGCGAAATCATGCGCGACCGCGGCCAGTTCATTCAATGGTCGCCTCGCGGTCACGTCGCGAATCCACCGTCGCCATCCGGCTCGGTTGTCGTTTCCACCGTGCTGCTCTCGATTGTGGTTCCGTGCTTCAACGAAGAGGAGATCATCGGCCGCTTCCACGACCATGTGATCACCGAACTCGCCCGCTTCGACGGCGAATTCGAGCTGGTCTATGTGGACGACGGAAGTCACGACCGTACGCTCCCGCTCCTGGAGGAGATCGCCGCCTCCGACCCCCGCGCCCGCTATGTCTCCTTCAGCCGGAACTTCGGCAAGGAGGCGGCGATGCTGGCGGGGCTCCAGCACGCCCGGGGCGACGCCGTGGTCATCATGGACGCCGATCTCCAGCATCCGCCGGAGCTCGTGCACCGCATGGTGGCGCTGCACGCGGAGGGATACGACCAGGTCATCGCCCGCCGGACCCGGACCGGCGACCGGGTGACCCGTACGGTCACGGCGCGCGCCTACTACTGGGCGATCAACCGGCTGGTGGACGTCGAGCTGGTGGACGGGGTCGGCGATTTCCGGCTGCTTTCCCGCCGTACGGTCGATTCGATACTCGAACTCACCGAGTACAACCGTTTCTCGAAGGGGCTCTTCGCCTGGGTCGGATTCCGCACCACCACATTCGAGTACGAGAATGCGGTACGTGAGGAGGGCCGCTCGAAATGGACCTTCGGGAAGCTCCTCAACTACGGCCTCGACGGCCTCCTCTCCTTCAACAACAAGCCGCTGCGGGCCGCCGTCTATCTCGGAATGATCCTGGTCTCGGTGGCGCTGGCGTACGCGGCCTGGATCGTCGGTGTCGCGCTGGTGAACGGCGTGGACACCCCCGGCTACGTCACCCTGCTCGTCACGGTCACGGCGCTGGCCGGCGTGCAGATGGTGATGCTCGGGTTGGTGGGGGAGTACGTCGGCCGGATCTACTACGAGGTGAAGCGGCGCCCGCACTTCCTGGTGAAGGCGACGAACGTGGGGCTGCCGGCCCGGCAGCGGCGCCCGGAGGAGCTCGTACGGCGATGACGGTGACCCGATGACGGTGACCTGGCAGGTGGTGCGCTTCGCGCTGGTCGGGCTCGTGAACACGGCCACGTACTACGGCCTGTACCTGCTCTTCATGCGGGCGATGCCGTACCTGGCCGCGCACGTGGCCGCGTTCCTGCTGTCCATGGTCGGCTCGTTCTTCCTGACCTCGTACTTCACGTACCGCACCCGCCCCACGTGGCGGAAGTTCCTCCTCTTCCCGCTCACGAACGCGGCGAACTTCGTGATCACCACGGTCGGCATCTACCTGATGGTCGACATCGCGGGCCTCGACTCCCGCTACGCCCCTCTCCTGGCGGCCGCGGCGGCGGTCCCGGTGACCTTCCTGGTCTCCCGGACGATCATGTTGCGACCCGACACCACCCGAACGCGCGAGTCGTTGACCGAAACAGTCGCTTCGAAGTAGTGGCCCCGGCCACGTCGACTGCCTAACATCGATCACCGCAAGGTCGTTCTACGTACGCACGACCCACGCCGGGAGGCTCCTTTGCACCGCCGCACTGCGCTCTCCGTCTCCGCCGCGCTTCTCGCCGTGGCCCCGCTGCTCGCTGCCTGCGGCAGTGACGCCCACCCGGGGGCCGCCGCCGTCGTCGGTGGGGAGCGGATCGAGGTGTCCAACCTCCAGGCGCAGGTGCGGGACGTGCGGAGCGCCCAGCAGAGCTCGCCGCACGCCGCGGAGCTGATCAAGGCCACCGGTGACCTCAGCCGCGAGAAGCTCAACGTGATGATCTTCGACCGGGTCGTGGAGCGGGTCGCCGCCGATCACGGGATCACCGTAGGGCGCGGCGAGATCCAGAAGGCCCGGGGCGAGTTCGCCAAGCAGAGCGGCGGCGAGGCGCAGCTCGCCGGGATGCTCCTCCAGCAGCAGGGCGTCGCTCCCGACCAGATCGACGGCGTCGTCCGCCGCACCGTCCTGATGAACAAGATCGCCGCCAAGCTCGGCGTCTCCAACACCCCCGAGGGCCAGAAGAAGCTCACCGAGGTCTTCACCGCCGCCTCCAAGGCGCTCGACATCGATGTGAACCCCCGCTTCGGCGCCTGGGACCACGACAAGATCCAGCTCGGCACCTACACCGCGCCCTGGCTGCGGCAGATCAGCCAGGCCCCCCAGGCTCAGGAGGCGGGCGCGTAGGGCCTCTCGTCCGGCCCCCACCCGGCCCCACGTAAGGTCGAAGGGTGAACGCCGAAGCACCCGTCGAGACCGGTCGTGTCGTCCTGCTGACCGCCAGCCACCGCGTGGCCCCCGGACTGCTGTCCTGGCCCGCCTGGCAGACGCTGCACGCCGCCGACCGGGTGGTGTGCGCCGACGAGCACCACCCCCAGCTGCCCTATCTGCGCGACGCCGGGATCACCGTCGAGCACGCCCGCCCCGACGCGCGGGACCTCGTCGACGCCTGCGCCGGAGGACGCACCGTCGTCGTCCTGCCGTCCGGCGAGGGCGACCAGGCCCTGACGGACGGCCTCGCCCGGCTGGCCGGCTCCGGCGGGGTCGCCATGCCCGACCTGGAGCTGCTGCCCGGCTCGTACGACCTGCCCGGCGCCCGCCTCCTCGACCTCGTGCAGGTCATGGACCGCATCCGCCGCGAGTGCCCGTGGTCCTCGCGGCAGACGCACAAGGGGCTCGCCAAGTACGGCATCGAGGAGGCGTACGAACTCGTCGAGGCGATCGAGGCCGGCGACCGCGTCGAGCTGCGCGAGGAGCTGGGGGACGTGCTGCTCCAGGTCGTCTTCCACGCCCGGATCGCCGAGGAGCACGAGGAGGAGCCCTTCTCGATCGACGACGTCGCCGGGACGATCGTCGAGAAGCTGATCCACCGCCATCCGCACGTCTTCGGCGACGCGACCGCCGAGACGCCCGAGGACGTCAAGGCGCACTGGCACCGCGCCAAGGCGATCGAGAAGCAGCGCGACTCGGTGACGGACGGGGTCCCGCTCGGCCAGCCCGGTCTCGCGCTCGCCGCGAAGCTGGCGGGCCGGGTCCGCACGGCCGGTCTGGACGTGAAGCCGCCGTCCGGCGAGGGCGTCGGGTACGCCTTGCTCGCCCTCGCCGCCGAGGCGGAGGCGGCCGGCGTCGACCCGGAGGCCGCGCTGCGGGCCGCCGCCCGTGCCTACCGCGACACGATCCGCGCGGCGGAGGGCCTGTAGAAGGGGGCCCAGCGCCCCAGGGCCCCCAGCCCCCGGCTGAGCGCCGCGCGCCCCGCCCCCAATCCCCCCGGGCCCCGTCCTCCCGTCGCTCACCGCCCGCGCGGGTCCCGCGCCTCCGGGTCGTGCCAGAGGAGGGCCGGCGGTTCGATGAGCCGCTCCGCACGGGTCGCCGGGCGCGGGTGGAGCCGGTCCACCGCCGGGAGGCGGTCGTGGAAGATCCGGGCCGGGTCGGCGCCCAGGGCCTCCACGACGGGCGTGACCTCGTGGAGGAAGCCGGGGGGCCCAGCGAGATAGACGTCGTGCCGGGGCCAGTTCCCACACGTGTGCAGGGCGTGGACCAGCCGCTCGGTGGCCTGGTCGCGGGGGCGGCCGGGCGCGGAGGCGATGTAGGTGACGTGCAGCCCGGGTATCCGTTCCTTCAGGCGCTCGACATCCTCCCGCCCGTACAGGTACTCCTTCGCCCGCGCGGCCACGAAGAGCCGTGCCTCCGCGCCGCCCTCCCGCGCCGCCACCTCTTCCAGGAGCGCCTTCACCGGCGCCCAGCCGGTGCCGGCGGCGACATAGGTCCGTGGCGCGCCGGGCTCCGTCCGTGCGGTCAGCGCACCGCCCGGGGCGCTGAGCCGCAGCGTCTCGCCGGCGCGTGTCCGGGCGACGAGCGCCGTGCTCATCAGTCCGCGCGGCACCTGGCTGATGTGAAGGTCCACCGTCCCGTCCACGCGGGGCGCGTTGGCGAGCGAGTACGTCCGCCAGACCCGGGGGACCCGCAGCGAACTGACGCCGGTGTACTGCCCCGGCCGGTACGGGAACGGCTGCCGCGGCCGCAGGGTCAGCACGGCCAGGTCCTCGCCGCGGCGGGTGTGCGCGACGACGTCGGCGTCCCACCAGGCCGGCTCGCCCCGCCCGGCCGCCTCCTCGGCCCCGCGCATCATCAGGTCGGCGATCCGCCCGTACGCCTCGGTCCACGCCTTCTCGGCCTCGACGCTCCACGCGGCCCCGGCGGCGTGCGCGAACGCGGCGACCAGGCTGGTCCCGACGGCCGTGTAGAACACGGGCGCGGCGAGGAACTTGCGGTGATCGCGCCCCAGACGCGCGAGATAGCCGGGGAGGCCGGGGTCCTCCAGGCGGTTCACGACATGGGTGAGCGCGGCGAAGAGCCGGTCGCGCTGGGGCCGCAGGTCCTCGGGGAACAGCTCGCGGATGCCCGGGTTGTGCCAGAACAGGTGGGAGTAGAAGAAGGTGACGGCATGCTCCGCCCGTCTCTCGACGACGGCGAACGTGCTTCTGAGCAACTGAGCGTCCACGGGAGCATCTAATCCCGGATCTCCACGCCAGGGACGCGGACGGACACACGCGTGGTCGCCACCCGGGCGGGACGGGACACGCCCGTGGTCGCCACCCGGGCGGGACGGGACACGCCCGTGGTCGCCACCCGGGCGGGACGGGACACACCCGTGGCCGCCGCCCCGGCACCGCCGCCGCCACCCGGCGGCGCGCCGCGCGTAGGGACCGGCACACACCCGTCGCCGCCGCCCGGCCGGGGAACGACACCCGTCGCCGCCGCCCTCGCGGGCGGACGGACACACCCATGGCCCCCGCCCAGCCCCCCAGACGCGGCGATTACTGTCGGGCCCATGCACGACCAGCCCTCCGCCCCCGGCGGCTCCGCCGCCCCCGCGCTCTTCACCTGGGAGTTCGCGACCGATCCGTACCCCGCCTACGCCTGGCTGCGCGAGCACGCGCCCGTGCACCGGGCGAAGCTGCCCAGCGGGGTCGAGGCGTGGCTGGTGACGCGGTACGCCGACGCGCGGCAGGCGCTCGCGGACCAGCGGCTGTCGAAGAACCCCGCGCACCACGACGAGCCGGCGCACGCCAAGGGGAAGACCGGGATCCCCGGCGAGCGCAAGGCCGAGCTGATGACGCATCTGCTCAACATCGATCCGCCCGACCACACCCGGCTGCGACGCCTGGTGTCGAAGGCGTTCACGCCGCGCCGGGTGGCCGAGTTCGCGCCCCGGGTGCAGGAGCTGACCGATCAGCTCATCGACGGGTTCGCGGAGAAGGGGAGCGCCGACCTCATCCACGAGTTCGCCTTCCCGCTGCCCATCTACGCGATCTGCGACCTGCTCGGCGTTCCGCGCGAGGACCAGGACGACTTCCGTGACTGGGCCGGGATGATGATCCGGCACGGCGGAGGGCCGCGCGGCGGGGTCGCGCGGTCGGTCAAGAAGATGCGCGGGTACCTCGCGGAGCTGATCCACCGCAAGCGGCTCGATCCCGGGGACGACCTGATCTCGGGGCTCATCAAGGCCTCCGACCACGGGGAGCACCTCACCGAGAACGAGGCCGCGGCGATGGCCTTCATCCTGCTCTTCGCCGGCTTCGAGACCACGGTCAATCTGGTGGGGAACGGGGTGTACGCCCTGCTCCGGAACCCCGGCCAGCGGGAGCGGCTCCAGGCGTCGCTCGCGGCGGGGGAGCGGGGGCTCCTGGAGACGGGGGTCGAGGAGCTGTTGCGCTACGACGGACCGGTCGAGCTGGCCACCTGGCGGTACGCCATGGAGCCGCTGACCATCGGCGGGCAGGAGATCCCGGCGGGCGACCCGGTCCTGGTCGTACTCGCAGCCGCCGACCGCGACCCGGCGCGGTTCGACCGGCCGGACACCCTCGACCTGTCCCGGCGCGACAACCAGCACCTCGGGTACGGGCACGGCATCCACTACTGCATCGGCGCCCCCCTCGCCCGGCTGGAGGGACAGATCGCCCTCGCCACCCTCCTGACGCGGCTGCCGGACCTGCGACTTGCCGTGGATCCTGCCGATCTGCGGTGGCGCGGAGGGCTCATCATGCGCGGATTGCGCACGCTTCCGATGGAGTTCGAACCCCTTGTCCGCTGACGGACCGTCAAGACTGTGACTTTTACGTGATCTCCGCTGCATCGACTTGTGACTGACGTTCGAATGCCGCTACGTTCACCGTCAATCTCAGCCGTCACGCGAAAGGCATTCCGCATGCGCTCCGGGAACGGACGTCACCGCAGACCCCGCCAGGCCCCCGCCATCGTCGTCGCCGCAGGCGTGACCGGATCGGCCCTCGCGCTGCCGCTGCTCGGTGCGGGCTCCGCCTCCGCCGCCGACGCCGCCACCTGGGACCGGGTGGCCGAGTGCGAGTCGGGCGGCCTGTGGAGCGCCAACTTCGGCAACGGGCTCTACGGCGGGCTCCAGTTCACCCAGGAGACCTGGGAGCGGCACGGCGGCCTCGCGTACGCCTCCAGCGCCGACCTGGCCAGCCGTGCGCAGCAGATCGTGGTGGCCGAGAAGGCGTTCGCCGCCGGCGGCACGGAGTGGGACACCTGCGCCCCGATCGCCGGCCTGACGAACGACGGCACCGCCCCCGAGGTCGACCCCGGGCCGGCCCTCGTGCCGGAGGAGCCCACGGGCCCGGTCGAGGAGTCGAACCGCACCACGGGCCTTCCGATCGCCCCGACGGCCACCGAGGCTGCCCCGACGGCTCCCGAGGTCCTCCCGACCGCCCCGACGGCCCCCGGGACCGTCCCGGCCACTCCCGCCGCCCCCACCGCGCCCGCGACGCCGGACGCCTCGACGGGCGCCGTCACGCCGTCCCCCACCGCCCCCGGGGCATCGGTCACGCCGTCCGCGCCGGCCGCCCCCGGCACCGGCAAGCACCGTGGCGACGCCGCTCCCGAAGAGACGGGCATTGCGGACAGCAGCGGAGAAACCGGTCGCCACGCCTCGCCGTCCGCGGGGACTGACGGAGTGACAGGTGAGGTGACCGCCGGTACGGGTGCGGAGAATACGGACACTCAGGGCACTGCGGACGAATACACCGTCAAGCCCGGAGACAATCTCGCCGAGATCGCTCAGGAGAACGAGCTCCCCGGCGGCTGGACCGCCCTCTATGACGCCAACCGCCGGACGGTGGGCGGCGATCCGGATCTCATCCTCCCTGGTCAGAGCCTCGACCTGACGCCCGAAACCGCCCCTGCGCAGGGCTAGTTCGGCAGCTTATGTCCGGTTCTGGCCAAGTGAGACATGGGTCTCTTTGTCGCGACCGGCGTGTTCCGTCCGCAAACTTTGCTTCCGTCACCTCTCACCTGCGCAAACGCTGTTCGGTACAGGGCAAGTAAGGGCGATTTCTCCCCTATAGACGTCTTTGAACTTCGCGGGGGTCTGTGTCTACGGTCGTGACCGCTCGCCACCGCGGGCCCCGTCGACCGAAACGCCGAATCCTGCCGTCGGTTGATGGGAACAGTCGTCGCGCAAGCGCCGTAGGCAGGAGCGGGGGACCCAAGGTAAGCGCCGGTTCCCGGCCGTCGAGACAGACGGACGGAAGGCCGGCTTGGGGTGGAGCCGCGTGCTGGTCACGCGGCCGGACAACTCACTTGGTCCGAACCCGACAGCTCACCTCGCAGGCGTCGGTGAGGAGAAATCGCATGCTGCTTTCCGGTAAGGGCAAGCACCGCCGTGCTTCCAAGGCCACCCGCGCCGTCGCACTCGTCGGCGTCGCCGGTGTCGCCGTCGCCGCCCCGCTGATGACCGCCGGGTCCGCCTCGGCCGCCACCGCCTCCGAGTGGGACGCCGTCGCCCAGTGCGAGTCCGGCGGCAACTGGTCCATCAACACGGGCAACGGCTACTACGGCGGCCTGCAGTTCTCGGCCTCCACCTGGGCCGCCTACGGCGGTACCGCGTACGCCTCCACCGCCGACAAGGCCTCCAAGTCGCAGCAGATAGCGGTCGCCGAGAAGGTCCTGGCCGGCCAGGGCAAGGGTGCCTGGCCGAGCTGCGGCGTGGGCCTCTCCAGCGCCGCGTACAACGGCGGCTCCGCCGAGCAGGCCGCCCCCGCGCAGCAGGAGCGTCAGGCCGAGCAGCCGACGACCCGCAGCGAGTCGCGCACCGCGCCGAAGGCCGCGCCCAAGAAGGCCGAGTCGAAGAAGACCGTCACCACCCCGACCGGCAAGAAGGTCGCGAAGGGTGACGGCGAGTACAAGGTCGTGACCGGCGACACGCTGAGCAAGATCGCCGCCGCGCACGACGTCAAGGGCGGCTGGGCGAAGCTCTTCGAGCTCAACAAGGACATCGTCGACGACGCCGACCTGATCTACCCGGGCCAGCAGCTCCACCTGAAGTGAGTCAGGCGGCCCGCGTGAGTCCGGCGGCTCACACGGGTCCCGGGGGGCGTCTCGCCCCCACGACCCTCCCGCGGTGACCACCCCGGTCCGGCGCGCCCTTCCCCCGTGCGCGCCGGACCGGGGTTCCGCGCGTTCGAGCCCCGCCCGCCAAGGCTCCCGCCTCGTTACCGTCCAGTAGTTCTGAGGTCGTTCGTCCATAGATGCATGCCCTTGGGTCCTTTTTCGTCCCAGCGGGCGGGCGCCCGGCTGGCTGGAGGCCGGGAGCCGGTTAGGCTCTTGTCGCAAGGCCAAAGAGACCCTGCACCGCATGCGTCACATCTAGCTTCACATCCCAGAAGGAGATGCTCGTGCCGTCCATCGACGTCGTCGTAGCCCGGGAAATCCTGGACTCCCGAGGCAACCCCACGGTCGAGGTCGAGGTCGGCCTCGACGACGGCAGCACCGGCCGTGCTGCTGTTCCGTCCGGTGCCTCCACCGGTGCGTTCGAGGCCCTCGAGCTCCGCGACGGTGACCCGAACCGCTACCAGGGCAAGGGTGTCGAGAAGGCCGTCCTCGCCGTCATCGAGCAGATCGGCCCGGAGCTCGTCGGCTACGACGCCACCGAGCAGCGCCTGATCGACCAGGCGATGTTCGACCTGGACGCCACCCCGGACAAGTCCTCGCTCGGCGCCAACGCCATCCTCGGCGTCTCCCTCGCCGTCGCGCACGCCGCCTCCGAGGCGTCCGACCTGCCGCTCTTCCGCTACCTCGGCGGCCCGAACGCGCACCTGCTGCCCGTTCCGATGATGAACATCCTGAACGGCGGCTCGCACGCCGACTCCAACGTGGACATCCAGGAGTTCATGATCGCCCCGATCGGCGCGGAGTCCTTCTCCGAGGCCCTGCGCTGGGGCACCGAGGTCTACCACACCCTCAAGTCCGTCCTGAAGACCAAGGGCCTGTCCACCGGCCTCGGTGACGAGGGCGGCTTCGCCCCGAACCTGGACTCCAACCGCGCCGCGCTCGACCTCATCGTCGAGGCCATCAAGCAGGCCGGCTACGTCCCGGGCAAGGACATCGCGCTGGCGCTCGACTGCGCCGCCTCCGAGTTCTACAAGGACGGCTCGTACGAGTTCGAGGGCAAGTCCCGCTCGGCCGCCGAGATGACCGAGTACTACGAGGAGCTCGTCGCCTCCTACCCGCTGGTCTCCATCGAGGACCCGCTGTTCGAGGACGACTGGGCCGGCTGGAAGGCCATCACCGAGAAGCTGGGCACCAAGGTGCAGCTCGTCGGCGACGACCTGTTCGTCACCAACCCGGAGCGCCTGGCCCGCGGTATCGAGGAGGGCTCCGCCAACGCCCTGCTGGTCAAGGTCAACCAGATCGGTTCGCTGACCGAGACCCTGGACGCCGTCGAGCTGGCCCAGCGCAACGGCTTCAAGTGCATGATGTCCCACCGCTCCGGCGAGACCGAGGACGTCACCATCGCCGACCTCGCCGTCGCCACCAACTGCGGCCAGATCAAGACCGGCGCCCCGGCCCGCTCCGAGCGCGTCGCCAAGTACAACCAGCTGCTGCGCATCGAGGAGATCCTCGACGACGCCGCGGTGTACGCCGGCCGCAGCGCGTTCCCGCGCTTCAAGGGCTGACAGCCCGTCCGACAGGCTGTCCGACAGCCCGTCGTACATACGTCCCCGCACCCGGTCCCGTACCGTGTGCGGGGACGTTCGTACGTAAAGGGGAGGCGCGCACATGGCCCGGGACCGGTTCTCGACCGCGACCAGGATCAAGCTGCTCGGCGAGCAGACCGCCGCCCGTGTCTACCGCTCCCAGACCCGCCGCCAGGCCCGCCGCTCCCGGCTCACCGGCCGCGCGGCCTTCCTCGCGCTCGTCGTCTGCTCGCTGGTGGTGGCACTCGCCTACCCCATGCGCCAGTACGTCTCCCAGCAGGGCGAGATCGCCGAACAGGAGCGCCAGGCCGCCGAGGCCGCCGAGCGGGTCGAGGAGCTGCGGGACGAGAAGGCCCGGCTCCAGGACCCGGCGTACGTCCGCCGCCTCGCCCGTGAGCACCTGCACTACGTCATGCCCGGCGAGACCGGCTTCACCGTGAACGACCCCGAGGCGGAGCGGGCCCGCCGCGCCGAGCAGGCCGAGGCGGGCACCCCCTGGTACTCCAACCTCTGGAACGGCGTCGACCGCGCCGACGCGCCACGCTGACCCGGCGGCGCGAGATGATGGTGTGACGGCACCTCGCACGGCCGACCGCGCCGCGCACCGCACCACCCACCGAACCGCCCCTCGACGAGAAGACAGACGCACGCATGGAAACGCCCCCTCCGCAGACCCCCCGCACCGAGCCCACCGAGGCGGACGTCGCCGCCTTCGAGGCGCAGCTCGGCCGCCCGCCCCGGGGTCTGCGCGCCATCGCGCACCGCTGCCCGTGCGGCAACCCGGACGTCGTGGAGACCGCGCCGCGGCTCCCGGACGGCACCCCGTTCCCCACGACGTACTACCTGACCTGTCCGCGCGCCGCCTCCGCCATCGGCACCCTGGAGGCCAACGGCGTGATGAAGGAGATGCAGGCCCGGCTCGCCACGGACCCGGAGCTGGCCGCCGCCTACCGGGCCGCGCACGAGGACTACATCGCCCGCCGTGACGCCATCGAGGTCCTGGAGGGCTTCCCGAGCGCCGGCGGCATGCCGGACCGGGTGAAGTGCCTGCACGTCCTGGTCGGCCACTCGCTGGCCGCCGGCCCCGGGGTCAACCCGCTGGGCGACGAGGCGATCGCGATGCTGCCGGAGTGGTGGGCCAAGGGCCCCTGCGTCACGCCCTGCGCGGAGGAGAAGACGGAGGAGACGGAGAAGGGGGCCGCCGAATGACGCGGGTCGCGGGCATCGACTGCGGGACGAACTCCATCCGCCTCCTCGTCGCCGACGTCCACCCCGAGACGGGAGAGCTGATCGAGCTGGACCGGCGGATGACGATCGTCCGGCTCGGTCAGGGTGTCGACAGGACCGGCCGGCTCGCGCCCGAGGCCCTGGAGCGGACCTTCGCGGCGTGCCGGGAGTACGCCGCCGTCATCGAGGAGCTCGGCGCCGAGAGGCTCCGTTTCGTGGCCACCTCCGCCTCGCGGGACGCCGAGAACCGGGACGAGTTCGTCAAGGGCGTGGTGGAGATCCTGGGCGTCGAGCCCGAGGTGATCAGCGGCGACCAGGAGGCGGAGTTCTCCTTCACCGGCGCCACAGCCGAGCTGCACGGCACCGACCGCTGTCTGGTCGTGGACATCGGCGGCGGCTCCACGGAGTTCGTCGTCGGCGCCCGGCACGTCGAGGCGGCCCGTTCCGTCGACATCGGCTGCGTGCGCCTGACCGAGCGGCACGTCCGCAGCGATCCGCCGGCGCCGGCCGAGATCGAGGCCGTTCGCGCCGACATCCGGGCCGCGCTGGACCTGGCCGAGAGGACGGTGCCGATCAGCGAGGCCCGTACGCTCGTCGGGCTCGCCGGATCGGTGACGACCGTCGCCGCCATCGCGCTCGGGCTCCCGGAGTACGACTCCACGAAGATCCACCACTCGCGGATCTCCCGCGACCAGGTCGCCGAGGTCACCGGCCGGCTGCTCGCCTCGACGCATGACGAGCGGGCCGCGATCCCCGTCATGCACCCCGGCCGGGTCGACGTCATCGCCGCCGGAGCCCTGGTCCTGCTGGAGATCATGGAGCGCACGGGGGCCCCGGAGGTCGTCGTCAGCGAGCACGACATCCTCGACGGAATCGCCCTGTCCGTGGCATAACGGGCGCACCGCGCCACGTCCGGCGACGGACCGTCGGAAAACTTCGTGAAGTTCTTCACAAGGAAAAGCGCCCCGACGGGGGTCATCGAGGGTCTTCACGGCCCGCGAGGCCCCTGCCGGGGTGCTTTCGTAGGTTCGCAGCCCCGTTCGCACTCTGTTTCCATCGTGTGAACGCACCTCGTGGTTCAGGGTTACCGAGGGCTCTCCGGGCCAGTTCAACCGGGGTGAACAACGTCCGCCGTAACACCGCGGTTCCTTTGCTGCACCATGACCTGGGTCACGTGGGCCGCGCAGTGTAGCAGAGCTCCCCCAGAACCTTGTGAAGGGGCGCACGAGCGACCCCCCTCAGAGGGGTGGATACTCGATGGCATGAGCACCACGGAGCGTCCCAGGATCCTCGTAGTAGGCGGTGGGTACGTAGGCCTGTACGCGGCTCGACGCATTCTGAAGAAGATGCGTTTCGGCGAGGCGACCGTCACGGTCGTCGACCCGCGGTCGTACATGACGTACCAGCCCTTCCTCCCCGAAGCCGCCGCAGGCAGCATCTCGCCGCGTCACGTCGTCGTCCCGCTGCGACGCGTCGTGCGCGGAGCCGAGGTGCTCACCGGTCGTGTCACCAGCATCGACCAGGACCGCAAGGTCGCCACGGTCGCGCCGCTCGTCGGCGAGGCCTACGACCTTCCCTTCGACTACCTCGTCATCGCGATGGGCGCGGTCTCCCGCACCTTCCCGATCCCCGGCCTCGCCGAGCAGGGCATCGGCATGAAGGGCGTGGAGGAGGCCATCGGCCTGCGCAACCACGTCCTGGAGCAGCTGGACAAGGCCGACTCGACGGCCGACGAGGAGGTCCGCCGCAAGGCGCTGACCTTCGTCTTCGTGGGCGGCGGCTTCGCCGGTGCGGAGACCATCGGCGAGGTCGAGGACATGGCCCGCGACGCGGCGAAGTACTACACCAACGTGAAGCGCGAGGACATGCGCTTCATCCTGGTCGACGCCGCCGACAAGATCCTTCCCGAGGTGGGCCCGGAGCTGGGCCGCTGGGGCAAGGAGCACCTGGAGAGCCGCGGCGTCGAGATCTACCTCTCGACGTCGATGGACTCCTGCGTCGACGGTCACGTCGTGCTGAAGAACGGCCTTGAGGTCGACTCCAACACGATCGTGTGGACCGCGGGCGTCAAGCCCAACCCGGCGCTGTCCCGCTTCGGCCTCCCGCTCGGCCCGCGCGGGCACGTGGACGCCCAGCCGACCCTCCAGGTCACCGGCACCGACTACATCTGGACCGCGGGCGACAACGCCCAGGTTCCGGACCTCGCCGCCCGCAAGGCCGGCGTGGAGAACGCCTGGTGCCCGCCGAACGCCCAGCACGCGCTGCGCCAGGCGAAGGTCCTCGGCGACAACGTGGTCTCCGGCATGCGGGGCTTCCCGCAGAAGGAGTACAGCCACGCCAACAAGGGCGCGGTCGCCGGCCTCGGCCTGCACAAGGGCGTCGCGATGATCGTCATGGGCAAGATGAAGATCAAGCTCAAGGGCCGTCTCGCCTGGTACATGCACCGTGGCTACCACGGCATGGCCGTGCCGACCTGGAACCGCAAGATCCGCGTCTTCGCCGACTGGACCCTGGCGATGTTCCTCAAGCGCGAGGTCGTCTCCCTCGGTGCGATGGAGTCGCCGCGCGAGGAGTTCTACGAGGCCGCCAAGCCCGCCCCGGCGCCGGTCGCCCAGGCGAGCCAGGAGAAGGCCAAGGCCTCCTAGTTCCACCGCTGTACCCGTACGACCGCTGTACCTGTACGACCGTAGATGCCGAAGGGCCGTCCGCCATCCGTGGTGCGGACGGTCCTTCGGCATGTCCGCCCGGGTGTTTTGCCGACTCGTTGCGCGACGGCGGGACTGTATTCGCCTACCGAGGGTGTTTACGTGGTGACGAACCTTACTGGGGCACGACATCACGGAGGTGTGCACCATGGCCGACGCCGCGTTGCGGCTGACCACTCTCGCCGAGGATCTGCTGGGAGCCCCGCTCCCGGTGCGCCTGCGGGCCTGGGACGGCAGCGAAGCCGGACCCGTGGGCGGCCCCGTTCTGGTCGTCCGCGAGCGCCGCGCCCTGCGCAGGCTGCTCTGGAAGCCCGGCGAGCTCGGCCTCGCCCGGGCCTGGGTGGCCGGTGAGATCGACGTCGAGGGCGATCTGTACGAGGTCCTCGACCGGCTCGCGGGGCTCATCTGGGAGCGCGGCGACGAGTCCAGGAGCGCCCTGGAGACCGTACGCGACCCGCAGCTGCGGGCCGCCGCCCGCGCCCTGCTGAAGCTCGGCGGGCCCTTCCCGCCGCCGGCGCCGCCCGCCGAGGAGATGCGGCGGCGCACCGGCTCCCGGCACAGCAAGCACCGCGACAAGCAGGCGATCAGTCACCACTACGACGTGGGCAATGACTTCTACGCGCTGGTGCTCGGGCCCTCGATGGTCTACTCGTGCGCCTACTGGACGGAGGACGGCACGCTGGAGGACGCCCAGCGCGACAAGCTGGACCTCATCGCCCGCAAGCTGCGGCTGAGGGAGGGCGACCGGCTCCTCGACGTCGGCTGCGGCTGGGGCTCCATGGCCATCCACGCGGCCCGTGAGTACGGCGCCCAGGTCGTCGGCGTCACGCTCTCCCGCGAGCAGGCCGCCTTCGCCCGCAAGCGGATCGCCGAGGAGGGGCTGACGGACCGGATCGAGATCCGGGTGCAGGACTACCGAGACGTCAAGGACGGCCCGTACGACGCGATCTCCTCGATCGGCATGGCCGAGCACGTCGGCGAGGTGCGCTACCGCAAGTACGCCGACACCCTGTACGCGCTCCTCAAGCCGGGCGGCCGGCTGCTCAACCACCAGATCTCCCGCCGCCCCACACCGGACGAAGCCACCTACGAGGTGGACGAGTTCATCGACGCGTACGTCTTCCCCGACGGCGAACTCGCCCCGATGGGCCGCACGCTCGCCACCCTGGAGGACGCCGGCTTCGAGGTGCGGGACGTGGAGGCCATCCGCGAGCACTACGCCCTCACGCTGCGCCGCTGGGTGGCCAACCTGGAGGCGCGCTGGGCCGAGGCCGTCCGGCTCGTCTCACCGGGCCGGGCGAGAGTCTGGCGGCTCTACATGGCGGCCTCCGCCGTCTCCTTCGAACGCAACCGGATCGGCGTCAACCAGTTCCTCGCGGTGAAGACGCCGGAGGGGGGCAGGTCCGGCATGGCGCTGCGCCCGCGGGTGTGGAACGAGTCGCTCCCGCGTTGATACCTTCGGGCCTTCGGGCCCGTCGGGAGGGGGTGCCGGCGACGGCCGGCACCCCCTCTTCTCCGAGCCCGGAATTGTCATGTATGCGCCGCATGCTCCGTATGCCGGATACGCCCAGGCCCTAGGGGGAAAACCCATCGTGCACCGCCCGATCCGTCTGCTGCTCACCCTGGCCGTCGGCGCCGGACTCCTGTCCGTCGCGGCCGTCCCCGGCAACGCCGCCCCGACGTCCGCCGCCACGGCCTCCGCGGTCCCGGCCACCGTCACCGCCGCCGCGGCCGTGACCACCACCGCCACCTTCAACGACCCGGCCGGCGACAGCGCCGCCCAGAGCCGCGTCCGCGACCACATCCTCGGACTGATCGACCAGGCCCCCGCCGGCTCCAGCATCACCGCCGGCCTCTACACCTTCACCGAGGACACGGTCACCGACGCCCTGCACGCCGCCAAGACCCGCGGCGTCGACGTCAAGGTGATCGTGGACCACACCTCCACCACCATGAGCGGCGGCGAGTACACCCGGCTCGCCGAACGGCTCGGCACCGACCGCACCCAGGGCTCCTGGGTCTTCGCCTGCCCGGCGGGCCGTGGCTGCATCGGCACCCGCAAGCTGCCCAACGACCCCGACGGCGCCATCAACCACAACAAGTTCTTCCTGTTCTCGTCCACCGGCGGCGCGAACGACGTGGTGGTGCAGACCTCGGCCAACATGACCAACGTCCAGCGCACCGACCTCTTCAACAACGCGGTCACGATCGTCGACAGCGGCCTCTACGCGATCTACCGCGCCTACTGGGCCGACCTCCTCGCCTACGGAACCTCCTCCACCGGCCTGAGCCACTACTACAAGACCCCGGAGAGCGGCCCGTACAAGACGTACTTCTTCCCCCGCAAGGAAGCCGCCGGCACCACCTTCGACAACGACGCGTCCACCGACACGATCAAGCTGATCCTGGACAACGTGAGCTGCTCCGGCGGCACCCAGGTGCGGATGGCCGCCAACCTCTTCACCCGTGACGAGGTCGCCACCAAGCTCGTCGCCCTGAAGAACGCCGGGTGCTCGGTGATCCTCGCCCACGACGGCGCGGCCGAATCGATGAGCAGCGGTGTCGAGAGCATCATCTCCGGCAAGCTCACCAAGCGCGTGGAGTGCCAGGAGGACCGGGGGACCGGCGTCGCCAAGGTCGGACTCCACTCCAAGTACCTGCTCGTGGAGGGCACGTACAACGGCACCTCCGGCCGCAAGCTGGTCTTCACCGGCAGCCACAACTACACCTACCCGGCGCTGCGGGCCAACGACGAGACGCTGCTGAAGATCGACGACGCGGCGCTGTACGACCAGTACCGGGCCAACCACGACCGGCTGATGAGCTACTGCGAAGGCAGCTGACGACCGGAGCGCGCACGGCGGCGACCGTGCGCGAACGGCGAAGGGCCGGACACCCCCGGGGTATCCGGCCCTTCACCGTGTCCGTGCCGCCGTCACTCCGCCTTGATGGCGGTCAGCATGTTCAGCCGGGCGGCGCTGCGCGCCGGCCACAGCGAGGCCAGCACACCGACCAGGCCGGCGAGGAGCAGGAAGACGCCGATCCGGTCCCAGGGCAGCACCAGCGCGTAGCCCGGCAGGCTGCTCCGCATCGTCTCGCCGATCGCCCAGCCGAGGAAGGAGCCGAGACCGATGCCGACCACCGCGCCGAACAGGGCGATGACCACGGCCTCCAGACGGACCATCCGCTTCACCCGGCGCCGGTCGAGGCCGATCGCCCGCAGCATGCCGATCTCCTGCTGCCGCTCGAACACCGACATGGCGAGCGTGTTGACGACACCGAGCACCGCGATGATCAGAGCCATCGCCAGCAGCCCGTACATGATGTTCAGCATCAGGTTGATCTGGCCGCCGAACGCGTCCCGGATGTCCTTGTGGTCCATCACCGTGATGGCCGGGTTGTCGCCGAGCGCCTGGACCAGGGCCTTCTCACCGGCCGCCGTCTGGCCGCTCTCCATCGCCACGAAGATCTGCGGGATGTACGGCTTGGAGTCGTGGGCGTTGAGGATCTTCGTGTCGACGAGGACCGGCGAGACGAACTCGCTGCTCTCGAAGACCGCGCCGACCGTCAGCTTCTCCTTCTTCTTGTCCCCGTACTCCACGGGAAGGGCCGTGCCGACCTTCCAGCCCTGCTTGTCGGCCGTCTTGTCGGCGACCGCGATCTTCCCGTCCGCCAGGGACGCGAGCGAGCCGCTGGTGACGTTCAGCTTGAGGACCTTCTCGATGTCGCCGGGGGTGACACCGGAGACCGACGCGAAGTCGCCCTCGATCTCGAAGTAGCCCGCCTGCTGCGGGGAGACCGCCGAGACGCCCGGCACCTTCTCCAGCGCGTCCAGGGCCGCCTGGTTCATGCCGTCGCCACTGGCCATGGAGACCATGTAGTCGGCCTTGATCTGGTCGGTCGTCATCCTGTCCAGCGCCGAGCCGACCGTGGCGCCCAGCACCGAGAGACCGGTGACCAGCGTCAGGCCGATGGCGAGAGCGGAGGCGGTGGCGCCGGTACGGCGGGGGTTGCGGACCGCGTTCTGCCCGGCCAGCTTGCCCGCGACCCCGAAGGACTTCAGGACGGGCCGGGCGAGGGCGATCACGGGGCGGGACAGCAGCGGGATCAGCACGATCACACCGACGAGGGTGAAGAACGCGCCCGCGCCGATCAGCATGCGGCCCGACTCGCCGCCCTTGCCGGCCCCCGCGATGATGCCGACGGCACCGAGGGCGGTGATGGCCGCGCCGATGGAGTTGCGCACGACCAGCGACTTGGTGGTCGCCACCGCGTGGACGCTGCTCATCGCCGCCACCGGCGGGATCTTCGCGGCGCGACGGCCCGGCAGCCAGGCGGCCAGCATCGTGATCAGCACACCCACGGCGAGCGCGGATATCAGCGGAGTGGAGGTGACGACCAGGTCGCCGCCCGGCACCTTCAGACCGAAGGCGGACATCCCCGAGCGCAGGCCCATCGCGAGCAGCACGCCGAGACCGAAGCCCACGACGGAGGCGACCAGACCGACCAGAGCCGCCTCGGCGAGCACCGAGCGGGTGATCTGCCTGCGCGAGGCACCGACCGCGCGCATCAGGGCCAGCTCCTTGGTGCGCTGGGCGACCAGCATCGTGAAGGTGTTGGAGATAAGGAAGACACCGACGAAGAGCGCGATGCCGGCGAAGGCGAGCAGCATCTGGTTGAGCGCGCTCAGGCCGGACTCGATGTCCCTGGCCTGCTGGTCGGCGAGCGCCTGCCCGGTCTGGGCCTCGCCGGCCTCGCCGACCAGCGGCTCGACCGCGGCGAGGATCTTCGCGGCGTCGGCGCCGGGCTTCGCGGCGACGGTGATGTCCTGGTAGAAGCCGGGCTCGACGTACAGCTTCTGCGCCACGTCGGTGTCGAAGAGCACCAGACTGCCGCCCGCGCTCACGGCGCCGTCCTCGGTGGTGAAGACGCCGGCGAGGCCGTACTCCTTCACCGGGCCGTTGGTGGCGACCCGTACGGTGTCACCGACCTGGTAGCCGCCCTTGGTGGCGGTGTCCCGGTCGAGGGCGATCTGGTCGTCCCGCACCGGCCCCGAGCCGTCGGTGAACTGGTACGCGGGGTCCTTGCCGTCCTTGCCGGGGGCGAAGTTCGTGCCCTTGTTGGACCAGCCGACGCCGATGAGCCTGCCGTCCTTGTCGGGCACCCCGGCGAAGCCGCTGACCCGGCCGGTCGCCTCGGCGACCCCGTCGACGGCCTCGATCTTCCGCCGTACGTCCTCGGAGAGACCGGGCGTCTTGTCGGTGTCGTCGCCGCCGTGCAGCGCGGAGACGGCGACGGCGACGTTGTCGTAGCTCTTGGCCGACTGGTTGCGGAAGGCCTGGGAGAGGGTGTCGGTGAAGACCAGCGTGCCGGAGACGAAGGCCACGCCGAGCATCACGGCGAGCACGGTCATCAGCAGCCTGGCCTTGTGCGCGAGAACGTTGCGCAAGGCGGTACGGAACATGGATGTGTCCTGGAGTGGGGCCGGCGCCAGCGGCGGGCCGGGTGAGGAGAGGGCAGGGCGGGGAGGGGCGACGCGCGAGGCCGGGCCGGGCAGACGTGAGGCCGGGCGAAGGGGCGCGGTCGGCTCAGCTCGTGCGGCCCTTGGCGTCGAAGGCCTTCATGCGGTCGAGCACGCCGTCCGCCGTCGGGGCGATCATCTCGTCGACGATCCGGCCGTCCGCGAGGAAGATCACCCGGTCCGCGTAGGAGGCGGCCACCGGGTCGTGGGTCACCATGACGACCGTCTGCCCCAGCTCCCGTACCGAGTTGCGCAGGAACCCCAGCACCTCCGCGCCCGAGCGGGAGTCCAGGTTTCCGGTCGGCTCGTCACCGAAGATGATCTCGGGGCGGGAGGCCAGCGCGCGGGCCACGGCGACGCGCTGCTGCTGACCGCCGGAGAGCTGCGCGGGGCGGTGGCTCAGCCGGCCCGAGAGCCCGATCATGTCGATCACCCGGTCGACCCACTGCTTGTCGGGCCTGCGGCCCGCGATGTCCATCGGCAGCGTGATGTTCTCGAGCGCCGTCAGCGTCGGGAGCAGGTTGAACGCCTGGAAGATGAAGCCGATCTTGTCCCGGCGCAGCTGCGTGAGCTGCTTGTCCTTCAGGGTGCCGAGCTCCGTCTCACCGAGCCGGACCGAGCCGGAGCTGAAGGAGTCCAGACCGGCGACGCAGTGCATCAGGGTCGACTTGCCGGAGCCGGACGGGCCCATGATCGCGGTGAACTCCCCCTGCCGGAAGTCGACGGTGACCCGGTCCAGGGCGACCACCTGGGTCTCGCCCTGTCCGTAGACCTTCGAGAGATCCGTGGCGCGGGCTGCCACCGCGGTGGCGCGGGGCACGGTGGAGGTGGTCTTCACGAGGGTGACTCCTGTCGGAACGGTGCGTTCGGGAACCACTCCATCGTGTCGAGCGTTACGGCCCGGGACGTCCGTCCACATGCCCGTTCCCGGGGCAGTCTCGAGTCGGACCGGGTGCTCCGGCTCTCCTCCTGAGGTATGACGGCACCCCTGAGGCGTCCACGGGAGCGCCGACCCTCGGGGTACCCCGTGGGGGAATGCGTCGCACGGCGGCGAGTTTCCGTCATTCCCGCGTGTGCGCCTTTGCGCCTGCGAGCCCCGTCACACTTCGTCAGATCGGCCTCCACCTGCACTGACGCACCCTCAGACGTCAATAAAATAAGACAACATCGGGTCACTGTTCCGCTGAACGGGGGAAGCGTCCCGATAGGCTCATGTGCCAACGCGGAGCCGCGCGCCACGCCCGGATGGTGGAATGCAGACACGGCGAGCTTAAACCTCGCTGGCCTTTGGCCGTACCGGTTCGAGTCCGGTTCCGGGCACAGCTCCCCCCTGAAGCCCCGCCGCTCCCGGCCGGGCTTCCTTAACGATCGAGGAAAGATCCTCCCCGAGCACTAGGGAGATTCTTTTGCTTCCGCATTACTCTTGACGCAAGGCCGCGCAGTGCGGCCATGGAGGAGTGAGATGAGGAGCAGTAACCCGGTCTTCTCGCGACGGGGGTTCAGCCGCGACAACGGCTACGCCGGCTTCAACGCGCAGCAGCCGCAGGCCGGGGGCCCCGCCGTCGGAACGAACCCGTACGCCGAGGGTGCGGCGAACCCGTACGCGAGCAACCCCTACGCCCCGGACGCCCAGGTAGGCGCCCCGCCGCAGGTCCGCGGCAATGTGATGACGATCGACGACGTCGTGAGCCGTACGGCCATGACGCTCGGCACGGTCGTGCTGACCGCCGTCCTGTCGTGGGTGCTGCTGCCCGTCGACCCGGCGAACCTCGGCAAGTCCTACGGCATCGCCATCGGCGCCGCCCTGGTGGCGTTCGTCCTGGCGATGGTCCAGTCCTTCAAGCGCAAGGCCTCGCCGGCGATCATCCTGGCGTACGCCGCCTTCGAGGGTGTCTTCCTCGGAGTGATCTCCAGCGCCGTCTCCACGTACATCTCCCCGGGTGTGGTGATGCAGGCGGTTCTGGGCACGATGGCGGTCTTCGCCGGTGTGCTCATCGCTTACAAGATGCGCTGGATCCGCGTCACCCGCCGTTTCTACGGCTTCGTGATGGCGGCCGCGATCGGCTTCATGCTGCTGATGATGGTCAACCTGCTCTTCGCCGTCTTCGGCGGCGGTGACGGGCTGGGCTTCCGCAGCGGCGGCCTCGGCATCCTGTTCGGTGTCATCGGCATCATCCTCGGCGCCTGCTTCCTCGCCCTCGACTTCAAGCAGGTCGAGGACGGCGTGACGTACGGCGCCCCGCGCGAGGAGTCCTGGCTGGCGGCCTTCGGCCTCACCATGACCCTGGTGTGGATCTACCTCGAGATGCTGCGTGTGCTGTCGATCCTTCAGGGCGACGACTGACGCGCTCCCGGGTCACCTCTGTGACCGTGTGACCGTGTGACCGTGTGACAAAGGGCCCGTCCGGCTTCCGCCGGGCGGGCCCTTCCGCGTGTCCGGACACTCCCTAGGGTGCGAGGGCCGCGTCCAGCAGTGTCTTCGCGGCGCTCTTCGCCTGGGTGGCCGGCTCGGCGGAGCCGCTGATGCCCGCGACGGCCATGGCGCCGTTGGCGAGGATCGCCAGCTGGTCGGCGAGCTCCCGGGGCGCCCCGAGCGCGTCGGTCTGTTCGGCGAAGTACTGCCGCAGCGCCCGCTTGTGCCCACGGGCGATGTCGGCGACGTCCGGCGAGATGCCGCCCATCTCGCCGAAGGTGTTGATGAAGGCGCAGCCGCGGAAACCGGGATCCGCGAACCAGTCGCCCAGATAGTCGAAGACCGCCAGGACCCGCTCGTGCGGCGTGGTGGCGCGGGCGGCCCCATGGGCGGCGATGGCCTCGCGCACGGCGCTGTCGCGGCGCTTGAGGACGGCCCACACCAGATGGTCCTTGGACGGGAACAGCTGGTAGAGCCGCTTGAGGGAGACCCCTGACGCGGTGCGGATGGCGTCCATGCCGACGGCCTGCACCCCCCGCTCGTCGAAGAGCGCCTCGGCGGCCTCCAGGAGCTTCAGCTCGGCGGTGTCCGTGTGCGTGTCCGTGTCCATCGTCCACTCACCTCTCGTACGCCTCCGGGTGGAGAACCAGCGTTCTCTCACTCTACGCGTACGGGCGCCCCTGGGCCGGAACGTGAGGTGACGGCCCTCCGGCGCGGTGCCGCAGGGCCGTCCGGGGTGGGTGTCAGAGCAGTCTGCGGGCCGCTCGTCGCAGGTCGTACTCGTGGATGATCGCTTTCGCGTGGCCGTACGCGAGGTCGTGTTCGCCCCGGAGCCAGCTCACCTTCTCCTCGAAGCGGACGAGGGAGGGGCCTTCCTCGACGGTGCGAAGCCAGTCGGACACTTCACGACCGGTGCAATGGGGGATGCGGGCGAGCAGATTGCGGTGGGTCTCTTCGGAGAAGACGTGGGACATCGGCGCCTCCGGACGCGTGTTGCCGTGTGCTCCTTCCCGTCACCGTGCCTGAGCGTCGGCCCGTTGGCAACAGTCCCTGGAGGGCGCGTAGGGTCGCGGAGTGCTTGATACGAGTGAACTGACCGCCGCCGTGGAGCGGTTCGCCGACCGGCTGCGGACCGCCCCGCAGAGCCGTCTCCAGCGGGGTGCCGCCGCCGAAGGGCTTGAGCTGGCCAGGGAGTTGGCGCTGCGGGCCCAGCGGATCGAGGAGCCCGGGGGCGCCGCTCGGATCATGCCGGACGCGGGCGTCTTCACCGTCGCGGACCAACTCGTGGTCGCCGGAAACGATCTGGCGGAGATTCTGCGAACGGCCCCGGCCGGGTCCCCGGAGCGGGAACTGGGCGAGGCCGTGGATCTCGTGCGGCGGGCGACGGAGCGGGCGGGGCTGTAGCGCCGGCCGTGGCGGGACAGGTCGGATGGGCCCTGGCGCGCCCTGAGGCGCGCCTCCACGGGGCTAGAGCGACGCGATGACGCGGTCGGCGAGGATGTAGACGTTCTCGTCGTCCGCGTCGCCGCAGGAGAACGTCAGGGCGTACGCGCCCGAGACGCCCGAGCCGCCCAGGAGTACCGGCGTGTGGCCCGCGCGCAGCGCCTCCGCGAGGCGTTCCGCGGTCTCCCGGTGGCCGGGGGTCATGCAGAGCGTGGTGCCGTCGGCGAAGACGTACACGTCGAGCGTGCCGAGCGGACCGGGGCGCACATCGGTCAGCGCCGTGCCCGTCTCCGCGAGCTGTTCAAGGCGGGCCACCGTGCGTTCATGGTCCGTCACCACCGGTGTCTGCACCGGCACGAAGTCGGGGTGCGAGGGGTGCCGGCGGCGGGCGGCGGCCAGTTCCGGGGAGTCCTCCGGGTACTCGGTGTACTCGACGAGCTCCGGGAACTCCTCCAGGACGCTCTCGGGGCCCGCGCCGTCCAGCGCGGCGGCCTCCGCCTCCATCGCCTCCAGGGCCATCGCCTCAAGCCCCACGAAGTCGGCCTGGCGCGGCACGAAGAAGGGGCCGTCCTCGGCGGTGCCCGACAGACCGCCCAGCAGGGACGGGGAGTCGGCCGCGTCCCGGGCCTCCTGGGCGGCCCAGAAGGCCCGCGCCTCGGCGAGCTCGCGCTCCCGCTCCTCGGCCAGCGCCTCCGCGACCGCGGCGCGTATCTCGGCGGCGGGCGTCGGGCGGGCGTGCGGCACGGACACGCCGTGTCCGGTGGACAGTTCGCTACGCAGAGCGGCGACCTGCTTACGGAGACCGTGGGCGGCGTGCAGGGCGGCGGCGCCCACGGCCGTGGCGGCGGCCGTGGTCACCAGCAGGGCAAGAGACATGGCGCTCACTGACGTACTCCCGATTCGAGTCGATCCCCCGACTTCCTACATCAGAGTGTCCCGGGAGCGCGCCCCCTGTCAGTGCATTACGTCACGAATTGGACAGGTATTTGTGCCTGGTGTTTAGTCCCGGGGCGGCCGTGACCTGCGGGAACGGATCTCCCCCGGGACGAAGGTCACATCCTGGGGGAGATTCGGTCACGGCTGGGACGCGGGACGGTTGGGATCAGCGCCGGAAGGCCAAGGGAGCGCCGCCCCCAGGGCTCAGCTCAGGCGACCCCTGCCCTCCGCTACGGCTCAGCTCAGGCGCTCGATGACCATCGCCATGCCCTGGCCGCCGCCCACGCACATCGTCTCCAGGCCGAACTGCTTGTCGTGGAACTGCAGGCTGTTGATGAGCGTGCCGGTGATGCGGGCGCCGGTCATGCCGAAGGGGTGGCCGACGGCGATGGCGCCGCCGTTGACGTTCACCTTGTCCAGGTCCAGACCCAGGTCCTGGTAGGACGGGATGACCTGGGCGGCGAAGGCCTCGTTGATCTCGGCCAGATCGATGTCGCCGATCGTCAGGCCGGCGCGCTTGAGGGCCTGCTTGGACGCCTCGACCGGGCCGAGGCCCATGATCTCGGGGGAGAGGCCCGAGACGCCGGTGGAGACGATGCGGGCGAGCGGGGTCAGGCCCAGCTCACGCGCCTTGGTGTCCGACATGATCACGAGCGCCGCGGCACCGTCGTTGAGCGGGCAGCAGTTGCCGGCGGTCACCAGGCCGTCGGGGCGGAAGACCGGCTTCAGGCCCTGGACGCCCTCCAGGGTGACGCCGGCGCGCGGGCCGTCGTCGGTGGAGACGACGGTGCCGTCCGGGGTCGTCACCGGCGTGATCTCGCGCTCCCAGAAGCCGTTCTTGATGGCCTGCTCGGCGAGGTTCTGGGACCGTACGCCGAACTCGTCCATCTCCTGGCGGCTGATGCCCTTCAGGCGGGCCAGGTTCTCGGCGGTCTGGCCCATCGCGATGTACGCGTCCGGGACGAGGCCGTCCTCGCGCGGGTCGTGCCAGCTGGAGCCCTCGGAGGCGGCCACGGCGGCGGTACGGGCCTCGGCCTCGGCGAAGAACGGGTTGTGCGTGTCCGGCAGGGAGTCGGAGTTGCCCTTCACGAAGCGCGAGACCATCTCGACACCCGCCGAGATGAAGACGTCGCCCTCGCCCGCCTTGATGGCGTGCAGCGCCATGCGGGAGGTCTGGAGCGAGGAGGAGCAGTAGCGGGTGACCGTGCAGCCGGGGAGGTGGTCCATCCCCATCTGGACGGCGACGATCCGGCCCAGGTTGTTGCCCTGCTCGCCGCCGGGCAGGCCGCAGCCGAGCATCAGGTCGTCGATGTCCCGCGGGTCCAGCTCGGGGACCTTGGCCAGGGCGGCCTGGACGATGGTCGCGGTGAGGTCGTCGGGCCGCAGGTCCTTCAGGGAGCCCTTGAAGGCCCGGCCGATCGGGGAGCGGGCGGTCGAGACGATGACGGCTTCGGGCATCACGGCTCCAGGAGGGGTGCGGTGCGGTTCTGGCAGGACTGAAGGGGAAGTTACCCGTACGTATCGCATTGGTCACCGGGCTGGCCGTGTGATGCGGGCCTCTTTTCTAAGCGAGCGCTCAGTCGGTGACCCGGGGGGACCACCGGGAGTGGCACCCCACCTCCCAGAGTGCCGCGCTCCCGGCCCGCCCGTCACGACCGGCGGGCGTCCTCCGCCGACGACGCCGCATCCGGCTCCGACCCCGGCTCCGACCCCGGCTCCGACCCCCGTCCGGCCTCCGCCTCGGCGGCCGCGACCGCCGCCTCCGGAAGACGCCGACGGCGCCGGTGCTTGAGCAGCGCCCAGGGAGCCCGTACCCCCGTCACCTCCGTACCGGCCTCCTTCGCCGCCTCCGCCGCCGCCTTCGCCACCGGCAGCATGTCCTCGTGGCGGTCCGGCTCCAGGCGGTCCGTCTCCGGCCACACGCCGAGCACCGCGCACACCGTCGGCAGCACCGCCATCGCCGCCGTGGCATACCCCTCCGCCGACGGATGGAAGTTGTCCACCCCGAACATCTCGCGCGGATTCGCCGCGAACTCGGGACCCAGCAGATCCCCCAGCGACACCGTCCGCCCGCCCTGCTCCACCACCACGATCGTCTGCGCCGCCGCCAGCTGCCGTGACACCCGCCGCGCCAGCCACCGCAGCGGCTGGTACACCGGCTCGATCGTCCCCAGGTCCGGGCAGGTCCCGACCACCACCTCCGCCCCCGCCGTCCGCAGCCGCCGCACCGCCGCCGCCAGATGCCGCACCGACTCCGTCGGCGGCATCCGGTGCGTCACGTCGTTCGCCCCGATCATGATCACGCACACGTCCGGCGGACCCGTCGAAGCCGACAGCAGAAGAGACACCTGACGCTCCAGATCGTCCGACCGCGCCCCCGGCAGCGCCACGTTCCGCAGATCCACCGGCCGCTCCGCCACCGCCGCAAGCCCCGAGGCGA
Source organism: Streptomyces sp. NPDC093600 (assembly GCF_044764755.1). Lineage (NCBI taxonomy): Bacteria > Bacillati > Actinomycetota > Actinomycetes > Kitasatosporales > Streptomycetaceae > Streptomyces > Streptomyces sp. NPDC093600. The sequence continues at coordinate 305,582 of NZ_JBIWIU010000008.1, forward strand.
GCAGCGCCCCCGGCGTCTGGCCCGACCGGCGCACCCCCTGACCCGCCGCCGTCGAATCACCCAGAAGGGCCAGCCGAAAAGGGGCGGAGCCGGGATCCGCAGCCGCGAAAGAGCGCCCGTACAGCCCCTCCGCCGCCGGTGGCAGCGGCGCCACCCCGCCCCCCACCGACCTCTTCGCCAGCTGCACCTCGGCCAGGAGCACGCCCACCGCCGCCACACCCAGCAGCCCGATGCTCCCGCCGCCGTACGCCGCGCCCGCCGCGATCCGCCGCGCCACCCTCGCCCTCGACATAGGGGCTGTCACCTCCTTCAAGCCGTTCAGGGTCTAACTGCCCCGTAACCCGCTCCGACTACGCATACGCTGGCCGCAACCATTACGGAGACCCCGGAGATTACGGTGCAATTCCACGACTCGCTGATCAGCCTCGTCGGCAACACCCCGCTGGTGAAGCTCAACAACGTCACGGCCGGCATTCAGGCGACCGTCCTGGCCAAGGTCGAGTACTTCAACCCCGGCGGCTCGGTCAAGGACCGCATCGCGGTCCGCATGATCGAAGCGGCCGAGGAGAGCGGCGCTCTCAAGCCCGGCGGGACGATCGTCGAGCCCACGTCCGGCAACACGGGCGTAGGGCTCGCCATCGTGGCCCAGCAGAAGGGCTACAAGTGCATCTTCGTCTGCCCCGACAAGGTGTCCACCGACAAGATCAACGTCCTGCGGGCGTACGGGGCGGAGGTCGTCGTCTGCCCGACCGCCGTCGACCCCGAGCACCCCGACTCGTACTACAACGTCTCCGACCGGCTCGTCCGCGAGACGCCCGGAGCCTGGAAGCCGGACCAGTACTCCAACCCCAACAACCCCCGTTCGCACTACGAGACCACCGGCCCCGAGCTGTGGGACCAGACGGACGGGAAGATCACCCACTTCGTCGCCGGCATCGGCACCGGCGGCACCATCTCCGGCACCGGCAAGTACCTCAAGGAGGTCAGCGGCGGCGCCGTCCAGATCATCGGCGCCGACCCCGAGGGCTCCGTCTACTCCGGCGGCTCCGGCCGGCCCTACCTCGTCGAAGGCGTCGGCGAGGACTTCTGGCCCACCGCCTACGACCGTGACGGCACCGACCGGATCGTCGCCGTGTCCGACAAGGACTCCTTCCAGATGACCCGCCGCCTCGCCAAGGAGGAGGGCCTCCTCGTCGGCGGCTCCTGCGGCATGGCGGTCGTCGCCGCGCTCGAGGTCGCCAAGGACCTCGGCCCCGACGACATCGTCGTCGTCATCCTGCCGGACTCCGGCCGCGGCTACCTCTCCAAGATCTTCAACGACGAGTGGATGGCCGACTACGGCTTCCTTGAGGACACCGAGTCCGCCACCGTCGCCGACGTACTGCGCCACAAGGAGGGCGGCATGCCGTCCCTCGTCCACATGCACCCCGAGGAGACGGTCGGCCAGGCCATCGAGGTCCTCCGGGAGTACGGCGTCTCCCAGATGCCCATCGTCAAGCCCGGCGCCGGACACCCCGACGTCATGGCCGCCGAGGTCGTCGGCTCCGTCGTCGAACGCGAACTCCTCGACGCGCTGTTCACCAAGCGCGCCTCCCTCGAAGACCCGCTCGAACGGCACATGAGCGCGCCGCTGCCGCAGGTCGGCTCCGGCGAGCCCGTCGCCGACCTGATGTCCGTCCTCGGCGCGGCCGACGCGGCCATCGTGCTCGTCGAAGGCAAGCCCACCGGCGTCGTCAGCCGCCAGGACCTGCTCGCCTTCCTCGCGAGCGGCGGAGCCAAGGGCGCCACCAAGTAACGCCACAGGGCCGGTTGAGCGGGTCGCTCGGGGCGTTCGCGCAAACGGTACGAGCGCGACACGTACCCGCAGCACCCGCTTAACACGCCTACGGCACATTGGTCGTTGTCGGCGTCAAGGACTACGGAGCGGCTCCCGGACCTCCTACGCACGCCGCGGACGCGGAGACCGGCCCTGACCCGGGCCCGTGTCCCACGCGGGGACCGCCGTCGTCCCGCCCCTCGACCACGGGGGTGCGGCGGTCCCCGCCTATTTTTCTGGGGCTCGGTTCGCCTCCGGGGCGCATGGGGGCACCGGGGGAGGCGGTCGTTCGTGCCGGGGACGTGTCCTCGCCGTCTGCGCGCCCCCTCGGCTCACTCGCCGAAGATCCCCACGTCACCCGGCCCGGTGGTGGGCCGTCACCGCCTGGAGGGCCGTCAGGGCTCCCGCGATCGCCGGTTGGCGCTCCGAGCCCGCGCGGACCAGGGCCTCGATCGTGCGGCCGCGGCCCGGCAGCGGCAGGAGCGTCACGCCCGAGGGCGGGGCGTCGCACATGAGGCGGGGCAGGATCGTCGCGCTCAGGCCCGTGGCGACGAGCGTCAGCGCCGAGCGCAGGTCCTCGTAGGTGTGCGCGATACGCGGCGTGAAGCCGGCGTCCCGGCAGGCGTGCACCAGGATCTCGTGGCAGCTGCTCGGCGCCGGCGCGGAGATCCACGCCGTCTCCCGCAGCGCCCCGAGACCGTCGCGCCGCACCGCGCCCGCCAGGGCGTCCGGCACGGCGAGCACCAGCGGGTCGTCGAAGAGCGCGACCGCGGTCGTGCCGCCCGGCTGCGGGGCGCCCAGCTGGTGGTAGCGGTACGAGACGGCCAGATCGAGGTCGTGCTGCCGCAGCCGCGGCACCGACTCCTCCGGATCGGCCTGGACGATCCGCAGAGCCAGCCGCGGATGGCGCCCGGCGATCTCGGCCGCCAGGGGCGCGGCGACGGCGTTCAGAGCGCTCGGAGCGCAGCCGAGGGTCAGTTCACCGCTCAGATCGTCGTCGAGGGCGCGCACCGCGCCCTCCGCACGCTCCAGCGCCGCCAGGACCTGCTCGCACGCGGCCGCCAGCGCGGTGCCCGCCGCCGTGAGCCGCACCCCCCGGCCCTCGCGGTGCATGAGGGCGGCTCCGGCCTCCGCCTCCAGAGCGCGCAGTTGCTGCGAGACCGCCGACGGAGTGACGCCGTGCAGATCCGCGACCGCGCTGACCTTCCCGTGTTCGGCCAGGTCACGCAGCATGACCATGCGCTTCACATCAATCATGAGTACAGCTTAACGAGTACGGTAGAAAAGGTAGCTGGACTGCACGGTGGTGGGGGGCCATCCTCGGGCGTATGAGCGAGCAGACCACTCCCCGTAAGAAGATCGTCCTCGTGGGGGCGAGCGGCACCCTCGGCCGGGCCGTGCTCACCGCCCTGCGGGAACGCGGCCACGAGGTCGTCACCGCCTCCCGCAAGGACGCCGACATCGCGCTGGACATCACTGACCCGGCCTCCGTCGCCGAGCTGTACCGCCAGGTGGGCCGCGTGGACGCGGTGGCCTCCGCGGCGGGCACCGTGCCCTGGAAGCGGCTCGGCGACCTCGCCGCCGAGGACGTGCGCGACGGGTTCGAGGGCAAGGTTCTCAGCCAGGTCGAGCTGGTCCGCCAGGGCCTGTCGTCGGTGGCGGAGGACGGCTCCTTCACCCTCATCACCGGCATCCTCGCCCGGGAGCCCATCCGGACCGGCGCGGTCGCCTCGCTCGCCAACGGCGCCGTCGAGTCCTTCGTACGGGCCGCGGCGATCGAACTGCCCCGCGAGCAGCGCATCAACGCCGTCAGCCCCACCGTCTTCGAGGAGTCCCTGGACGCCTACGGCGACTTCTTCCCCGGCTTCGACCCGGTGCCGGTGCGCCGAGCGGCCGCCGCCTACGTCCGCTCCATCGAGGGCCACCAGACCGGCCAGATCTACCGCGTGGAATGAGCCAAATCCGGGACGCTGCGCAAATCCGAACCATGACGGGGCTTTCCGCCGGCTGTCCGTGAATGGACAGTCGGGGCAAGCATCGGCACCAAGGGGGATTTCATGAGTAACGACGTCGGCTGGGACTTCCTGCCCGCACTCGCGTTCGGGGGGGAGTCGATATGACCGATACCGGCAAGGTGCTGAAGATCGGATTGGTCGGTGGTCTGAGCTTTCCTTCGACGATCACGTACTACGACCGCATCAACCGTCTGATCAACCGGCGGCTCGGAAAAGCGCATTCACCGCGGATCGTCCTGGAGAGCCTGGATTTCCAGCCGATGGTGGAATGGATCGCGGCGCGCGACGGTGACGCGGTGGCGGGGGAGATCGCCGCCGCCGCCCGGCGCCTGGAGGTCTCGGGCGCGGACTTCTTCGCCATCTGCTGCAACACCGTCCACGAGTTCGCGGATCTCGTCGAGGAGCGCGTGGCGCTGCCCCTGATCAACATCTGCCGCGCCACCGCGCAGGAGGCGGCCCGCCGGGAGGTCTCCACCGTGGGCCTGCTCGGCTCCGCGTTCTCCATGGAAGAGGCCTTCTACCGCGACGAGTTCGCGGCCGAGGGCATCAAGGTCGTGGTGCCCGAGCCGCCGGACCGCGCCTTCATGCAGGAGGCCATCGAGCGCGAACTGTGCACGGGCGACATCTCGCGGGCCACCCGCGAGCGGTTCGCGCGCATCGCCCGCGACGTGCTGGACGCCGGCGCCGAAGCACTGGTCCTGGCCTGCACGGAGGTGCCTCTGGTGATCCGTCCCGAGGAGTTCGACGCCCCCGTCATCGACACCGTCGACGTGCACACCGCCGCCATCGTCGAGCGGGCCCTCGCCCCCCTCACGGAGGTCACATGATGCGTGCCGTCCACGTCAAGATGACCGTGGCGACCGTGCTGCTCGGCTCGTACCTCGTGGCCGGCAAGCTGATCCTGGAGGAAGTACCGGTCTTCACGGCCACGTTCTTCCGCCTCGTCAGCGCCGTCGCCGTCCTCGCGGTGTACGTGGCGCTGAAGTCGCGGGGCGGCCTGGTCCGGCCGGGCCGCAGGGACGGCACCGTCATCTTCGCCCAGGCGCTCCTGGGCGTCTTCCTCTTCAGCGTCCTCGCCATGTACGGGGTGAAGTACACCGGCGCGATCGAGGCTGGCGTCATCCTCGGCATGGTCCCGATCTCCATCTGCCTGGTCGCCGTCCTGTTCCTGCGCGAGCGGCTGTCGGCGCGCCGCAGGATCGGCATCGTGATCGCGGTCCTCGGCGCGGCCGGCATCAACGCGCTCAGCGCGGGCGGTTCGGGCGGAAGCGGCTCCAACGAGGTCCTCGGAGCCCTGCTCCTGGTCGGCGCCGTCCTGTGCGAGGCGGTCTTCGTCACCTTCGGCAAGCTCCTGTCGCGGCCGATCCCGCCCGCCACGCTCTCGCTGATCCTCTCCGTCGTCGGCGCGCTGATGTTCCTCGGGCCCGCCGCCGTGGAGACCAGCCTCGCCGAACTGACCCAGATCTCCTGGCAGACCTGGGCCCTGATGGTCTACACGGGTGTCGCCATCAACGGCGTGGCCGTGGTCCTGATGTACGACAGCCTGGACAGCGTCGACACGGCGGTGGTGGCCGCCTTCACGGCGCTCACACCGGTCAGCGGGGCGATCCTCTCCGTGCTGCTGCTCGGCGAGGAACTGCACGCCTACCATCTGGCCGGAATGGTGCTCGTGGTGACCGGCGTCTATGTCGTCGCCAACGAGAAGTCCGGAAAACGCGCGGATGAATCGCAGGCGAAATCCGGAAGATCCGCTACCGGTCTGGTGGCCGGAGTTCCCCCGAGCGTCACCGCGGAGGAAAATGTCGCGGAAAACGCGGCGACCAGGGAAAAGTCTGCGACCGGACCCGCCTGACCATCCCCTGATTTCCCGCACTGCGGTGATCTGAACCATCGGAGTCCTTTCTCGGCCGCCCTGCCCACGGCAGAGTCTCCGTGTAATACCGAAAGCCGAGAAAGGACCTTGGTCATGGCTACCGCATTCGCCGTCGCGCAGGACACCGGATCCGATTCCCTCGCACGGGACATCGAGATCGCGTTCCCGGCCTCCGGGCCCCACGACCGGGAAATCCGCCTGAAACTGCTCCGCCGGCTGCACGCCCATTACGTGGCCTACATGGGCGGCCCGGAGGAGTTCTCCGTCATCCCGCGCCTGAACCACGACCCCGCCATCACGGCCATCGAGGACGCCTGGCTGGCCTGGGAGGACCGCCAGGTCGACCGCGAGGACCTGCCCGCCACCGGCGCCGAGTTCCGCGACTGGTTCCTCACGACGGCCGACCGGCACACCCAGCCCGAGTTCTGCACCTACCTCGCCGAGGAGGCCACCCTCGACGAGATCGCCCTGTTCTTCATGGGCGAGGAGCTGGTGGACAGCAAGTTCGACGACCTGATGGCGCTGGTGCAGATCGGCACCCAGGGCCACACCAAGCTCACCATCGCCGAGAACTACTGGGACGAGATGGGCGAGGGCAACATCGAGCAGGTGCACACGCGCATGTTCGAGCACTCCGCCCGCTACATGCGCGCCCACCTCGACAAGTCCGGCGTCGACTACGCCAACCTGCACTTCCCCGAGGCGTACGAGAACGCCGCGCTGCTCCTCCAGTACGGCATCCACCGCCACCTCAACCCGCGCGCGCTCGGCGCCATGGGCGTCCTGGAGCAGAGCGCCTCGCCCCGCTTCCAGGCGATGGTCGACGGCTGCCTCCGCCTCGGCGTCCCCGCGGACGTCATCGACTACCAGCGCATCCACGTCCACGTGGACGCCGACCACGGCGCCGAGTGGTTCGAGGGCGTCTTCGTCCCGCTCGTGGACCACTCCCCGGAGCTGCTGCGCGAGATCTCCCTCGGTGTCCTGACCCGGGTGCGGGTGGCCAACGGCTACTACGCCCGGATCTGGGACGCCATGAAGGAACTGCGCTGACCGGGCCGGCAGGGGACACGAGGGGGAACCGATGACCACAGCGGAGAAACCGCAGAGCTCCACGATCGAACCGGACCAGGCACCGCCCGCACCCGCGCCCACCCCGAACCAGCCGCCGAGACAGAGCCCGGACACCGTCGAGCCGGTGCTGCTCTTCGCCCGGGCCCGGGTGACCCGCCACGACCAGACCGTCTTCATCGGCAAGCTCCTGGTCGCCGCCGCCCTGATAGCCGCCGGCGTCTACCTCGCCCTGCGCGACGGGCTGCTGCTCTCGGCGGCCGGGATCGTGCTGCTGGCGGCCGTCTACACGCACATGGTGGAGCTCCAGCACCAGTGCCTGCACCACAGCGCCTTCACCTCGGCCCGGCCGCACCGCCTGGTCGGTGTGCCGCTCGGCCTGCCCCTGCTGGTGTCGTACACCCACTACCGCGTACGCCACCTGCAGCACCACAAGCACCTGGGCACCCCGCAGGACTCGGAGTTCTTCGGCTTCGACACGCGCGCCCCGCTCACCTGGGGCATGCTGCTGCGCGGAGCCTTCGACTACGGTCGGCTCGTCACGATCGCCCGCGAGATCGGGCGCAGCTGGCGGGGGAGCTGGCAGTACGACGCCGGGGAGATCTCCGACCGCCGGCGCCGCGAGGTCGTCGCGGAGTACCGGTGGATGGTGGTGCCCATCCTCGCCGCCGTGGCGCTCTCGGTCGCCGGATACGGCGGGCCGGTCCTGGAACTGTGGGTGCTTCCGCTGCTCGTGGCGGCCCCCATGCACTTCTTCCTGGAGCTGCCCGAGCACATCCTGTGCGACACGGAGACCACCGACGTACTGCGCAACACCAGGTCCATCAAGGGCAGTTGGTTCAGCACCTGGTACACCAACGGCAACAACCTGCACGTCGAGCACCATGCGGTGATGACGGTGGCGATCAACCGGCTGCGCGAGCGGCACGACGAGGTCAGCCGTCTCGCCGCCCATGTCGAGCGCAGCTACCCGGCGTTCTACCTCGCCGTGCTGCGCGAGGCGGCCCGCAACTCGACCCGGCGCGGGAGCGGGGCGAAGTCGGCGGGAGGCGCGGCGTGATCCGCGGCGGCTTCCGGGTGGAGGGGCTGGCCGCCCGGCTCGCCCCGGCCGTGTGGGACGGACGCCTCCCCGACCTGGTCGGCTCCTCCTTCGTCCGCAACCGTGTCCAGCTGCGGCTGCCCGAGGCCGACATCAACATCCGCCTCCGCACCGCCGTACCCGCCGGTCTCCACCTCACCTTCGAGGCGGTCTTCCGCGAGCGCGGCCAGGACAGCGCTGCGGGGGGCACCTGGTGGGACAGCTGGCAGGTGACGGTGGAGCCGCCCGGCCCGGAGGGCGGGGACGTCACCGCCGAGGCGATGCGGGTCCTGGTCGACCATGTGATCGCGGCCCGGCGCCGGTTCGCCGTACTCCTGGAGGAGGCCGACCGGGCGGCGTAGCTCCGCGAGGCGACGGGCCGGATCCCACCCGTCGGCGGACGAGGAGATGAGCGGTGTGCGGCACTCCCGGGAGGGCGTGCCGCACACCGGTACCACCGGGATCAGGTGGCGGCCCGTCCGAGCAGGTACCCCAACTGCAGCCGGTTCTCCGCCCCGTAGTGGGCCTTGATCCGCCCCACATGGGTCTGCAGCGAGCGTTCGCTGATCCCGAGGCGGCGGGCGATGGCCCGGTCGGAATGGCCGGCGATGAGGAGCTGCTTGATGGACTCGTGCAGGGAGGGGATCACCTCGGGGGCCGCCTCCACCGAACGGGCCGGCACGAAGGGGTACGCCTCGGCCCGGTCCCACGACCGCTCGAAGACGTCCTGGAGGAAACGCACCATCGAGGGTTCGGTGATCCGCAGGGCCCTGGTCCGGTCGCCGCGGCCCGGGATGAAGGCGACCGTGCCGTCCACGATGATGAGCCGCTCGAAGAACTCGGGCAGCGTGCGCACCTCCGCGCCGTACTCGGTGACCTGGCGCACGTACTCCTTGGTCGCCTCGTCGAAGCGGGCGCTGTGCTGGTAGAGCGTGCGGTTGGCGACCCCGGCGTCGAGCTGGGCGCGGACCGTCTCCAGGGCCGCGGTCAGTACGGACTTGGTGCGCGGCCCGTCGGGCTGCGCGGTGAGTATCTGGGTGCGGGCGCCGTCGACGGCGGCCCGGATGGCGTTGTTGATCTCCGGCAGGCCCTCCAGATAGACGAGGGACCCGTTCTCCTCCGGCCGGACCGGCGGCGCCATCGCCACCTCGCTGACCTGGGCGTGCAGCTGTCGAGAGATCTCGACCAGGGTCGTGGTCAGCCCGGGCAGGTCACGCACGGCTGTGGGGGTGTGATCGCGCATCTGACGTTCGCTCCTGGATAGGGAGGGGGTGCTGAACGTGGGTGGGCGGTGCTGACCGCGCGGACGCGAAAGGGCCTGGTGGGCCGGGCGCGCGGCGATGTGGGGGGAGCCGGGGGAGGGCGCCGGCCTGCCCGCCGTCAGAGCGGCACACGCGGACAGACGGCGCCGCTCCGTCGCGCGAGGTCGACACAGTGGCGCCCGGAAAGGCTCATGCCCGTGGCCATGGGCGCCAATCTTGACCAGGGCATGGCAGCGTGTCAACGCTCTGTCCGGGCAGGGTCGCCGGACCCGGCGACGAGGGAAAAGAATCAGCCACAGCGCGGGGTCACTCCGCCGTTGCCTCACTGCATATCCTCATGCAGAGTTCTTAGTGCATGAATAGGCGAGAGGGGGACGGCATGAGCGATGGCCCGGCCGGCCGGCTGCAGGCGCTCTTCGAGGGGCACCGGCTGACACCGACACAGCGGCGGATCGCGCACTGCATGGTGCGCAGGGCCGCCGACGTGCCTTTCCTGTCCAGCGTGGAGCTCGCCGAGCTCGCCGGCGTCAGCCAGCCCTCCGTCACCCGCTTCGCCGTCGCCCTCGGCTTCGACGGCTACCCCGCCCTGCGCCGTCATCTGCGCGAGGTCGCGCCCGCCGAGAAGACGGCGGGGGAGGGCAGCGAGCACAACGAGTACCAGCAGGCCGTCCTGGCCGAGATCGAGAACCTGCGCCATCTCGCCGAGCTGCTCGCCGACCCGGCGCCCGTCGAGCGCGCCGGACGCATCCTCGCCGCCTCCCGGCCGCTGCCCGTGCTCGGGCTGCGCGCCGCCTCCTCGCAGGCCCGCGGCTTCGCGTACTTCGCCGCCAAGGTCCACCCGGACGTGCGCCTCCTCGACGAGGGCGGCTCGATGCTCACCGACCGCATCGACGCCGCCGTACGGGCCGGCGCCACCGCCCTGCTCTGCTTCGCGCTGCCCCGCCATCCCCGCGAGGTCGTGGAGACCCTGGAGTACGCGCGGAAGGCGGGGCTGACCGTCGTGACCGTCGCCGAGTCCGCGTTCGCGCCCGTGGCCGCCCACAGCGACCTGCTGATCCCGGCCGCCGTCGGCACCGGGCTCGCCTTCGACACGGCCTGTGCGCCGATGCTTCTCGGCCGGGTGCTCCTGGAGGCGATGGCGGACGAACTGCCCGACGCCCAGGCCCGCCTGGAGGAGTTCGACACCAAGGCGGCGACGCGGGGCCTGTTCGTCGAGTGAGCCGCGCGCCCGTCGTGCGGGTCCGGCGGGCGAGGCGGTCAGATCTCCAGCTCCGCCTCGATCCCCTTCAGCCGGTGGCGGGCCATCGCCAGGTTCGCGCGCTCCTTGTCCAGCGCCAGGTACAGGAACAGGCCGGCGGCGCCGCGTCCCTTGAGCAGCCGGATCAGGTGGTACTGCCCGCCGAGGGTGATGAGGATGTCCTCGATCTCGTCGTCGAGGCCCAGCATCTCCATCGCCCGGACCTTGGCGCGCACCACGTCCGTGTTGCCCGCGGCCGCCACGTTCAGGTCGAGCCCCTTGCCGCCGCCGATCGTTCCGAGGGCCATACCGCTGGTGTAGTCGACCAGCGCGGCGCCGATGGCACCGTCGATCGAGGCGGCTTCCTTGAGGGCCGTTTCGGTGTTCGCCATGGGTGTCGCACTTCCTTCTCGTCTTGGTGCGTGGGGTGGTGGGGTGGGGCGTGCGGGGGTCAGTTCAGGTCCGTGCGGTCCAGCGCCCCGTCGACGAGCTCGCCTATCCGGGCGCTCGACCGACGGGCCTCCAGATGGAGCCGGCCCACGTTGACGCGTGGCTCGGCGAGCAGCGTGAGGACGGCCGAGCCGCCCGCCGCGTACGTGGCGACATAGCCGAGCTCGCCCCGTACCAGCAGTTCGCGGAAGCCGCCCTGCCCCGTGGACTCGGTCAGCCGCCGGCCGACGCCCAGGGCCGCCGCGGTCAGCGCGGCCATGGCCTCCGACTCGGTGCCGACCGTGTCCTGGGCGAGGACCAGGCCGTCGGCGCTGGCCGCCAGCGCCCCGGTCAGCTGGGGCAGCCGGGCCCGCAGCCGTCTCAGCTCGGCGAGTACCTCGGCTTCCGCCGACATCAGTTGTCTCCTCTCGGCGCGCAGGCGCAGGGCGCGTCGCATCACGGACTTGCCTCCAGGGCGTCACGGAGCCGGCGCAGCAGGGCGATGTCCGGTTCCGCCGTGGCCTCGCCGGCCCAGGGGGGCGCGGCGGGCGGGGCGGCCGGCAGGGGGTCGGGCGGGGTCTCGACGAGGCCGGCGGCCGCGAGACGGCGTACGTCGAGGAGGGTGTGGAAGGCCGGGCGGCCGAGCAGCCGCGCGATGTCCGCGGGGGTACGGGCTCCGTCGGCGGCGGCCAGCAGGGACCGCTGCCGCGAGCTCGCCGTCTGACCGGGAGCGGGGGCGCGGGGCCGTACCGGGGCGGTGTCCACGGCGTCGTACGGCCAGACGCTGTCGAGGAGTTCCCGGCGGCGTACGGTCTCGCGCTCGACGGCCTCGGCGGAGACCGGCCGCACCGTGCCGAGCCAGTGGCTCACGCCGTACCGGAAGCGGGTCGGGCCCGCGGCGGGCGAGAGGGCGAAGAACGCCGCGTCGAAGACGGCCTCCAGATGGCAGATCTCCAGTTCGCCGTCGCCCAGGCGGCCGCTGTCGACCAGGAACCGGCCCACCGCCTGCCGGGCCCCGGCCCGGTCCACCGCCTCGTCCCAGCCCTCGCGGGGCAGCCTGCCGCCGGCGGTGAGGAGGACGTCGAGTCCGGGTGCGGAGGGGCTCTCGGCGTGCACCACCCGGCCGTCGACGAGGTAGAGCGTGCCGTGGTCGCGCAGCAGGGCGCCGGTGGCGCGTTCGGCGGCGAGGCGGGTGAGCATCGGGGAGACCGTCATCCGAGGACCAGCCTCTCGGCGAGGTCGCGCAGCCGGATCCGGGCGAGGGCCAGGTTCCCGGTGTCGCGATCCAGCCACAGGTGCAGGAAGACGCTGCTGTCGAAGGCCGTCTCGACGAAGCGGAGGAGGTGATAGCCGCCGCGGGTGGTGACGATCAGGTCCTCGACGGGTGGCCCCTTCGATAAGGACTCCGCCGACTGCGCCGACTCCGCGGGCTCCTTGCCTCCGGCCGTGAAGGAGTCGTACTCCGCCGCCGCGCGGGCCAGTTCGGCCGTCTCGGCGGCGGTCGTCTCGTGGTCGCCGACCGGCGATTCGCCCGCCGTGCCGAGAGCCAGCCCGCTGGTCCAGTCGACCAGGGAGGCTCCCCGCGCACCCGGCACGGCCATGGCCTCCCGCAGGCACTCGTCGATTCCGGGCACGCGGACTCCCCTCCCGATGCGGCGCGCGGGCGTACGGCAGTGACGGTGACGTTACTCAACGTCGTGCCCACCGTCAGGAGTTCTGGCATTTTCCATCGGAACATGCCAGTCGATCAGACCCGGACCTCAGTCCTCCGCTTTCAGTCCTCGGCCGTCAGTCCTCCCGGCGCATCCGCAGCACGGCCTTGTTGACCGCCCACAGGCCGATACCGATGGCGAGCAGCACCCCGGCCCGGATGTACACGTCCGCCGCACGGTCCGCGAGCGGGCTGGCCAGGATCACGGCGGTGATCGCACCGAGCACCGGAAGCACCGTCGGCGTGCGGAAGTGGGCGTGCTCCACCCGGTCCTTGCGCAGGACGAGGACGGCGATGTTGACCACGGCGAAGACGCACAGCAGGAGGAACGCGGTGGTGTCGCCGAGGCCCTCGATCTCGCCCGTGGACACCAGGCCGATGGCGAGGAGGGTGACGAAGACGGTTCCGGTGAGAGGCGTACGGCGGTTCTTCAGGACCTTGCCCATCGCGCGCGGCAGGACCTTCTCGTTGGCGAGGCCGTAGCAGAGCCGGGAGGCCATCATGATGTTGATGAGCGCGGAGTTGGTGACCGCGAACAGGGCGATGAGCGCGAAGAGCTTCGGCGGGAAGTCGACCCCGCCCGCCTTGACGACCTCCAGGAGCGGACCGCTGGACCTCTCCAGGGTGCCGTGGTCCACGAGCAGGGAGGAGACCAGGGCGACGAGGACGTAGACGGTGCCGGTGACGGCGACGCCGGTGAAGATGGCACGGGGGAAGGTGCGGACCGGATCCTGGGTCTCCTCCGCCATGTTGACCGAGTCCTCGAAGCCGACGAAGGCGAAGAAGCCGAGCGCGGTGGCTCCGAGCACACTGGTCATCAGGGCGAATCCGGTGCCGGACGCCTCGAACTCGCCCAGCCGGGACGGTTCTCCGTCGCCCGTGACCACGGCCCAGGCGCCGATCGCGAGGATGATCAGGAGGCCGGTCAGCTCGACGAGGGTGAGGACGACGTTCGTCTTCACGGACTCCGAGACCCCGCGCAGCGCGAGGGAGGCGAGGGCGACGATGAAGGCGATCGCGATGAGGGTGGGCGGGATCGCGTCCGTGAACTCCTGGAAGTAGTCCCCGCTGAACGCCCGGGCCGCCGCGCTCGCCGAGGAGAGCCCCGAGCACATCACCATGAACGCCACGATGAAGGTGAGGAAGGGGACCTTGAACGCCTTCTGCGTGTAGAGCGCGGCGCCGGCCGCCTTGGGGTACTTGCCGACGAGCTCCACGTACGAGGCGGCGGTCAGCAGGGCGACGACGAAGCCGATCGCGAACGGCAGCCAGAGCGCGCCGCCGACCTTCCCCGCGACCTTGCCGGTGGTGGCGTAGATGCCGGTGCCCAGGATGTCGCCGATGACGAAGAGGATGAGGAGCTTGGGTCCGATGGCCCGCTTGAGCGGCGGCTGCGCGGGCTCTGCGGGCTCGGTGGTGGACGCGGATGTGGCCATGGAGACCCCTTTCCCGTTTGCCGACGGAAAGGTCCCTGCCCCGGCGGCACCAGCCTGATGCCCGCCGCGCTGTCACTCGTACGGGCGAACGGACGTACGGAGCTCGGGTGTACGGACGTACCGGCCCGGGCGCACGGACCCGGACGCACGGGCTCAGCCGCGGCGCTCCACCGAGGCGGCGACGTCGTCGAGGTCCCTGGCGAGCGCCCGGCTCACCGCCCTGACCCCGAGGCCGCCGAGGAGCCTGGTCAGCAGGCCCGTGGCGCGGCCGTCGGCCGGGCGGGCCGAGAACGTCATCCGTACGGTCGTCGCGTCGGACCCGTCCGGGCGCAGGGCGATCTCCGAGACGTAGCGCATGCCGTGGGAGTCGGCCACCGTGACGTACCGCTCGGGCGGCACGCTCTCGGTCACGGTCATCTCCTCCGTGGCTTCCTTGCCGAACATCCGGCGGGTCTCGCGCCAGCGGGTGCCGACCCCGAACGCACCCTCGGTGAGCACCTCGACCCGGTCGACGCCGGTGAGGATCCGCTCCATGTCCTTCAGGTCCGTCATCGTCTCCCAGACGGGGCCGGGAGTGGCCCGGATCCGGCGCTCGACGACGACGCTCTTGGTAGCCATGGCTCCACGGAACCACCGGTGTGTCAGTCCAGCAACGCGTCGGCGAGGCCGCCGCCCGACTCGGCGACGATCTCGTCGAGCGTCTGAGGCCGGCGCACGGTCGCGAAGGCGACGCCTCCCGCGTCGGTGACGGTGAAGCCGTGGATGCCGGGCCGGGGCAGGCTGTTGTACGCGTAGTGGTGGGCGAAGTAGTAGGCGCCGGTGTCCGGTACGGCGACGATGTCGTCCGGCCGGAGCAGCGGCAGCGCGCGGGCGGTGGCGAGCATGTCGCCCGTGAAGCAGGCGGGTCCGGCCACGTCCTGGACGACGTCCTGCGGGATCTCGGGACCGGTGCGGGGCCGGCCGTCGGCGTCGTACGCGAGGATGCGCAGCGGCCATGACTCGGGGGCGTAGACGGTCCGGGTGGCGACCTGGACCCCGGCGTGGGTGACGGCGATCGGGCGGCCGCCGGAGGTCTTGGTGTACTCGACGCGGGCCAGGATCGTGCCGTGCTTGGCCAGCAGCGACCGGCCGAACTCGGTCACCAGGGCGTAGCGCCCGTCGAAGAGACCGGGGGCGGTCGCGGCGAGCAGCCGGGCGTACTCGGCGTAGGTCGGGGTCTCGTCGTCGGAGTCGAAGTTCACCGGCAGCCCGCCGCCGATGTCGAGCGTGTCGATCTGCTGCCGTCCGGCCTTGGTGTTGATCTCCTCGGCGAGGGCGTAGGCGGCGGCGACCCCCTCGGCCATCAGGGCGAGCGGGACGCCCTGGGAGCCGGTGTGGGTGTGCAGCCGGGTCAGCCACGGCCGTTCGAGGTAGGCCTGGACGACGGACTCGCGCGCGCCCTCGTCCCGCAGCGCGACCCCGAACTTCGAGGTGGCGGTCGCGGTGGACAGGGCGCCGATCGAGCCGGCGCCGATCTGCGGGTTCACCCGCAGCCCGATCGGGCTCGCGGTCGGGGCCGAGGCGACGAGCGTGTCGAGCCGGGCCAGCTCCTGGGGGTTGTCGGCGTTGACCGCGATCCCCAGGGCCAGGGCCTGCCGCAGTTCGGCGGGGGTCTTGGCGGGGGAGTCGAGGACGGTACGGGACGGGGGAACCCCGGCCGCGCGGGCCAGGGCCAGCTCGCCGGGGCTCGCGACCTCGGCGCCGAGCCCCGCCTCGTACAGCAGGCGCAGCACCGGGACGAGGGGGGCGGCCTTCACTGCGAAGGCGTGCAGGACGGGGGCGTCGGTGACGGCGGCGAAGGCGGAGCGGAGGGCGGCGGCCGAGGCGCGGACGCCGGCGGTGTCGAGGAGGGCGACGACGGGCCGGTCGGGGGAGAGGAGGCCTTGTTCGACGGCGGCTCGGACGGCCTGATCGCGACGGTGGGAAGCCATGGGTCCATCCCATCACCGGGTGGTGGCGGGCGGTATGCCGTCGCAGCTGTTGACTACAAGTATTCAGCGGTCCAAGATGTGAATAACCGATTCACATCGCAGTTCGTCGGAGTTGTGCCGGAGGAGGCATCCCCAATGTCAGGACCCCGCCCCGTACGGGCCCCGCGCGGTACGGAACTGAGCACCCTGGGATGGCAGCAGGAGGCCGCCCTCCGAATGCTGCAGAACAACCTCGATCCCGAGGTCGCCGAGCACCCCGACAAGCTCGTCGTCTACGGCGGCACGGGGAAGGCCGCGCGTGACTGGCGCTCCTTCGACGCCATGGTGCGCACGCTGAGGACCCTCAAGCAGGACGAGACGATGCTCGTCCAGTCGGGCCGCCCGGTCGGCGTCATGCAGACGCACGAGTGGGCGCCGCGCGTGCTCATCGCCAACTCCAACCTGGTCGGCGACTGGGCGAACTGGGAGGAGTTCCGCCGCCTGGAGCAGCTGGGCCTGACCATGTACGGCCAGATGACGGCCGGTTCCTGGATCTACATCGGCACCCAGGGCATCCTTCAGGGCACCTACGAGACCTTCGCGGCCGTCGCGGCGAAGAAGTTCGGCGGCACGCTGGCCGGCACGATCACGCTGACCGCCGGTCTCGGCGGCATGGGCGGCGCCCAGCCGCTCGCCGTCACGATGAACGACGGCGTCGCGATCTGTATCGACGTCGACCCGCGCGCGATCGAGCGGCGCATCGAGCACCGCTACCTCGACGTCAAGGCCGACAGCCTGGAGCACGCCCTCCAGCTCGCCGTCGAGGCCCGCGACGCCCGCAAGCCGCTCTCCATCGGCCTGCTCGGCAACGCGGCCGAGCTGCTGCCGCGCATGCTCGCCGAGGGCGCCCCGATCGACATCGTCACCGACCAGACCTCGGCCCACGACCCGCTCTCCTACCTGCCGGTGGGCGTCGACTTCGACGACATGGCGACGTACGCGGCGAAGGACCCGGCCGGCTTCACCACCCGGGCCCGCGAGTCCATGGCCCGGCACGTCGAGGCCATGGTCGGCTTCATGGACGCGGGCGCCGAGGTCTTCGACTACGGCAACTCCATCCGCGGCGAGGCGCAACTGGCCGGATACGACCGGGCCTTCGCCTTCCCCGGCTTCGTACCGGCGTACATCCGTCCGCTGTTCTGCGAGGGCAAGGGCCCCTTCCGCTGGGCGGCCCTGTCGGGAGAGGCGTCGGACATCGCCAAGACCGACAAGGCGATGCTGGAGCTGTTCCCCGAGAACGAGTCCCTCCACCGCTGGATCAAGATGGCCGGCGAGCGGGTCCACTTCCAGGGCCTGCCGGCCCGGATCTGCTGGCTCGGCTACGGCGAGCGCGACCGCGCGGGCGAGCGCTTCAACGACATGGTGGCGAGCGGCGAACTCGCGGCCCCGCTCGCGATCGGCCGCGACCACCTCGACTGCGGCTCGGTGGCCTCCCCGTACCGCGAGACCGAGGCGATGCTCGACGGCTCCGACGCCATCGCCGACTGGCCGCTCCTCAACGCCATGGTCAACGTCGCCTCGGGCGCCTCATGGGTCTCGCTGCACCACGGCGGCGGCGTCGGCATGGGCCGCTCCATCCACGCCGGCCAGGTCACGGTCGCCGACGGCACCGCGCTGGCCGGCGAGAAGATCCGCCGCGTCCTGACCAACGACCCGGGCATGGGCGTCATCCGCCACGTCGACGCGGGCTACGACATCGCGGAGCAGGTCGCGGACGACAAGGGCGTGCGTGTACCCATGCGCGAGGAAGGCTCCGCGTGAGCGACAGCTTCCACGCCATGTGGCGGTCGCTGCGGCCGATCGGCCGCAGCGACGCCTCGGGCGGCTACCGCCGCTACGCCTGGACCGGTGCCGACGCCGACTGCCGGCTCTGGTTCCGGATGCAGGCCGAGGCGCGCCGCCTGAACTACGAGGTCGACCGCAACGGCAACCAGTGGGCCTGGCTCGGCGACCCCGCCGCCGGAGACGCCGTCGTCACCGGTTCCCACCTGGACTCGGTACCCGACGGCGGCGCCTTCGACGGCCCCCTCGGCATCGTCTCCGCCTTCGCCGCCCTCGACGAACTCCGCCGCAGGGGCGTCCGGTTCACCCGCCCCCTCGCCATCACCAACTTCGGTGACGAGGAGGGCGCCCGCTTCGGCCTCGCCTGCGTCGGCTCCC
This sequence comes from Streptomyces sp. NPDC093600, assembly GCF_044764755.1. Taxonomy (NCBI): domain Bacteria; kingdom Bacillati; phylum Actinomycetota; class Actinomycetes; order Kitasatosporales; family Streptomycetaceae; genus Streptomyces; species Streptomyces sp. NPDC093600. The sequence continues at coordinate 323,676 of NZ_JBIWIU010000008.1, forward strand.
GGCTCACCGCCGGACAGCTCACCAAGGACAAGGCCTACGAGCTCCGCGACGCCGACGGGATCACGCTCCCGCAGGCGATGGAGGCCGCCGGCTACGACCCGGACGCCATCGGCCCCGACCCCGAGCGCCTCGCCCGGATCGGCGCCTTCGTCGAACTCCACGTCGAGCAGGGCCGCGCCCTGGACCTGTCGGGCGACGCCGTCGGCATCGCCTCCGCGATCTGGCCCCACGGCCGCTGGCGGTACGACTTCGCGGGCGAGGCCAACCACGCCGGCACCACCCGCCTCGTCGACCGCCGCGACCCGATGCTGACCTACGCCGAGACGGTCCTGGCCGCCCGCCGCGAGGCCGAGCTCGCCGGCGCCGTCGCCACCTTCGGCAAGATCGCGGTGGAGCCGAACGGCGTCAACGCCATCCCGTCCCTGGTCCGCGGCTGGCTCGACGCCCGCGCGGCCGACCAGCACGCGCTCGACACGGTGATCGCGGGCATCGAGACGGCCGCCCGCGACCACGCCGCACGCCAGGGCATCGACCTCACCGTCGTACGGGAGTCCTTCACCCCGGTCGTGGAGTTCGCCCACACCCTCAGGGACGAGCTGGCCGGGATCCTCGGCGAGAAGACCCCGGTCCTCGGCACGGGCGCGGGACACGACGCCGGAATCCTCTCCGGCTCGGTCCCGACCGCCATGCTGTTCGTACGGAACCCCACCGGCGTCTCGCACTCCCCGGCCGAGTACGCCGCCGAGGACGACTGCGTGGCCGGGGTCCTCGCACTCGCCGACGTACTGGAAGGGCTGGCGTGCAGGTGACGACGTACTGGCTCGAACACGCCTGGCTCGACCCGAACGTCGAACCGGGCGTCGCCCTGACCGTCGCGGACGGCAGCGTCACCGCCGTACACAGGGAGGTCGCCACCCCGCCCCCCGGCGCCGTCGTCCTGCGCGGCCTGACGATCCCCGGCCTGGCCAACGCCCACTCGCACGCCTTCCACCGGGCCCTTCGCGGCACGGTCCAGGTCGGCTCCGGCACCTTCTGGACCTGGCGCGAGGTCATGTACCAGGTCGCCTCCCGGCTCACCCCCGAGACGTACCACGCCCTCGCGCGGGCCGTGTACGCCGAGATGGCGCTCGCCGGCATCACCTCCGTCGGTGAGTTCCACTACCTCCACCACGCCCCCGGCGGCACCCCCTACGCCGACCCCAACGCGATGGGCGAGGCGCTCATCGCGGCGGCGGCCGAGGCCGGTATCCGCATCACCCTCCTCGACACCGCCTACCTCTCCTCCGGCTTCGGCGCCGCACCCGAACAGCACCAGCTCCGCTTCACCGACGGCACGGCGGACGCCTGGGCGGAGCGCGTGTCGGCGCTCAAGGAGCGCGACGGCGTACGGATCGGGGCGGCGATCCACTCCGTACGGGCGGTCCCGGCCGACCAGCTGGCCACCGTCGCGACCTGGGCCCGGGAGCGGGGCGCGCCGCTGCACGTCCACCTCTCGGAGCAGACGGCCGAGAACGACGCCTGCCTCGCCGCCCACGGCCGCACCCCCACCCAGCTCCTCGCGGACCACGGCGTGCTCGGCCCGCTGACGACCGGCGTCCACAACACCCACCTCACGGACACCGACATCGCGCTGATCGGCTCCTCGACGACCGGCACCTGCATGTGCCCGACGACCGAGCGCGACCTCGCGGACGGCATCGGCCCGGCCGTCGCACTCCAGCGGGCCGGCTCCCCGCTGTCGCTCGGCAGCGACAGCCACGCCGTCGTCGACCTCCTGGAGGAGGCGCGCGCCATGGAGCTGAACGAGCGCCTGCGCTCGCGCACCCGAGGCCACTGGACGGCCGCGGCCCTGCTCCGGGCCGCCACCGCAGACGGCCACGCGTCCCTCGGCTGGGGCGCGGCGGGCCGACTGGAGGAGGGCGCCCTCGCCGACTTCACGACGATCGCGCTCGACTCCGTCAGGACAGCGGGACCGCTGCCGCGTCTGGCAGCCGAGACGGCGGTATTCGCCGCGTCGGCCGCGGACGTCCGGCACACGGTCGTGGGCGGCCGCCATGTCGTACGGGACGGGGTCCACCACTCGGTGCCGGACGTGCCCCGGGCCCTCGCCGACTCGATCGCCGCCCTGCGCGGCTGAAGGAGACACCCCTCACCATGAACACCGGCCCTGCGGCGACGAACAGCCCCGCGGCGACCTCCGCCCCCACGAGCACGAACAGCCCCGTGGCGACCGCGGCCACCGCCATCGTCAACATCGCCAGCCTGGTCACCAACGATCCCTCCCTCGGTGATGGCACCGCCCTCGGTCTGATCCGGGACGCGGCAGTCGTCATCGACGGCGACCGCGTCGTCTGGGTCGGTGAATCAAGAGAAGCACCCGCCACTGACAACCGGGTCGACGCGGGCGGCCGGGCGGTGATCCCCGGCTTCGTGGACTCCCACTCGCACCTGGTCTTCGCGGGCGACCGCACGGCCGAGTTCAACGCCCGGATGTCCGGGCAGCCGTACGCGGCCGGCGGCATCCGTACGACCGTGGCGGCGACGCGGGCGGCGAGCGACGAGGCCCTCTCGGCGAACGTCGCCCGTTACATGCGCGAGGCCCTCCGCCAGGGCACCACCACCTTCGAGACCAAGTCCGGCTACGGCCTCACCGTCGAGGACGAGGCCCGCGCCCTGCGGATCGCCGCCGCCCACACCGACGAGGTCACCTACCTCGGCGCGCACATCGTCTCCCCGGACTACGCCGACGACCCGGCCGCCTACGTCGACCTCGTCACCGGCGACATGCTGGACGCCTGCGCCCCGTACGCCCGTTGGATCGACGTCTTCTGCGAGAAGGGCGCCTTCGACGGGGACCAGGCGCGGGCGATCCTCACCGCCGGAAAGGCCAAGGGCCTGCACCCCCGCGTGCACGCCAACCAGCTTTCGTACGGCCCCGGTGTCCAGCTCGCCGTCGAACTGGACGCGGCCAGCGCCGACCACTGCACCCACCTGACCGACGCCGACGTCGACGCGCTCGCCTCGGGCGACACGGTCGCGACTCTCCTCCCGGGCGCCGAGTTCTCCACCCGCGCCCAGTGGCCGGACGCCCGCCGCCTCCTCGACGCGGGCGTGACGGTCGCCCTGTCCACGGACTGCAACCCCGGCTCGTCCTTCACCTCCTCCGTCCCCTTCTGCATCGCCCTGGCCGTACGGGACATGCGCATGACCCCGGACGAGGCGCTCTGGTCCGCCACGGCGGGCGGCGCGGCCGCGCTGCGCCGCACCGACATCGGCCGCCTCTCCCCGGGCGCCTACGCGGACCTGGCGATCCTGGACGCCCCCTCCCACGTCCACCTCGCCTACCGCCCGGGCGTCCCCCTGGTCTCCGAGGTCTGGCACCGAGGCGTCCCGACCGGCTCGCGGTCCGGCGTCTGACCGCCCCGGGGCTCCCGGCAGTCCCGGCACTTGCCCGGCGCCGCCGCCCGGAAGGCCCGGTCGCAGCCTTCGCAGGTCTGCATCGGCAGCGGCCCGGTCGGCCCGGGCGGTGACGCGGCCGGCAGTGCGGCCGGCAGCGCGGGCGGCAGCCACTCCCGCAGGCGGTGGGCGAGCAGCCGGGCGGGCCAGCGGATCGTCCCCGGCGGCAACTGACCCGCGAGGGTGCGCACCACGGCGGGGGCCTCCACTCCTCGTTCCAGCCAGGTGCGTACCGCCGGGGCCAGGCACCGGACGTCGTTCTCGGACAGCAGCAGCCGGGGGTCGGCCTGCCGCAGTCCGGCCAGCAGCGAGGCGGCGGGCCGCAACTCCTCGGCGAGCGGGGGCGCTTCCGCGGCGTGTACGGGTCCGGCGGTGTCGGTGACGGTAGGTACGGCGGCGTCGGGGGCGGCACGGACCCGTCCCGGGACGGTGTGGCGACGCTTCACCAGATCCACCCGGTGCGGATTCTCGTACCAGTACGTCCGCGTCGCGAGCCTCGCCCCCGCCGCGCGCTCGACCTTCCGCTTCAGATACCCAGCCGCCTCCAGCTCCCTGAGCGCGTTGGCGATCCGCGCCTCGCCCTCGGGGAACCGCGCGGCCAGCACCTTGATGCCGACGAGCGCACCGTAGGGCAGGGACTGGATGTACACCCCGAGCCCGATCGCGCAGGCGGACAGGTCCTTGTGCTGGGCGAGGTGGTTGCCGACGACGGTGAACTTCTCGTCGTGGCGATGCCGGATGTGCGTGACTCCGGCGTACGCGGACACGGCCGCGCTAAACTGCGTGTCAGTCATCGGGAAGGTCTCTTCTTCCTGGGTGATCAGGCCCTCGACCGGGATGCCAGTCCCGCCGAGGGCCGAAATCTTTTATGGGGCATGTGAATTGGCGCGACCGTACCGTGCCGTCCGCGCGTTCTGCCACCTTGTCACCCGAACGTGTGAGGGTGCCGGGTTTGGGTGGAAGGGTTCTTCCCCAAGGTCCTTCTACGGGACGTCGTGGATCGCCGCGTCCCTCCCGCCCGGGCCCCTCCCGCCCGAGTCACACCCCACCGGATCGCGGCCCTCCGGGACCCTCCCGAGCGCGACCCGCGTCTGGCCCATGCCGCCTTGCGACCGCGAAAGTGCGGCGGCTTGCGCGTGTACGTACCCCTAACCCTGTGCCGAATCCAGCGTTACCACTTGCACACCGGCACGGGCGGGGCGCGTGAGACCGACGACCTTGTACGTCGGACGCGCCCTCCATAACGTCAAACTTCCACCTCCGCTTTTGTATACGGACCAAGACGGAGCGGGGGGCGGGAGCGATACGCTTCTCCCGTGATCAGCGCGATAACCCGACGGGACGTCGAAGACCTCTGAGAGAGGCTTGGAACACACCACCGCTGCTTGAAGTACTTGCTGCTCGCGGTGCGTGAACTCGCCGTACACGATGCGCCGTGTCTGATACCGGCCCGCACATCTCACATCGCGGCATAGCGTCGAACAAGCCGGACACCCCCGTCACGTCGTGGCGTTGGGTCCTTTCTTCGATCGAGGTCACGCAACGGCGCGCGACAGGAGCCAGAGGACGTGCAAGCCGCATGGCTGAAGCCCAGCGAGAGGACTGCGAACTATGACTACGACTCGGCCCATGGACTCAAGTACCACGAGTCGCCCCGCGTTCGAACTCCGCGCGGGAGGGCTGCACTTGATCATCCAGCGCATCGCCGGATGGCTCGTCGCCCTGGTCACCGCGCCCGGCGGGGCGGCGGGGACATGGTGGGCACAGCAGTAGCAACGGCACTCCGTGCCGGGCCGGCCGGAGCGCCGGTCCCCGCCAACTCGCCGCGCTCTGCGCCCTCTTGTTCACAGGGGTGACCCTGCCGGCCCATCACACCCACGCGGCCGAGGCCCCGCCGCCGACGGCCGGGCACACCTACGCGCTGCGCTCCGAGGCCAACGGCTTGGTCGTCGCTGCGGAGCCGCCCCCGCCGCCGGGCTGACCGCGTGCGACGTCACGGCCGACGCCGGCCGGTCCGACCACTACCCGGTCACCGCGCGCGTACGGCTCACCGGCTGACGCGGAAGGGCCCGTCCGGGACGGACGAGCCCTTTCCTCAAGCCTTCGGGGGACCGCCGGGGTCACTCGTCCAGCGTCAGTCCCTTGCGCAGCCTGCCGAGCGTGCGGGTGAGCAGCCGGGAGACGTGCATCTGGGAGATGCCGAGCTCCTCGCCGATCTCCGACTGGGTGAGGCCGGCGACGAAGCGCAGTGAGAGGATGCGCCGCTCGCGGGCCGGCAGCGAGGCGATCATCGGCTTGAGGGACTCGACGTACTCGATGCCCTCCAGGCCGTGGTCCTCGTAGCCGATCCGGTCGGCGAGCGCGCCCTCGCCGTCGTCGTCCTCCGGCTGGGCGTCCAGCGAGCTCGCGGTGTACGCGTTGCTCGCCGTCATGCCCTCGACGACCTCGTCGCGGCTCAGGTCGAGCTCCGCGGCGAGTTCGCCGACGGTCGGCGTGCGGTCGAGCCGCTGGGCCAGCTCGTCGCCGGCCTTGGCGAGGTCGAGGCGGAGCTCCTGGAGCCGTCGCGGGACGCGCACCGACCACGACGTGTCGCGGAAGAAGCGCTTGATCTCGCCGATGATCGTCGGCATCGCGAAGGTGGGGAACTCGACGCCCCGCGAGAGTTCGAACCGGTCGATCGCCTTGATCAGGCCGATCGTGCCGACCTGGATGATGTCCTCCATCGGCTCGCTGCGGGAGCGGAAACGGGAGGCGGCGAACTTGACCAGGGCGAGGTTGAGCTCGACGAGGGTGTTGCGGACGTACGCGTACTCGTGCGTGCCCTCTTCGAGGTCGTCGAGGCGGGCGAACAGGGTCTTCGAGAGCGCCCGGGCGTCCAGGGCCTGGACCTGGTCGAAGGGCGGGATCTCGGGAAGGTCGAGACCGAGCTCGTGGGTGGGGGGCGGAGTTGTTGTCGACGACGCGTGGTGGGGACGCGGAGCGTCGAGCCGGGGTGACATGGTCTCCTCCATCGTTCCTTCTTGCTGCGGTTTGCGGCGCCTCCAAAGCCGGCCGTGTCGGATGTTTCCTCTAGCCCTATCGTCTCGGCGGCGATCGTTGCAAGTGTCAATTGTCCGCTTTGTGCATTTATGTTGCGGAGTCCGACTGCCGTAGAGGGCGCGAACCTTGTATGGTTCGTCGACGTCAACCGCCATTCGTGAGAGCGAGAAGAGGCACGGGAATGGACCGCCAGAACGTCGGCAGCACGCAGTCAGGACGGCTGCGGGTCGAGGTCCGGACCGTGGGGGCGACCGAGATCCTCACTCCGGTGGGTGAGCTCGATCACCACACCGCCGACCTGTTGCGTGCGCCACTCGACGAGGCGCTCGACGCGGGGCGCTCACGGCTCGTGGTCGACTGCTCACGCCTTGATTTCTGTGATTCCACCGGGCTCAACGTCCTGCTGGGTGCCCGGCTGAAGGCCGATGCCGCCGGGGGAGGGGTCCACCTGACCGGGATGCGGCCGGTGGTGGCGCGGGTCTTCGAGATCACCGGTGCGGACGTCGTCTTCACCGTGCACGACTCTCTCGCGGCGGCCCTCCCCGACGAGTGACGGGTGTCGTGTGGGAATGGCCGGGCAGAAGAGCCCAGGTTTCGTCCTTTTGTCTGGTGAATCGGTTGAATCGGTGAGGTGAAGCGCTGATGGACACTGCTGCCGGTGGCGGGGAGGTCGAGGAGGCCACGAGCCACGGCGCGGGTGCAGCCTCCGCCGGCGCGCGTTCCGGTGCCGATGTCGCCGATGCGGTGGGTGCGGCCGATGCCGCGGCTCCCGGTCCCGACCTCGACGTACGGACCCTCTCGCTCGGCGCCGCCAGTGGCACCGTCCCGCTCGCCCGCGACTTCACCCGGACCGCGCTCTACGACTGGGGCTGGCTGCCCGCCGCCACCGCCGAGGCCAGGGCCGCCGCCGAGGACGTCCTGCTCGTCGTCTCCGAACTGGTCACCAACGCCTGCCTGCACGCCGAGGGCCCCGAGTCGCTGAGCGTCCGGCGCCGCGCGAAGGTGCTGCGTCTGGAGGTCGTCGACCGCGGCGCCGGCCAGCCCGCGCCGCGCACCCCGCACCGGGCCGGACGGCCCGGCGGACACGGCATGTTCATCGTGCAGCGGCTCTGCCTCGACTGGGGCATCGAGCGCACACCCGGCGCCCCGGGCAAGACGGTCTGGGCGGAACTGGCCGCGCCCGCGTAGGGCGACCTCCCCCGCACTTCCCCCTTCCCTTTGTCTTCCCTCCGCAACGCCCCCGGCGTACCTTGACGCCCAATCTGATGTGCCGTCAGCAACTTTGCGGTAAGGGGTGCTTGGGGTGCCGTACCGGAGGAGAACAGCTTTCGCGCTGGCGGTCGCGGCGGCGGGCTCGGCGGTGCTGGCCTCCGCTCCCGCCGCACAGGCCGCCGTCGTCGACGTGGACTACGCCTGCGAGACCAAGATCGGGCCCAAGGGCGCGGTCTCGCCCGTCGACATCAAGGCCGTCGAGAACGGCGGTTCCTACACGATCACCATGTCCTTCGAGAAGGGCGTCTCCGACAGCCCGGTCGAGCTCCCCAAGGGCGTCATGACCCCACGCGCCGAGCTTGTTCTCGGCGGCGCGGACACGGGCACGATCAAGGTCAAGGGAGTTCCGAACACCGCCGCGATCCCTCCCGACACCCCTATCAGGATCGGGCAGTTGACGGGTACGTACACCCCGAGGAAGAGCGGCAAGGTCACCTTCACCGCCGGGGTGCTCACCGTCCACGCCCTCGGCATGGACGCCGCCGTCTGCACACCGAAGAACAACCCGAAGCCCTCACTGGAGCTGGAGGTCACGGCCGCGGGCGGGTCCAGCGACCAGAGCTCTGGTGGCACCGGCTCCGGCGATTCCGGCGGCTCGGGAACCGGCTCCTCCGGTGGCGGCGAACTGCCCAGGACCGGCCCGCTCGACTCCGCCACCGCGCTCGGCACCCTCGGCGGCACGGTTCTGCTGACCGGCGCGGCCGGGATGCTCTGGCTCACGCGGCGCACGGCGCGCTGATGCGGGGCGTAAGGGCCGGGGCGGGGGCCGCCGTCGCCGCGCTGCTGGGCGCCGTGGCGGCGGCGCCCCCGCCTGGATGGACGGCCGCGCCGGCCGAGCGGCGGCCGTACGTCTACCTGGAGGGCGCGGCCGGGAGCGTGCTGCAGGACACCCTGTCCGTGACGAATCCCGGCCCGGAACCGCTCACGGTACGGCTGAGCGGCCGGGGAGCCGCCCCTTTCGCGTTCGCCGCGCGATCCGTCACGGTTCCGGCGCGGACCCGCGCCGACGTGCCGTTCACCGTCACGGTCACGGCCGACACCTCGCCCGGGGAGCACCGGGGCGAGGTCCTCGCCGCGGCCGGCGGCCGGGAGGCGCGCGTCCCGGTCCATCTGCGGGTGAGCGGGCCGAGCCTGGCGGCCCTCACCGTCGAGGACGTACGGATCGACGGCGCGGGAACCGTCCGCTACACCCTGGTCAACCGGGGCAACACGGCCCTCGCCCCACGCCTCTCGGTGCGTGCCGACGGGGTCTTCGGCACCGTCCTCGACCGCCCCTCCCGCGCTCTGCCCGTCACCCTGCGCCCCGGCGAACGGGTCACCCGCACCGAGCCCTGGCCCGACCCTCCCGCCCTCGACTCGGTCACGGTCGAGCTGCGCGCCACGGCCCCCGGCGCTCCGCCCGCGACCGCCCGGGCCGAGGCGGTCCTCCTCGCCCCGGGCCCGGTCGCCGCCGGAGCGGGCGCCCTGCTCGCGGCGGCGGCAGCGGGAACGTACGCGCTCCGCCGCCGGGTCCGGCCGGGGGCGGAGCCCGGGAAACCGGCCCGTCGCAGGCAGGGGGAACGTCCGCTGGCAGAGGCGCTGGCCGAGGCGACGGCAGGAGCGGAACGATGAGCCTCACGGCCTCGGCGCGGACCACGCGGCCGGCCCCACCCCACGGGCGGGGGCCGCGCAGGCGTCGGCCGGTGGCCGCCGTGCTCGCCCTGCTGGCCGGCTTGTGGAGCGTGCTGCCCGCCGTCGCCCTGTCGCCCGCCTCGGCTGCTTCCGCACCCGCCGTCGCCCTGTCGCCCGCCTCGGCTGCTTCCGCACCCGCCGTCGCCCTGTCGCCCGCCTCGGCTGCTTCCGCACCCGCCGTCGCCCTGTCG